>JAMFSK010000104.1 GCA_026225235.1 Burkholderiales bacterium
AGCAATACGACGGTTACCGCAAGCGCTGCGCCAAAACCGAGCGTGAGCTTGGCCGCGATCGAACGCGTGAACATCCCCATGTTGATTTCCCATACAAAAGTCGTGCTGTGCCACGCGGATGTTATGCGGACAAACAGTGGAGCTTCTCGTCGCGCCCCGCGGCACGACTCCCCGTTTAGTTATCGGCACCGTATGCGGAAAATAAAGTGATCGGTCTTGAGAAAATGTGTTTCAGCTGCTGCAACATCCGCATTCGCCACTCTCGTTTTATGTCGCGCCAATCTCACACAATGGGGCACAGATCTCGTCGTTGCTTGCGCGCTTCAGCCCGCATGGTACGAGTAGCTCGATGTGTTTTCGGACCAACAGCACCTCCGAGATCACGAAGCAACTGCTTCGCAAAGAACTCACTGCTCATGCCGATCTTCCGATGACTTCCGGAGGGCGGAGGACTCAACCGATCGTTCAAGAGCGCTTTGTTCCATGCGATCACATGCTCGTCGACGCCATCGATAGGTGCGCCATCGAGATCGAAAACAAAGGCTGATCTCATCGAAACTTCATCGCACCTCCGTGTGGGTACCCGACTAGAAATGCCAACGCCGAAACGCCGAGAACTGGCAATGAGCAACAGCAAATGGTCCGACGCCGCGCTCATAGTTCGGCAGATGCGCCGCCCGCTCAGCGCTGTGACTGCAATCCGTGGTGAACTCCTCGGGGTGCCTCACCCGCGCACGTCGTTCCAAAGTAGGTGCGCCGTTCAAACACGAGTCGCTCGCTCTGCTGCACATGCTGTCACCATGGAAACCAAGACTATGACCGCACGAAAGATGCGTAGCTTTCGTGCACGGAGATGACTCCACATCCGCAGATGATTCGGGAGGCAAACCGATATTCGCAAACAAGGAGGGGACGATGACGCGTTCGCTTAGCTGAGCGAGCAACTGCACATCTGCACGGCACCATTCGCGTGGCTCTCGCGCCCTCTCTGCAGGCGCGGCGAGCGAGGCGCACCCTCGGGCGGAACAGAAGTGCGGCAAGGTCGCGCAGTTGACGAGACCAGGCAGCGCGTTTGCGACGCTCAGTTATGTGACCAACCTTGGTGGCGAACATCAACGCACGTGACCGAGCGCTGTCCGCGCGAGGTGGATGTCAGGCGAATTCGGGAAAATGGAAATGGGGCGAGACGGATCGTGTCGAAAGGACAAATGATGCGCACGATGAAACGCGGCGATCAGATGGGGAGCGCGTGGCTCCGCGAGGATGCAAGTCAAGCAATGGGCCGGCAGACCGACCCCTAAGACAATTACAGAGGCGAGATGTTCGCGGCCTGCATTTCCTTCGGTCCGCGCTTGGTCTCGTAGCTCACCTTCTGGTTTTCGGTGAGCGTCTAAAAGCCGTCACCCCGAGCTTCCGAGAAGTGCGCAAAAAGGTCTTCGCCGCCAGCGTCAGGTGTAAGAAAGCCAAAGCCTTTGCTATCGTTGAACCACTTAACAGTACCGGTATCCATGGAAATTCCTTGAAATAAAAACAACAAATCCGCTGCGGAGCGTCAAAAAGTTCAAGGAAGGTGAGAGGACAGCGAGTACCGCGTGGACAAGGGGGGAATGGTGACCGGCACTCGGGCTTCTTGAATATTTCGGGGTGGCAAGACCCTGACAAGCGAGGACTGTCAACGCAATTCGAGAAGCGGGTGGGGCATCGAACGAGAAGGCAAAGCCTCGCGTCTGGCACCCCATCACCATCACTGTGCCTCAAAATCGAGAGCCCGGCGCCAGTACTCGTCGGCCCGTCCTTCCGGGCGACCCGCCTGCTCCCATAGCGCGTACGCTCGTTCGCGTAGGTGCTCATCCAAGGCGCGATGCCAGTACTTGTCTGCGCTGCCTTCGGGGCTACCGTCCTGCTTCCACAACAAAAAGGCACGATCGCGAATCGTCTGCTCCACGTTCGCTTTTGTCGCCGAAGCGCTCGCCCTATCATCGCCGTAGGGCGCCATCTGACCGCCCCGGCTGACGTGTATTCTGGCACTCAGTCCGGCGAGTTCCGTGTCGGCGACGAGCCTCCGATGACCCGCCTCCTCAAGTGCTTTTGTTATGTAGGCGGCATCATCCGCAATCTCACTCGGAGCTGCGAGTGAGATTGGATAGGTATGTATGACCGCACCGTTGCGGTCCAATACGTCGACTAGTCGCTCTGTCATGGCGTCCTCTCCCTTTCACTTCGCGGATGATTATGTTTACGGTGCGAGATATGTCCATCGCGGATTTAGCACTTTCCGCGCCCGGCGCATCCGCCCCTCGGACCACCAGAAATTGTCACTCTCGGATAGCAGCTCTTCGGATACGATGCCATCCCCATGAAGATCTCAAGCCGCACCGGTCGGCTACCCGACCTGGTCGAATAAACCAACATCCGCTTAAATGCGCCCATGGGCCTCCGGTCGAAGGTGCAGATAGCCTGTGCAACACCGACTGGCGCTTATCATTGTTTCGCCGGGTGGGGATATAAGTCTTTCGGAGAGAGGTGAGACTCTCCCCTGGGATGTGGAATGACTCCCGTTCGTTAGCGCCACGGTCAATGAGCCGGCCGAAGTGCCGTACGGCCCGAGCCGGTGGGCGAACGCGGTCCCAATTCCCGGCTTGAATTGTCCCGACCGCGATCGGTTTGTAACATGCCCTTGTTCCCTTACCCAAAGAGGCGCGAGCACTGCCGTGTATGGTTCATGAGATCCGAAACAGCCGCCCGTGCGAGGGCTTACCTATCGTAGCGCCTGAGCCCGCTGGCACGCCATATAGCACCCGCCACAAAGCTCACAGCCGCAACCACTGCAAGCGTCGTGAAGGGGTTCGTGGCTGTTGTCTCACGCACTGCGCTCGCTGCGTTAGCGCGAAGCTGCTGCGCTTTACCTGAGAGCTCTCTGGCCTTTCCTGCCAGTTGCGCCGCGGAGTCGCCGACCAGTGCGCCGGTTGCGCCCTGAACCTTGCCGGCTACTTCCTGTATCGCACCTTCTGCCTTGCCCGTATCCATTCGATGCTCCGTTGAGTTAATCATTTTGCAGGACATGAAACAGCATTGCGCGCTGTCGCATCGGCGAAGTCGAACTGCTGCAACGACATTCGCGTCCCTTCAGGTACGCAAGAAGCAAGCCCAGTCCGCACCCAGCTGGACGGCTGGACGGCTGGATGGCAACCTGCGACCTCACAGGAGCCGTTGCGCTGGAATCCACATCGGGCGCGGCGACCAGATAGCTCCCCACGGCAATGACTTAGCGAGCCGTTGGGAAACGAAATCAGGCCTTGAGCGGAGCGTTTCGCGGGCGCCTCTACTGTCGATAGCAGCAGGACGGCTGCCCTGTCGGGCACGCAGAGGAAAACTAGCATCGCACGCTGGAGCAGCTTCTGCAGGAGCGTGCTCACGTGCTATGGGTGCAGAATAGACATCCTGACGACCGGACTGACGACGACTTGAGGCAAATGATCGCCGCAAGTGCGTTAACTTGATTCGCAGCGACCACCTACCCATCGTTTCACTTGGCAACCGCAACAAGACCGTCCGACGCTAGCCCACATCGATCGTGCGCTTGGCGGATCGCAGGGGCTCCTGTTTCGGTACGGTCAAGGTAAGCACGCCCTTGTCAAACTTTGCAAGAGTGTGGTCAGGATCGGCGTTTTCGGGCATTGGTATCGTGCGGGTGAAGGCCCCGTGCGCGCGCTCCAGACGATAGCAACCATCTTCCGCACTGTGCACGTCCTGCCTTTTCTCACCCCTCAGCACGAGCGCTCCGTCCTCAACGCTGATGGTCAGATCCTCCCTCTCTATGCCTGGCAGCTCGACAGTCACGCGCAGTATCTTCCCCTCGTCCACCATGTCGATGCGCGGCTGAAAACGCGATGGGCTGAAGTCGCCGAACCATCGTTCGAGCGTGCCACGCATTGCAAATGGATCGAGAAAAAAATCCTCCATCGCACGCAGGGAATCACGCGAGAAAATCCGCTGAATGTCGGACCACGCGGCACGCTCCTGCTCGCTGGCTGGCTGAGTCTCCGGGCTGTTCGTGTCGGACTTGCGCCCTGACCCGCGAAGAAATTTGAAAGGGTTCCACTTTTTCAGATCGTTATTCATCGCGTTCACCTCGACGGTCTAACAGGAAAACTGGATATTTATCTGTGCTCCCAGAGCAAAGCTTCTGCTTATGTGGCTGCGCCGGGCCTCGTGAGGCGTCACCCTTTTTCCATGACGTTCTGCAAGCGCACCTCTATGACGGGTGATGGCGACCTCGCGGCCGCCACCGCTTTTACTCCTGTCGACGTTGCTGATCTTCCGGCCTCAGCTTGTCTTCACCTCGATGCGTCGCGGCCTTGCTTCGTCGCGGCGAGGAATGGTCAGTTTCAGCACGCCGTCCTGCAGGTTCGCGTCGATTTTCGAAGCGTCGAAGTCCGGGCTCAGGGAGAACGCACGCGCGAATCGCGGTTCACGAACCTCGGCGTGCTGCAGCCGCAGACCTGCGGGCATCGGCACGACCGCTTCGGCCTCGATATATAGATTGCCGTCGTGCACCCTGACCTCAAGCTTGTCTTTCGTGACGCCCGGAAGGTCCGCCCAGAGCGTGATGCCCTGACTGCCCTCGAATACATCAACTGCCGGTGTGAGCGTCATCCTCCGCGTCGGCTGCCCCCCCTCTCCACGTGCTGCCGGTTGCCGGTCGCGGTCAGCAACCTGAGTCCTATCGTTCATGGCTTGCTCCTCGAAAAAAATGGCGTTACTGGACGGCGATGGCCCGCGGCTTTGACGCTTCGCGCTTGCCGACGGTAATTGACAGACAGCCGTTGGTGTAGCGCGCCTGCACCTTGTCGGGATCGGCATTCTGCGGCAGTTCAATCACTCGCCGGAACGTTCCGCTGAAGCGCTCCTGGGCGTAGGTGCGAACGTCATCGCGGATGTCACCGCTCGCGTCCGGCAGCGCTGGCTTGCGCTCGCCGGCAATGGTCAGCAACCCCTTGTCGATTGACACGTCGAGTTCAGCGATGTTCAGCCCCGGCGCGAACGCGACAATCTCGATCGAGTCGTCGGTCGCTCCGATGTTGACGTACGGGAAGCTGGCGCCGGGGCGACCGGAGCGGATGCTGGACGGGAAGCCAGTGAAAAAGCTCGCCATTTCGCGTTGTAGACGATCAAATTCGCTGAGCGGGCTAGTTCTGAAATAGAGATCACTCATGGTCGTATCCTCCCTGAACGGAGCATGGAGGCGAACGGGCTTACGCGCCCCGATCCGCCGGCAAGCTGCTGGCAAACAAATCGAAATACGCAGCGCGCCTGATACCACTAGCGCGTCTGCCTGAGCGAAATCCAAGATAGGCATCCCGGCGGAAATTTCAAGGGGAAATTTGGGTCTTGAAAACTGCTTGATGGCCCCGACTATCGCGAGGCTTGGCAACCACTAAACGGAGGACATCATGGAATTCAATTCTGACTGGCTCACGCTGGGAAGGCACCGTGTGCGGCTGCGCTCGGCCAGAGGTTTTCCGACTGAAACAATGCGCAGCGTTGCAGAGGTCGCGAGGCTCGCAATCGACAACAACATGAGTGAGCATGCGCGGCTGCTCGAGATCGTCTTCCAGCAGGACCATACCTACGACATAGCCGTCGGCACAACCGCGGTGGAAGACAGCGTCTGTGCGCCGCAACTGGAAGCGGCGATGTCGGTGTTATTTCGCTTGCCGACTGAACAGGTGAACGTCCTCGTGACGACAGTCAGTCAGGAGGAAGTCGACCTGCACTTCGGCGTCTATGAACGCATGCTCGCCGAGAAGCTGGGCGTTGTACCGCCCATCCAGTGATTGTTGGGCTATTGCGCTGCGCCACAACGGCGGTCCCGGGTCAGTCATGTGGATCGCCCGGTCGCCGGCGACCGGGACGATTGAAACCGTGGCTGCAATTGGATCACCGGCTCGATGTGTGTCCGACACTCGGCGAGGAGAGAGTCATCCCGTGAGCAGCACACGGGAGTCCGGTGCAAGCGGAGCCGGTGAACACCCAGCACCGCTGTGGGCGGGAAAGCCGCCTTCGACCCAAGGGGCGACGCACCGATGCCGCCTTCGCGGCCGATAACCCATTCGCATAACGAAGAGAGCATTGCACATCTGCGCCGCTCCCAGGCGCGCGGCTATCGATTCCTGTCTACTGACGGAGCGCCCGAGGCCCGTCCTCGGGCGATACAAAATTGCCCTAGTGATCGACTCATCGCCGCGCTGCTTAACGGCCTGCTCGTTTCGCGAAATGCATTGACAGTCGTAGCTTGACAGGATACTGTGGGTGTCGAAATATTCAAGAAGCTCGATTGCTGATCACCATTTCCCGCATTTGCCTGCGCGGTACTCGCTGTCCTCTCACCTTCCTTGAACTTTTTGTCGCTCCGCAATGGAGTTGTTATTTTCATTTCAAGGAATTCACATGGATACCGGTACTGTTAAGTGGTTTAACGATAGCAAAGGCTTTGGCTTCATTACACCTGACGCTGGTGGCGAAGACCTTTTTGCGCACTTCTCGGAAGTTCGGGGCGACGGCTTCAAGACGCTCACCGAAAACCAGAAGGTGAGCTACGAGACCAAGCGCGGACCGAAGGGTATGCAGGCTTCGAACATCTCGCCGCTGTAATTGTTTTAGGGGTCGGTCTGCCGGCCCATTGCTTGACTTGCATCCTCGCGGAGCCGCGCGCTCCCGATCTGATCGCCGCGTTTCATCGTGCGCATCATTTGTCCTTTCGACACGATCCGTCTCGCCCCATTTCCATTTTTTTGAATTCGCCCGACATACGTGTCGCGCGGACATCGCTCGGTTATCGCTTATGCAAAATACTAAAAATATTCATCAATACAACGGTTATTCCATCTCCCCGTCCGCCCATCGTTTCCCCGACGGCTGGTTTGCCGCCAACCTTCTGCTCGTAGCGGATGATTCACGTAGTCGCGAGTCCGCCTCCTACGAATTTCATGCGCTCGACTATTTCGACAACGAAACGCAGGCCTTGGAGCACGCTACAAGCTGGGCACGCGGCTGGGTGGACAGTCGCGGTTAGTCAGCGCCGCTGCCCGAGGCGCTTAGCGCGGCACGGTGGGCAGCACTCGGTGTGGATCGATCGTCGGTTTCAGAGTTGATCGAATCGCACTGATGCCTAGCAATTGCAGCTGCTGTCGCTGCAACGAATGTGCTTCGGACGCCCCCCTTTGGGTGTCTCATCTTGGTGTTGCCGCCGACTGTGGCGTGAGAAGCCAAGCGCATGTTGCACCTCGCAAGTCGACACGCCTGTCACGGCCACGTCATGGCACTGGTCGCAAAGCATCGCAATGAAGGGCCTCGAGGGAGTTGAGTTCGCGTTCCGCCCGGATGTCGCTCAAGTGGATCGCGAAATAAGGTACTTGATCTGCACAACGCTATTTCCGTCAATTGCATCACAAGGAGCAGAGATGGCGCTATTGGTCATGCAGGTTGCGGTAAGCGGGGAACTGGTCGAGGTCTTCGAAATGCCGATTGACGAGATCGACGCACACCGGATGCTCGCTGCCGCCAACGGGGATGAGAGGATGATTTATCCCTCGGGAGCCCTCGAAGACGGCGAGGTCTGGATAGATCTGATCGACGGGGATGGCGAAACGCTGTTCGATCAGGTCGCGTGCTTTCATCGGGCCGATGCCTCCGACGCCCTTCAGATTCACTTTGGCTTGCATGTTGACGTCGTCAAAGATTGCCTTTCAAAGTCGAATATCGCGGCGCTCTATGCGAGGCATCGCCTGGCCGCTGAGGCGTACTTCCGTAAGGTTGACCGCCTTGTGGATTGCTCGGTGGTGGGTTCCAGGCAGAGCAATCGCCGACGCGTCGGCGACGCCAGTGTTATGGATTTGGTGATAGAGCTTCGCAGGCGACTTGACGGTAATGAGACCCAGCTCGCTCTGAGCGAGCTGCCCACCCGCGTGCAGGCCGCAGCGCAACAACTGAAGAATGCAACAACGGCCTACGTGGATGCGGTTCAGCGCCCGTGAATGACAAACCTCACTCACGCGCGCACGCGCGCCGTTAGAAGGTCTTCAAGCCGGATCGGAAGATTGCGCACCCGTACGCCCGTTGCGTGGTACACCGCATTGGCAATGGCCGGTGCAATGCCTGCCAGTCCGATCTCACCGACCCCGCGCGCACCGAGCGAGTTCAGCGCGAAGTCCGGATAGTCGAGGAACGTCACGTCGATCTTTGGCGAATCCGCATGTGTTGTCATCACATAGTCGGCGAGGCTGCGATTGACCGGTGCGCCAGAGCGGGCGTCGTAGTGCGTCTCTTCAAATAGCGCCATGCCCACCCCCATCACTATGGCCCCTTCTATCTGATTTCGGCCCGTTCGCACGTTGATGATCTTGCCGCCGTCGATCACGCTCACGACTCGGCTGACACGCAAGCGCGCGATTTCTGGCTGCCAGGTGACTTCGATAAATTGTGCACAGTACGAGTGGATCGACACCTTCGACGCGTCCGAATCATCGGCACTTGCACCCGAACGGCCCCTGCCCGCCACTGAGTTGATCTGCACCGACGCCAGGATCCGCTCGAAGGGCACACCCGCGCCGGGCGACGTCCCTTTGCGGTAGACCATCGTGCGCTCGAAGGCGAGCGTATCGGCCGCCTGCCCCGCGAACGGTGAATGATCCGCTTGCGCGGCGGTGGCCAGTAATTGCTGCACCGCCGCTTGAGCCGCCTGCGTCACAGCCGGAATAAGCGATGCAGTCGCCATTGAGCCGCCGGACATCGGTCCCGGCGGCAGCCGGGTGTCTCCGATCACCACGGAAATCTTGTCGAGCGCAACGCCGGTCACGTTGGACACCATTTGAGCCAGCACGGTGTAGGTGCCCGTTCCTACGTCCTGGGTCGCGCTCGACACCCGCGCCGTCCCGTCGGCATGCAGCTCGACGATCGCCTCTGTCGCCAAGCGCCTTGCGGCCCACGATCCCGCAGCCATGCCCCAGCCGACGATCAGGCCGTCCCGGCGCATCGAGCCCACTGCCGGCGTGCGCCGCGACCAACCGAACTGGTCCGCGCCGCGCGTCAGGCACTCCTTGAGGTGCCGCGAGGAAAATGGCACGTTTAAGCTCTCGTCCATTGTCGGCTCGTTGGCCAAGCGCATATTGACCGGATCGATGTTGAGCTTGATGGCCAGTTCGTCGACCGCCGACTCGATCGCGAAGAGCCCAGGCACTGCACCGGGACCCCGCATCGAGGTGCTGGGCGCGATGTCCCGACGCGCATAGGCCGCGGTCACACGCAGGTTCGGCGAGCTATACAGATAACCCGTCACCTCGCCGCAGTTCTCCTTGCGTGTTTCCACGCGCGCGTTTTGGTAGACATAGTCGTGCTGGAGCGACGTGAGGCGCCCGTCGGCGGTCGCCGACAAACGCATGCGCTGCTGCGTGCTGGTGCGGTGGCCCACGTTATGGAACATCATCTCGCGGGTGACCACGAGCTTGACGGGCCGGCGCAGATTCCGTGCAGCGGCGGCGGCGAGCAACGAGTGCGTCCAGGGAAACAGCTTGCCGCCGAACCCGGAGCCCAGGTATTTCATAATGACGCGGACATTGTCTTCCGGCACGCCGAGCATCTGTGCCATGACGCCACGGTGGTTGACGATCGCCTGCGAGGTCTCGTAGAACGTGTAGGTCGCGCCATCGAACACGGCGACTGTCGCATGCAATTCGATCGGGTTGTGCATCTCGATCGGCGTCGTGTACGTCTCGTCCAGTTTCAGCGCGTCCGGGGCTGAGGCAAACGTGGAATCGGCGTCGCCTCGATGCGTATCGACCGACGGTGCGTTTTCGGCCAGCATTTGCTCGCGCACGTCGGGTTGCTTCGCCTCGTAGGCCACCTTCACCGCCCGAGACGCAGCAGTCGCTTGCTCGAAAGTGTCGGCGACCACCAGCGCCACGTACTGGCCGTAGTAGGCAATCGTGTCATCTTCGAGCGGCGGACGCTTTTCGTCGGCTCTGGCATCGAATGAGAACCCGGCGCGATAGAACTTGCCTATATTCTCGCGTGTGAAGACAGCCCGCACACCGGGCATCCCCGCGGCGGCATCGGTATTGATCCGTGAGAGGCGCCCGCTAGCGATCGTGGCGCAAACCGGCACGGCATAGAGCATCCCGACCAGGGTCCTATCCGCTGTGTACGACGCCGTGCCGCTCACCTTGAACGGTCCGTCGATACGTGAAAAGTCGCCGCCGATAGAAGGCTGTGTTTTTTGTGAAGTCGATTGCATGTTCTCTCCGCTTTCAGGCCGGCGTATCAGGCAGTCTGCGTAGCGAGCTTCAGGGTGTGTTGGAGGCAGCGCATGGCCAGTTCGACTTTGAAGCCGTTCTGGCTTTGTGGACGCGCCAAGCGAAGCGCCACTTCAGCTGCCGCCTGGAAGGTCGTGGCGTCGGGTGCGCGGCCGAGCAATGAGGCTTCGGCTTCTCTGGAGCGCCACGGCTTTACCCCGACGCCGCCCAGCGCAATCCTGATGTGCTCGATCCTGCCCGACGACACGGTCGCGACAACCGCCGCCGAGGCCAACGCGAATTCATACGACGCACGGTCGCGTAGCTTGAGATAGACAGAGCGACTCCCAGGCGTCGGCGCAGGTAGCGTCACATGAGTGATCAGTTCGCCCGGGTTGAGCGCGGTTTCGCGTTCAGGCGTCGTACCGGGCAACAGGAAGAAATCGTCGATCGCGATGCTGCGTTTGCCCTGTGTGCTTTCGACATGAACTGTCGCCTCGAGAGCGGTCATCGCGACATTCATGTCCGAGGGATTTGTCGCGATGCAGTGATCGCTGGTTCCTAAGATGGCTAGGTTGCGATTGAACCCGTCGATCGCCGAACAGCCACTGCCGGGCTCGCGCTTGTTGCATGGCGTCGCGGTATCGCGGAAGTAGACGCAGCGTGTACGCTGCATGAGATTGCCGCCGGTCGTCGCCATGTTACGCAATTGTGCCGATGCCCCGGACAGCAACGCCTGCGACAGGACCGGATAGTGCGCCTTGATCAGCGGGTGATTGGCGAGATCGGTATTGCGCATCGTCGCGCCGATCGTAACGCCACCGCCGTCAATCGCTTCGACCCGATCCAGCGGAAGGCGATGGATGTCGATCACTTGCGTTGGTCGCTCGACGTCCAGCTTCATCAGGTCGAGCAGCGTAGTGCCGCCTGCAAGGAAGCGCGTCGATGCGCCTTCTGGCTGATTGTCGGGATACCGTCGCGCGCTCTCGATGGCTTGCATGACATCAGTCGCACGCTTGATTTGAAAGAGTTCCATACGTCCGCTCCAATCAAGCTTTCCGACGAACCTGCTGGATCGCGGACACGATATTCGAATAGGCCCCGCAGCGGCAGATATTCCCGCTCATGGCCTCCTTGACTTCCTCGTCGCTGTGACCATAAGGCTCATCGAGTAGGGCGACCGCAGACATGATCTGGCCCGATGTGCAATACCCGCACTGAAAGCCGTCGTGTTCGACGAACGCCGTCTGCATTGGATGCAGAGAACCGGGCCGGCCGATGCCTTCGATCGTCGTGATCGCCTCGCCTTCGTGGGTAACCGCGAGGCTCAGGCATGAGTTCACACGTCGTCCGTCCACATGGACCGTACAAGCGCCGCACTGGCCATGGTCACAGCCCTTCTTGGTGCCAGTCAACTGCAGATGTTCACGCACGCAATCGAGTAGTGTCGTGCGAGGATCGATCGCGAGTTCATGGTCCTGGCCGTTGACGTTCAGCCGGACATGCATGCGAGTGCCGTCCGCTGCGTTAGCAGGTGCATCGCTTGCCGGTGCCGTATCCGATTCGGCGAATGCCACCGAAGGAAGTTGCCCGGCACCGACCGCGACACCTGCCGCGCCCACGCGAGCCAGGAACGATCGGCGAGTGACACGCCCGAGAGACGTCAAAACATCGTCGTCATCGGTACTTGGTTTGGGGGGGGCTTGGTTCATGAATCAGATTCTCCGAAGAACGATGGATAGACGAGGCACCGCTCTCGTCATGCCGTTCGAAGGTGATAGTAGGCCACTCAGGTGGCGCTACGATGGCCGTTAAATAAACGCGAGATGAAATATTCGACATGTAGGCCTTTCAGACGCTCGTAGCGGGCGAGCGCTCGGCGCAAAGACGAGCGCGGTAAAATGCGCCATTCCCCTCCTCGCGCGACTGCGCCTATTCATGACGATCAAGAGACGCTCGACAATAAGAGAGCTTGCGGAGCTAACCGGGGTTCATGCGTCTACCGTGTCCCGGGTGATGAACCCGTCCACGCGTCACCTGATTGGCGCCGAAGTCGTCGAGCGTGTACTCAAGGCAGCGCAGAAGCTCAACTACTCTCCCAACCGGATCGCGGCCACCTTGCGGACCAGCCGCTCCGGAACGATCGGGGTCATCCTGCCCGATATCACCAACCCGATATTTCCGCCAATCTGTCGAGGCATCGAAGACGAACTGGCTAAACGAGGCATGTTGCCGTTAATCGCGAACGCGGCGGGAACAACGGAGCGCAAGCGTTTCGTGGTCGATCAGATGGTAGGCAGGCGCGTCGATGGGCTGATTCTCGCCACCGCCGAGCGGAACGACCCAGTACTCCTGCACTGCCTCGAGGAGGGACTTCCGGTCGTCGTCGTCAACCGCAGCGACGATAGCGGCCGCGTGTCCTGCGTGGTGGGCGATAGTCAGTTGGCGATGCGGCTTGCGGTCACGCATCTGACGCATCTCGGCCACAACCGCATCGCTCACCTCGGGGGGCCCACCGAACTATCCACCGGGTTCCTACGCAAGCAGGGCTTCGTGGATGCGATCAAGGAGAACGGCCTGAAGACGAGCGCCTGCCCCGTTCTGGAATGCGCCGCCTATTCGCGTGCCGCTGGCGCGCAGGCTTGCGAGAAGCTACTGGAGAAGCACAAGAACATCACGGCCATTGTCGCCGGCAACGATTTGATTGCGTTAGGCTGCTATGACGCGCTTCGTGCTGCGGGATTGCGCTGTCCAGAGGATGTATCGGTGATCGGCCACAACGATATGCCGCTGATGGATTCGGTCGCGCCAGCGATGACCACCATCCATTTACCGTTGTACGAGATGGGCAGCCGGGCTGCTGCCCTGATCGTCGACACGCTGCAGGGAAGCAGCAAGGGGCACGTCAGCATCGTGCTGCGACCCGAGTTGATGATCCGTGCATCGACCGCGGCACCGTCGCCAGCGCGCGCGTAAAAACGCACCGATGGCTAGGGGCGCGGCCTGCATGCGTGCCGGACTCGCCTTCAGATCACTGCGCTTTTCGGTAGCGCAAGCGCCTCGAGAATTCGTGCGCCCGCCGCCTCAGCCTCACGCAACGTCTGCGTCGGCCGCTTGAAAGACTGGTATCTAAACTTCTGCACCTGTCCCCTCACCATGACTGTGTGGACGTTCGCCACGCTGCCATGAAACACGACGGCCTGCACCGGGTCCACACGAGGCTGAAAGTGCGCCTGATCCCACGCAAGCAACGTGAGATCCGCATCCTTGCCCGGTGTGATGGAACCGGTACGGTGCGCCAGCCCAAGCGCGCGGGCTCCGTGAATCGTCGCCGAGCGCAGCACGTCGCGCGCGTTGAGCGTAAAGCGCTCGGGCATACGGCCTTCCTGATGCAGACGTGAATTGGCAAGTCCCCGTTCAAGCTGCACCGCAAAGCGCATTTGCGAGAACATGTCGGCGCTAACACTCGACACAACATCCGTGCCCAGCACGATATTGCCACCCGCGCCGAGTACACGGCCGGTGATGGGCAAGCCGTGCCCCATTTGCATTTCCACTTCCGGCGTGACGCTAAAGCTGGCACCAGCGTCCACGGCCATCGCGATCTCGTCGTCTTCCAGGCGATTGCCGTGCGTCAGGTTGATGTCCGGTCCGAGCAGGCCGGCTTTGCCGAGCGCGCGCACATTGGCCACATAGTCTCCATAAACCCCGACGGCGACGTGCATGCTCGCCATGATGCCGAGTGAGCGCGCCAGTTCGATATCGGCGCGCGTGACCTCCGGCGTGGCGAAATCGGGGCCGCGAATCGATAACCCCAGCGTCACTAGGTCATCGTCTGAAGTGAGACGATTTTTGCGAATTCGCACCACATCGTCCAGGTGCGGGCTCGTACTCTGGTAGTACCACTTGCTCACGTCGTCGCCCGGTGTGCCGTGGCCGAAAACCGCTCGAATGCCAGCGTCCTGCAGACCGTCGATTGCGCGGTCGGTGTGGTCGGGCGTGTTAAGAATGTGAGCCCAATCGAACACTGTGGTCACACCCGCTTCCATCTGCTCGAGCGCACCGAGGAAGGTCGACAGGTACACATCCTGCGCGGTGAACTGCTTGCCGGCGGCACCGAGCGCATGCTGTAGGTAGTCGTTAAATGTCCAGTCACCGGCACAGCCTTTCATCACCGTCTGCCACAGGTGAATGTGCGTGTTGACGAAACCCGGAATCAGCACCTTGTGCCGTCCATCAATCACCACCGCTTGCCCCGCCTCGATAGACGGTGCGACCTCAACGATCTTGCCGTCTTTGACCAGCACGTCGCCTGTCAGCTCGCCGATGGCGTCGTCCATTGAAACGATGTGCGCGTCGCGGATGAGGATCGGGCGGCCTGCCGCAAACGGACCGATTGAATCGTTCGCGGTGTTGTCATGCGTATCCAAGAGTAACTCCCTACTGAAGATCAGACGGTTGAATGCCGAGTGCGCCGACAATTCGGCTGCTCGAGCGCTGTAGCGCCTCCATGACGGCACCCACGTCGTCGTGTATGAGCCTGCCATGGCGCTTGCGCCAGTTGCCGGCCACCATCACAGAGTCGATATTTGATTGGTTCGCGTGCATGACGAGCGCCGAGACGGCGTCATGGATAGGCTGCATGTTCAGAGAACGGGTGGAAATCATGACGAGGTCTGCCTGCTTGCCGGGCGCGAGCGAGCCTATCGAGGCTTCCTTGCCCAGCATGCGCGCGCCTTCAATCGTGATCCACGCGAGCGCATCACGGGTGCGCACGCGGCTCTTACCACCGAGCGTGCCTGCCTGGCGCGCTGAGATGTTGTCCAAAGCACGCTGATTCGACAGCGTGATGCGTGCCGCGGTCAACATGTCACCGGACAACGCCGCCTCGATATCGCTTCCCAGCGATGGCCTGACACCGAGCTCATGCAGGCGCCCCACGATCGGATGCCCGTGCCCGGAGATCATTTCGCTTTCGCCCGTCACGGTAAAGCTCACACCGGCCTCGACAAAGCGGGAAAGCTGTTCGTCTGGCAGATCGTTGCCGTGAACAATGTTGATCGACTTTCCCAGTAGCCCCGCGGCCTCCAGTCTTGCCCACCCGTCGGGGCTCTTTGCGGGCCCCCCGCCCTGGTGCATCGAGGCAATCAGATCGAATTCACGCGCGAGCGCGAAGTCTTCCCGCGCCACCTCGAGTGTTGAATAGTGTGGCCCCAGGATCGCCAGCCCGAGGCTCAGCAAGTCGTCGTTCGAGCCGAGTTCACGCGCGAGCCGCACGACTTCGCCGCGCGGATGCGGGATTTCCCAAAATGGCCGCTGACCCGGCACTGGGTCCGGCTTGGGCGTGCCATGCATAAACGTCGCACGAATCCCGGCCTGCCTCAATGCCGCGATTGCCGCGTCGGTATGAAGCGGCGTCGGATTGTTGTGGCACCAGTCAACCAGTGTGGTCGTGCCATTCTCAAGCTGGTTTAGCGCGCCCGCTAACGTGGCGATTCGGATGTCTTCCGGTTCGAACTGGGTTGCGAGGCCCGCGTGTACCCAACGGAAGTACTCAGGCAAAGTCCAATTCGATGCGATCGTGCGCAAGCCAGCTTGCCAGGTATGCAGATGCGCGTTGATGAAACCCGGCGTGACGATGAAATCCGTCGCGTCCACGACGACAGCGTCATCAATCGCCAGTCCACGTCCCAACGCGGCAATACGCGCTCCGTCGACCAAGATGTCGCCACGAAAGTCGCCCTGTGTCTCGTCCATGGTGACGACAAACGCGTTCTGAATCAGTGTGTAAGCCATTCAATACCTTCTGCCCATTCGCGGTGGCACCCCGGCGCTGACTAATGACCCGTCTGCAAGCCGGGAATTTCCTCATCCAAACTACGTAAATTTAACGCAATCGATTGCATAAATTTACGCCGATGGATCGATTCCTGGAACTAGGTGTTTACCAGACGCCTTAGATCGCGCATAAAAAATCTCACGGCTTATCTTTGTCATAACTCGCCATAAATAGGGCGCATTGATAGATCCGATCCATCCATGCTCGCGGGAGGACGTCATGCATATTGCGCGTCTTTTTCCGTCCTTGACACTCCATGGCAGCGATCCTATCATGCAATCGATTGCATAACATAGTGAAGAGCGGACATGAACGAAACAGCTTCGCCGGGCATCATTGAAAACGCGGATGTCGTGACCGGAATCGTGGAAGCCGCAATGCGCAACACGACCAATGCGCGCCTGAAAGAGATCCTCCTTGCGCTTGTCAGGCACAGCCACGCATTTCTGCGCGAGGTGCGCCTGAGCGATCAGGAGTTCGAGCAAGGGCATGCATTTCTGAAAGAAGTCGGCCTGGCCTGCAACGACAAGCACAACGAGGTGGTCCTGCTCGCCGACGTGCTCGGAATCTCAACGCTCGTCACCCTGCTGAACAACTCGGACACGAGCGGGCGTACGTCTGGTGCGCTGCTTGGACCCTTTTTTCGCGGTGGCGCACCGCAATTCGAGAACGGCGCGAACATCGCAGCCGACGGCTCTCCGGGCAAGCCACTATTTGTCAGGGCAAAAGTGTTGAACACACGTCGCGAGCCGATAGCCGGCGCGCAAGTGGAGGTCTGGCAGGCCTCACCAATCGGGCTCTACGAAAACCAAGATCCGGAGCAGCCGGAGATGAATCTGCGAGGCCAGTTTCACACCGACGAGAAGGGCGAATTCTATTTCCGCAGTGTGCGCCCGGCCGGCTACCCCGTCCCCACTCACGGGCCAGTGGGCCCCTTGCTCGCTGCCCAGCAACGGCATCCTTATCGCCCGGCGCACATCCACTTCGTCGTGATTGCCGAGGGTTTTGCGACGCTTGTGACTCAGGTATTTGCCGACGATTCCGACCACCTCAATTCAGATGTCGCCTTTGGCGTGACGCGCGATCTGGTCGGCCGCTTCGAGCTGCGCGAGACCGGCGCACCGGAACCCGTCGTAGGGTCTTTCTACTCGCTTGACTATGAATTCGTGCTGGCCGAAGGCACGCCCACGTATCCGGTCCCGCCAATCAAATAGGCACTCTTACCAAGAGGCAGAAGATGTCCGATTCAGTCGAAGGAAAAATTGTGGTTGTCATCGGTGGCACCGGCGGTATCGGTGTTGCAACGAGCACGCGTTTCGCTGCCGCGGGCGCGCGCGTCGTGGTTGCGGGCCAGTCCGTCGAGCGTGCGCAGGCGGTCGTCAAGGCATTGCCAGGGAGCGGCCACTACGCAGCCGCCGTGTCCATCACCGACAGCTCCACGCTAACCCAGCTCGCTCTGGACGTCGCGGGCCGCTACGGGCACGCCGATGTGCTCGTCAATACAGCCGGATTCACAAAGCCGATCCCGCACGCCGATCTCGATGCGCTGACCGATGAAATCATCGACGACATCATGCGTGTCAACTGGCGAGCACAGTTTGCTGCGGTCCGCGCGTTCCGTGGACTACTGGAAAAATCCGGCGCCGGATTGATCGTGAATGTGTCGTCGATCTCGGGATCGAACGGCATCGGCAGCAACATCGCCTATTGTGCCGCGAAGGCAGGTCTCGACGTGATGACCCTGTCGCTTGCACGCGTGCTCGCACCCCGGGTGCGCATCCTCAACGTGTCGCCCGGCGTGGTTGACACGGGGTTCGTGCCTGGGCGTAGCGTCGACTTCAATGACAAGGTCGCGAGCACCACTCCACTGCGGCGCATCGGAAGCGCGGAAGACATCGCGCAGGCGATCGAAGCGTGCGCGACACACATGACGTTCAGCACTGGCACAACGTTCGTCGTCGACGGCGGACGACGCCTCGGCTAGCCGGGTGGGCCTGCCTGACTGAAGGCGGCTCAAATCCATTCAAGAGAACACTAGCGATGCATTCCCGCAAAACAATCATCACCTGCGCGCTCACGGGCAATCTGACGAAGCCGGAGCAACATCCCGGACTTCCGATCACGCCTGAACAGATCGCCCGCTCAGCGCTTGACGCTGCCGCTGCCGGCGCCTCAGTCGTCCATATCCACGTGCGCGATCCGGCCACCGGAACCCCGTCAATGGAGCTGAGTCTGTATCGCGAAGTCATTCAACGTATTCGCGAAACCGACTCGCAGCTAATCATCAATCTGACTACGGGGCCGGGCGGGCGCTTCGTGCCGAGCGAAGACGACCCCAAGGTGGCCGCAGCCGGGACCACGCTCATGCGCCCGGAAAAACGCGTCGAACACATCGCGGCCCTGCGGCCTGACATCTGCAGTCTGGATCTCAACACGATGAATTCCGGTGCTCAGGTGGTCATCAATACGCCACGGAATGTCGCGCGAATGGCTCACATCATCCGCGAGGCGGGCGTCAAACCGGAGCTCGAAGTATTCGATACCGGAGACATTCATCTGGCGCTCGATCTCATCAAAGACGGTGCGCTCGACGGGCCCGGTTTGTGGACGCTTGTCACCGGTGTGAAATACGGCTTCTCCTCAACTCCGGAGACGCTTCTCTACGCACGAAACCTGTTGCCAGCCGGCGCTGTCTGGTCGGCGTTCGGCATTGGCCGGTTCGAGTTTCCGATTGTCGGCCAGGCATGGTTGGCGGGCGGTCATGTCCGCGTCGGCCTCGAGGACAACATCTACATCTCCCGAGGCGTGCTCGCCGAGAGCAACGCCCAGTTGGTTGCCCGGGCGCGTGACATCGTGCTGGCGCTAGGCGGCGAGATCGCCTCGGCACGCGAAGCCCGCGACCTGCTGGAGTTGCCGTGAGCGCGCCGGACACATTTGAGCACCTGCTCCTCGCGCCGCGGATTCACGCGAGCGCTTTCATTGCAGCGGGCTGCGCCATCATTGGCGACGTCGAAATCGGTGCGCGCTCATCGATCTGGTTCAACTGCGTGCTGCGCGGCGACGTTCAGCGCATCTTCGTAGGTGCCGGAACCAATATCCAGGACGGGTCCGTGGTCCATTGCTCGACGGGTGGACGCTCCACTGTGATCGGCGATGCGGTGTCAGTCGGACACGGCGCGATTCTGCACTCGTGCACGATCGAAGACACCGGATTTGTCGGCTTCGGGGCCCGGGTGCTCGACGGCGCGACTATCCGCCGCGGGGGCATGCTGGCTGCAGGCGGTGTTCTCACACCTAACAAGATCATTGGCGTAGGCGAACTGTGGGCGGGCACGCCTGCGAAATTGCTGCGCAAGATGGAAAGCAACGAACAGAGCGCGCTGAGCGCGGTCGCCGAGCGATATATGGCACTTGCTCTGGCCTACCAGAACGGCGGCGCGGAAAACATCAGATACAAGGAGAAGTAACATGGCAGGAGCTGTCACCGTTGAAAAGAAAAGCGCGAACATCGACAGTCTGGAGTTGAGCTTCGTGCCGCAATCGCCGCCGACCATTAAAGCCGACGAGTGCCTCGTCGCGGTACGCAGCTCGGGTGTCAACCCGAGCGATGTCAAAGCCCTCTTGGGATTCATGTCTCACGCCGTGTGGCCGCGCACACCGGGTCGTGACTACGCGGGCGTCGTCGTGGACGGTCCTCCTGCGCTCTTGGGCAAGGAAGTCTGGGGCAGCGGAGGCGAGCTGGGTATCCGAAAAAATGGCGCGCACGCGAATTTCGTTGTCGTGCCGGTGGCGAGTGTGCGCGAGAAGCCAGCCGCACTCACGATGGACGAAGCAGGGGCAATCGGTGTTCCGTTCGTGACCGCCGCCGAAGGTCTGCGCCGCGCAGGGGGTGTCGCTGATGGAAAGGTGGTCCTTGTGCTAGGCGCGAACGGCAAGGTGGGCCAGGCGGCCATCCAATTGGCCACCCTGGCGGGTGCGCGCGTGTTCGGGGTTGAACGTAGCGCCCAACCGTACGTCGGTCACGCGAGCGGCAGTGTGACGATGATTGATTCCGCCGAAAACATGGTCGAGGTCGTGCGTGACCTCACTGGCGGTCATGGCGCGGACATTGTATTTAACACCGTCGGCAGCCCTTACTTCGAACAGGCAAACCGCTCGATGGCGATGCGGGGAACTCAGATCTTTATCTCCACGATTGACCGATCAGTTCCGTTTGACATTCTTGAATTCTATCGCGGCCAACGCACCTACGTCGGCGTCGATACGCTCGCGCTCGACAGCGTCGAAGGCGCGCTCATTTACGATGGTCTGAGCGCTTCGTTTGAGCGCGGAACACTGAAACCATTTCCGATCGTTGACGGCCACGTTTTTACCCTTGACAAGGCAGCAGACGCCTACCGCATCGTGTTCAACGGCGCGCAAAATCGCGTGCTGCTCAAACCATGAACGTCACGCGCTTTATCGACGCCCCGCCCTACTTCCCGGATAACCACTTCGGCATGCATTGCGTACGTCTGCAAGGGCACGAAGCAGGTCCTTCGCACTCGCTCTGGCTTGGCGTGTCCACGATCAGACCGGGTGGTCACACAACGTTGTCGAGCTCTGAGGTGGAAAAGCACTACGTCGTCCTCGAAGGCGCCGTCAACGTACAGACCGACGCCGGAGAAGTGGTGCTGAAGGAACGCGACTCGTGTCGCCTCGCACCAGGTGAGCGACGTGCACTGCACAATCGCACGGACAAGCCCGCAATGATTCTGCTCGCGATGCCGTACGCGTGCCCGGTTGTGCACGACTAGTCGAGCGCCGTAACGAGGCGCATCGCTTCGTTGATCAACGCACCACGCTCCAACCACCGCGTGATGCGACTCAGCGCCCGGCAAGGTCAACGGGTCTAGCACAATCGCCTCAATGGCACGTTTTCTTCGACCCAAGGCACTCACCGGGAACAACAAAAATCGAATTGCTATAGTCCATACATCGAACGCAGTGGTTTTAGCCTGGAAGCGCAAATGGATCTGAAGCAGCTTGAATGTTTCATCGCCGTAGCCGAAGAACGTCACTTCACGAGAGCCGCACAACGGTTGAATATCGTGCAGTCCGGCCTTTCGCAAACGATACGAATGCTGGAAGACGAGCTTGGGGGACCCCTGCTCGTGCGCAGCACGCGCCGCGTCGACCTGACACCGGCGGGCCAGGTGCTGTTGAAGGAAGCGGCACGCGTGCTTGCAGCGGCCCGTGAAGCGCGGCTCGCGGTCACACAGGTACACGGACTTGCCCGCGGACAGTTGCGCATCGGTTCGATTCAAAGCCTCGCACCCTTCGTCGACTTGCCGGTCTCGCTTGGCCGGTTCCGCGACCGGTTTCCGGGTATCAATGTCCAGTTGCTGCTCGACGGAGCGGCGTCGCTCCTTGACGAGGTCAACGAGGGTCGGCTCGATCTCGTCTTTACCCAACCCGGAGACATCGGCGCGGGCATGGGAACGCGCATGCTGGCCTGCGAGGATATCGTCGTCGTATGCTCGCTTCACCATCCGCTCGCTGACGCTGCGGCCACGAGCATGTTGGATTTGCTCGATGAGACATTTGTCGATCTCAAGTCCGACTGGGGCATGCGGCGCCTTCTCGATCGCGGCTTCTCAACCCTCGGTGCCGCACGCACAACGGCCTTCGAAGTCAACGACGTGTCGACGCTGCTCGATCTCGTCGCCGAGGGACTCGGCATCGCGCTCGTGCCCGAGTCGATCGCCCGGGCGCGAGCACGGGACCTACGGGCTAGCCCAATCGGCATCGTGCCACTGTCTGATGCCGCGACGCCTTGCTGGGAACTCATTGTTGCTTTCAAGGGGCACAACGGCCAACCCACCGATCGGGTGGCGAAAACCTTCCTGGATCTTCTCGTGTCGAAGAACGGCGCTTCCGTGCAGTACCCAAACTGACCCGGCGTCCGACGAAGTCCGCGGCACATCCCGAGTCGGGCCGACGAGTCGGCTCTCTCAGGTACAGCTTCTTACGCCTAGTCCGATCAGACTAAGCGCGAGACCGTGCACACCACGGCAGCCAATGCGGGTTGAATTCAACACGCACATTAAAGACCGTGACGCGGCCCCCGGCCCTTCAATCTGCCAAGATCGCCGAGATGCCTAACAAAAGGACGGATCTTCGCATCCTCGGCATTGACGTAGACGACATCGGACGGTACTCGGCGAGGCGTATCCACCGTAAGGAAGACAGCGGGCGACTCGACAATCTCTGTAATCGAATGCACCGTATTGCGCTCGAAAGTGACCAGTTGGCCGGCGGCCAGTATGCGCGGTGCCTGGTCTTCAATGACAAACTTGACCTTACCAGTGAGCAGATACAGATGCTCCTCGCACGTTTCGTGATAATGGCGAGGGATCGGATAGTAGACGCGAAAGAGCCGCGAACTTGCTGACGGTTCGTCCGTAAGATAGGTATCCACGATCGTGCTGTCCGCTTCGTCGGGAAATTTCTTGATCAGGTCTTGAACATCGAAAAATTTAAACACTTCATATTCCTATCTGTTTCTATTGCATGCGCTTCTGCGTCGCCCCAGGGGACGACGCTCAGATGCGCTTCTACACGGCGAGTTGATAGACGCGACGAGCCACTTCCGGCGTTACATCGGCATGTTCGCCCAAGGCCGTCAAGCCGTGCTCCTCGAGTTTCGCCACGAGCGTACTGATCGAGCCACCCCCAATTTCGTAGTCGCGCAAGCGTGTGCCCACGGACATTCTCTCGAAGAACACGCGGGTGGCGGTGATCGCAGCGCTGATGCGCTCATCTTCACTGCCCTGCCGGATGTTCCACACACGCTCGGCGTACTGCAGCAACTTGGCTCGCTTCTCGTTGCGGCGCACGCTCAGCATCGCCGGCAGCACGATAGCGAGCGTCTGCGCGTGATCGAGTCCGTGCAGAGCGGTGATTTCGTGGCCGAGCATATGCGTTGCCCAATCCTGTGGTACGCCTGCGCCGATCAAGCCATTGAGCGCGAGGGTGGCGGTCCACATGAGATTGGCGCGAACACTATAGTTGTGTGGGTCGGCTAGCGCCTGCGGACCGACCTCTGTCAGTATGATGAGCAGTCCTTCGGCGAAACGGTCCTGCACGCTCGCGCCAACCGGATAGGTAATGTATTGCTCAATGATGTGAACAAAGGCGTCCACGACACCATTGGAAATCTGCCGCGACGGCAACGAATAGGTCACGGTCGGGTCCAGCACCGAGAAGCGGGGATAGGTCGCGTCGCTGCTAAAAGATAACTTGTCGCCCCGCGCGCGATGGCTAATGACGCCGCCGTTGTTCATCTCTGAGCCTGTGGCGGGAAGCGTCAGCACGCTGCCGAAGGGCATGGCATCACACACCTCGGCCTGCTTTTCGAGGATGTCCCACGGTTCGCCCTCGAACTTCAGTGCGGCTGCAATGAACTTCGTGCCATCGATGACGGAACCCCCGCCAACCGCAAGAAGGAAGTCGATGCCCTTCTCGCGCGCCATCGCCACTGCCTGCATGAGCGTTTCGTAGGTCGGATTCGGCTCGATCCCGCTGAACACGAACCATGCGCGATCGCCCAGAGCGGCCTGAACCTGGGCGAGCACGCCATTGGTATTGATACTGCCGCCACCGCATGTGATCAGTACCCGTGCCTCGCGAGGAACCTCCGCGTTCAGTGCGGCAATTTGGCCTTCGCCGAAAATGATTCTGGTGGGGTTGTGAAAGGTGAAGTTCTGCATGTGTCCTCTATCAAATACCATTCGCCGGCAGTCGCGCGGCGAGATCCATGTTTCGCGAAGATCATGTCGCGTAACGACGCGTTCTTCAACGGATGAACCCTGAATAGATTCAGCAGGAATGGAGATCAATCGGACATGCGAGGCTCATGCGAACCATCTTGGCTCGCTGCGGGAGCAAAAGCGGCGAAGCTGAGCCAGCGAGCGCGCCCCACCGATGTGTTGGGGCGCATCGGTGGGGGCGTTGAAAGCCGAATGGACGCGCTCGACACGCGTGCGCTGTCGGATATTGGTCTCTACAAAGTCCCGCGCTCTTGCGGAGAGAACGACGACGCGGGCTTCGAGGGTCTGACGTGCATTGGAGTGGAGCTTGGTGAGATCTCTGGTCTAATCGGCGCGACTTTCGCTCACTAAAATCGAGGGCCCGGAGCCACTCCAACTGCGCGATTGTCTACTCGCGCTCGCGATGAGATCGCTCGGCGACCCATGTGCCGTGTGGCTCAATGGGCTTCGCAGAGGGAAGTCGAACGTGGAAAGCCATTCTTCATTTCTGCTGTTTGGGTGCGGCGACGGTGGGACTCGCCATTCGTTCTGCGTCAATACGCTTATTTCTCCAGGATACGGGTCCTCTTCCAGCCGCAATCGTCGAACAACTGCAGGCCCCAAGGCCTTGACCTGTTAGCTTGGTTTTGCGGACTCGCGCTCAGCGTTTTCTGAGGCCAGGCAACAGCGTCTCATCAGATGTATGGAATGAAGGGTAGAGATGAAACGTTGTTTAGGATTGCAGTTGCGTTATTCATAACGACGGCATACCCGTGCCGCAAACAAACCCTCAAGGATCTGAGGAATAGGTGGATGAGTTCATCGAGCTGGACGGCATGAAGGCCGCGGTCCTCGCCGCGGTGTGGGCGAGCGCGACGGGCCTTTAGATGGCATACGGAAAACTGCCTGAATTTGACGGTCACGCGACGCATTTCCCAAAACACTCACCTGCTTCGCAGACCTCGCGTCGCGCTGGAACAGTTCGCCTCTTTTGCTGCAGCAGACGGCCTGCAGCCTCTACCGGAGGACCACCATTTCAAGAACTCGACGCCCACCCTGAACTTCGGACTCGAAGCACAGGGGGCGTGTCTCAAAGCGAACGCTCGATGCTCCGGGTAGACGCGCAAACTTGACGAGGTCGCGCAAAATGCCTCCTATGATGAACGACATCAATGGGCCTCTTTGATATGGCACCATTTCCCCATTCCGCTTTTAGCCCTCATCATTCTGAATCGAACATGAACGTATCCGAACGCCTCGCACAAGCGGGCCTGAAATTGCCGACGCCCATCAACCCGCTCGGCTCTTATCGAACGGTCTCCGTTTCGGAAAACCAACTCTATGTCTCCGGTCTTGGCCCTTTCGAGGACGGCAAGCCACTCGTCGGAGTCGTCGGCGACGATGTGTCGCTGGAAAAGGCTCAGCACGCAGCACGCTTGACGATGCTCATGATCCTGGCCTGCGTCGACCAGGCATGCGGGCTCGACAACGTCGAGCGATGCAGCCGACTGACAGTTTATGTGCGTGCGCAACAGTCGTTCACCCAGCATCCGCAAGTGGCCAATGGTGCCAGTGACCTCTTGCTGACGTTGTTTGGCGAAGACAAGCTTCCGGCTCGAAGCGCACTGGGCGTGTACACCCTGCCCATGGGCATTCCGGTCGAGATCGACAGCATCTTTGAATTGAAGCGATAACAGTGTGAACCGAGTCTCACAACACAGGGACCTGCGTGACGGCTACGATTGTCCAATCTTGAGCGCGATGCCTATGAACCGGGTGACGGCACGGGAGTACTGAGCAAAAATCCTCGCCCGCGCCCCAGTTCGCGTGAATCGAGAATCCTGGAGACAAGATCGAACATCGGGTTGGGGCGGCACTATCGTGCCCGCTTGAGCAGACGCAAACCAAAGCCGCCCGCGTCTGGATTCGGCGGATTCGTCGAGCGACAAACTGACGGTAGACATGCCGATGGGATGCCGACGGGATGCTGATTCTACTTGGTTGCCGATTCCGCTTGGATGCTGATTCGGCTTGGCTACGCTTCGGTGGCTGCTGGCGCACTTTGCCGCGCACACTGCAGCACGGCCTGCCGTCCCGCTAGGCTTTGCCCGCAAAGCGTCTGCTGGCGCATTGTTCTCACCCTGCCATCGTTCTCACCCTGGTCGAGTGGAAATGGTCTCCTCAGCCGACATCGGGCACACTGAAGCGGATGTACTCGACCGATTCCTCGCAACCCGTCTCGAACGAGACTATTTACGCCCCGAAGAAAGTCTCCTTCTATGAGCACCGAAAAACACACTCAATGCGACCGGTCCCGTCTGGCATGATCGATTTTTCTTTGTCCTCAGAGCAGGTGGCGCGACACCTGATCGGGGCGACTCTCACGGTGGATGGCATCGGGGGGCAGATCGTCGAGACCGAAGCCTACGACCCCGAAGAGCCTGCGTCACATAGTTTCCCAGGCATCACGCCTCGCAACGCTGTGATGTTTGGGCCGCCGGGGTATGTGTACGTGTACCGATCCTACGGACTGCACTGGTGCCTGAATTTCGTCTGTCGTGAAGAAGGCCATGGCGCAGGGGTGCTGATTCGGGCGATCGAGCCGCTCAGCGGTCTTGACGTCATGCGTGAACGGCGTGGAATTGAACCCGTGCGCCTTTTGTGTTCAGGCCCGGGACGCCTTACGCAGGCGCTTGATATCACACACCGTCACAATGGGATGGCTTTGTCCGAAGCGCCTTTTCAGATCGAAGCGCCGTTGGAACCGGTGGGGATCGTAGTGGGGCCTCGTATTGGGCTCACCAAGGCGATCGATCTACCTTGGCGTTTCGGACTGGCGGGCTCGAAGTTCTGGAGCAAGCCGTTTCCGAAGCATGTCTGAGCCGACTGGGGATGAGACACCACGAAGACCCGATTGACGAGACAGAGCAGAGCGTCGCGTGTTTGCGTTGCTGGGTCGTAGCTAGAGGCTTACCGTGATGCCGCCGTCGACATAAAGCGTGTGCCCATTCACGAATGACGACGCGTCACTGGCGAGAAAAATGGCAGCGCCCGCAAGCTCCGCGACCTCGCCCCACCGCCCGGCGGGTGTGCGCTTCTCCAACCAGGCGCAAAAGTCCACGTCCTCGGTCAGTGCTTGATTGAGCGGCGTACGAAAGTACCCGGGCGCAAGGGCGTTGATCTGCAGGCCGTATTTCGCCCAGTCAGCACACATGCCTCGGGTCAAACTTTTCAGCGCCCCTTTCGATGCCGTGTAAGGGGCGATGCCTGGCCGCGCGAGCTCACTTTGAACGGACGCGACGTTAATGATCTTCCCCCTACGTCGCGCAATCATCGATTTCGCCACAGGTTGACTGACAAAGAACGCACTCGCGACGTTGGTTCTGAAGATTTGTTCCCATCGATCAATGGGAAACGCTTCGAGCGGCGCACGAAATTGCATGCCCGCGTTGTTGACGAGAACGTCGATCTGGCCAACATCCTTTTCCACGCGCGCGACGGCTTGCGCCGCGGCGCCCGCGTCGGTCACGTCGAAGGCGGCACAGTGAACGGCATAGCCCTTTTCCCGAAGCGCCAACGCTGCGGCTTCCAGCTTGCCCTCATCGCGCCCGGTCAGCACAACTGCAGCACCCGCACTGGCCAGCGCTTCTGCCAGAGAGAAACCAATTCCTTGGCTCGAACCGGTGATCATTGCCAGCCTGCCTGTGAGATCGAACAGGTCTTTACTCGTCATCTTACGCTCCCCTTCCCTTAAGTCCGCGAACACATCCTCTCGAGCGCACGCCCATCGAGCCTGCTAGTGAGCACGGGCGTTGGCGAGCAGACATCGCGCTACGGTTGAATAGTCGACGGGCGTCGCGCGCCCGCCTTGGCGACGTTTCGCCCAGAATGTCTCGTCCAGCGTCGACGATATCAGAGTCGCTCGACTAACCGCGGTCAACCGAGTCTGAATGCAGTTCAATGCGAGAGGTCCATGCGAGAGGTCCGCGCGAGCGGTCGACCCGCTGATCAAAGCCTCGATTTCCCTAGCCGTCCCGGCGGAGCGTTCAGCGCGCGGATGGAGTCGTGCGGCCGACCCCGTCAGCACACAGGTCAGTACGCGAAATCGAATGGGAAGATGGGACTTCGAGAACGGGCGCGCAAAAAGATGCCCCCGCTGGACGCCCCGCTTAGGGAAGGACAATCTGCGTGAGAGCGGTGGGAATATTTCCCGCTGTCACGGTCGTCTTGACGACGCCCGATCGGAACGGCGCGAGCTTGAATTCGAACGAGGTGCCTCGCGCGCGATTCGCGTCGAATTCATACGTGACGCCATCCAACGTGGCGACTTCAGCTGACGGGGTCGGGACAACACTGTCGACCGAAG
>JAMFSK010000105.1 GCA_026225235.1 Burkholderiales bacterium
AGCCGACCAATCACATGGACATGGAGTCGATCGAGTCGCTGCAGATCGCGCTCGAGAAGTTCGACGGCACGCTCGTGTTCGTGTCACACGACCGCGAGTTCGTCAGCGGCTTGGCCTCGCGGATCATCGAGGTGCGCAACAACGGTCAGGTCAACGACTATCACGGCACGTACGAGGACTACCTGACGAGCCAGGGCATCGTTTAAACGGGTCCGCGTTCTCGCACGAAGCGCATTGCGGTGCCTTCGTGGAGAATCCGGTCCCAGATGCGCCGCTTTTCGTCTTCATTGAAGAAGACCCAGTTGGAAACTTCGACGGCGGTGCGTCCGCAGCCCTTGCAGACTTCGTCGAATAGCGTCGAACACACGCCGATACAGGGGCTATCCGGAAGGTCGTGCAGGTTGGACATAGGGTGCGTCGAAAAAAAGGGGCTGGCCGTGAACCGGCAAGCCCCAATTATACGAAAGTCGCTTAACCCTTATCGCGAAATGCTGTAGCCCACCCGCAGCGCGTTCGAATGCTGGTTGTAGTCGATCAGCGTCTCGCCATAGCCCGTAAAGCCTCCCAGCCAGAGATAACCGCCAAACCCCGCGCCGAACAGTTTCTGCATCGGATAGGTCAACTGGGCCTCGATGCTGCCACGGCCGTCGGATGTGCCCTTGCGGAACGTCGTCGCGAGTTCGAGACCGTCCGGGTTGCCATATTTGACGAGGAGGTCGGTGTAGCCCCGATATCGGGCGATATCGGGGTTGTCGCTTTTTTCAAGGTAGTAGTAAATCTTGGGTGAGACGACGAGCCGGTTGCCGAGCACATTGTTCCACGTGAGCGTCGGGCGCACGAAGACGATATTGATGCCGCGTGAGTCGCTGCCACCCAGGCCGTTCGACTCGTGTTCGAGGCCCGTCTGGATGCCGAACTGTGAATACCAGTTCGCACGTACACCGGTATCGGGCAGGTAATAGAACACCGACGGCCGGAAATTCGTGTCCTTGAAGGGCTTGGATTCTTCGCTGAGATCCCAGAGCGACAACTGCGTGTAGCCAAAATACAGATTGTCGAAGAATGAACGCGAGCGCGGGTCTTTAGGCTGGAAAATCCGGTATTTGAAGCTCAGTTGGAATTTGGCAGTCGTGTCGCCGCTGGCGCCCACTCCAAAGTACACCGGCTCATTGAACGATAGGCGTTCGGTCTCAACGGGCAGCGGCGCGGGCGCAGCGGCCAGCCCCGCGCTCGCATCGGCAGGTGTGGTCGGGGAGGCCTGGGCGCTCGCGGTCGTACCGATCGCTGTGCCGGTGCCGACAGCCAGATTCGAGCCGGCCGAGGTCCCCGGAGCGGCCGTGCCGGTCTCGCTTGCCGCATTGCCGGTCCCTGCATTAGCTTGGCTCACGTCACCCGACACGGCAGCGCCCGGCGTAGCGAGGGGTGCCAGCGGTGCGGCGGCCGTGGTTGCGTTCGCTGCCGCGTCTTTACCCCAGTTCAGCACGACCAGACTCTGCGCTGCGTCGAAACCGACTGGCTCGAGGCGCATAGTGCCGCGCAGGTCCTTCGGCCAGGGCGTGTCGTAGACCACCTTGCGGTACTCTCCGCTGCGCAACGTGACGGCAGCGGGCTGACTGGCGGCGCGGCGCAGCGTGAGTTGACGCGGCGTGGTGCCGTCGGTGGTGATCACCCGGACGTCGATGCTCTCGGGAATCGCGTAGCGCTGTGAGCCGGGTGCGTCCTGAGCCAGTAGCAGGGTCAATGTCAATGGACGTTCGCCAGCGAGTTCGCGTGGCGGTTGCAGCAAAGTCACGGTGGCGTGTGCCATCGGCGTCCAGGCCAGACCTAATGAGGCAGTGAAAGAGAACGATAACCAGACCGGTACGGCATGACGTCGATAAGCCGACACGCGGTGCGCGCGCGAGAAAAGATTCGCCAACGATATCTCCTGTGAGTCGGGACCACGTGAGAACGGATCACCGGGTGCAATCGCGGTAGTAGGAAAGAAACAGGAACGGCGGCATTGTCCTCGAAGGCGAATCGGTCCGGAGCCTGGTATGCGTAGGACTTCAGATCGGTAGCGCTTGTCCGGTCGATGCTTCGCGAGGAACGTTGCCCGGCATTCGGAGATCGACCTCTTTTGCTGCCCGGATCATGGGTAGCAAAAAGCGAGCGACGACAAACGAATGCGTTCGCCAACCACTCGCCATAGGAATTTTCGTGCCTGCTCCCGGACGGTGAGGCGATATTTCGCGAAAACTTACAGGGAGCGTGAGCTTGTCGGCCGGGAAACGAGCCACGGAACTCGCCGGGAGGAGACGCGAAGCAGAGACGGAGGAATAGAGACGCCAAAGCAGAGACGGTAGAGCAGAAACGGCAAAGCGGACCCCAAGGAGTGGATGGGGTCCGGGAGGGCGCGGAATATAACAAGGCGAAACGGCAGCCAGAAACCACAACCAGAAACCACAAGGGAACGCGAGCCTCCTCCCGCTCCCTCAGCTCGAGAAAGCCTGCCAGAGCAAGGCCGCGTTCAACGCCAGAATGGCCGCGGTGCAGGCCCAAGCCGCAAAAAGCGGCAGGCCGCCGACGCGCCATTTCCCCATCAGCGAGCGATCGGCCGCAAAGCGGACCAGCGGCACGACGGCAAGTGGCAATTGCACGCTAAGGACGACCTGGCTCGCAACGAGCAACTCATTGGACCCATGCTCGCCAAACAACGCAACGGCGCCCAGTGCCGGCCCGATCGCGACCAGACGCGTGATCAGCGTGCGCTGCCAAGCCTTGATGCGGAAGTGGAGAAACCCTTCCATCACGACCTGACCCGCGAGCGTACCGGTTACTGTCGAATTAAGCCCACACGCGAGCAACGCCGCGGCGAACAGCAGGCCAGCCCAATGGTTGCCGAGCAGCGGTTCGATCAGGCGCTGGGCATCAGCGAGGTCGGTAACCTGCGTATGGCCCGACGCATGAAACACCGCGGCAGCAAGAATCAGAAGCGCTGCATTGATGACAAACGCAAAGGTCAACGAGGCAAACGTATCGGCATTGACTCCGCGCAGCGCCGCGCGGACTTCCGACGAGCGGCGCTCACCACCATGTTCCTTGACCAATGCAGAGTGCAAATAGAGGTTATGCGGCATGACCGTCGCGCCGATGATGCCAGTGGCGAGCCACAACATGCCGGCGCTCGTAACGAGCTTCGACGTCGGCACAAACCCCACGAGAGCCGCGTGCCAGTCGGGCTTCGCGAGCGCGAGCTGGGCCACAAAGCACAAGGCGACAAACAGGATCAGCGCGGTCACCACGGTTTCGAGCGAGCGTGCGCCACGACGCTTGAGCAGCAGCATCGCAAAACTGCCGATCCCCGCAAGGATGACCCCCACGCTCAGCGACACCCCGAGCAGCAACTGCAGCGCGACGGCGCTGCCGACCACCTCGGCGACATCGCAGGCGATGATCGCCACTTCACTTGCGAGCCAGAGGATGCGCGCGGTGCGTGGCGAATAATGTTCGCGCGAAAGCTGGGCGAGGTCCCGCCCGGTGACCACACCGATGCGCGACGACAGCCATTGGAGCAGCATGGCCATCAGGCTCGCGGCCAGCACCACGCCGAGCAACGCATAGCCGAACTGCGCGCCGCCGGCCAGCGCGGTCGCCCAGTTGCCTGGGTCCATATAACCCACCGCGATCAGCGTACCCGCGCCCACAAAGCTGAACCACTTGCGAGCGGGGCGGGCGAACGATGGCGGGCGCGGCGCGACCGGGGTCGGCGCAGGGCTCGGGGGGACGACAAGAGTCGGTGCATCCATCGCGTTCTCCAGCCGGTTCGCACGCCGGCGCTTTAACCTTTCTTCGATCAGATAATAATAGTTCTCATTTGGAGCGGCCATTTGAATTTGCTGATCGGGTCGATAAGCGCCGCGTATCGCGGCTGGCGTCCGGCGAAACGGACGGAGAGAAGGGGCACAGGTTACCTCTTGCGCAGCACCTTACGGCATTGAAAGCGGCTTCCCTAAAAAAACATCGAGTTAAGGCTTCAATCTCACAATTTTTTCAACAATAATGACGCCCGATCCGCGGGTCGCCGGGGTGCTGTCGGCGCCTGACGAATATGACCCTCGGACACCCTCGACAATCGCGAGTTGACGGAGAACATCATGATGAAACCGAATTTGCCGACACGTCTGGCTCGCGCCGCGGCGCTGCTGCTGGCCCTGACGGCGGCCGGCACGGCCCTCGCCAAAGACACCGAACTCAACGTCTACAACTGGTCCGACTACATCGCGAAGGATACGATCCCGAACTTCGAGAAGCAGAACGGCATCAAGGTCAAGTACGACAACTACGACAGCGACGATACGCTCCAGGCCAAGTTGCTGACCGGTCACTCGGGCTACGACATCGTCGTGCCGACCACCAACTACGCGGGCAAGCAGATCGCTGCGGGTATCTTCGAACCGCTCGACAAGTCGAAGCTGCCGAACCTCAAGTACCTCGACCCGAATCTCATGGGGCTCGTCGCCGGCGCCGATCCGGGTAACAAGTACGCCGTGCCCTGGGCCTACGGAACGACCGGCCTCGGCTATAACGTGACGAAGGCACAGGCCGCACTCGGCGCGGGCACACCGCTCGACAGCTGGGATGTGCTCTTCAAGCCCGAAAACCTGTCGAAGCTTAAATCGTGCGGCGTTTCCGTGCTGGACGCGCCGGACCAGGTGTTCGCCGCCGCGCTCCACTATATCGGCAAGGATCCGAACAGCACCAACCCCGCCGACTATCGCGCGGCGCTGGCGATGATGAAGAAGATCCGCCCGTACATCACGCAGTTCAACTCGTCGGGCTATATCAACGACCTCGCGGGCGGCGACATCTGCTTCGCCTATGGTTTCTCGGGCGATGTGATCATCGCGAAGAAACGCGCGATCGAAGCGAAGAAGTCGTTCACCCTGAACTATTTCATCCCCAAAGGTGGCGCGCCGATCTGGTTTGACGTGATGGTGATTCCGAAGGATGCGCCGCACAAGGATGCGGCACTCCAGTGGATCAACTACATCGAGACTCCGCAGGTCCACGCGGCGATCACCAATGAGGTGTTCTATCCGAGCGCCAATATGGAAGCGCGCAAGTTCGTCGCCAAGGACGTGGCTGACGATCCGGGCGTCTTCCCGCCACCCGATGTACTGAAGACCCTGTTCCTGCTCAAGCCGCTGCCTGCCGATATCAACCGGCTGGAAACGCGTCTTTGGACGGAGTTCAAGTCGGGCCGCTGATGGCTCGCCTGACGGCCCGCAGATGACCTTGGCGCGTGCCCCCGGGCCGCGCGATCCTCATGCATGGCTTGCGCATGCCGTCAAAGCCCCCGGCCGTTCCGGGGGCTTTGCACGTCTGGTTGCGGTCGACGGCAGCCCTGGAATACGTGCGCAAGACGCGCAGGAGACACCGAGACATCATGAATCAGTCGAACGCAATCGGCGCGGCCGTAGCACCCGGACAGACTTTGGCGAGGGGGGCGCCCGCCCAACAGGATGGGCGCGCCGAGCGCTTTGTCGAAGTCATCGACGTGGTCAAGGATTTCGGCAGCGGCACAATCGCGGTCGACAATGTAAGCCTGCAGGTGCGCAAGGGCGAAATCTTCGCGCTGCTCGGCAGTTCTGGCAGCGGCAAGTCGACCTTGCTGCGGATGCTGGCCGGTCTCGAGACCGTGAGTACGGGCAAGATCCTCATCGATGGTGAAGACCTCGCCGCGATGCCGCCGTATCGGCGACCGGTCAACATGATGTTCCAGTCGTATGCCTTGTTCCCGCATATGACGGTCGAGGGCAATGTCGCCTTCGGGCTCCAGCAAGAAAATACGCCGAAGCCCGAGTTGCGCGAGCGTGTGGCGCAGGTGCTCGAACTGGTACAGATGAGCCGCTATGCGAAGCGCAAGCCTCACCAACTGTCCGGCGGCCAGCAGCAGCGGGTGGCGCTCGCGCGCAGCCTCGTCAAGCGGCCCAAGGTGCTGTTGCTCGACGAGCCGATGTCGGCGCTCGACAAGCAGATTCGTCAGCGTACGCAGATTGAGGTCGTCAACATCATCGAGTCGGTCGGGGTGACTTGCATCATGGTCACACACGATCAGGAAGAGGCGATGACGATGGCGCACCGGCTCGCCGTCATGAGTGAAGGACGTATCGTGCAGATCGGCACGCCTCATGAAGTCTATGAGTTTCCGAACTCGCGCTTCTCGGCCGAATTCATCGGTTCGACCAACCTGTTTGAAGGCGTCATCGTCGAAGACGAGGCCGACCACGTGTATATCGAAAGCCCCGCACTGCCGGCACGGATCTATGTCGGACACGGGGTGTCGGGCACGATCGGCATGGGGGTCGCCGTGTCGGTGCGACCGGAGCGCGTGGCGCTCTCGCGCACGCAGCCCGAGCAGAACTACAACTGGGCGCCTGCCACGCTGACCAATCTGGCCTATATGGGCGGTTATACGCTCGTGCACCTGGTGCTCGATTCCGGCCGCAAGGTCGTCGCCAATGTGTCGAGTCTCGCGCTGTCGGAACTGGGGCCGCTCGAAGCGGAGTCGCGCCTGTTTATTTCATGGAGCGCAGGCTCCGGGGTGGTGCTCGTCAAATGAGCCGCTTGCTGACATGGGCCGCGCGGATGCGGCCATCGGGCCGGACCCTCGTGATCAGTGGACCGTTCATCTGGCTCGTGTTGTTTTTCATGGTGCCGTTCCTGCTGGTCGTCAAGATCAGCTTCGCCGACCTGCGCCTCGGCATCCCGCCCTATACCGAGCTTGCCTCGCTCAAGGACGGGACGATCACTATCGCGTTGCAGCTAGGGCACTACGCGTTCCTGCTCAGCGATTCGCTCTATTTCGCGACCTATGTGAATTCGGTCAAGGTCGCCGCGGTCACGACGTTCTATTGCCTGCTGATCGGCTATCCGATGGCGTACTACATCGCGCGCTCAAATTCGGCCACGCGCAATCTACTGATGATGGGCGTGATGCTGCCGTTCTGGACCTCGTTCCTGATTCGCGTCTATGCCTGGATCGGGATTCTCAAGAACAACGGGTTGCTCAACAACTTTCTGCTCTGGACCGGGATGATTCACGAGCCCATCGAGCTGTATCACACCAACACCGCGGTTTATATCGGCATGGTCTATTCCTATCTGCCGTTTCTCGTGATGCCGCTCTATGCGCATCTAGTCAAAATGGACCTGCGCCTGCTCGAAGCCGCGTACGACCTCGGCGCCAAGCCCTGGACAGCTTTCTGGCGTATAACGTTGCCGCTGTCGAAAAACGGGATCGTCGCGGGCTGCCTGCTGGTGTTTATTCCGGCGGTCGGGGAGTACGTGATTCCGGAACTGCTCGGTGGCGCAGACACCTTGATGATTGGCCGCGTGATGTGGGATGAATTCTTCAACAACGCGGATTGGCCGATGGCCTCTGCGGTGACTTGCGCGATGGTCCTGTTGTTGCTGGTGCCGATGGCGCTGTTTCAGCACTATCAGACGCGGCAACTGGAGGAGCGGACATGATCCGTCCACACCGTGGCCTGCAGGCGGCGACGCTGGGCGTCGGCTTTGCCTTCCTCTATATCCCGATCCTGAGCCTGATTGTCTACTCGTTCAACGAGTCGAAACTCGTGACGGTCTGGACTCAGTTTTCGCTCAAATGGTATGCGGCGCTCGCGGACGATGACGAACTGATCGCGGCGGCGTGGCTGTCGCTGCGAATCGGATTGATGACGGCGTTCGCCTCGGTGGTGATCGGCACCTGGGCCGGCTTCGTGCTCGCGCGGTTTGGCCGCTTTCGCGGGTTCACGCTGTTCTCGGGGATGATCAATGCGCCGCTGGTGATCCCCGAAGTTATCCAGGGGATCTCACTGCTGTTGCTGTTCGTCGAAATGGCCAATCTGCTGGGTTGGCCAGCAGGGCGCGGCGTACTGACGATCTGGATCGGCCATGTGATGCTCTGCATCTCCTACGTCGCGATCATCGTGCAGTCACGTGTGCGCGAACTCAATCCCCAGCTCGAGGAGGCCGCGCTCGACCTTGGCGCGACGCCGCTCAAGGTGTTTTTCACGATCACGCTGCCTCTGATCTCGCAGGCCCTGATGGCCGGCTGGCTGCTGTCGTTCACCTTGTCGATCGACGATCTCGTGCTGTCGGCCTTCCTCTCGGGGCCGGGTTCGACGACCCTGCCGCTGGTGGTGTTTTCACGGGTGCGGCTGGGTTTGAATCCCGAAATGAACGCACTCGCGACACTTTTCATCAGCGTCGTAACAGTAGGCGTCATCCTCGCGAACTACTTCATGCAGCGCGCCGAAAAGCGACGACTGCTGGGGGTGTCGTAGTCCGGCGAGGGCGACGCGTTCAAGCTACCGTCATGCTACGAACCAGCTTGGCGATAAACGCTTCGCATTGGGCGATCTGATCGAGCAAGACGAACTCGTTCGGCTTGTGCGCCTGTTCGATATCGCCCGGGCCGCAGATCACGCTCGGGATGCCCGCGCGCTGGAACAAGCCCGCTTCTGTCCCATACGCCACCTTGTGCGTCTCACGATTGGCCGTCAACGCCCGCACCAGTTGCGTGATCGCATCCTGCTCCGAGGCTTCGAGCGACGGTGACATCGACCGCTGCTGGAATTCGATCGATGCATGCGGGGCGACCTTGCGCATCTCGGGCACGAGGATGTCGCGCGCATACGCCTCGATCTGCGCGATCAGCTTGTGCGAGTCGACCGCCGGGAGAGTCCGATATTCGAAGGTGAATTCACAGTTGGCGGGGACCGTATTCACGGCGATACCGCCGTGGATGATGCCGGTCGATGCCGTGGAGAAGGGCACATCGAAGTCTTCATCGAACGGACCATTGCGCTTGAGGCCGTCGGCGATGTCGCGGATGTGGCAGATCAGACGCGCTGCATATTCGATCGCGTTGACGCCCTTGGGTGTCAACGACGAATGGGTCGCGTGACCGTTCACGCAGCAGCGAAACGAACTGATGCTCTTGTGAGCAACGATCGGACGCATGCTGGTCGGCTCGCCGACGATACAGCCATCCGGCCGGATGCCTCGTTCCTGAAGTTCAGCGATCATCGACGGCGCTCCGACACAGCCGATTTCCTCATCATAGGAAAACGCGAAGTGCACAGGCTTGTCGAGTTTCGTAGCGAACAGTTCGGGCAGCGCGGTCAGCACCACGCCGATATAACCCTTCATATCGCAGCTGCCGCGGCCGAACAACTTGCCGTCGCGGATAACGGGCTGGAACGGATCGCTGTCCCACTGTTGTCCATCGACCGGCACTACATCGGTGTGGCCCGACAGCACGACGCCGCCTTGCGTCGCGCCGTTGGCGGCGGCGATGGTGGCAAACAGGTTGGCCTTGTTCCGGCCGCTGTCGTAGGTCAGCGTCGATGCAATGCCGTGCTGCGCGAGATGGTCTCGTATCGTCTCGATCAAGCCGAGATTCGACTCGCGGCTGACCGTATTGAAGGCAATCAGGCGCTCGATCCAGTCGAGCGAGCGCAGCCGGCTCGATTCTTTCCGGCCCGGTGCGGGGCTCGCGTTGCTGCTCTGTTCAACAGCACGCGCGGTTTCAGCCGTAACGGACATGACAGCTCTCCTGCGAGGGTAGTCCGTCGATCATAGCCCAACTCGTGGCCGGGCGCCGGAACCCCAGCGGGCCTTAGCGCGACGGGCAGGGCTCTACCGGCCCGGTGCCGTCGCTGCCTGCCGAACCGGCGCGCCCAGCGCGCGCAGCGTTTCCTTGATTGTCGCGACCCGCACCGTGAAGTCGGGGCTGCGTGCCTCGATGCGCAGCTTGTCCTGGCCGGCCAGCTTGATATGCCGGTTCTTTTGGACCATTTCGATGATCCGCATCGCATCGATCGGTGGATTCGGCACGAACTGGAGCGCAATCACGTCCTCCGAAGCGTCGATCTTCGCTACGCCAAGCGGTTTCGCCGACAGGCGCAGACGGTGCGTCTCGACGAGCGCCTGTGCTTGCGGCGGCAGCTTGCCGAAACGGTCGATCAATTCCTCGTGGACGTTGTCTATCGAATCGCTCGTCTCGCAGTTCGCGAGCCGTTTGTACAAGGACAGCCGTTCCTGCACATCGCCGCAGTAATCCGACGGCAGGATCGCGGGCATATGCAGATTGATTTCTGTCGTCGCGGCGAGCGGCGCAAGCAGATCAGGCTCCCTGCCTTCCTTGAGCGCCTTGACCGCGTCATTGAGCATGTCGGTGTAGAGCTGGAAACCGATCTCGTGGATTTCACCCGACTGCTTGTCGCCGAGCACCTCGCCCGCGCCCCGGATCTCGAGGTCGTGCATGGCCAGGTAGAAGCCCGCACCGAGTTCCTCCATCTGTTGGATTGCTTCGAGGCGTCGCGTGGCCTGTTTGGTCAGCGCCGACGGGTCATGGACCATCATGTAGGCATAGGCCTGATGGTGCGAACGACCGACCCGGCCGCGCAGTTGGTGAAGCTGTGCGAGACCGAATTTGTCGGCGCGGTGCAGCAGGATCGTGTTTGCAGTCGGCACGTCGATGCCGGTTTCGATAATGGTCGTGCAAAGCAGCACATTGGCGCGCTGTGAGACGAAGTCGCGCATCACGCGTTCGAGTTCGCGCTCATGCATCTGGCCATGGGCGACGACGATCCGCGCCTCAGGTACAAGTTGCTCGAGGTGGGCTCTGCGGTTTTCGATCGTCTCGACTTCGTTATGCAGGTAGTAGACCTGGCCCCCGCGCTTGAGCTCGCGGAGCATCGCCTCGCGGACCACGCCGTCTTCTTCCCGACGCACGAAGGTCTTGATGGCGAGCCGTTTTTGCGGAGCGGTCGCGATCACCGAGAAGTCGCGCAGACCCTCGAGTGCCATGCCAAGCGTTCGCGGAATCGGCGTCGCGGTCAGCGTGAGCACGTCGACCTCGGCGCGCAAAGCCTTGAAGCCTTCCTTCTGACGCACGCCGAAGCGGTGCTCCTCGTCGATGATCACCAAGCCGAGCCGCTTGAATTTCACGTCCGGCGAAAGCAGCTTGTGCGTGCCGATGACGATATCAACCGTGCCGTCATTGAGCGCCGCGATGGCCGCGGAGACTTCCTTGGTCGACTTGAAACGCGACAGTTCAGCGATCCGCACAGGCCAATCGGCAAAGCGGTCGGAGAAGGTCTGGAAATGCTGTTCGGCCAGCAGCGTGGTCGGCGAAAGAATAGCGACTTGTTTGCCGCCCAGCACCGCGATGAACGCCGCACGCAGGGCGACTTCCGTCTTGCCGAAGCCGACGTCACCGCACACCAGGCGGTCCATCGGCTTGCCGCTGGTCATGTCGGCGATCACGGCTGAAATCGCCGCGTCCTGATCAGGGGTTTCCTCGAAGCCGAAGCTTTCTGCAAACTTTTCGTAGTCGCGTGGGTCGAGCGGGAAGGCATGCCCCTGGCGCAGCGCACGGCGCGCATAGAGGTTCAGCAATTCGGCCGCGGTGTCGCGGATCTGCTGGGCGGCCTTGCGGCGCGCCTTGTCCCATTGCCCAGAGCCGAGCGCATGCAATGGAGCCGTATCCGGGTCGGCGCCGCTGTAGCGCGAGATCGCGTGGAGCTGCGAGACCGGCACGTAGAGCTTGCTGTCGGATGCGTACTGGAGGTGCAGGAACTCGGTCTCGCCTTCGCCGAGGTCCATCGTGATGAGCCCGAGATAGCGTCCGATGCCATGCTGTGAGTGGACCACGGGGTCGCCGATCTTGAGTTCCGACAGGTCGCGGACCATCGAGTCGACATTGCTCGCCTGTTCCTGGCGGCGCCGTCCGCCGCGACGCGCGAGCTTGCCGTAGAGCTCGTTTTCCGTGACGAGCGCGACTCCTTCACCGCGCAGCACGAAGCCGCTCGCGAGCGGTGCGATGGCAATGCCGAACGTGGTCGACGGGTCGGCCGCGAACGCGTCGAAGCTGTCGACGAGATGGGCGCGCAGGCCGTTATCCGCCATCAACTGGACGATCGTTTCCCGCCGGCCCGCCGACTCGGCAATCAGCAGGACCCGTTGCACGCCCGCGCTCACAAAACTGCGAAGCGACATGACCGGGTCGTCGGCATGACGATCGACCGAGAGGTTCGGCAGGGTGCTGGCCCAGTCGCCGCTGCCGGTATCGCCGGGCGCGGGCAGCCCCAGGCGTGCAAACGGCTTGGCCAGGATGAACAGGTCTTCATCGGTCAGGAACAGGCGCGACGGTTCGAGGATCGGCCGTTCCCGGTCATGCGACAGGAAGGCGTGGCGTTGCCGGGTGTCGTTGGTAAAGCGACGGATCGCGGCTTCGAGATCGCCCACCATGATCAGTTGCGCATCGGCGGGCAGGTAATGGAAGAGCGTCGCGGTTTCTTCGAAGAAAAGCGGCAGGTAATACTCGATCCCGGCCGACGGCACGCCGGTGCCGATATCCTTGTAGATCGGCGAGCGGCTCGGGTCGCCCTCGAAGGTCTCGCGCCAGCGGCCCCGAAATGCCGTGCGGGCCGCTTCGTCGAAGGGAAATTCACGGCCCGGCAAGAGCCGGACTTCACGAACCGGGTAAAGACTGCGCTGGGTGTCGGGATCGAACGCCCGGATCGAATCGACCTGGTCGTCGAACATGTCGATCCGGTAAGGCAGGGGGGAGCCCATCGGGAACAGGTCGATCAGGCCGCCGCGCACGCAGTATTCACCGGGGCGCATGACCTGGCCCACGTGCTCATAGCTCGCCAGCGTGAGCTGCGCCTTGAGCTTCGCTTCATCCAGCCGCTCGCCCTGCGCGAATTCGAAGGTATAGGCCGCCATGAACGAGGCCGGCGGCATCCGGTAGAGCGCCGTCGTCGCCGGCACGATCAGGATGTCGCAGCGACCCGCGTCGAGATCGTGCAGCGTCGCGAGGCGCTCGGAGATCAGATCCTGATGGGGCGAGAACGAGTCGTACGGCAGCGTTTCCCAGTCCGGCAGCAGACGCACCCGCGCTTCGGGTGCGAAATAGCTGATTTCGGCGGACAGGCGTTGCGCGTCGACCGCGCTGGCGCAAAGGACAGCCAGCAAAGGGAGTTTGCCCCGATGCTGCCTGAAGTAACGGGCGATCAGCAGCGCGTCGGACGAGCCATGGGTACCGTCGAACGCGAAACGATGCCCCGGCTTGGCCAGCGGCACGGGCGCGGGCACTAGGGAGACAGGCGGCACGGCCGGCGCGGCAGACGGGACGACAGGCTGGTCAGACATAAGCGGTTCTTCGGGCTCTTTCTGGGTGCTTTAAATGACGGCACCCCGGTGCGCAAGCGGACCGGGGGCAAACAACGCGTGGCTTGCAGAGTACCGCGAAGCCGCACCCGATGCAGCGTATTGAGAATCCTGCGTACAGGCGGCGAGCCGATATTATAGAATTCGCTCCTTCTTCGACTTGCCGTTTTTCGCGTGAACGCTCGCCAGACTGACCGACTGTACGTTCTGATCCCCTCGGCAGGGGTCGGCGCACGCGCGGGCGCCACGATGCCCAAGCAGTATCGCGAGATCGGCGGGCGGCCCTTGTTGCACTACACGCTTGCGGCATTCGACGTCTGCGAGGAGTTAGCCCAGATCCTCGTCGTGCTGTCCGCCGACGACAGTCATTTCGATACCCTGGATTTCAGCGGACTGCGTTTCGCGGCGCGGCGTTGCGGCGGCCCGACACGTCATGCGAGCGTGCTCAACGGGCTCGGTGCGCTTGCCGAGTTCGGTGCGAGCGATGACGACTGGGTGCTGGTCCACGATGCGGCCCGGCCCGGCGTGACACCTGAGCTGATTCGCGCGCTCGTCAAGGCGGTGAAGGACGACGCGGTGGGCGGTATCATCGCCATGCCCCTTGCCGATACGCTCAAGCGCGCCGCGCTCGATCCTCAACTCGCTCGCATCGGTCATACCGAACCGCGCGAGGGCTTGTGGCTTGCGCAGACGCCGCAGATGTTCCGCATCGGTCTGCTGCGCGACGCCTTGCTGCGCGCGCAACAGGAAGGTTTTGCGGTGACCGACGAAGCGAGCGCGCTCGAACGGCTTGGTCATCAGCCGCTACTCGTGCCGGGCACGATGCGCAACTTCAAGGTCACCTATCCGGAAGACTTCGCGATGGCCGAAGCGATCCTCGTCGGCAAGCGCTGAGCGCGCCGGCCTAGCAGCACTCCAGAACACACAGGAATTGACATGACGGCTTTGCGAATCGGACAAGGGTATGACGTGCACGCGCTGGTGACGGGCCGGCCATTGATCATCGGCGGCGTGACGATCCCCTTCGATCGCGGGCTGCTCGGTCACTCGGATGCGGATGTCCTGCTCCACGCCGTCACCGACGCCTTGTTCGGTGCTGCCGCGCTGGGCGACATCGGCCGTCACTTCCCAGACACCGACGACGAGTTCCACGGCGCGGACAGCCGCGTGCTGCTGCGCGAAGCCGCACGGCGTGTGCGTGACGCGGGGTTTTCGATCGTCAATGTCGATACGACCGTGATCGCGCAAAAGCCGAAGCTCTCGCCGCATATCGCTGCGATGTGCGCCGTGATCGCCGACGACCTCGGCCTGGGCGTCGATCTGGTCAACGTCAAGGCGAAGACCAATGAGAAGCTGGGCTACCTAGGACGCGAGGAAGGTATCGAGGCCCAGGCGATCGTGATGCTTGAGAAGCGCTAGGGGGGGCCCTTCAGCCTCCCTCGGCTGCGATCACCTGGGCGGCCGCGTTGATCGTAGCAGCAATGCGCCCGACGTCGCGCAATTGGGTCGAGGAGACCCCCTCATTGACCAGATTGTAATGGTGCGATTTCACGCAGAAGTGGCATTTGCCGATGATCGAAGCCGCCAGCGCGAACATCTCAAATCGCTTCTTCGCGACCCCACCGTGCGATGCATAGGCGTTCATGCGTAGCCCCGCGGGTTGCCCCTTGAGATCGGCGCTCTCGGCCATCTCGATATAGGGATACCAGACATTGTTCATACCCATCAGCGCCGCCGCGGTCAGCACCGCCGTGACCTCTTCAGGGGAGAGCACGCCGGATTCCCGAATGATCGTCACGAGCCGGGTGCTCTTTGCCGCGAATGCCGCAGCCAGCGCGACGCAGACCGCATCGTTGCCCTCGAGCGAGGAGCGCGCGATTGTGCCGTCGATATTGAGGCGAATATCCTTTGCGTAGTCGGGGATCGCGTCCTTGATCACACCTAGAAATTCCATCCGGTTCTCCTCGTTTCTCGTGAAAAAAAAGCCCGCCGAAGCGGGCCCTGGGATGCGCACGCTTACAGCGTCGCGCCGCCGACCGCGCGATTGCACGGGCACAGTTCATCGGTCTGCAGCCCGTCGAGGATCCGCAGGACTTCTTCCGGATTGCGGCCGACGTTGAGGTTGTTGACGGAGACATGCTGGATCACATTGTCCGGGTCGACGATAAACGTGGCGCGCAGGGCCACGCCGGCTTCCTTGTCGCGTATGCCGAGCTGGTCGATCAACTCGCCCTTCACATCGCCAAACGAATAGTGGTTGAGCTTACTGAGATCTTTGTGCTCGCGGCGCCAGGCCAGCTTGACGAACTCATTGTCACTGCTGCCGCCGAGCAGTACGGCGTCACGATCGGCGAAGTCCTTGGCAAGCTTGCCGAATTCGACGATTTCAGTCGGGCAAACGAAGGTGAAGTCCTTCGGATAGAAATAGATGATCTTCCACTTGCCCGGAAACGACTGCTCCGTGAGGGTCTCGAATGCTGACTGGCCATTTTCTTCGTGGTTATTGAACCCCGGCTTCGCTGCACCGACAGAAAAGGCTTCGAGTTTGTCGCCTACGGTTTTCATGTGCTTTGCTCCTGGATGGGAAAGAAAAGGCTGCTGCACCTCGATCCTGCTCGCGCAATATCACACCTTCGTTACGCGGCCGAACGTTAACTCTAGTGCTATGAATCGCATATACCAATAGATTATTGCTAAGCGCTCCGATAGCTTCCGATTAACGGAGCGATAGCAAAAGGGCGGGAAGTCTCAGGCGTCGCGCTTGTTTTCGCGGGTATCGCGCTTGGCGTCGCGAGCGCCGTCGCGGCTTATTTCACGGGCCGCGTCGCGGACCAGATCGCCGCTGCGCCCCGCGCCGCGGTATTCAGGGAAGTTCAGCGAGACCTCGAGGCCCGGGCCGGGTTGCCGGTTGCGCAGACGCAAGGCACCCCGATGGCGCGATACCAGCCGCTGCACGATCGCCATGCCGAGCCCAGTGCCGTCTGCCTGGGTCCGTGCCGCATCGACGCGGTAGAACGGCCGCGTGACGAGCGCGATCTGGTCCTCGGGAATGCCTGGCCCCCGATCCGACACAAACACATCGACCTGCCCATGCTGTGCATAAGTCGCGACACGAATCTGCGGAATATCGTCGTCAGATTGTTTGCCGTACTTGCGTGCATTCTCTAGCAGGTTGGCGATCACGCGCCGCATATCGGTCGAGTCGCCCTCGATCAACGCGCGTTCCGCGAGTTCGAGCGTGAGGTCGACCCCATCTTCGCTGGCCATGCGTCCGGCGATCTCGCGTACCAGCCCCGACAAGTCGACCACCTCCGCCGTCCGTTGTGCGGGGCGTGCGTAGTCGAGGAAGCGGCCAATGATTCGATCCATCTGTTCGATATCATCGACCATCGCGTCTTTGGTCGAGACGTCCGCCGGGCTCATCTCCGTTTCGAGGCGCAGCCGTGCGAGCGGCGTGCGTAGATCGTGAGAAATGCCGGCGAGCATCACGGCGCGATCGGCCTCGAGTTGTTCGAGGTCGCGCACCATTTGGTTGAAGCTTCGATTGGTCTCGGCCGCCACGCCCATGCCGCGCTCGGGCAGCGGATCCGGCACTTGGCCCGAGCCGAGCTTGCGGGCCGCCAGGGCCAGCCGGGCGAATGGCCGGTTCACGAGACTGGTAATGAAGGCCGCACCGAACAAGGACAAGGCGAGCGCGAAGATCCCCCAGCCGAGCCATTGCAGTCCAGTGACGTTGTCGAGCTGATCGCGGTCGAGCGCGACCCAATAGTCGTCATCGTCGATCTTGAAGCTGATCCAGACACCCGGGATATCGTTGACCGACTGGGCGATCACCGTGTCGTTGCCGAGCCGGCCGCGCACATCGCTTTCGATCAGCCGGTTCAGCGATTCATCGGGCTGTGCCTGGAACTTGTCGGACGTTTCGCGCGGATAAACACGCACGCCTTCATTGCTCTCGAGATCCTGCAGCAGCGCACGCCGCAGATCAGGATCGGAATAGAGCAGGGCCGTACGCGTGAGCTTGACGATCGCCACCAACTGCAAGGCCACGCGCTGCGCACGCGGCTCGCGTTCGATCACGCGGAAGCTCTGGAACCAGGCAGTCAGACTCACTGCGATGAGCAGTGCGATCAACAGGAAGGTACGCCAGAACAATCCGCCAAATGCAAGCGTCAGCAGGCGCCGGTCAATTCGCATCACGGCGCCTTCTCAGGAGGCGAGGCAACGATCAGGCCGCCCCGTCTGGGATGAAGACGTAGCCAAGACCCCACACCGTCTGGATAAAACGCGGGCTGCCCGGATCCGGCTCGATCAGCTTGCGCAGCCGGGAGATCTGGACATCGAGGCTGCGATCGAATACTTCGTATTCACGTCCGCGAGCCAGTTCCATGAGCTTCTCGCGCGACAGCGGCTGGCGCGGATGGCGGGCGAACACCTTGAGCACCGAAAACTCGCCTGTCGTCAGGGGCATTTCCTGGCCGTTCTTGGTTAGCGTGCGGGTCGCGAGGTTCAGGGCGAACTCGCCGAACTCGAAGACCTCGGTCGTCTCGGACGGTGCGCCGGGGAGTTCGGAAGGCATCTGGCGGCGCAGGACCGCATGAATGCGCGCGACCAGTTCGCGCGGATTGAAGGGCTTGGGCAGGTAGTCGTCGGCGCCCATTTCGAGGCCGACGATGCGGTCGACATCCTCACCCTTGGCCGTTAGCATGATGATCGGCGTCCGGTCGTTGCTGCCTCTCAGCCGCCGGCAGATCGACAACCCATCCTCGCCCGGCAGCATCAAGTCGAGCACCAGCAGGTCGAATCGCTCACGCACCCAGAGCTTGTTCATCGCCGGCGCATTTTCAGCGACGTACACGTTGAAGCCCTGCTCGCCGAGATAGCGGCGAAGCAAATCACGCAGGCGGGGATCGTCATCGACGACGAGAATTTTTGACGGGTTTTTGGTTTCCATGCCGTGATCTTATCTTGATTCGTTTTTCGCGCGCGGTTGGGGTTCAAAGGGGCTTACAAAGCGTTACAAAATTTACGGGGTCCGTGGCACGGGGGCATGTGGCGTTGCGTACACTCTGGCTCGATATCAAAATAAGTGTTAACAATCTCAAAACACGTGTCGGCTGCAGCTCGCGCCAGACAACGCGCTTGGGGCGTCTCGATGGTGGGCCAACATCAACGGGCGCAAGCGAATGACGAAGGTAATCAAAGGTAAGCAATGACGGGGGCGGTGAGGCGATCGTTAACGATTGGGCTATTGAGTCTGCTATTGGCTGGCGCCTCGAGCGCAGGCGCTCAATCTATGCCCGACGCTCGTCCCTCCCATCGCAGCAAGCTGCGACGCTTGCCGCGCCTGATCATCCCGGCTCCCGCCCCTTTCTCCGCACCCGACCCCGTCCCTCCCGAAATCTCCGAACGTCGCCACGACGGCCACATGAACCCCGAAGAACGTCGTCTGCTTCGGCAGCACATCGAAGACGCGGTTCGCGAGCTTTACAAACGGTAACGACCCGATACACAGTTATGCCCGCGCTTCCCCTTGATGAGAGGGTAAGCGATGAGTGTGTTCGCCGCGTGCACACATCGCGCTCGCGCCAACAGCCGGCCTTGGCGCTGTGACCGAGTTCCCGCCGACGATCTCGCCAAAACTATGTTGATCACCAAGACGTTCTCGCAAGGAGATCGTGTAGCAAGCGCGATGCCTGCCCACTAGACAATATTCCGTCAACCGTCAATACGGGTTAGTCGCACGCTGCTGTAACAAACCGAGTATCGCGTCGCAATAGGGCGTGGAAACCCCTAGCTTGCGTCCAAGCTCCGGGAATACGCCCAGGATCGGGCCGACCTCCATTTCACGGTGGGCTTCGAAGTCCTGGAGCATCGAGGTCTTGAATGCGCCCAGCTTGCGCGTGATGACTTCCCGTTCGGCGGGGGTCATGCCGGTCTCGAGTCCGAGCTTGCGCCCGATCGCCGAGGCTTCTTCCATCATGCTGATGGCAAGCTGGTTGCTCAGCGGGTCGTCGAGAATCTGCGTGAGCGTCGAACCGGTCAGCGCGCTGATCGGGTTCATATTCATATTGCCCCAAAGCTTGATCCAGATTTCTCTGTGGATCGCGTCGGAGCGCGTGACCTCGAAGCCACCTTGTTGCAGATCGTCCGCAAGCTGGGCGGCCGGTTCCGCGAGCGAGGGATGGGGACTGCCGATCACCAGATGGTTCGCCTTGACCCGCTGGATCACGCCGGGTGCCACCTGCGCCGACGCCAAATGGACCACGCAGCCGATCGAGCGCTGTGGGTCGAGCGCCGCTGAGACCGCGCCGCCCGGATCGACCGCATCGAGCGTGCGCGGCTCGGGCGCGCCGTCGAGACCATGCAGGAACCACCAGGGCAAGCCGTTCATGGCGCTGACGATCACCGTGCGCGGGCCGATCAGGGGTGCGAGCCTGGCTGCCATCGAGGGGAGGGCATGCGCTTTGAGCGCGATTATCACGAAGTCCTGCGGGCCCACGGCCGCGGCGTCGTCTTCGGCGTTCAGTCGGAAGCTGCGCTCGGTGCCACCGTCTGCTGGCCGCACGCGCAGACCGGCTTCGCGGACCGCTTGCAGGGTCGTGCCACGCGCCAGCAGACTGACTTGATGGCCGGCATCGGACAGTGCGGCCGCGATAAGGCCGCCGACGGCGCCGGGACCGACGATCGTGCTCGTAAGAGTGGTCAAGGAGAGAAGTCCTCGTTGAAGTGACGTGCTCGAGAGGGAAAATCATACGCAAGGCCGGCCCGATCCGCCAAATGCGCGAGACATCACCGGGTCGTTCGGCTAAACTAGCGGACTTCGCAAAGCACGACGCCATGTCGTGCGGCGGTTTGCGGCAGGGAGACCTGATGCATTGACCGGCCCGATCCGTAATGTTCCGTGTATGTCAGTGTGCTGCGTTTGATTCGCGGTGCAGGACCCACAGGGCAAGATTGGTCGAAGCCCGGGCGAGGATGGCGAAATTGGTAGACGCACCAGGTTTAGGTCCTGACGCCAGCAATGGTGTGGGGGTTCGAGTCCCCCTCCTCGCACCAGTACATTCCGGCACTTGGAAACAAGGGCCAGGTATCAGAGAGGCTGGCAAACGACATCACGTTCTTTGCCAGCTTTTCTCGTTTTCGAACCGGTGGCACGTTGCTGCCCGCATCCCGTGAAGCCAGATCAATACTCGCAAGAAAAAGGTGCACCGCTCGGCTCGAGTGTTTACTACGCCTTGTTGCGGGCGCCAGCGTCGCGTCGGCGCGGCCTGACTGCGCTCTACGCGCTGCGGCGTGAGCTTGAGGAAACGGTCGAGAACTCGTCGGATCCCACCGTCGGTCACGCAAAGATGGCCTGGTGGCAGCGCGAGTTGAAGACCCTCGAAGCGGGGCAGCCGACGCATCCCGTGGCGGTCGAACTCAGTCAGCAGTTGCCCGGCGCGAGCGCGGCCCTCGAAGCGTTGTTCGAAGTCTCGGACGGCTTCACGATGGACCTCCAGCAGGCGCGCTATCTCGATCTTCCTGGTCTGCAACGGTACGTCGAAAAAGTCGGCGGCGTGTTTGCGGCGATCGTCGCAGCCCAGGCTCCGGGCGGCTCCGAGGATGCGCAATGGGCGCGTGAGCTTGGCAACGCCCTCATGTTCGCGGAAATCATTCGCGATATCGGCGACGATGCACGACGCGGCCGGATCTATCTCCCGATCAGCGAGATGCAAAGGTTCAACGTCACAGCAGCGGACATCATCAATCGTCGCTATTCCGATGGTTTCACGTCTTTGATGGAGTTTCAGGTCCAGCGCGCGAGAGAAGGTCTGCGCGTTGCCCTGTCGAAAGCCTCGCGGATCACACTGAAGCGCCAGCCTGTCCTGCGTGCGCAGGCGGCGATTGCGCTGGCTTTGCTCGATGAGATCGAGGGGGAGCGTTACCAGGTGCTCCACCAGCGCATCGCGCTGACCCCTGTACGCAAGTTGTGGGTGGCCTACCGGACCACGCGTTTCGCAATCTGAGCGGCGCTGGCCATCGGGGTCGACAGCGAAAATTGGCTCCGCTTTGACTTGGCTTTGACCCAGCTTTTCGACTCAGCTCTTCGACTCAGCTCTTCGACCCAGCTCTTTCACTCAGCCCTGCACCCGCGCAGCTTTGAACAGCCGGGCCATCTGCTCGGCGCCATCCGCCAGCAAAGTCCCTGCGTTCTCAATGGCTGCCTCGAGCGTCATCGGTCCCGGTGTCGGCGAAAAACACCCAGAAAAATGCTGGTTCAACTGGGGTAGGGCGCCGACATCGAGGCCGCCCGACAGCAAACTCGCCGGCACACCGAATTGCGTCGCATGCTTGCAAGCCACGAAGGGTGTCTTGCCATGGAGGGTCTGCGCATCGCTGCGACCTTCGCCGGTAATGAGCCAGTCCGCACCCTGAAGGGCCTCATCAAGACCGGCCTCGGCCGCCACGACCTCAGCGCCCGGTTCAAAGGTAGCCCCGAGCGCGTGCAGCGCAAATCCCAGCCCACCCGCAGCACCCGCTCCGGGCAGGTCTCGCACATGTTTCTGAAGCGCGGCCTCAAGCACATCGGCAAAATGCGCGAGTGCGCGGTCCAGTGTCTTCACCTGTCTCGGACTCGCGCCCTTCTGCGGACCGAATACCGCGCTCGCACCATGTTCGCCGCAGAGCGGATTGTCGACGTCGGTCATCGCGAGCAAGGAACACCCGTTGAGACGCGAATCGAGGCCGCTTACATCGATCGTTTCGATCCGTTCGAAAGCATTGGGCGAGGGTGGCAACGGCTTGTCGTCGATGTCGAGAAAGCGCACGCCAAGGGCGCTCAACAGGCCGGCGCCCCCATCGTTGGTACTGCTCCCGCCCAGCGCGATCAGAATCCGCCGCGCGCCTTCGTCGAGGTGGCTGCGGATCGCGTCGCCGAGTCCGAGCGTGCTGCGCGCCTCGATGGGAATCGCCATGCCGGCCGGATCGGTGATGCCGACAATCTCGGCGGTCTCGACGATCGCGGTCTGGTCAGGCAGCACGCCACTGATCGCTTCGCACGGGTTGCCGGCGGCATTGCGTACATGGAGTTTCACGCGTTTACCGCGATTGGCGAGCAGTGCGTCGAGCGTGCCTTCACCACCGTCCGCGAGCGGTTTCACGCGCACATCCGCCTTAGGCCAGACCCGGCGCAGGCCGGAGGCGATCGCATCGCCGACCTGTTGCGCGCTCAGCGAACCCTTGAACGAATCCGGAGCGACGACAATGACGGGCGAGGCAGACATGTTCGGCATGATGAGGGATGAGCGGTGTAGAAGGCCGCAGTGCGGGGCTGAGGCGGGAGGCGCCGGTGATAGGCGACAAGCACGCTATCGTGCCCGAAGCGGCCGCCCTATGGATATAAACCCGGCCCTTGCGCCTTTTTTCGCGTGGTGCGGAAAGAGTTTGCTAGAATACTCGGCTTCTTTCGACCACTGCGCTTTGCGCTGAGCCGACGGCCACCCGAACTCGCCGCATGTGCTCGGACAAGAACTTTCAGACTGGATGCATTCATGGCTAACGTTGTAGAAAATCTCGGCAAACTCGAACGGCGCGTCACCATTTCCCTGCCCAAGGACGCAGTGCAGAAGGAAATCGATTCGCGCATCAAGCAACTCGCAAAGAACGTGAAGATGCCGGGTTTCCGCCCGGGCAAGGTGCCGCTCAAGATGGTGGCGCAGCAATACGCGGGTCAGGTCGAGGCCGAAGTCCTCAGCGACAAGGTCGGCCGTGAATTTTTCGATATCAGCCGCGCCGAGAACCTCAAGGTCGCTGGCTCCCCGCGTTTCGCATCGAAGGAAGGTGAAGAAGCCGTGGCGACGGATGCGTATGCATTCGACGCGACCTTCGAGATCTATCCCGAAGTGAAGCTGGGTGATATCGCGACGGCGGAAATCAGCCGCACGACGACCGACATCGCCGATGCCGAAATCGATCGCACGCTCGACATTCTGCGCAAGCAACGCGTTCACTACCATGTGCGCGGCGAAGTCGGCGAGCATGGCGACGGCGGTGAAGTGGCCGTCAAGGACGGTGACCGCGTCACGGTCGACTTCGTGGGCAAGCTCGACGGCACGCCGTTCGCAGGGGGCACCGCGGAAGACTTCGTGTTCGTGCTCGGCGAAGGCCGCATGTTGCCGGAATTCGAAAAAGCAGCGCTGGGCCTGAAGGTCGGCGAAACGCGCGAGTTCGACCTGGCATTCCCCGAGGACTACCACGGCAAGGATGTCGCCGGTAAGACCGCACAATTCGCGATCACGCTGAAGAAGATCGAATGGGCGCACCTGCCGGAAATCGATAGCGAATTCGCGAAGTCGCTCGGCATTGCCGACGGCGACCTCACGAAGATGCGCGGCGAAATCAAGGAAAACCTCGAACGCGAAGCCAAGCGTCGCACCCAGGCCCTGCTGAAGAATCAGGTAATGGATGCACTGCTGAGCATCAGCGAACTCGAAGTGCCGAACGCGCTCGTCGAACAGGATCAGGAACGCCTGGTCGAGATGGCCCGTCGTGACCTCGAACAACGTGGCGTGCCGAACGCGCGCCAAGCCCCGATTCCCGTCGAGATGTTCAAGGAACAGGCTGAACGTCGCGTGAAGCTGGGCCTGGTGCTTGCCGAAGTTGTTCAGCAAAACAACCTGCAGGCGAAGCCTGAGCAGATTCGTGCCGAAGTCGACGAATTCGCGAAGAGCTACGAAGATCCGAAGGAAGTGGTGCGCTGGTATTATTCAGACAAGCAGCGCCTCGCCGAAATGGAAGCCTTCGTCGTCGAGAACAATGTGGTCGAATTCGTGAGCGCCAAGGCCAAGATTTCGGACAAGCAAGTGCCGTTCGAAGAACTCGCCAGCACCGCCGCAGCACAGCAGCAAGGCTGAAGCAGGGCATCAGGCTGGCGGGCTGAGAAGCTCGGCGGCTTTAGAAGGCGGCCGATGATTGAGTCGGTCTCCTGATCGCTCCTGATTTCCGTCTGGCTGTATCTTGTAGCCCATACGGATGGCCGAATTCAAATAATGCGCCGGAAGTTTTCCGGCGCATTATTTTTAAGTGGACGCCGCGCAAATGCTCGCAAGCGGGTCGGGGGTTGAATTGCGGCTGTCGCGGCACATATAGGCTTTGAGTCTCCCGGGCGCGCCGTCGGCCACCTGGTGTGAAGCGTGCTTAGTGATGCACGGCAAGGGCTGCCATCTGCTCCGCATTTTCAGACTTATGCGTCCGGCCCGTTTGTCGTGTAACGTAGCGATGTAAATAGATAACCAAGGACTGCCTGCATGACGTTCCGCGCCGATCTCGTTTCCGGTTTTCCGCACTCGATGGACCGCTACTCCGATGAATCGCTCGACCCGAAGGCCCTTGGCCTCGTGCCGATGGTCGTCGAAACCAGCGGTCGCGGTGAACGCGCGTATGACATCTATTCGCGCCTCCTCAAGGAACGTGTCGTGTTCCTGGTCGGCGAAGTCAACGACCAGACGGCCAACCTCGTGGTCGCCCAGTTGCTGTTTCTCGAAAGCGAAAACCCGGACAAAGACATCAGTCTGTACATCAACAGCCCCGGCGGTTCAGTTTCCGCGGGCTTGGCGATCTACGACACGATGCAATTCGTCAAACCCAACGTATCCACCCTGTGCATGGGTCTCGCAGCCAGCATGGGCGCCTTCCTTCTGTCCGCCGGCGAAAAGGGCAAGCGTTATGCGCTGCCGAATTCCCGCGTGATGATTCATCAGCCGCTCGGCGGCGCACGGGGCCAGGCTTCGGATATCGAAATTCAGGCGCGCGAAATCCTGTATTTGCGTGAGCGGCTCAACCAGTTGCTCTCCAACCACACGGGTCAAGCCGTCGAACGCATTGCCAAAGACACGGATCGCGACAACTTTATGTCGGGTGATGATGCCGTGGCTTATGGGTTGATTGATCAGGTCTTGCTAAAACGGGCCTGATTCGCACGCATCGCCTGAGGCCCGTCTGACAAAGACGGCTTCTTCAGACGGTGCGTGATCCGGACATTGCCGGGGACGGTGATTGCCGTTCATTGAGCCCTTTTTCGGCGGGGTAGCGGCAGGTAATTCTTGCCTTGCAGAACCGCCGGTAGCCAATGCGTGCGTTCAATGAAACGGCGTATGATGTAAGCGAGCGTCCTAAGGCGTAAATATTTATGGCGGACAAAAAAACTTCCGGTAGCGAAAAGCTGCTGTATTGCTCGTTTTGCGGCAAGAGCCAGCATGAGGTCAAGAAGCTGATCGCCGGCCCATCGGTGTTCATCTGTGACGAGTGCATCGACTTGTGCAACGAGATCATTCGCGACGAGGCAGTCAGCGCCGGCGCGGAGGCGGCGATCGCCAAGTCGGACCTGCCGAGCCCGCAGGAAATTCGCGACATTCTCGATCAGTACGTGATCGGGCAAGAGCGCGCGAAGAAAATTCTCGCCGTGGCGGTGTACAACCACTACAAACGGCTCAAGCATCTCGACCGCAAAGACGAAGTCGAGCTTGCCAAGAGCAACATTCTTCTGATCGGTCCGACAGGCTCGGGTAAGACGCTGCTGGCGCAAACGCTCGCTCGTCTGCTCAACGTGCCATTCGTGATCGCGGATGCGACGACGCTGACCGAAGCCGGCTATGTCGGTGAGGATGTCGAAAACATCATTCAAAAACTCCTTCAGAATTGCAACTACGAAGTCGATAAAGCACAAAAGGGCATCGTTTATATCGACGAAATCGACAAGATCAGCCGCAAGTCGGACAACCCTTCGATCACCCGCGATGTATCGGGCGAAGGCGTCCAGCAGGCACTGCTCAAACTCGTCGAAGGCACGATGGCCTCGGTTCCGCCGCAGGGTGGCCGCAAGCATCCGAATCAGGATTTCATCCAGGTCGATACGACCAACATCCTGTTCATTTGCGGCGGTGCTTTCGACGGACTCGAAAAGGTGATCATCGATCGCACCGAAAAAACCGGCATCGGTTTTGGCGCGACGGTGAAGAGCCGGCAAGAACGCGATGCGGGCGAAGTGCTGCGCGATGTCGAACCGGAAGACCTGATCAAGTTTGGGCTGATTCCCGAACTGATCGGCCGGCTACCGGTGGTGGCGACGCTCGGCAAGCTCGATGAAGAAGCCCTGGTGCAGATCTTGATCGAACCGAAGAATGCGGTGGTCAAGCAGTACCACAAGCTGTTCGCAATGGAGCATGTTGAGCTGGAAATTCGGCCAGCGGCGCTTCAGGCCATTGCACGCAAGGCGATCCGCCGGAAGACGGGGGCACGCGGCTTGCGCTCGATCCTGGAGCTGGCGTTGTTGGATGTGATGTATGAGTTGCCCACGATGAAGGGGGTCAGCAAAGTCACGATCGACGAGAACGCAATTGACGGCGACGGCAAGCCATTGCTGATTTACGAGGAAGCCCCGAAGGTTTCGGGGTCGAATTGACGATCAGTGAGGCCGACCCGGAAAGCCGTTCATGGCAACGTGAACGGCTTTTTCCTTAAGGTCGACACATTTCTGTCGATAGTTTTTTATCAATTGGGTGCTTGAAGTCCATAGACACGGCCTCACTTGCTCACGAACAGATTCCACTTCATGGGGAAATGAAATGTCAGGAACCCAACTTTTGCCGACGGAACGTATTACCCTCCCGCTGCTTCCGCTGCGTGATGTGGTGGTCTTTCCGCATATGGTGATTCCTCTCTTCGTTGGTCGACCGAAGTCCATCAAGGCGCTGGAAACCGCGATGGAGGGTGGCAAGCACATCATGCTCGTCGCCCAGAAAACGGCCGCCAAGGATGAACCGACCGACAAGGATATGTACGAGGTCGGTTGCGTTGCCAATATTCTCCAGATGCTCAAGCTCCCCGACGGTACCGTAAAGGTGCTCGTCGAAGGCCTTCAGCGCGCACGGACCCTGTCGATCGAAGACCAGGAATCGCAGTTCTCCTGCGACGTGATGCCGCTCGAGCCTGACCAGGCCGATAGCGCGGAAACGGAAGCGCTGCGTCGCGCGATCGTTTCGCAGTTCGACCAATACGTCAAACTCAACAAGAAGATTCCGCCCGAGATCCTGACGTCATTGTCGGGCATCGATGAAGCGGGTCGTCTGGCCGATACCATCGCAGCTCATCTGCCGTTGAAGCTCGACCAGAAGCAACACATTCTCGAAATGCTGCCGGTCATCGAGCGCCTCGAGCATCTGCTCGCGCAGCTCGAAGCCGAGATCGACATCCTTCAGGTCGAGAAGCGCATCCGCGGGCGGGTCAAACGCCAGATGGAAAAGAGCCAACGCGAGTACTACCTGAACGAGCAGGTCAAGGCGATTCAGAAGGAACTGGGCGAAGGCGAAGACGGTGCCGATCTCGAAGAACTCGAGAAGCGCATCACCGCTGCGCGCATGCCGAAGGAAGCCAAGAAGAAGGCCGATTCCGAACTCAAGAAGCTTAAGCTGATGTCGCCGATGTCCGCTGAAGCGACTGTCGTGCGTAACTACATCGACACCTTGATCGGTCTGCCGTGGCGCAAGAAGAGCAAGGTCAACAATGACCTTACCAACGCCGAAAAGGTGCTCGACGAGGATCACTTTGGCCTTGAGAAAGTCAAGGAACGCATTCTTGAGTATCTTGCGGTCCAGCAACGTGTTGATAAGGTAAAGGCGCCGATCCTGTGCCTGGTCGGGCCTCCGGGCGTCGGCAAGACCTCGCTCGGGCAGTCGATCGCTCGTGCGACGAACCGCAAGTTCGTCCGTATGGCGCTTGGCGGCGTGCGCGACGAAGCGGAAATTCGCGGCCATCGCCGGACCTATATCGGCTCCATGCCGGGCAAGATCCTGCAGAGCCTCGCGAAGGTTGGCGTGCGCAATCCGCTGTTCCTGCTCGACGAAGTCGACAAGATGGGTCAGGACTTCCGTGGCGATCCGTCGTCGGCGCTGCTTGAAGTGCTCGATCCGGAACAGAACCACACGTTCGCCGACCACTACGTCGAAGTCGATTTCGACTTGTCGGACGTGATGTTCGTCGCGACGTCGAACTCGCTCGATATTCCGCCGCCGCTGCTCGACCGGATGGAAGTCATCCGTTTGTCCGGCTATACGGAAGACGAGAAGGTCAGCATTGCGCAGCGTTACTTGCTGCCGAAGCAAAAGCGGAACAACGGTCTCAAGGACAACGAGATCCACGTCGCGGAAGAAGCAGTGCGCGACATCATTCGTTACTACACGCGTGAAGCGGGTGTGCGCTCGCTCGAACGTGAAATCTCGAAGATCTGCCGCAAGGTCGTCAAGATGTTGCTGCTGAAGAAGGCCGAAGGCGCCATCACGGTAGACGGTGCCAACATCGACACCTTCCTCGGCGTACGCAAGTACGACTTCGGTCTGGCTGCCAAGGCGAATCAGGTGGGTCAGGTTACCGGCCTGGCATGGACGGAAGTCGGCGGCGATTTGCTGACGATTGAAGCCGCTGTGATGCCAGGTAAGGGCGCGATTACACGCACCGGTTCGCTCGGCGACGTGATGAAGGAATCGGTCGAAGCAGCGCGTTCGGTGGTGCGTTCGCGTTCACGCCGGCTGGGTATCAAGGATGAGGCGTTCGAGAAAAAGGACATCCACATCCACGTGCCCGAAGGCGCCACGCCGAAGGATGGCCCGTCGGCAGGGATTGCGATGACGACAGCGCTGGTCTCCGCCTTGACCGGGATCCCGGTGCGTGCAGATGTGGCGATGACCGGTGAAATCACGCTGCGCGGCGAAGTCCTGCCGATCGGTGGCCTGAAGGAAAAGCTGCTGGCCGCACACCGTGGCGGGATCAAGCTAGTGTTGATTCCGGAAGAAAACGTGAAGGATCTCGCCGAGATGCCGGACAACGTGAAGAATGCGATGGAGATCATTCCGGTCCGCTGGATCGACAAGGTCCTCGAACTCGCACTCGAACGTTCGCCGGAGCCGTTGCCGGATGAAGAAGTGAAGGAAGAAGCGAAGGCTGCGCCGGTTGCCGATCCGGCTGCTGCGACTTCGGAATTCATCAAGCACTGATTCGCCCAAGTATTATCGATGTTAAGAAACCCGCGCCTCGGCGCGGGTTTTTTTATTGCTGACTTCAACAAGGCGTCATGTAATAGAAACGGCGTCCTGTCAAAAAATGATCGTCAAGCGGCGTCGAAAAAAAGCGTAATAAAAAGAATGCCCTTCAGTCTGCTACCGCCTTGACTTGCACGCGAACGCGCTTGACACCGGGGGTTTCGGACTTGTCTAATTGACTCCGCCGGTAATTCGGTCTGACCAGTGGAGACGCACACGGACCAGTGCGTCGTACGAATGAACTGCCCATTAAACAAATTGAGAGGGCTTAAAAAATGAATAAAACAGAATTGATTGATCATATTGCATCGCAGGCCGATATTTCGAAGGCTGCGGCGGGGCGTGCGCTGGATGCAGTGATCGGAGGTGTCACGACTACCCTGAAGAAGGGCGGCACGGTGACCCTGGTGGGCTTCGGCACGTTTGCCGTGGGCAAGCGCACGGCGCGCGCGGGACGCAATCCGCGCACGGGCGAGACCATCAAGATCAAGGCTGCCAAGGTACCGAAGTTTCGCCCTGGCAAAGCGCTGAAGGATGCGCTAAACTAGCGCGCTTTGCAGCGCCGGGATTGCGCTGCAAGATCGCGGTATCAAGCGTGCGGTATAAAGCGCGGCAGAGCGGGCGCTTAGCTCAGTTGGTAGAGCGGAGCCCTTACAAGGCTTAGGTCGGGAGTTCGAGCCTCTCAGCGCCCACCAGTTCTGTTGTGTTTGACCTGTGACGTGTGACCTCTGAAGTGCTGCGCATGGCGCGCGTTTCACGATGACGTCCCAGGCCAATAGATGAGGAGTGGTAGTTCAGTTGGTTAGAATACCGGCCTGTCACGCCGGGGGTCGCGGGTTCGAGTCCCGTCCACTCCGCCAGCCATTTCGAGAAAGCCCCGTAGATCGCTATCTACGGGGCTTTTTCCTTTTCGGACGCCCTCATTCAGACGCCCCCTTGTTGAACTGTGACAGGGGTGCTGACAGATCTACTTCACCTTGGCTTGGCTCCGTGCGCGCCGCTGACGTTGTAGATGCTGATCCCACGCTGCGGTCCGGTCGCGGATGAAGTCCGTGACCGCACTGGTCGAGTTGAGCGGGGGACTGGCTTCTTCGTAGTGCCCCTTCTCGTTGCGAATCGGCAGTGCCGCGACGCGCGCAGCGTGGATCTTGTCGAGCCGTGAGGGGGTCGACGCGTTCTGATGATGCATGTTGGCGACAGGGATGGCGACGCCCTCGAGCGGATCATCGGTGCGGGCCGCCGTCAGGGTGAGCACATCGCCGAGCGAGGCTGCCGCTGTGTCGCGCTGGGTCAGCGGCACGGTCTTCCAGCGTTCATGAATCGTCTTGAGCACCGAGGTGTGATCGATGAATGCGCCTGCAGGCGCGCGATACACCGTACCGGCCTTGATCAGGGGCGAGATCAGTACTGCAGGCACGCGCACGCCGAGGCGTGTGAAGTCGAAGCCGAACTCGCCCACCGTACCGTCGCCCGGTGCGGGAATGCCTTCTCCGGAGGGCGGCACGACATGATCGTAATTGCCGCCGTGCTCGTCGTAGTTGATGATCAGCAAGGTCGAACCCCAGTTCTTGCCATTGCGCACGGCGTAGTAGACGTCGTGAATCAGTTGCTCGCCCGCCGCGACGTTGTAGTTCGGATGCTGGCTGTTGCCGGTCGCGTCCCAGCTCGGTTCGAGGAAGCTGAACGCCGGCAGGGTGCCGGCTTGTGCCTGCGCCTGGAAGTCGCGGAAATGACCGAAGTGACTGTCGTCGGCGTGCTGGGTGTCCGGAAAGTCGAGGCGCGTGAGCGGCTCGCGGTTGTAGCCGAAGATCGCCCAGTCGATTTTCTTGTCGGTCAGGCGCCCGAAGATGCTGGGGCAGGTGAAGACCTTCACATGATCGTCCAGATGGCCTTGCGAGGTGCCCGCCAGGGCGAAGGCGCGATTGGGCATCGTCATGGTCGGCGCCGACGCAAACCACGCGTCGCAGACGGCATAGCCTTTGGCGAGTCCCGACAGGATGGGCAGCAACTCAGGGGTGTACATGCCCATGATCTGAGAGGGCTGAGTGCCGGGCAGGGTGTCCTGGTAATGCTTGGCGAGATCGGAGGCAATCGCCGACTTGAAGTTCAGCACGAAGCCCTGATTGGTGGGCACCGCGCCAGCAGCCGGGTCGTCATTCGAGAACAGCTGGTAGTTGGTGTTCTGAAAACCTTCGCCCGGATCAGCGCCCGGCATCAGATAGGTATCGGTGGCGCCCGCCGCGATCGGGTACACCTGGATCTGCCGGCCGAGGTCATTCGGATTCGATTCCTTGCCGGTCAAGCCATCGAAATCGTGGCCTGCGGGAGAGTTGTTGTCTGAATCGCGATAGAGAAAACCGAGCATGTGGTCGAACGAGCGGTTCTCGAGCATCAGATAAACGATGTGGTCGATTTTTCCTAGTTGATTCGCCATGGCTTCTCCGGGTAAGGCAATCATCGATTGACGCATGCGGCCTGAAACGGACCGCATGGAGGCAGCTCAAAAACTACTCGGTCAACGTGATTGTTGCGTGACTCTCAGGATGCAATTTCGGTTTTGCGCATCGTTAAAAAAGCGTTAAAGCGATATCATCCCGACCTGCGCGTGCGCCATAAGTTCGCGCGCAACAAACAACACCTATCAGGGCTGGTTTATCCATGAGCTTATTTCGCTTGCTGGCCGGCTTTATTCGCCAGCATTGGCGGCCGTATTCGCTGTCTGCGTTGATGTTGCTGGGCGTCTCGATCCTGGGTGTGCTAATACCGCGCCGGGTCGGCCATATCATCGACGAACTCGTCGCGCATCGTCTCAGCCGTGCCGACCTGATTGCACAGCTCGCGGTGCTCGTCGCCATGGGCGTAGCGATCTACTTCCTGCGCGTGGGCTGGCGTCTCAACCTGTTCGCCGCGGCCTACCAGCTGGGAGCGACCTTGCGCACGCGCCTGTACCGCACGCTCTCCGAACAGGGGCCGGGGTTTTATCACGGGCGCCGCACGGGCGACCTTATGGCACGCGCGACCAACGATATTGATGCGATCGAAATGGCGGCCGGTGAAGCCATGCTGGCCGGCTTCGACGGAAGCACGACGCTGATCCTGGTGGTGGCCATGATGACCGCCGGTATCGACTGGCGTCTCGGCCTCGCGGCGCTATTGCCGTTTCCTTTCATGGCCTTCGGCTTCTGGCGTATCTCGGACCATATCCACCATGCGTGGCAGGATTCGCTCGGGCGGTTCAGTAAGCTCAACAACCATGTTCAGGAAACACTGAGCGGCGTGCGCACGGTGCGTGCGCTTGGCCTGCAGGCGCGCAATACGCGCGAGCTGTCTCGGCTCGCCGAGGACGCCGCACGCAGCAGCCTCAACGCTCAGCGCTGGGAGGCGGCCTTCGAGCCGGTCGTCGGACTGGCCTTGAGCTCGTCAGCGGTCATCACGCTCGGGTATGGCGGCTATCTCGTCTGGCATCATCAATTGTCGATCGGCTCGATGACGAGCTTCAGCATGTATCTCAGCCAACTGATCTGGCCGATGTTCGCGGCCGGCTGGGTGCTCTCGCTGCTCAAGCGCGGACGCGCCGCGTGGGGCCGCCTGGGACCGCTGCTCGGCGAGACGCCCTCGGTGCTCGACGCAGGCACGCTCGACACGATCAAACCCGATGCGCTCGCCTATCGTGCGGTCAGCTTTGTCTATCCGGGCCAGACCGAACCGGCGCTCGCCGATGTGACGCTCTCGCTGGCGCCGGGCCAGACCATCGGCCTGGTCGGCCCGACCGGGTCGGGCAAGTCGACGCTATTGCGCCTGCTGCTGCGCCAATATCCCCTGCAGCAAGGCGAGATCGTTTGGAACGACATCAGCATCGAGGAATACCGCCTGCAGACCCTGCGCGGCATCATCAGCTGGGTGCCGCAGGAGCCCTTCCTGTTCTCCGCTTCGGTCGCCGACAATATCGCCCTGGTCAAGCCTGAGTCGAGCCGCGAGGACGTCGAACGGGTCGCCCGCCTGGCCGCGGTTCATGACGATATCCAGCGCTTGCCGCACGGCTATGACACGCCCGTGGGAGAGAAGGGCGTCGCGCTGTCCGGCGGTCAGCGTCAGCGTATCGCCATCGCGCGCGCCTTGCTCGCCGATGCGCCGCTGCTGCTGCTCGACGACGCGCTGTCCGCGGTCGACACGCACACCGAGGCGCAGATTCTTCAGCATCTGCGCGAAGCCCGGCGCGGCCGCACCGTGATTATCGTGAGCCACCGGCTCTCTGCCGTCGCCGATGCCGACCATATCGCCGTACTCAAGCAAGGGCGGATCACCGAACGCGGCACGCACCGCGAGCTCGTCGAACACGATGGCTGGTACGCAAGCCAATGGCGCTATCAGCAACTTGAGGCCAGTCTCGATGAGCTTTGATCCTGTGTATGCCGAGGACGGCAAGGTCGCACAGTCGCCAGCTGACGCGCGCAACGAACGCCGCGATGCGCTGACGCTGCTGCGCACGGCTGCAGCGCCGGAACGCCGTCATTTAATCAAGGGCACGTCGTGGCTGGTGGTTGCCGCACTGCTCGAATCGTTGTCGCCCTTGTTCGGCAAGACCTTTATCGATAGTTACCTGCTGCCGCACCGGCTGGTATGGGCACCGATGATCGGGCTGCTTGCGGGCGCGCTCGTGGTCGGCTATCTGGCCGGCATCCTGCGCTATCTGCAACTGACCCGTCTGGCCGGCGTGGCGATGCGGTCGGTCAAGCGGCTGCGCGAAGCGGTCTACAGCCATGTGATCCGGCTGCCGATGACGTTCTTTGACAAGGCGATCACCGGGCAGCTCGTCAGCCGGGTGACGAACGACACCGAGTCGGTCAAGGCCTTGTATGTGCAAGTGCTGTTCGTGATGCTCGACAGCTGCATCGTCGTGACCGGCGCAATGCTGGCCATGGCCTGGCTCGACTGGCATCTGATGCTGATCGTGCTAACGCTGTTCCCCGCGGTCGTGTTGATCGTCTGGGGCTACCAGCGCTGGAGCGCGCCGTCGGTCGCGCGCGCACGGGAACTGCGTAGTGAGATCAACGCGCAAGTCGCCGAATCGATTGCGGGTATGAGCGTCCTGCAGGCGAGCAACGCGCAGATGCGTTTTGCCGATCGCTTCACTGCGACGAACCAGACGCACTATCGCGCGCGACTTGCCGAGCTGTCGGCCAACGCGTGGCTGCTGCGGCCTGCCCTCGACCTGCTTAATGTGCTGATTCTCGGCGTCGTGATCTACTCGTTCGGCGTCCAGCAATTCAGCGGGGTCGAGATCGGGGTGCTCTATGCATTCGTGAGTTATATCGCGCGTGTCGTCGACCCTCTGATTCAGATCACGCTCCAGTTCAGTCAACTGCAACAGGCGATCATCGCAGCCGCGCGCGTCAATACGCTGCTTAAGGAGCCGCTCGGCGACCCCGTAGACGGCGAGGCCCGGATCGAGCATGGCGAGGTGAGCTTTTCACGGGTGCGGTTCGGCTATGCCGAAGGACAAACGATCCTGCACGATCTCACGCTCGATATTCCCGCCGGCAGTTTCTATGGAATCGTCGGGCATACCGGCAGCGGCAAGTCGACTTTGCTGTCGCTGCTGCTGCGCTTCTATACCCAGCAGGAAGGGCGGATCGAGATCGACGGCATTCCGCTCTCGAAAATCGGCGACGACGCGTTTCGTGCCGGCGTCGGGCTGGTGCCGCAAGATCCATTTCTTCTGGCAGCGAGCGCGCGCGAAAACATCGACATGGGACGCGGTCTGTCGCAGGAGGAGATCGAGGAGGCCGCGAAGGCTGCCAGCGCGCATGATTTGCTGATGTCGCTCGAGCAGGGCTATGACACGGATATGGGCGAAAGCGGTACGCGCCTGTCGAGCGGGCAGAAGCAACTGATTGCAATTGCTCGCGCACTTGCAGGCAAGCCACGCATCCTGCTGCTCGATGAGGCGACCTCGCATATTGACAGCGAGACCGAGCAGATCGTGCAGCGCGCACTTGAAGCGCTACGCGGCAAGGTGACGTTGATCTCGATTGCCCATCGGCTCTCGACGATTCGCAGCGCGGACCGGATCATCGTGCTCAACCACGGACGAATCGCCGAAGCTGGCTCGCACGAAGCGCTGATGGCGATCGAACAGGGTCTCTATCAACGTCTTTACCTGCTTCAGCAACTTCAGGAGTAGGGCGCGACGTCCGGCTCGGGTCGACGGCTGCGCGCGTCCATGCGCGGCCGTTTTTGAAAGCATCAGTAAAAGTCCCATGCCCGTTTGAGCGGATCTCCAAAACGGCAATAAAATCCATTCGATCAAGGGCTTAGCCGTGCGTAACGGGTAAATCGCCGGTTTCCCCGCGAGGTGGCGGCCACCGCCGACCCCGTCCACGTCATGTTTGCTCTTGCGGTGCGGTAGAATCCACGTTTTTCCGACGAGCCCTATCGCAATCCATGCTGGATTTCATTCGTAACCACAAGCGTTTGATGCAGGTGTTCCTTGCGCTGTTCATTCTCCCTGGCTTGGGGCTGGTCGGCATTCAGGGTTTCCGCGGCTTTTTCGACAATAGCGGCAACGTGGCCAGTGTCAACGGACGCAAGATCACGCTGCAGGAATTCGACGGCGCTCAACGCGAGCAGCTCGACCGGATGCGCCAGATGTTGGGCGCAAGCTACGACCCGAAGATGTTCGACACGTCGGCCATGAAGACGTCGCTGCTCGACAGCCTGATTCAGCAACGCGTCACGACCGACGAAACGCAGCGCGAACATTTGACCGCGTCGGACGGCGCGGTCCAGCAAGCGCTGCTTAATATCCCGGCCATCGCCCAGCTCAAGGCGCCGGACGGCCGTATCGACACCGACGCGTATGTGAAGCTGCTGGCCTCGCAAGGCATGACGCCCGAACAGCTCGATGCACGGATCCGTTTCGAGCTCGCGAACTCGCAGATCACCGACAGCATTCAGAAGAGTGCGTTTACGCCGGCTTCGCTTGCCACGCATCTGACCGCCTTGTCGGAGCAGACGCGCCAGGTCCAGGGGCTCGCATTCCATCCGATCAGCTATCAGCAGAAGGCGCAGCCGACTGACGACCAGCTCAAGCAGTACTACGACGCGCACAAGGCCGATTTCCAGACGCCGGAAACCGCGCAAGTCGACTACCTCGTGCTCAACGGCGATGCGCTTAGCGCAACGGTCCAGCCGAGCGACGCCGACGCGAAGAAGTACTACGACGACAACGTCGCGCATTACAAGACCGATGACCAGGTGCGGGCGAGCCACATCCTGATCACGGTGGCGAAGAACGCCAGCGATGCCGATCGTGCGAAAGCGAAGGCCAAGGCCGAACAGGTGCTCGCCGAAGTGCGCGCCCATCCGGAGCAGTTCGCCGCGCTCGCCAAGCAGGATTCGCAGGACCCAGGCTCGGCCGACAAGGGCGGCGATCTTGGCTGGTTCAGCCGCGGCATGATGGTCAAGCCGTTCGAAGATGCGGCGTTCAGCCAGAAACCGAACCAGATCAGCGACCTCGTGCAGAGCGATTTCGGATACCACATCATCAAGGTGACTGATTCGAAGCCGGCTCAGACCAAGTCCTTCGACGACGTCAAGGCATCGATCCTGACGACGCTCAAGGCACAGCAAGCCGCCAAGCTTTACACCGACAATGCCGAGCCGTTCACGAACACCGTGTACGAGCAGGCGTCGAGTCTCAAGCCGGCTGCCGACAAGTTCCACCTGACGATCAAGGCCGCGACCGTGACGCGCACGCCGAATCCGGCGCTGGCACCAACCGATCCGCTCAACAATCCGAAATTCCTGGCCGCGATTTTTGCGGATGATTCGCTGGTCAAGAAGCACAACACACCGGCAATCGATCTGGGTGACAACACGCTTGCTTCGGCGCACGTGACGCAATATTCGCCTGCCGCTTCACCTGCTTTCGACAAGGTCAAGGACCAGGTTCGCGAGAAGGTGGTGGCCGAGCAGACGGCGGAACTCGCCAAGCAAGATGGCGCAGCTAAGCTTGCCGACTTCCAGAAGTCGAAATCGGCCGATGGTTTTGGCACGGCGGTGAACGTCTCGCGTAACGACGCACAAGGCCTGCCGCCGAGCGCCGTGGATGCGATCTTCAAGCTCGACGCAACCAAGCTGCCCGCGTATATCGGTGTCGATCTCGGCAAGGACGGCTATGCGATTTATCGCCTGAATGCCGTAGCCACGCCGCCGACAGCGGATGCGCAGCGTCTGGCCGCCGCTCAACAGCAGTTGTCGCAAATGCTCGGGCAGGCGGATGTGCAGTCTTATCTGGCCGCACTGCGTGCGCGTTCGGATGTGAAGACCTACAAGTTGCCGAGCGATTCGTCGGACAGCCAGGAATAAGGCGTCCTTCGCGGGATCGGGACCTCGGCCTAGCGCCGGGCGCCTCGGTCCCGTCCGGGCGATGTGGCCTGTGCCGCGCATCGGATTGTGATGAAAAAATGCCCCCGAGGGTGAACTCGGGGGCATTTTTTTGATGCTAAGACAGTTTGTTAGCGGGCAACCGTCGTCGCCTGTTTTCTGACGAGTCACGCGCGCAAACACGCACGGCGAGGGCCTGCCGGAGAAGCCAAGGACGCTGTTTGCTCGCTTACAGGCAAGCCTGGATGTCGCTGGACGCCGAGCTGGTATCGGCGCCACTGCCCGTACGCAGGCCCACCCAGGTCCCGCTGCCCGTCCAGGCCGGACGCACGACGGCGCCTGCGCCACCCGGAGGTTGGCCCGGCAGAAGCACGTCGGCCGCCATGTCGTTGGCGAGCACCGACTGGGTCGTGACCGGCTGCTGCGACTTGTCGGCCCAGGATTGCGCAATGCACTGCGAAACCACAGGGGCAGTCTTCTGGCTCGTGCCGACGCTCGTTACGCCGGGTTGCATGCCGGGGCCAGCACAGGCGGATAACAGGACGGCAGCGGCAGTCGTGGCGAGTAGTGGTAAATATTTCACGTGATCTCCTTCGTCAAAGCGCGATAAACGCGCAGTTTCCAAGGGCTAGGCACCGCTTCTGGTAGCGCGGCCGGCGCAAGGCCGGCATCGCCACCAGAAATCGCGCGCAGCTTCGGTTGAGGTCGCTTGTTGCGTTCGCTCTGCGAGCCGTAGCAAAGACAGCAATCGCGATGCCTGCGAAGGAAATAAAAGAGAAAACGATGCTATGAGGCTGCGTGGGGCGGGGCGTTCTTCAGCAGCGGCCGCACGACTGGCCAGATGTTGTCGAGCAGTTTAGGCTGGGCCGCCGAGGTCGGATGGATCTGGTCGGACTGGAACAGGCTCGGGTCGTCGACCAGCCCGTCGAGCAGAAATGGCACATAGGCCGTGTGATATTGACCGGCTAGTTGGCCAAATGCGTGGAAGAATTTTTCGGAATAATCAGGGCCGTAGTTCGGCGGAATGCGCATGCCGATCATCACGACCTTCGCGCCTGCCGCCTGCGATGCCGTGATGATCGCGGCCAGGTTCGAGGTCGAGAGCGTCAGCGGAATGCCACGGAGCGCATCGTTTGCGCCCAGTTCGACCATGACGATGGCCGGGTGGACGCGCGCGAGAATCGCGGGCAGTCGCGTTTTGCCGCCCTCGGTGGTCTCGCCGCTGATGCTGGCATTCACGACGTTATAATTCAACTCCGTCTGGGCAAGGCGTTTGCGCATCAATGCGACCCAGCCAGTATCGCGGTCCAGACCATATTCTGCAGACAGGCTGTCGCCGAGGACCACGATCGAGGGCGCTGCTGCCGCCGCTGTCGCGGATGAGGACGAAGCACTGGCCGATGCGGATGCGCTTGCCGCGATACCATCGACGGGTGCGCCCGCCAAGGCGAGCCACGCTGCGACACCTGCCCACCGTGCGATGTTGCGCACGGCCATCCGCGCCGACCCTATCCGGCCCCGCAGGGCCAACCGATTCGACACCATGCAAAACACGCTTGATCCGATCATTGCAGTAGAAGGTTTGCGTAAGGTTGTTCGTGATGCTACGGGAGAATTGACGATCCTCGACGACATTGGCTTTGTCGTGATGCCCGGCAGCAGTGTGGCGATCGTCGGCGCCTCGGGCTCGGGCAAGTCGACTCTGTTGGGCCTACTGGCGGGTTTGGACACGGCTAGCGCGGGTTCGGTTCGCCTGTTCGGTGAAGACCTCACCCAGCTCGACGAGGACCGCCGTGCGGCCCTGCGTAGCGGCCGTGTGGGTTTCGTATTCCAGTCATTTCAGCTGATGCCGCATCTGACCGCGCTCGAGAATGTGATGTTGCCGCTCGAACTGCGTGGCGAGACACGCGATGCGGTCGAACGCGCGACGGATCTGCTCGCGCGCGTTGGGCTCAAGGCGCGTACGGCCCACTACCCGAAGCATCTGTCGGGCGGCGAGCAGCAACGTGTCGCGCTGGCGCGTGCATTCGTGAGCGGGCCGGATATCCTGTTTGCCGATGAACCGACCGGTAGCCTCGATGCGGCGAATGGCGAGGCCGTCATCAATCTGATGTTCGAACTCAATCGTGCCAGCGGGGCAACCTTGATCCTGGTCACCCACGACATCGAGCTTGCAAGCCGGTGCGACACGACAATCACGATCGAGGCAGGCCGGCTGCGCGCCGCGGCCTGATCCTCGGACCCGTCTTTGATGTCCGCGTGTTACGCGCGGCCTGCCTTGGCACGCGCCTTGGCGATCAGCGCCGTCGTCGACGAATCATGCTTCGTCGGCGCAACCGGTTTCTCGGCAACCAGATCAGCCTCGACGACCTTGCCGAGGATCTTACCGAGCTCGACGCCCCACTGGTCGAACGAGTTCACGTTCCAGATCGTCCCTTGCACGAGCACCTTGTGTTCATACAGGGCGATCAGCGCGCCGAGGCTTGCCGGCGTCAATTCATCCATGATGATCGTCGTGCTAGGCCGGTTACCCGGAAACACGATATGCGGCACGAGATCAGGGCGATCGGGGCCGGCGATCTTCTCGGCTTCGGCAACCGTGCGTCCCAGCATCAAGGCTTCGCTCTGCGCGAAGCAGTTCGCCAGTAACTTGTCGTGATGGTTCGGCAGCGGATGCTCGGCTGTCAATACCGCGACGAAGTCGATCGGAATCAGCGTCGGACCCTGGTGGATCATCTGGAAGAAAGCGTGCTGGCCGTTCGTGCCTGGCTCACCCCAGATCACGGCAGCGGTCGGGTAGTCGACCATCGAACCGTCGAGTTCGGCCGACTTGCCATTGCTTTCCATCTCGAGCTGCTGGAGATAGGACGGCAGGAAATGCATCGCTTCCGAATACGGCGCGACAAGCTGACTCTGCGAGCCGAAGAAATTCCGGTACCAGATGCCGAGCAGGCCCATCACGACCGGCAGATTGCGTTCGAGCGGGGCTTCGCAGAAATGGCGGTCCATCCGTTCGGCACCGGAGAGCAGCGCATCGAAATGCTTCGGACCGATCGCCAGCATGATCGACAAGCCGACCGCCGACCACAGCGAGTAGCGGCCGCCAACCCAATCCCACATCTGGAAGACGTTCTCGGCCGCGATCCCGAACTTCACGACTTCAGCGGTATTCGCCGACACGCCGACGAAGTGCTTGGCCATATTCGCTTCTGACACGCCGTTGCGAACCAGCCATTCGCGCAGCGAGCGCGCATTGGTCATGGTTTCCTGCGTCGTGAAGGTCTTCGAGACGATCACAGCCAGCGTCGTTTCAGGGTCGATCTGTTCGAGTACACGTTGCAGATCGGCGCCGTCGACGTTTGAGACGAAGTAGCTCTTGAGCTTCGGATCGGCGAAATGATGAAGCGCATGCGTGACCATCTTCGGGCCGAGGTCCGAGCCACCGATACCGATATTGACGATATGGCGAATCGGTTTGCCGGTGTGGCCGACCCAGGCGCCGCTGCGGACCTTGTCGGCGAACACCGTCATCTTGACGCGCTCAGCCTGGACCTCTTTCGCGAAGGGTGCGTTGACGTCGGTCGAACGCAGGGCCACGTGGAGCACGGCGCGCTTTTCGGTCGGGTTGACGATCTCGCCCGCGAACATCGCGTCGCGGCGGGCTTCGACGCCAGCGGCTTCAGCGAGTTCGATCAGCAGCGGCAGCGTCCTGTCGTCGATCCGGTGCTTGGAGAAGTCGAAGCCGAGGCCGGCGCCCGAGATCGTGAAGCGGTCGACGCGCTTCGGGGTCTCTTTGTCTTCGGCGGCAAACCAGTCGCGCAAATGCGTGTCGCGAATCTGTTGATAGTGCGCTTCGAGCGCGGTCCAGGCAGGCAGTGATTTCAAGGTCATGGCAGCTCAGTCAGGCGAGACATAACAGGAAAGGACGCTTCCGGAATACACCCGGAAGGAAGCCGGCGGCAAGACATGCAGTATAGCGAGAGCGGATGACAGGCTCTACAGCGCGAGCACCCCGTTAGCCATCCGGCTTAACCGAACGTTAGCCGATCGGCGGGGCTTGCGCAGTGCAAGTTCCAGGAGGCAGGTGCTCCGGGGCCCGCATCCCGTGCATCAGGTCTGTGGCACAGCGGGGGGGAGCGGAATGGCTGAGTCGTCGTTCTGGCGCGAGGTGAGGCCACATGCTGCGGTGCCCGCACGCATGACGATGAGCTTTACATTCGCTCAATAGGCATGCGCAAGCTGGTTCAGCAAACGCCTGAACATCGGCGCCAGTTCGCCCGCAGTCAGCCCGGCTGGTCCTTCGCCTTGCGCAGCGAGTGCTTCGGCCGCGCGGCCGTGCAGAAACACGCCCGCACACGCCGCATCGAACGCGCTCATGCGCTGTGCCAGTAACGCTCCAATCATGCCGCCGAGCACATCCCCTGAACCGCCTGTCGCGAGCCCCGCATTGCCGGTCGGATTGACCGCGACATGCCGCCCGTCTGCCGATGCAATGACCGTTCCCGAACCTTTCAACACGATTGTCGCGCGATAACGGGATGCCAACGTCCGCGCGCTGCGCAGCCGGTCCTGCTCGATCCCCGCGACATCCGTGCCGAGCAGCCGCGCGGCCTCGAGCGGGTGGGGCGTGAGCACGGCTTTGTCAGGATGGTCTCTGAGCAGCGTGGCCGCCTCGGGGTCGCGCGCGAGCCAGTTGAGCGCATCGGCATCGATCACCTTTGCGCAGTCGACCGCCAGGGCGCGATGCAGCGTGTCGCGCGCGGCGTCGCTCTGGCCCATGCCGCAGCCGATCGCGAGCGCGCTCATGCGCTCGAGCGAGAGGCCGTCGACCTGATCGAGCATCAGTTCGGGGTGCGGCGGATCGTAGGTCGGGCGCTCGTTGCCGAGAAAACCGACATGGATCTTGCCCGCGCCGGCATACAGCGCTGCGCGCGCGGCGAGAATCGGGGCGCCCATCATGCCGTTGGCGCCGCCGATGATAGCGAGTGTGCCAAAGGTGCCCTTGTTGGCACTGGCCGACCGTCTGGCGAGATGGGGCGCAAAGGCAGGCGGCCCATTGAGCACTGGCAAGCGCTCGCCGCCGTCCCCCTGATGCGAAACCGAGGGATCTTGCAGATACGCGTCAAGTCCGATGGGCGCGATGAAAACTTCGCCTGCGAAATCCCGCCCCCGGCCCGTGAAGAGGCCCGGCTTGGCCGCAATGAAGGTCAGCGTATGCGTGGCGGTGACGGGCGTGCCGCCGCCGACGGCCTGGCCCGTGTCGCTGTTGATGCCGCTCGGTACATCGAGGGCAAGAATCGGCAAATGGGCAGCACGTGCATCGGCGAAACGGTGGGCAAAGGCTGCAAAAGGAGAGTCGGCGTCGCCCGGAAAGGCCCGTTCAAGCCCGATGCCGAACACACCGTCGACCAGCCACGCGCAGTCGTCGAGCGAGGCGGGCAATGCCGAGTCGATCCTGACGCCGGCGGCGCGCGCATTGGCGAGGGCCCAGCGTGCATCGTCAGGCTTGACGTCGACCGGCAACGCGACCCCAACCGCAAAGCCATGCCGCTTGAGTTCGACCGCGGCGACCAGGGCATCGCCGCCATTGTTGCCAGGGCCCGCTGCAAACCAGACGCTGCGATGACGCGAAGGCAGATTGGCCAGGCGGTGCGCAAGAAACTGGGCGGCGGCCGCCCCCGCACGCGCCATCAGCGTGTGCGGGGGTAGGCTCGCCTGCGCGGTGCGCTCGACTTCACGCAGCGCTTCGATCGTATAGAGGGGGAGCGAGCGGTCCAGCGGCGAAACGATCTGATCGGCTTGAGCGGTCATGGCGGGGCATCGTCATCGGTGATCTGAACGGGAGGTGTGCGGTCCGCCAACACTGAACCTTGCCGGCGAAATGGCCGCGAGCGAATCGGCGTCGAGTTCGGCTGGCTGGCCGCTGACCAGATCGGCGACGACCTTGGCCGTGCCACAAGCGAGGCCCCAGCCGCCGGGGCCATGTCCGGCATTGATAAACAGACGCGGATGCGCCGTCGCACCGGTCACCGGCAGACCATCGGGCGACATCAGCGTGATGCCGTCCCAGTCGCGCAAAGCCGAGAGTTTGGCCGCGCCGGGCACCCAGGTATGGCCCGCCTGGCCGAGTGTCTCGAGTGCGCGCTCGCGCAGCTTGGGCTCGGTCGGCCGAAATGTCTTGCGCTGGGCCTGAACCAGCGGCGCGCTGGCGAAACGCATGCGGTTGTGCAGGCGGCTGATCGTCACGCGGCTCTCGTAGTCGACCACGGTCATATGCGGCGCGTGTTCTTCATAGCCGATCGGCGCGGTCAGGGCATGCACGCGCACCGGATACAGCGGCACGCGCAGGCCGGCTTCTTTGAGCAGGGGCTGGCTGCCGGCACCTGCTGCGATGACGAGGGCGTCGCCCGCGATGGTCTCGGTGCGGGTCGTTTTCGACGACGCGCCTTCCTGATCGGGGGCGAGGTGCACGACCACCCGTTCGGATTCGAGCTTGAACGAGAGGGCGCGTCGGCCGAGCGCGAACTGAACCTCGTTCTCCTCAAGCAGCGTCTTGAGCTGCTTGGTGAACAAGGGGCAGTTCGCACTGCGCTCGTAAGGAAAGAACACTCCGCCCGCCAGCGCTTCGATTTTCGGGACCGAGGGCTCGATCGTCCGGCACCCGTCAGGGTCGAGGACCTGATGCGGATAGTCGAATTGCTGAAGCAGGCTCAGGCCAGCGGCCGCCTGCTTCAGCTCGCGAGGCGAGCGAAACAGGTGCAGCACGCCTTCGCGCTGTTCGAACTCCATCGCATGACGTGCTTCGGTTTCGCTGAGCAGACGGCGCGACAGTTCGACCAGGGGACGCAAGCGGACGCATTGCTGGGCAAAGCGCTCGGGCTCGCGTTCGACGTTGAGGTGGCGCACAAAGCTGCGCGCCACGGCGCTGAGTCCGGGCTGATAGATCATGCCGCTACGCGAGCCGAACAGCATCTGGCGCAGGCCGAAGCTCAGGCCGGGGCCGAACCAGACGTCGAGCGGCGTGGGCAGCACGAGGCCGCCCTGACCGAAGCTGGCTTCCTGCGCCACAGTCGCATGCTGTTCGATCACACACACGCGATGACCCGCGGCGCGCAATTGATACGCGGTGGTAACGCCGGTCAAGCCGCCGCCAATAACAATTACATCCATGACTAGTAGGAAGCCGGGTCGCTGCACTGCGTTCGGGAAGCGCCGGGCACCGTCGAAGCGACGTGCCGGGAAGCGCGCAATCATAGCGCGGATGCCGTTTTGCCGAAAGCCGCGCCGCGGGTCGGACGTTCATCCACCACGTGTTCCAGGCGCCCCGCGAGGCCCCGGCAAAGCTTGCCGATCGAGGGTGCGCGGCAGCACGGGTCGCCCGGTCGGAAGTACGGCGCAGAGCATCGCAGGTTATAATCGCCGTCTCTCCAGACTGCCGCGCAAGGCTTTGCAGCCGTCGCGCGACAGGGCGCCCAGCCTTTTAAGCCGCTTCGACCCAGCTCGCACCTCATGGCCCACTTTTCGTACTTCGCCGGCGCTTCAGCCCTTTCCGACTTCCGCAAGGCCCGCCTGTTGGCGACATTGCAAGCGCTCGATGTGGACATCGCCGATGTCGAAGGCCGCTATCTGCATTTCGTCACCAGCCTGGTCCCGCTCGAACCGCAAGACAGTGCGCGCCTCGAAGCGTTGCTGACCTACGGCGATCCGTTTGTGTCGCGCGCCAAGTCTGGCGAATCCTTCCTCGTGATTCCGCGGCTCGGCACGATCTCGCCGTGGGCGAGCAAGGCTAGCGATATCGCGCATAACAGCGGTCTCACACAAGTGCGCCGGATCGAACGGGGTGTCGAATACACCGTGACGCTCAAGGCGGGCCTCGGCAAGTTGATCGGCAAAACGCGAACGCTGTCGCCTGAGTCACACCGCGCAGTCGCTGGCGCTTTGCACGATCGCATGACCGAGACAGTGGTCGCGAGCCGGGACGATGCGGCCCATTTGTTCGATGAATTGCCCGGTCGTCCGATGGCCTCGGTCGATGTGGTGGGTGAGGGTCGCGCGGCACTGGTGGTGGCGAATGCGGATCTGGGTCTCGCGCTCGCGGACGACGAGATCGACTACCTGGTCGACGCCTTCACGCAGCTGAAGCGCAATCCGACCGACGTCGAACTCATGATGTTCGCGCAGGCGAATAGCGAGCATTGCCGCCACAAGATCTTCAACGCGCAGTGGACCATCGACGGCGAGGCGCAGACGAACTCGCTGTTCGGGATGATCAAGTACACCCACCAGCAGAATCCCCAGGGCACGATCGTCGCGTACTCGGACAACGCGGCGGTGATGGAAGGCGGTCCCGCCGAACATTGGTATCCGGTGGGCGACACGGCGCACGGCCGCGCCTACGGGCGTGCCGATGGCGTGCTGCATACGCTGATGAAGGTCGAGACGCACAACCATCCGACCGCAATCTCGCCGTTCCCGGGCGCCGCGACGGGTGCGGGCGGCGAAATCCGCGACGAAGGCGCGACGGGGCGGGGTGCAAAGCCGAAAGCGGGCCTGGTCGGTTTCTCGGTCTCGAACCTGCAACTCTCGGAATTGAATAACGCGTGGGAAACAGCCTTCGATGCGGGCGTGCCGCTTGCCGAACGTAACCCTGAAGCAACCGCTATGGCTCAGCCGTACGGGCGCCCGGACCGGATTGCCTCGCCGCTCTCGATCATGATCGAAGGGCCGATCGGTGGCGCTGCGTTCAATAACGAATTCGGTCGCCCGAATCTGGGTGGCTATTTTCGGGTCTACGAGCAGAACGTGGGTGGCGTGGTCCGCGGGTATCACAAGCCGATCATGATCGCAGGCGGCATCGGCAATATTGCCGAAGGTCTCACGCACAAGAACGATCTGCCGGCCGGCTCGCTGCTGATTCAGATTGGCGGCCCCGGTATGCGGATCGGCATGGGCGGCGGCGCGGCGAGTTCGATGGCGACCGGCGCGAACAGTGCCGAACTCGACTTCGATTCGGTCCAGCGTGGCAACCCCGAGATTCAACGTCGTGCGCAGGAAGTGATCAACGTCTGCTGGCAGATGGGCGCGGCGAACCCGATCCTGAGCATTCACGATGTCGGCGCGGGTGGCCTGTCGAACGCCTTCCCCGAGATCGTCGATGGCGCACAAAAGGGTGCACGTTTCGAACTGACGCGCGTGCCGCTCGAAGAATCGGGCCTGGCACCGCGCGAAATCTGGAGCAATGAAGCGCAGGAGCGATATGTCCTCGCGATCGCGCCGGCGAGCCTCGCCGATTTCGAGGCGATCTGCGCGCGTG
>JAMFSK010000016.1 GCA_026225235.1 Burkholderiales bacterium
GATTTTCTCGTCGGGCCTGCTGCTGGCGCTCCCGATCATCATCGCGTTGCTGACGGTGAACCTTGCGCTCGGCGTGCTGAACCGCGCTGCGCCACAGATCGGTGTGTTCCAGGTGGGCCTGCCCGTCACGCTCTCGGTCGGCTTCCTGATGCTTCAATGGATGACACCGAATCTGATGCCCTTCTTCGAGCGACTGTTCGCCGATGGCATGGACGCGCTGGCGCGCGTCATCAGCGGGCTCGGTTCGGTTAGCGGGCCGGGTTAGGCACACATCAGGCGCAAAAAAAGCGGCCACAAACTTCGTGGCCGCTGCACTTACGCCCCCCGGCGATTCTTGTTCAAACCGTGAAGGCGCCCCCGTAGCGATTCATTCTTGTAGCCGTCTGCGCGGCGTCTTTTGCTTACCCCTGCCCTGCCTGCCCTTGTATTGGCCTTGTCTTGGCCTTTGTCTTGCCCTCAGGCGGCAGCGCTTCTTATCCGTCTGTGGCGGCGTCGTCCGCGCCGCCAGGCTCAGACGTTGATCATCGAGAACAGCGACAGACCCTGCACCGACACAAAGGCTTTCTGCGTCGCCGACAGCTGGGTCTGGATCGTCGACATCTCCGAGTAGACGCCAGCCATCTGGTCCGTCGTCAAGCCGACCAGGTTGCTCAACTGCGTTTGGTAGGCCGTGTCGACGCTCGTGCCTTGCGTGTTGAGCGTATTGACTTCTGTTTCACGCGCGCCCACCGAGGCGTGTGTGGTCAGCACCGTCGTGTAGGTATTGGAGACCTGTGTCGTAAACGTCGCCAACTGGTTGGTGAGCGAGGTCTGACCAGACGCGCTTTGCGACGGGGTCTTCAACGTCGCAATCAGGTTGTCGAGCGTCGTGAAGATATTGCTTTGCGTCGCGGTCGGCGGCGCTACGTTGAACGTGTCGCCGTTGGCGGGTGCGCCGTTGATCGTGAGGGTCTGGCCCGCGCCGAGCTGGATCGCCGAACCCGCCGTGTACGGCTGCGGGGTGCCCGGCGGTTGCACGGTCGGCGGCGTGCCGCTCGGCGTCATGTCCTGAACGGTGTAGGTGGTGTTGCCATTGGAACTGACCTGGAACGCGACCTGATAGGTATCCGCATTCGTCGGTGCGCCCGACTGGGTCGTCGCGACCACGCCGAGCGTGCCCGAGCCGGTGTTGGCGCTGCCGGCGCTCGGGATCGGGCTCGATGCACCGGGCGTCGAGGTCATGAAAATGTTGCTGCCCGGGTCGTTGGTCGCAACCTGGCGCTGTGAGCTCACTTGCGAGTTGATCTTGCCCTGGTCGCCGACATAGGCCGCGCCGATTCCGTTGGCGTTGTCGACAAACGGCGGGCTCGAGGTCTGATAGCCGCCGAAGATGTAGTTGCCGTTCGCATCCGTGGTGTTCGCCAGCGACATCAACTGGTCGCGGTCGGTTTGCAGCGAAGCGGCGATCGAGGCCCGGTCCGAATCGGTCAGCGAGCCGTTGGTCGCCTTGTTCATCAGCGTCTGGATCGCCTGGATCGTCGTCGTCACGCTTGAGAGCGTGGTGTCCTCGAGGCCCAGCGAGGTCGTTGCGGTCGAACGATTCGTCGCGTACTGGGTGTTGGTGCTGACGGCGGTCTGCACGTCGACGGCCTGGGAGGCGGCAACGGGGTTGTCGCCAGCCAGGTTTACGGTCCGGTTCGTGGAAATCTCGGTCAGCAGCGACACCAACTGTGACTGCGTGTCGTTCATCCCGTCGATACCAATCGACGCGATGGTACTGGTTGCGATTCGCATATTCTCGTGTCCTTCGATTAGGTGGGGCCGGTCCGCGTCGCGGCCGCGCTCAGGTCGTAATACCGATAATCGCGTCGAAGATCGTCCCGGCCGCCTGGATCACCTTGCTGTTGGCCTGGTACATCTGCTCGTAAGTCAACATGTTCGTGGCTTCCTCATCGAGGTTCACGCCCGACACGGACTGCTGCGCGGCGGTGACCTGCGAGATCAGCGTGGTCTGCGCGGCACTTGCGGTTTGCGTCGTGGCAGCGGCACTACCGATAGCGCCGACAAAAGTCGAATAGGCGCCCGCGAACGTCGAATTGCCCATCGACGTAGCGTTCATCAGCGCGGCCAGCGCCAGCACGTTGCTGTTGTCCGAGGCGCCGTTGTTGGCCACCATCGAGAAGGTGTCGCCCGCGGCAGGCGTGCCCGACATGGTCACCGAGACACCCCCCACCGTCATTGTCATGCCGGCTGTGTACGGCACCGGTGTGCCCGGCGGATAGGTCGTCGTCACACCGGCAGTGGTCACGCTCACGCTCGGTGTCGCGTCGCCCGCGGTGTTCTGCACAAAGCTCATGGTCTGCGGCGGCCCGGCGTTGAACGTCGCCGTCACGTTGCCGGCCATCAGGGCGCCCTTGTAGTCGGTGCCCGGCGGCGTATTGGCGGTCATCACGCCGGTGCCGGTATTGGCCGTCGCCGCCGTAATGGCTGCCGAGGGCGAGCCCGCGGCAATGGCGCTTGGGTCGCTCGTGGCCACTGTCAACGTGGCGCCTGCCTGGCGCGTATCGGCATTGATCTGAAAAGAGTCGCCGGCCGCCACGCCCGTCAGCGAAGACAGCGAGAGCGTCATACCCGCGACATCGGCATTGCCGTTGGCGTCAAACGTCACGGCGACAGGCGGCGCGCCCGTCGTGGTGTCTTGCAGCGAGTACGCGGTGCCGTTGTACGACAGCGTGTAGTTGTCGCCCGTCAGCTGGCTGAGCGTCGTGCCACCGTAGACCGCTGTCAGGGTCGACGTGCCAGTGTTGGCTGTCCCCGCCGTAACGACGGGTTGCGTGACGTTGAACAAAGCCGCACCCGCTTGCCCCGTCAACGTCACACCCGCTTCGTTCTGATCGTTCATCATCGTGCCGATCGTGGTCGCGATATTGCCAAGCGCCCGTTGCTGCGGAGCGAGCGTCTGGTCGCGGAACTGCAGGAGTCCCCCGATCGTGCCGCTCGACAATTGGCTATCGTCCAGCGGAATGGTCGTGGTCGTGCCGCCCGAGTTCTGCACCTGGTAGCCGATCGTGAGCTCCGACGGATCGGTCGCCGACGGCGTAGTCGTCAACGTGTACGAGACGTTGCCGTTGACGAGCGACTGCCCGTTGCCGATAAAGACGTTGATCGAACCGTCCTTGTTCGTCGTGGTCTGCGCCCCCACCAACTGGCTCAGACTCGCGACCGCCGCGTCACGCTGGTCGAGCAGCTGGTTCGGCGCCTGACCGGTCGTGCTTTGCTGGATCGTGATCTGCTTGTTGAGCGAGGCGATCTGCGCCGACAACGTGTTGACATTCGCAACCGCGCCCTGCAACTGCGTGTTGACACCCGAGTTCACGTCGTTGAACTGCGAAGTCAGCGAGTTGAACTGCGAGACGATCGACTGCATGTTGCCGAGCGCCGCTTCGCGCGAGGCCGTATCCGAAGGAGACGCAGCGATGGTCTGCAAACCGGTGTAGAGCGTCGTCAGCTGCGAGGTGATGCCCGCGGTCGGATCGCCGACGATCGTGCTGAGCGACTCGGCCTGGGTGTTATAGGTACTCAGGGTACCCCCCTGCGCAACGGCCTTGTTCAGTTGCTGGGTCAGGTACTCGCTGTACTGGCGCGCGACCGTGACCACATTGACCCCGGCGCCCAGATAGCCGCCGCCCTGGTTCGTGCCGTTGGCCTCGTCATACTCCGCGACCTCGCGCGTGTAGCCCGCCGTCGACGCATTGGCGATGTTGTTACTGGTGGTCGACAACGCGTACTGCGCGGCGTTCAAGCCGCTCTTGCCGATTTGTATAAGCGAGTTTGCCATGCGTGATCCTTTAGTGCCGCGACGTCCCGACATGCGCCGAAGGGTGCGGCGATCGTTGGCTCATGCCAGTCAGTGACTGCATAACGGCCATCAGTAAGAAAACTTGAGGCAGCCCCGCCGGACGGGGCTCACCGCGTTTATTACACCGGCTTTCAGGTGGGCCGTCTGCGCTCTGGAGCGCAGGCCGGACGCACCGTTCCGCCTCAAACCATCTGCTGCATGATCTTGACGAGTTTCTTCGCGTAAGCCGGATCGGTCGCATAGCCTGCGCGTTGAAGTCCGGTCGCGAAACCGACCGCATCGTGCGACGAAGCAATCGTGTTCGCGTAGCGTGGGTTGTTCTTGAGCAGCTTGGCGTAGTCGACCATCGCGTCGTCATACGAGTCGTAAGCGCGGAACTTGGCCTTGACCCGCTGCGGCACGCCGTCGCTGTATTCCGTGGTCATCGCAGTGACGGTGCGGCCGGTCCAGCTGTTGCCCGCCTTGATGCCAAACACGTTGTGCGAGCTCGAGCCGTCGGTTTGGCGGATTTCGTGGCGACCCCAGCCCGACTCGAGCGCCGCGTGCGAGAGGATGAACCGCGCGGGAATGCCCGAAGCCGCGCTCGCGGTCTTCGCCGCACTGCCGAGCTTGTCGACAAACGCCTGCTTGCGGTCGTCGCCCTGATACTCGATGTTGCCGTCGTCCTGATTGAAGTTCTCTGCGTGCTGCGACAGCGACGAGCCCCCGCCGTGCTGCGACGCATAGGCCTGCGTCGCGAGCATGTTGAGCATCGCATTGGTGTTGATCGCGCCCGACGCACTGGTCGAGCCATTCGCATCGTTGACGATCGGCATGCCGTCAGGGCCCACCTGCACCCCCTGGTTGCGCAGCAACTGGCCGATCATCTTGTCAGCCATGCCGACGCCCTTGGTCGAGAGCGTCTGGGCCAGTTGCTGATCGAGCATCGACATATAAGTCTTGCTCGTCTCGCTGTCGAGCATGCCGTTGGAAGGCGTCGCTTCCTGCATGCTCTTGAGCATCATGTTCAGGAACACGGCATCGAACTGGCGTGCTGCCATTTTTGCGCCGGCCAGCGGTGTGTTCTTGACGGCAGCCCGCATCGCATCGAAACCGTTCGTATCGAGCGCGAAGCGCTGCGAGATATCGCCCGCGTCCGGTGCAGCCGCTGCCTTGCTATCGAGACTCATGCCCATGATGCACCCCGCCTTAGATGATTTCGAGGTCCGCGCGCAACGCGCCCGCGGCCTTGATCGACTGGAGGATTGAGATCAGGTCGGCCGGCGTCGCGCCGAGCGCATTGAGGCCCTTGACGACGTCGGCGAGCGAAGCGCCTGCCGAAATCATCTTGAGAGAGCCGTTTTCCTGGCGAACCTGGATCTGCGATTGTTGGGTCACCGCCGTCTGGCCGTTCGAGAACGCCCCTGGCTGGCTGACCTGCGGTGTCGTGTTGACGATCACCGAGAGATTGCCGTGCGCAACCGCGCACGATTGCAACTGGACCATCTGGTTCATCACGATGGAGCCGGTGCGCGCATTGACGATCACCCGCGCCGCATCCTTGGACGGCGTCACGTCGATATTCTCGACCTGCGCCAGAAACGCGACTTGCTGACCCGGATCGGACGGTGCGCGAATCGCGATGGTACGGCCGTCAACCGGAACGGCGGTGCCGCTGCCGAAAGCGTTGTTGATCGCTGCGGTGACACGTTGTGCGTTGTCGAAATCGACCTGATTGAGCGTCATCTGCAGCGTGCCCGCCTGACCGAGCACGGTGGGCACCGAGCGTTCTACGAGCGCACCATTCGAGATGCGGCCGACGTCGAGCTGGTTGACTTGGACCTTGCTGCCATTAGCGGACGCACCCGCGCCCGCCACCAGCACATTACCCTGTGCGATCGCGTAGACGGAACCGTCGGCGCCCTTCATCGGCGTCATCAGCAGCGTGCCGCCTTTGAGGCTCTTGGCGTTACCGAGTGAGGAAACCGTCACGTCGATGCCTTCGCCGGGCCGCGAGAATGCGGGCAGCGCGGCAGTGACCATGACGGCCGCGACGTTCTTGAGCTGCATATTGGTGGCCGCCGGGATCGTGATCCCGAGCCGCGCGAGCATATTGGTCAAGCTCTGAATCGTGAACGGTGTCTGGGTCGTCTGGTCACCCGTGCCGTCGAGCCCCACCACGAGGCCATAGCCGATCAGCGGGTTGTCGCGCACACCCTGGATCTGCGCGAGGTCCTTGAGACGTTCGGCCTGAGCGGGACGCGAATTCGTGCCGAGCACGAGGACGAAGGCCAGCATGAACGCGACGGCCGCGGTCTTCGTGGGGTGGTCCGCGAACATCCGGACCCGGCGGAAGAGATAGTGGCTTGTCATGATCAGAATGGCAGAACGTTGAGGAAGACGCGTTGCAGCCAGCCCATGGTCTCGGCCTCGTTGATGTAGCCCTTCGCGCTATATTCGATTCGTGCGTCGGCCACCTGGGTCGACTTGACGGTGTTGTCGCCGGCCACCGTGGTCGGGTTCACGACACCGGAGAACCGCACATATTCATTGCCCTGGTTGATGAGCATCTGCTTCTCGCCGCTCACGACCAGGTTGCCATTGGCCAGCACATTGGTGACCGTGACGGTCAGCGTGCCGGTGAAGGTGTTCTGTGCGGCCGCGCCACCGGTTGCCTTGAAGGTGTTGTCGCCGGTCACAGCGGCCGTCGAATGGCTGAACAGGCCGCCGAGAATGCCGGGGATTGCGGTCGGGGTGAAATCCGCCGAACCGTTGCGGGCAGTAGCAGCGCCCGAGCTCTTCGTCGCATTGATCGCTTCGGCGATCACGATGGTGAGGATGTCGCCGACGTTGCGCGGCCGGCTGTCCTCGAACAGTGGATGGTCCGAATACCCCGTGTAGATCGCTCCCGTGGACTGCGAGACGAGCGGCGCCGGCGGCGGCACGGCCGTCATCGGCTGCTGCACCAGCGGCTGCGTCGGAATTTGCGCGCACGCAGCCAGCAACGCCGCCGCGCTCGCGGCGAGCGTGCGGCGGGTGGCTACCGCAAACTGCGGCCGCCGAAGCGCGGTCATCATAGAGTCGAGAGATACCATCACTGCCACCATCGGGTTGAAACCTGCCGCCCGCGCGAGCGCGGGCCGGACTGTCTTACTGCATGCTCGTGAGCTTCTGCAGCATCTGGTCGGACGTTTCGACCGCCTTGCTGTTGATCTCATAGGCGCGTTGCGTCTGGATCATGTTCACGAGTTCCTGAACCACATTCACGTTCGAGGTTTCGACATAACCCTGATTCAACGTACCGAGGCCGTTCAGGCCTGGCGTACCGACTTGCGGCGTGCCCGAGGTCGTGGTTTCGGCGAACAGATTCTCGCCTTGTGCCTGCATGCCGGCCGGGTTGATGAAGCTGGCCAGCTGGATCGTGCCGATCTGCGTCGCCGCGGTGGTACCCGGCGTGGTGATCGTGACGATACCGTCGCTGCCCACCGTGAACGAGGTCGCGTTCGCCGGAATCGTGATCTGTGGCTGCACCGGATAGCCCGACGCCGTCACCATCACGCCGTTCTGGTCAGTCTGGAACGAACCGTCACGCGTGTAGGAGGTCGTGCCGTCCGGCATCAGGACCTGGAAGAAGCCGTTACCCTGGATCGCCAGATCCTTTGCATTGGTGGTCTGCGTGAGCGAGCCTTGCGAAAACAAGCGTTCGGTCGCGACCGGCTGCACACCTGTGCCGAGTTGCAGGCCCGAGGGCAGTTGCGTCGTGTCGGTCGTCGATGCGCCCGGCTGACGTTCGGTCTGGTAGAGCAAATCCTGGAACACCGCGCGCGAGCCCTTGAAGCCGTTCGTGCTGACGTTGGCCAGGTTGTTCGAGATGACGTCCATTTGCGTCTGCTGCGCGTTCATACCGGTGGCAGCGATGTACAGGGAACGGTTCATGATGTTTCCTAGTTACTGAAGTTCAGGAGCGCATTCGCGCTTTGTTCGTTGCTGTCCGCCGTCTGCAGCATCTTCATCTGCATCTCGAACTGTCTGGCGTTCGAGATCATCGACACCATCGCGGCAACCGGATTCACATTGCTGCCTTCCACCGCGGCGCCGACCACCTGCACCGTCGGATCCGCATCGGGGGTACTGCCATCGTTGGTGCGGAAAAGCCCATCGTCGCCGCGCACCATCACGTTGTCGGCCGGCTTGACGAGTTTCAGCCGGTCGACCACGGCGATCTGGTTCGGCGGGTCGCCCGCGCCGAGTACCGAGATCGTGCCGTCGCTGCCGATTTGCATCGTGCCGCCCGGCGGGACCGAGATCGGCCCCTGCGTGCCTTCGACCACTTGGTTCTGCGAGGTCACCAGCTGGCCGTTCTCATCGAGGTGAAAAGTGCCGTCGCGCGTGTACGCTTCGCTGCCGTCGGCGGCCTGCACGGTGAACCAGCCCGGGCCCTGAATCGCGGCATCCGTCGGGTTGCCCGTCTTGGTGATGATCCCCGCGGTGAAATCCGCAACCGGCGTCGAGCCAACCACGAAGGTGCGGGTCACATCGTTGTCGTCGCTCGCAAGTTGGTCTTGACTCTTCAGTGGCACCGCGCGATAAGCCGACAGCTGCGCCCGGAAGCCGGTCGTCGACGTGTTCGCGAGATTGTTCGAGATCGTGGCCTGCTCCTCGAGGGTCTGCGAGGCGCCGGTCATCGCGGTGTAGATCAAACGGTCCATGGCGGTGTGGGCTCAGGTATTCAGAGGCGCGCGGACAAGCCCGCGCGCCAGGGTCATTACATTTGCAGCAGGGACTGGTCGACGGTCTGTTGCGTCTTGATCGTCTGCGCATTGGCCTGGTAAAAGCGCTGCGCGGTGATCAGATCGACCAGCGAAGCGGTCAAGTCGACGTTCGAGTCTTCGAGCTGACCCGAGGTCAGCGCGCCGAGCGAACCGGCTTCCGGGGCACCGATCGCCGGCTGGCCCGAATCGTTGGTCGCGACCCAGGCGTTGTTGCCGACCGACTTCAGGCCGTTGTTGTTGTTGAACGAGGCCAGCACAATCTGGCCGAGCGTCAGCGTCTGGCTGTTCGAATACGTGCCTTGCACCAAGCCGTTCGCGGTAATCGAAATACCGACGAAGTTACCGGCTGCATAGCCGTCCGGCTGCAGGTTGGCGAGGTCGCCCGTGCCACCGAAAGCGGTGGCGCC
>JAMFSK010000106.1 GCA_026225235.1 Burkholderiales bacterium
CGAAGGACAGGAGGAGTATAGGTCGCGTGTTTCGAATGTTTAGATGAACAGTCGAAAATTATTTGTCCACCATAAAGAGTGGACATATCGAGATACTGGTCATGTCGGTTGGATCGCCGCGGACCCTTGGGGCGGCGGACGTTTGCTCACCCTGCGCGCGTTCGCGGGGGCGTCGTTGCGTCGTCGCGACGCCTCGCTTGATCGTCGCGCCAACATTTATTCCAACAGCCGTTTGCAGCCAGAGATGTGTATAACGTGGGCAGGCGCAAATAGGAGAAAGAGGAGAAAGTTTTGAGTGTGAGCCGGCCATCTGTCATTTTTCGGGCTATAGCCTTTGTTTTGCTGGTGTGTGTGACCTTGATCGCAGTCGACGGTTGGCGTAGCTGGAACGCCAGGGCCGTTCAGCTTCAGGAAATGGATGTCGCGACAGCTAATCTGTCCCGTGCGATGGCGCAGCAGGCCGACGACACGTTCAAGGAAGCCGACACGGCCCTAGTGGGAGTGGTGGAGCGGGTCGAGGTCGACGGTCGTTCTACGGCGGCGCTCCAGCGCCTGCACAAGATCCTGATGATCCGCAAACAGGAGCTGTCGCAGCTCAACGGGTTATTCGTCTATACCGAAACGGGAAGTTGGCTCGCAAGCTCAGAGCCCACGCTCTCCCAGAAATTCAACAACGCGGATCGCGAATACTTCATCTTTCATCGCACCCATGCGGATCTCGGGCCGCATATCGGCATGCCGGTGAAGAGTCGCTCAAGCGGGAAGTGGGTGATTCCTGTCTCGCGCAGAATCAACAAAGAAGACGGCAGCTTCGGTGGCGTCGCGCTGGCGACCATCGATGTCAGTTTCTTTAGCGCGTTCTACGACACGCTCCAGATCGGCGACGCTGGCGCGATTGCGCTGATCCTCGATAGCGGGGCGATGCTGGTGCGCCGGCCCTATGGCGAAGTTTTTGTCGGCAAGGACGTGAAGGGCACGGAGCTGTTCCACCTGTTCACGACGCAAAGCCAGGTCGGAACGGTTTTCATCAAGTCAGCGCAGGACGGTGTGACGCGGCTGAACAGCTATCGTCGGCTCGAGCACTATCCTGTCTTTGTCGCGGCGGCCCTGTCGAAGGACGAGATCCTGCGCGACTGGTGGCATGACACGATCTGGCATACCGCTGGCGTGTTGGGTCTGGTCGTGCTGGTGGGCCTGTTCGGCTGGCGCCTGGTCAAGCAGATCGAATTGCGCACGACCGCCGAGGCCGAGCTGATCAAGGCGCGTGATTCGCTAGAGAATCTCAACCGCACGCTTGAGCGGCTCGCGATGCAGGACGGCCTGACGGGACTCGCCAATCGTCGGCAATTCGACGTGACCTTGTACAACGAATTCAGCCGTGCGACGCGTCAGGCCAGTGCGCTCGCACTGATCATGATGGATGTCGACTGCTTCAAGCAATACAACGACATCTACGGGCACGCGGCGGGCGACGAATGTCTGCGCACGATCGGCCGCCTCATCAAGGAGCTGGCCGCGCGACGCCCGGGGGATCTCGCTGCGCGCTACGGCGGCGAGGAGCTGGCTGTCCTTCTGCCGAATACGGACGTCGCGGGTGCGGTGGTGGTCGCTGAGCAAATCCGCAATGCGATCCACGACCTGCACATCGAGCACACAGGGAATCCAGCCGGCATCGTCACGATCAGTGCGGGGGTCGATGCTCGCGTTCCGGTCCGAGGCGAAGGCGAGCCGGCCGAGTTGATCGTTGCTGCGGACAAGGCGCTTTATCGGGCCAAGAGCGGCGGAAGAAATCGTGTGCTGTTCACTCGCAGGACGGAGTAGAGCGCACGCCGCGTGCTGCCGCTAGTTGGCATCACTGACCTGACGCATCAATGAGCCTCGCCGCCTACGGGTTGTCTCCGAAAAACCATCTGTAGTAGGGGTTGTCCGGATCGTCGTGCATCAGGCTTTGCACGTCGCGGCGCCACGCGTCGCGATCGCCCCGGTAGGCATCAAGACTGGCTTGATAGAAGCTCTGCAAGGTGGCGCGTTGCGCTTCAACGGCTGCGCGAAACGTCTCGTCTGCGCCGAGCAAGGGCGGTGGGGTGCGTAAAGCCAGCATATGGGCCAACACGACGGGAAACGCGTCGCGGCGCACCCACGGTGCGTATTCAATGCGCGGCTGATCGTCGGTGACCGGCAGTGCGTCTGCGGCGTAATACGCCAGACCGGCACGATCGGTGACCCATGTCGCCATCAGTGCGGCGGGCGTTGCGATGCCGACCTCGCCGAGGGCCGTGGAGACTGTTGGCTGAGCAAAACCCGCACTGATGCGCGGTACGTCCAAGTCAATCGGTTCCATGGAACCGATCAGCAGCATCTCGTGCAGCTCGGTGGTCCACAAGCTCGCGTGCGGAAACACTTGCACGAAGCTCTTGATCAACGAGCGTGTGTCTTCTTCGTTTTGCGTGGCAATCGGCAGCCACTGCGCCACGATGCCTCCACTTTGCAGTCGTGAAGCTGCCAGGCGATAAAAATCCGACGAGTAGAGATTCACGACACCGGCCGCCGACGGCGGAGGCGGCTCGAGTGTGATGAGGTCGTAGTGCTCGGCGCTTCTCAACAATTCACGGCGCCCGTCGCGAAGCCGGATCTCCATGCGAGGGTCGGTGCTCATGTGATAGTTGCCGCTGAAGGACGGCACTGCGCGCAAGACAGCAGGCAGCAGTTCTGCGACCACACGGTGATCGAGCCCCGGCCACGCGAGCAACGCCCCGGCCGTGATGCCCGTGCCCGCGCCGATCACCAGCGCGCTTCGTGGCGTACCTCGATGAATCATCAGTGGCAACAGCGCCTGCAGGCGCATGTAGCGCCGTGACGTCATGGCGTCCCCTGAATTGGACACACCCTGGATATAGAGCCGCTTGAAGGGCCTGTCGCTCGCGCCTTGTTTGAGCACGGCAACCGTGCCTCCTGCACTCTCTTCATAAAAGGCGAGCGTTCCGCCACGGGACGTTGCCAGCAGGGTGGCGAGCCGGTCGGTCGGGGCCCATATCGATAGACAAAGTGTGGTGAGTGTCACGACAGCGATTCCGGCTAGCGCGACCCGGCGGCGACCAGCCTCGTGCACGACAGCGGCCACGCCGACGATCGCGGCGACAACGGCCAAGATGGCAAGCGCACGAACCACGCCCAGATGCGGCACGAGTACGAAACCGGTGAGCACTGTGCCGGCGATCCCGCCGGCCGTATTGAGTGCCACCACTTTGCCCGCGTCGCGTCCTGCATAGTGGCTGTCGACACCGAGCCGTAGCGCGAACGGTAACGCGGCACCGAGCAACGCGGTGGGAATGAAGACCATGCACAAAGCAGCCAGCGCGAAGCTCGCACACATGGCGCCCAACAGACTCGAAGTGGCAGCGAAGACCGATGTTCTGATCTGTTCCTGCCATTGCAACAGCCAGTCGCCGAGACACACGATCTGCAATAGGGCGACCAGGCCTGCCGACGCGATCAAGATGCCGAATGCCGTCCAGGGGTCGCGCACGCGGTCGACGCGACGCGTCACCAGCGCACTGCCGGCCATGAGACCGAGCAGATAAGTTGCCAACACGACCGAGAACGCGAAGCTGCGCGTGCTGATGAACTGGCCGATGGCTTGCGACCACACGACCTCGTAGCCCAGTGCGACCCCACCCGCGATGGCATAGAGCACAAGCGCCAAGGGGAATGACCGCGCTGGTGTGCGAATAACTGCTTGAGTCGCATCGAGAGGAGACGAGACAAGCCCCGGTGCAGGTACATCGTCATGCGTCGGTTTACTCCGTCCGATTAGGAAAGCGATGGCACCCGCTATCGCATTCAGTGCGGCGGCGGCAAGGGCGGTACCCAGCACGCCGAGGGAGCCGATCAGCAGGAAACTGACGACCAGCGTGCCGACGATCGCGCCTGCAGTATTGGCTGCATACAGGCCGCCACCCGCGCGCCCGACGCCGTGTACATCGGGCGTCAGTGCGCGCAGCAACACGGGGAGCGTGCCACCCATCAGCACGGCAGGGAGACCCACCAAAGCACATGGCAGCACCCATGCAAGGGCGACTACTTGGTCCTGCAGCAGCGCGAAGGGCTTGGCTGCCCAAGGTAATCCGACCGTGCAGGCTATCCCGAGAAGCGCGGTGCCGACCTCAAGCGCGGCATAAAGTAACAGGGGACGTTTGCTGCGCTCGGCTAGCCTGCCCAAGCACCAGTTGCCGAGCGCCAGGCCTGCAAAGAAGGCGCTCACACCCGTCGTGATCGCCTGGACCTCGATGCCGACCACGAGCGCAAGTTGCTTGATCCACAGGACCTGGTAGATCAGCGACGCAGTGCCCGACATGAATAGCAATAGCAAGGGCCACGACATCGCTAGCTGTGAGGCGCGCGTGGGCGAGCTTCGCGCACGTTCAGAAACTGTCGTCGCCAGTCGCGCCTTGCCGGGCGTCGATGCCTTGCGGCGTGCGGTTTTGCGAGGGGGTTTGTTGCCGGTAGCCAGCGTATCGGTCATCGATCGAAATAGCCCGAAGCAGGGGAATCGCGGCGAGCATCGGCCGGGGGCCGATACACGCCGCGAGCGACGCGGCTTACGCGGTTTTACTCGAGGCCGCGCTTCTTGAACGACTCGTCGATCTTCTTGTCGACCTGCTTGCGTACCCCGTCAACGCTAAAACTTGCCGGGCGCTGGCTGGGCGGATAGTTGACGAACGTCTGTAGGAAGGTCGACGCTTTCATCGTTGCGATAGCCGTGAGATAGACGTTCTTGACGAGCCAGTCGTTGTACTGGTCTGACGTAATATCCGCTCGCTCATAAGGGTCCATTCGCAAGTTGAAGATCTTGGGTAGCCGCAGGCAGACGAGCGGGTCCTGCCAGATATTCAGGTTACCGGCCGTGCGTTGCTCGCAGAACACCGCCTTCCAGGCCATCCCGTCCTGATCCCATCGCATCGCGACCAGATCTCCATCGTCGTCGAAGTAGTAGAACTCGGTGCGCGCACTTTTGGGTGCCTGGCCCGTCAGATAAGGCAACTGGTTATACCCGTCGAGGTGATCCTTAAAATGGTGCTGCCGGCTTTCGGCGCCCAGCCTTTCAGAAGCCGGTCTTTGACGCCAGGGTCACCCGCCGCGGCCAGCAGCGTGGGGAACCAGTCGAGCCCGGAGAACAACTGGTTGGACACGTCGCCAGCCTTGATCTTGCCGGGCCACCGGATCATGGCCGGTACGCGGAACGCACCTTCCCAATTCGAATCTTTTTCGCTGCGGAATGGCGTCATCGCAGCGTCGGGCCACGAAAACATATTGGGGCCGTTGTCGGTGGTGTAGATCACGATCGTATTGTTGGCCACCTTTAAGTCGTCAAGCAGCTTGAGGAGCTTGCCGACATCCTGATCGTGCTCCCACATCCCGTCGGCGTACTCATTGCCCGCCATCCCGCTCTTGCCCCGAAACTCGGGGCGCACATGCGTGAACACGTGCATCCGGGTGAAATTCATCCAGACGAAAAACGGCGTGCCGGCTTTGACCTGCTTGGTAATGAAGTCGGCCGCATGCTGGCCCGTCTCGTCATCGATCGTTTCCATCCGCTTAACCGTGAGCGGACCGGTATCTTCGACCTTGCCATCCGCTGTGCTGTGAATGACGCCACGCGGCGAGAAGTTCTTCACATAGGGATCATTCTTGTCCTGCGGCCAATAGGGCCGCTCGGGCTCTTCCTCGGCGTTCAGGTGATAGAGGTTGCCGTAAAACTCGTCGAAGCCGTGGTTCGTCGGCAGATACTCATTCTTGTCGCCCAGATGGTTCTTGCCGAACTGCCCGGTCGCATACCCGAGTGGCTTGAGCGCTTGAGCGATGGTCATATCGCCTTTCTGCAAGCCCACCGGCGCACCAGGCGCGCCGACTTTCGACAGCCCGGTACGCAGTGGCACCTGGCCCGTGATGAAGCTCGAACGACCAGCGGTACAGCTATTTTCAGCGTAGTAGTCGGTGAACATCAGCCCTTCGCGTGCGATGCGATCAATGTTGGGTGTCGTATAGCCCATGAGCCCATGGGTATAGGCGCTGACGTTCGATTGACCGATGTCATCGCCAAAGATCACGAGAATATTGGGCTTCGCCGTCTGGCCCTTGGGTTGCGACGCCGCGGGTGCGGCCGACGCAGCGGGCTTGACGGCGCCCGTTGTTTGCGCCGGTGCCTTGACCGATGGCAAGGCCAGCGCGCACATCACGGCGATGGTCAGAAACGTGGCCCCGATCGCCATGCGCCCCTTTCGAAGGATCGTTCTCGTCAGTGTTGCTCCAATGGATTGAACTCCTGCCCCTCTGTTGCGTACTTCATGTGCCGCGGACTACACCGGCGCCCCGCAAACCGGTTGTTTCTAACTGCCTTGAACAGCGTGGGCCGCATCGCCCGCTGCCTGCTGCGCTTTGCTCATTTTTTTCCAGGCGTCGTCGTCCATTACCAGCCTGAAACCCAGATGCGACATGCTGTTGTACGGATCGGTGCCGCGCCGCGCACTTGGCCGGTAGCTCAGGCAGTAATCCTCGTTGCACAAAAACGAGCCGCCGCGCGTGACGCGTTTCGGCGCGTCCACAGGGACACCAGGATCAGACGGGTCCCATGAAGCCGTCGGTCCCGTGGGGTTATCAATCACACCGTCAGCCGACGACGCCTCGCGCCTGAACTGGTCCGCGCGATACCAGTCCGACACCCATTGCCAGGCGTTGCCCGTCATATCGGAGAGGCCGTAGCCGTTCGGCGGAAAACTGCCAACGGGGCTGGTGCCGAGCTCACTCTTGGCGCTAACGACTGGGAAAGCCGCCGCCTGCTGACCCTGCCAGACGTTCGCCATTTGTTTGCCGTCGGGGGCGAACTGGTTGCCCCAGGCGTAGTCGGCCTGCGTCAGTCCGCCGCGTGCAGCGAACTCCCATTCGGCTTCAGTCGGCAAGCGCTTGCCGGCCCACTTTGCATAGGCCTGCGCGTCTTCATAGGAAACTTGCACCACCGGATGATTGTCTTTGCCGTTGATGGTGCTCTCGGGGCCACTGGGATGCCGCCAGTCGGCACCGGGCACGTAACGCCACCAGCGTGAATAGTCCTCAAGAGAGACTGGCCGATCCGTGCCGACGAAGACCATGGCGCCGGCGACCATGGCGCTCTCAGGCGGTCGCGGCGTGCCAGGGGGCAATTGAACTCTAAGGGTTTCCCAGTCGGGCTTTTTTTCGGCCGTGGTCACGTAGCCCGTGGCTTGCACGAACTTGCGGAACTCCGCATTTGTCACGTGATAGCGATCCATCCAGAAACCGTGAACACGCGCCGGGTGCGCGGGGCGCTCATTGGGCTGCGCGAGCTTGTAGTCGCTGCCCATCAGGAACTGACCACCCGGGATCCAGGCCATATCGAGGGGCCCCGTGGTGCCGTCGCCGTACGTCACTTGCGATTGAGTCTGGGCACGCGAATGGAAGACCCAGCCGATCGTCACGCCTAGTGCCAGTGGCAGCAGTACTACCAGCACACCCCAGAACCAGAACTTGCGATAGCGCGTGGCCCAGGCGGCCGGCCGGGTCGCAGCGGTGGAGGGAAACGCCAGGACAGCGTCCGTTCTGAGCGATGCGTTTTTTCGTGAACTCATCTTTCGGTTCTCTCACGCCGGATCAAACGTCGGGGTCGGCTCGCCCCACGGGAAGCGGGATAAAACGTGTCGACGAAATTTAATCGCACACTCATCAAATTAATCGCGTGCTAACGATATTCGATAATGTACGGACCATTAAATAGCACATTAAGAAATTAACCTTTGATTTCAGTGCGACAAGAACAGGCTAGCAATTTTTTTAGGATATTTCACGCTTTTCCTGCCGATCGTTAAAATTTTGACGAACTCTCTTTAGTGCATTAACGTGTCTGCGGCACGTCGCAATTGTCGGATATTCAAGAGCGAAATGACTGGAGCGAGCAAAGCGTTATGCGCGAAACGATCCTGGAGTTCGAATCGACCGTGAACGAATCGATCATTGGGCAGCAGGCGGTGGTTCGTCAGATTCTTATCGCGCTGCTCGCTGACGGGCATGTGCTGCTCGAGAGCCTGCCTGGGCTGGCCAAGACGCGCACCGTCAAGGCGATCGCTACGCGCTTGGCCGCCACCATGAGCCGTATTCAGTTTACCCCCGACTTGCTCCCTTCCGATATCACAGGTGCTGAAACACTTCTTCAATCAGGTAGTGAGCGCACGCTAACTTTTCAGCCGGGTCCAATTTTCGGCAATCTGATCTTGGCCGATGAAATCAATCGTGCGCCGGCCAAAGTTCAGTCGGCGCTGCTCGAAGCGATGGAAGAACGTCAGGTTTCGGTGGCCGGCAAAACCCACCGGATGTCAGATTTGTTTCTTGTCATGGCCACACAAAACCCGATCGAACAGGAGGGGACCTATCCCCTGCCTGAAGCGCAAATGGATCGCTTTCTGCTTAAAGCGCTCATCACTTATCCCTCGCCGGAAAGCGAGCGCGATATGTTGCGCCTGTTAAGGCGCGAAAATACTTCGACTGCCGCTTCGCCCGCCGTACTCGCACAGGAGGTGATTTTCTCGGTACGTCAGGCCGTGGCCAAGATTACGGTGGCGCCGGCGATTGATGATTACATTGTGTCGATCGTCAATGCGACGCGGCATGGCGGCGACGTCGATGCCGAGCTCGGTAAATGGATTGAAATCGGCGCGAGTCCGCGCGGCGCGATTGGCCTCGATCGCGCAAGTCGCGTCCAGGCCTGGTTGCAGGGGCGGCAGTTCGTTACCCCCGACGACGTGAGAGCGGTGATTCATCCCGTCTTGCGGCACCGGTTGATCCTGTCGTATGACGCCAACGCAGACAACGTCAGCGCGGACCAGGTCGTCGACCGTTTGATCGAAAAAGTCGCTGTGCCGGCCTGAGCTTGGGTACAACGCAGAGACCAGACAAGACACGCAGGAGGGATCGTGCCCAAGGTATCCGGATCTCCCGTCGAATCCTCGATCGGTCGGGTCTACGTTGACCCGTCCCATCTCGCCAAGCTCGAATTTCTCGCGAGGGGTCTGAGCTTTGTGGCACCCGCGCCGCTGTCGAGCATTCTGTCCGGCAATCATGCATCGCGGTTGCGGGGGCGCGGCCTCAACTTCGAAGAGATTCGAAGCTACCTGCCGGGCGACGATGTGCGGCATATCGACTGGAAAGTGTCATTGCGACTGGGCAAGGCGCAAGTGCGGGCCTATACCGAAGAGCGTGACCGACCCATGCTGGTGGTGGTGGACCAGCGCATGAGCATGTTCTTCGGCTCTAGCCGGGCCTTCAAATCGGTCGTGGCCGCCGAGGTGGTGGCACTCGCGGTGTGGATGGGGTTTGCGGCCGGCGATCGCGTGGGGAGCACCAGGGCGATCACGACGACGATCTCGATAATCGACAAGATCCCGTATCGCCAGCCGCGCCCGACGTTGGCAAAAAATTGCGGGCCACCGGTAAACCCCAGCGCAAAGATAAACAGCGCGAAGGCGATGTTCTTCATGTCCGGTGAGATACGGGCGCCACTTTGGCCAAGGACCAGAGCGACGATCAGCGTGCCGCAGACCCCGCCCAATTGCACCGGCCCGAGCTTGAACGAACCGATCAGAAAGCCGAGCGCCAGGCTGGCGAACAAGGCGATCTCGGGTTGTGCCTTAAGCAAGCTCCAGAGCATGATTTGGCTCGATCGCGTTGAGGGGTTAGCCCACTGATATCGGAAAGCGGAACCACACGTGGCGACCCGAGCCCCGCGTTCTCTTCGAGCCTGCTGCTATTTGCGAAGGTCGTTGTTGACCGAAAATCAGTCTAGAAGCTTTTGTCTCGCGGACGCAATCCCCATTCGACAAGGGCGCGAATGGTTATCGTCGAGGGCAGGCTGGGATCTGAACACGGTGCCCACGAAAGTGCGGGTTCGTTGCGAGGGATTGGGCCTGCGGATTCTTTCCGCCTCGGTTACAAAATATTCCCGCTTGTTCGCAAGGGAATCGCTCGTTTTTGAACGTGGTGATTGACCGCGGATTCTGTCGCTTGAATAATCGCTCAGTCGCCGCTAAGGCGATTAAGGATGGTTTAAATTCGTCGTAAGCAACGCCGAATTTGATGGACGAAACATATATCAATTAAGCGTGATGCCTTTAAACGTCAAAGCACTTCGAGTCGTATGTGGCGGGCCGCGCACACATACGAAACAGGGTCAGCACGCAGCACATCCATTTGCTCCATCCACCGGCACGCATGCCTGCCTTCCCCGGGAAGGCCAAGCTTGGCATGGTCGCGCGATTGGCCTGTGAGAGAACCCGCGCATGACAACAGCGGGCGACGCAGCAGTCGCGCAGCGCCTCATTACTTTTAGAGTTCAAATGAAATTAAGAAAGGCTGTTTTTTCCGTGGCGCTTGCCACGCCGGTTGCCGTTTCCCTTCTGGTCGCTTCGGGCGCGGCATGGTCGGCTGAGGGGCCGCCGGTGGCGCCTGTGCGTCCGGTGACCACGACGTATTTCGGCACGCCGGTGGTCGACAACTACCGCTATATGGAAAACCTGAGCGACCCTGAAGTCCAACGCTGGATGAAGGCACAAGCGGGCTACACGCGCAAGGTGCTCGACAGCATTCCGGGTCGCAGCGCGATGGCGCAGAACATTCTCTCGCTGATGGGCAGCGACTTGCGTCGGGCCGAGTTCACTCGTCGCGGCGACAGACTCTTTTATGAGCTGATGACACCGGGCGCCAACCTGCCCAAACTCGCCTACCGCGATGGCGTCAATGGCGAGGAACACATCCTTGTCGATCCCGCGAAGCTGGCCAAGGATAGCGCGCACCATGTCGCGCTTGACTGGTTCTCGCCCTCGTGGGACGGCCGCTATGTCGCGTATGGTGTGTCCGAAGGCGGTTCGGAAAAGAGCGTGCTGTACATCCTCGATCTGAAGACCGGCACCCAGCTCGCGGAAACGATCGACCGCGCGAGCGACTGCGTGGTCGCGTGGCGCAATGACAACCAGTCATTCTTCTACCTGCGCTATCCGAAAGCCGGGCCGGACACGCCGCTGTCGCAAACCGAATACAACGCGGTCACCTTCCTTCACGTGCTCGGTCAGCATCCCGATGGAGAGGGCGACGAGGCGGTGTTCGGACGTGGCGTATCGGCCAAACTCGATGTGCCCGAGGGTCAGGGGACCTATGTGCTGGTATCGCCCGAATCGCCGTTCGCCGTCGCAGTGGCGAATCACAACATGGACGACAACCCCAATACTTTCTACGTCGCGCCGCTCGACCAGATTCACGGGGCCGCGACGCCGTGGCAGAAGTTCGCGGGACCCGAAGACGGCGTGACCGATGTGCGTCTGCACGGCGATCGCCTGTACTTCCTGTCGGAGAAAGGTGCGTCGCGCTTCCAGATTCTTTCGACGCCGGCTGCCCATCCTGATGTTGCCCACGCCGAAGTGGTCGTGCCAGAAGGCCCGAACGTGATCGATGCGTTCCGTCTCGCAAGCGACGGGATTTATGTCGGTGAACGGGCAGGCCCGAGCTTCCAGCTCCACCGCGTGTCGTATGACGGCAAGAGCGATCAGAAGATCAGCTTGCCGTTCGAAGGCACGGTCGAAGGCCTGAGCACCGACTTGCATACACCCGGTGTGATGTTCAACCTGCAAGGCTGGGTCAAGGCGCCGCGTGAATTTGCCTATGATCCGGGCACTCAGACCGTGACCGATACCGGGCTGATTCCGGCATCGAAGACCGAGTCTAGCGATGTCGAGGCGCACGACGAGTTCGCCCCGAGCTACGACGGCACGCTCATTCCTGTGTCGATCATCGCGAAGAAGGGCATGGTCCGCGATGGCTCGCATCCGACCATCGTGTTTGGTTATGGCAGCTATGGCACGTCGATGGATCCCTTCTACCGGGCAGCCTGGCAGACCTGGATCGAGCGCGGCGGCATCGTCGCCATTTCGCATATGCGCGGCGGCGGCGAGTATGGCGATGCCTGGCACCGTGCGGGTCAGAAGCTGACGAAAACCAACACGATCCTCGACTTCACGGCTTCAGCGCAGTACTTGATCGACCAGCACTACACGCAATCGAAGTATCTCGTGGCGAATAGTGCGAGCGCAGGCGGCATCGTCATGGGCGGCGCATTGACGTTGAACCCGGGGCTGTTCCGTGTGATTCTCGATGACGTCGGCATGTCGGACACGCTGCGCGCGGAGACCGAACCCAATGGGCCGCCGAATGTGCCGGAATTCGGTTCGACTTCGACTGAAGACGGTTTTCATGGCCTCTACGCCATGAGTGGCTATGAGCATCTGCACGACGGCACGCCGTATCCGGCAGTGATGTTCACGACGGGCGCCAATGACCCGCGCGTGGCGCCGTGGCATATGCTGAAGATGGCTGCGCGGACCCAGGCTGCCACGAGCAGCGGCCGTCCGGTGTTGTTGCGCATCGACTATGACGCGGGCCACGGTATCGGTTCTAGCCTGTCACAGCGCGCCAACCAGCTTGCTGACGAATGGTCGTTCGCCCTGTGGCAGATGGGTGAAGCCGGTTTTCAGCCGAAGCACTAAGTACGGCACGGGACCCGCCGGGCGCGTCGGGTTGACGCGTCCGGCAGCCCCCATCTATCGTCCTACCTCAAGTGTCTTACCTCAAGCGCCTTACCTCAAGTTCCTGCGTGCGACGCCCGATCGGCGTCGCGCCGCCGTCCCGACGTCTCACGTCTGCAGCGATTTCCCCGAGTCGGGCGTATGCGCTTCGACTTCCATCCTGTAGAAACGGGGCGCCGCGCCAAAACCGAAGAGCGTCCAGCCGCCGAAGATGCACAGGCCGCCAAGCATCAGTGCCTGAATACCTGAGCTATAAAGCGCATAGAAGCTGTAGACCGTGGCGATCGCTGCAACGACGTTGGTCCAGAAGGCGGCACGCGCCGGCACAGACGAGACCTTCTGAATCGTGATCAGCGCGGCCATCGACATCACATAGGGTACAAGATTCGTCACCACCGCGAGGTCCACAACCTTCGAGAACTGTTTGTTGAGTTCCGGGCTGATCGTCATCAAGGACAGCACCACCTGCGCTGCCAGCAGAATGAGCATACCCACGATCGGCGTGCCCGACTTGGTGGCGATCTTGAAGACGGGAACGAAATAACCCACGTCCGCCGAGCTTTTAAAAACCTGCGCAA
>JAMFSK010000107.1 GCA_026225235.1 Burkholderiales bacterium
CGAACATCGTCCGCGTGGCAGCGAGGCATCGTTCACGGTCGTGCGTTCAGGCGATAAGGCCGACAACGACGCGCTGGGTTCGGGCGGAACCGGCCCCATGGCGTTCGCCGGGCGCTGAGCACGTTTTCATTTCGACACGCCCTGCTCGTCACACTGAAGGGTCGTTGCAAACGGGCCGCGCCAGGCCTGCGCAGCTTTGGGCGAGTCGACCAGCACCGCCTCGATGCCGAGGCACGCCGCCTCGCGATAATCGTTCACATTGTTGAGCGCGAAAGCCATGACATGCGCCGGGCCATTCGCGTTGAAACAGCGCATGGCCGCCGGTGACCACAAGCTCGCGCGTACCGGCGTCCGGGCTTCACCCAGCGTAAAGGTCTCGACGACCTGAACATCGCGGCTCCATTCGAAGCCTGCCCACACCCCACGCTCGTCTGGCGCCTCGCAGCGCTGCGCAAGCGCGACATTCAACAACCGCGCTCGCGTCGTGTCGCGCGTTTCGAACTGACGCGCCAGCGGGTAGTGCTCGAACACCTCGTGGTACGACGCGTCGGTCGAATAGAGCCGCACGCGCGACCATGCATGGTGCTCGTCCAGTACGCGCGCGACCGCCGCGGCCTGAGGGGCAGCCGGCAGCGCTTTCATGTCGAGAATGATCGGCACGTTGGGCGGAATCACCGCCAGTGCACTTGATAACGTCGGCAGCAGGGTTGGCGTCGCCCGGTAGGGGAACACGACCGTGCCGTCGGGCAAGGTCGACCGGAAAGTCCAGCCGGCGTTGAGCCGTACCAGTTCAGCGGCAGTCTTGCCCGATACCGGACCGCTCGCGGGCGTCAACGCGGCAAGATCGTCCGGCCGGTAGAGTACCGGCACGCCGTCGGCACTCAATTGCACGGTCAGCCAGATCTGATCGGCCCCATTGCGCAGTGCGCCATCGATGGCGCGCAGGGTGTTCTCGGGATAGTCCCCCGTGCCACCCCGATGCGCCACAATGGCCGGCAAGATCGGTGCCCCGCTTCCCGCGCCGGCCAGCCCGCATCCCGCGAGGGATAGTGAGACGAGCGCCAGTATGCCAAGTGCCTTTCGAACCATCCTGTGCTCCTTGATGCCGTCTTGATCTTGATGGGGCGACTACCCGAAAGGTCAGTATCTCGCGCCCGCAGCAGCGCCGCCCCACCAAAAACGCTGTTATCTCTATTTAACAAAATGGAATGAAAGTGGAATGTCCTCGTCGTCTTTCCGCAGCGTCTGGCCAAGACCCGCTCGCGCTCAGGGTGCCGGATGCGCACGCACATGCTCCGGTACAATCCGCCTTGGCGAGACACCGGCTCTCGCATCGGCCACGACCCTTTGCAGAACTCCATGTCGCAAAACCAACGTCTCTTCGAACGCGCGCAGCGAACCATCCCCGGCGGCGTCAATTCACCCGTGCGAGCGTTTCGCTCGGTGGGCGGCACCCCGCGCTTTATCGAGCGCGCCCAGGGGCCCCATTTCTGGGACGCTGACGGCAAGCGCTATATCGACTACATCGGTTCCTGGGGACCGATGATCGTTGGCCATCTTCATCCCGAAGTGCTTGAAGCGGTCCAGCGGGCGCTGCTGAGCGGCTTCAGTTTCGGCGCGCCGACCGAGGCCGAGATCGAGATCGCCGAGGAGATCTGCCGGCTCGTGCCGTCGATCGAACAGGTCCGGCTCGTCTCGAGCGGCACCGAGGCGACCATGAGCGCGCTGCGTCTGGCGCGCGGTTTTACCGGCCGCAGCCGGATCGTCAAGTTCGAAGGCTGCTATCACGGCCATGCCGACAGCCTGCTGGTCAAGGCAGGCTCGGGCTTGCTGACTTTCGGCAACCCCACCTCGGCGGGCGTGCCCCCTGAAGTGGCGCAGGCCACCACCGTGCTCGAGTACAACAACGTCGCGCAATTGCGCGAATTCTTCGCGGCACTCGGCGACGAAACGGCGGCCGTGATCATCGAGCCGGTGGCCGGCAATATGAACCTCGTGCGCGCGACGCCCGAATTCCTCAGCGTGCTGCGCGAGTTGTGTACGGCGCACGGCACCGTCCTGATTTTCGATGAAGTGATGTGCGGCTTTCGCGTCGCGCTCGGCGGTGCGCAGGCGCTGTTCGGCATCACCCCGGACCTCACCTGCCTTGGCAAGGTGATCGGTGGCGGCATGCCCGCGGCCGCATTCGGTGGACGCCGCGACATCATGGCGATGCTTGCGCCGCTCGGCGCGGTGTATCAGGCCGGCACCCTGTCGGGCAACCCGGTCGCCGTGGCGGCAGGGCTCGCGACACTGCGCCTGATTTCGCAGCCGGGTTTTCACGACGACCTCACGCGCCGCACGCAACGCCTGGTCGACGGCCTCGTCGACGCCGCGCGCACGGCCGGGGTGCCGTTCGCGGCCGACTCCATCGGCGGCATGTTCGGTCTCTACTTCGCCGAACGCATCCCGACGAGTTTCGCCGAGGTGACTCAGTCCGACATCCCGCGCTTCAATACCTTCTTTCACAAGATGCTTGATGCGGGTGTGTATTTCGCCCCCTCCGCGTATGAAGCAGGCTTCGTGTCGAGCGCGCATGACGACGCAGTGCTTGACGAAACCGTCTCGCTCGCCCGCACCGCCTTCTCCGCGATGGCTGCCTGATGTTCTCCGACGTCGACTTCGCCCACATGGAGCGAGCCCTCGCGCTCGCCCTGCAGGGGCTTTACACAACTACGCCAAACCCCCGTGTCGGCTGTGTGCTGGTGAAGGGCGGGGTCGTAATCGGTGAAGGGTTCACCCAGCCGGTCGGCCAGGACCACGCCGAGATTCGCGCGCTCAAGGATGCCCATGCGCGCGGCCACGATCCGCGCGGCTCGACCGCCTATGTCACGCTCGAACCCTGCAGCCATTTCGGTCGCACGCCGCCGTGTGCAAATGCCCTGATCGAGGCCAAGGTCAGCCGCGTGATCGCTGCGATGGAAGACCCGAACCCGCATGTGTCGGGGCGCGGCCTGCAGAAGCTGCGCGCCGCCGGCATCGAGGTGCGCTGCGGGCTGCTCGAGCGCGAGACCTATGAACTCAATATCGGCTTTGTGTCACGCATGACGCGGCGCCGGCCCTGGGTGCGTGTGAAGGTCGCAGCCAGCCTCGATGGCCAGACCGCGCTGCCCGATGGCAGCAGCCAGTGGATCACCGGTGAGGCCGCCCGCGCCGATGGCCATGCGTGGCGTGCACGTGCCTGCGCGATCCTGACCGGCATCGGCACCGTGCTGGGCGACGACCCGCAGATGACGGTGCGCGCGGTCGAGACGCCGCGCCAGCCCCTGCGCATTCTGGTCGACCGACACCTCGAGGTGCCGGCCCACGCGCGCCTGCTCGAAGGGGCGCCGCCCCTGATCTTCTGCGCGAGCGACGAAGGTGAATACGCCGTGCGGGCCGAAGCGCTCCGCGCACGCGGCATCGAGGTCGTCGCCGTCCCGAATGCGGAAGGCAAAGTCGACCTGAGCGCCATGATGCTCAAGCTCGGCGAGCGTTCGATCAACGAGCTCCACGTCGAAGCCGGCCACAAGCTGCATGGCTCCTTGTTGCGCGAAGGCTGCGTCGACGAACTGCTGATGTATGTCGCGCCCAGTCTGCTCGGCCACGCGATGCCGATGTTCAATCTGACGCCGCCCGCCTCGCTCGACGATCGGACCCGACTCGTCTTCCATTCGGTCGACCGGCTCGGCGACGATCTGCGCATCATTGCGCGCCTCGCTGCTTCAGTACCGAAGCAGGAGTCCCTGCCAGTCTGATTTTTTTGGATTGATCTCATGTTTACAGGCATTGTCGCGGCCGTGGGCCGCATCGAATCCGTCGAACCCCTTGAGGCGGGTGCTGCCGATGCCGGCGTACGCCTGACCATCGAGGCGAGCGCGCTCGGCCTCGACGATGTCGCTCCCGGCGACAGCATCTCGATCCAGGGCGCATGCATGACCGCGACCGAGATCGGCAATGGGCGTTTCACGGTCGACGTTTCGCGCGAAAGCCTCAACCATACGGCAGGGCTCGACGCCCCCGGTGAGGTCAATCTCGAGAAGGCGCTGCGCGCCAACGATCGGCTCGGTGGCCATCTCGTCTCGGGCCATGTCGACGGGCTCGGCATCGTGACGCGGTTTGCGCCGGTCGGCGAGTCGCATGAGCTGCGCATCCTTGCTCCCCGCAGCATCGGCCGCTATCTCGCCTTCAAGGGCTCGATTACAGTCAACGGTGTGAGCCTCACGGTCAATGCAGTCGATGACCAGGCCGAAGGGTGTGAATTCTCGATCAACCTGATCCCGCACACCATCGAAGTCACCACGCTCAGACATTTGCAGGTCGGCAGCCGGGTCAACCTCGAGATCGACCTGATTGCGCGGTATGTCGAGCGGATGCTCAGCACGTCTCAGGACGGCTATAAATCATTGAAGTAAATCGGTTTTCCGAGAATCGATCGTCTACTGCCGTCTCGCTGAAACTCGCCACATCTACGGTTTGGTGACGGCATGTCTGATGGCATACCGCTGACTTGTCGCAGCCTCGCCTATCATCGCTGGGCGAAAGGCCTGATGGATACGACAGGCCGGCGGCTCGTGAGGCCCACCGTTGGGTGTATCGTGCGGGCTGGTAGGAACTGCACTACGAAGTCCTGCCACCCTATGCAGACGAGCCCACGACGATTGCCGTCCTTCGCGTATGGGACACTCGACAGGATCGCTAAATCGGTAGGTGCGTCCATACAGATACCTCTGTTAGCTGCGCATGACACGTCCGCCTCGAAAACTTCTCCAGCAGCGCAAGCGCCAGTCAATCGAGCTCGAAGGGTTCGGGGGGATCAGTTAGCCAGAACCACTGGTGCGCTGGCTCAGTGCAAGCGGAGCGTCTTCGATGCAGAACAACGTGAGGTCTATAGAACAACGCGCATTCGGACTCGCTTTTCGCTCCACTGCCCCGCTGGCTAGCGGACTGGGATCCTATGCGGTGTCAAGCGCTTCGCCCTCAAACGTCACGATGGCATCCCAGCGTCACTTGAGTGGTGCGACGGTCAGTCAACCTTGGGGTCATCGCCCGAATTAACGGGCGGGCCGCGGCCGTTGAACCGATACGTGGGTGCGACGCCGGTCAGTCCGGGGTGCGGGCCGCCTTCTTGGGCAGGAACGACATCGGGAAGTCGTCGGCTCCCCCCGAAAGCGCTCGCAGTTCTGCCCTTTCAGTGCGCTGGCCTCGCTCGCGGCCAGAAAAATATTCCGCGAAATCTAGAAATTGTGCTCAAGTACGCTCCAGTCAGGCCGTTAACTGAGTGTTAGCCGGTCACGCATCGACGAACCACCGTATGATTCGTCCCTGTGGTGCCGATTGCTTCCACTCACCTACTTGCGTCCACTTCATGGCGTTTAGCGAACCGAGGTCGCCATTTTTCAGATGGCTGGTAGCGTCGGCTCAAGACCTGAGCGCAGACAACCGGCAGATTCTCCTTTCGAATCTGTTCACGCGATCCGCGTCGATCGTATTCGCGTCGATCTGCGAAATCGCCGTCTGCGTGACCGCACTCTATCTCCATCCGGGCTCCGGCTATGCCCTTTGGCTGACGGCCGTGCTCCTGCTTCTGGCCATCCGCCTGTCCCTGATCGCGGTATGCCGCCGGCGCAGCGCGTGCGACGAACCGACTCCGACCTCGTGGTTTCTCGGCGCAAGCGTCGCCTGGAGTGCACTGCTCGGCCTGGGCAGCCTGCTTTGCAACATCAGTGGCGACCCGACACTGTTCCTAATCGGCAATGTCTGCGCAGTCGGCGTGGTCGGCGGCCTGGCGGGCCGCAATGCCGGCACGCCCCGCCTGGTGCTGGTGCAGATCGTCATCATCCTGGGCTTGCTGGCCGTCGGCGCGGCCCTGTCCCCCGGGTCGGGAAAAATCGTCCTGTTATTCCAGGCACCGTTTTGCGCCGCCGGCTTTTTCACGGTCGCCTTGCGTGGCCATAAGGACACCGTGGCCATGCTGATGGCCCACGAAAGCGTCTACCGCCTCGCCCACCACGACAGCCTGACCGGCCTGCCCAACCGGGCCCGTATCAGCGAGCTTTTGCTCGAGCGCACCGACGCCGGAACGCCCGCTGATGGCCAATCGTTTGCGGTCTTTCTGATCGACCTCGACGGTTTCAAGGCGATCAATGACAGCCTGGGTCATGCCGCCGGCGACTACATCCTGCAGGAAACGGCGCATCGCCTGCGCACCGTGTTCCACACCGGTGACATCGTCGGGCGACTGGCGGGCGACGAGTTCGTCGCGATTTCCGACGCGGCCTCCACGGGTGAGAAGGCGCAGCTACTTGCCGATCAGATCGTCAAGACACTGGGCCGTCCGTTTGTCCTCAACGAAAGCATGGTGCGCATTGGCGCAAGCGTCGGCATCGCTCAACATCCGCAGCATGGCGAAACCGGACCGCAACTCCTGATTTGTGCCGATCGCGCCCTCTACGCCGTCAAGCGTAGCGGCAAGAGCGCATTTGCTGTGTTCGATGCCAAAGCGCATGCCTCCGACGAAAGCCTCAGCCTGTTGCGCAGCGATCTTGAAGGCGAGCTTCAATCGGCCGTCAATGGCCTGCGCATGGAATACCAGCCGATCGTCGAACTGGCCGACGGCACCATCTCTGCGCGTGAGGCCCTGGTGCGCTGGTCACACCCGAGCCGTGGTGAGCTCCCACCCACCACCTTCATCCCTGTCGCCGAGCGTACTGGCCTGATCCTTCCCCTGGGCGAGTGGGTGCTGCGGCGCGCCTGCGAAGAAGCGGCGCGCTGGAGCGAGCCTGTGGTCGTCGCTGTCAATGTCTCGCCGGTCCAGTTGCGCGAAGAGGACTTCGCCCAGACCGTGGCCGCGGTGTTGTGCGCCTGCCGCCTGCCACCGTCCCGACTGAACATCGAGGTCACGGAGACGGTACTGATGAGCGACGACGTGCCGACCCGCCGCAACGTGGAGACCTTGCGAGCCCTCGGTATCGGGCTGGTACTCGATGATTTCGGCACGGGATTTTCGACGCTGTCCAATCTGTGTCGCTTCTCGTTCGACAAGCTCAAGATCGATGGTTCGTTCGTGCGCGAGGCCGCCCATCGCCGTGAATCGGCGGCGGTCGTGCGGGGCATCGTGGCGCTCGCGCGCGAGCTCGGCATTCCGACCACCGCCGAGGGCGTCGAGACGCCCGAACAACTGGCGTTTGTGCGTGCCTGCGGCTGTACCCACGCACAGGGCTATTTCCTTGGCCGCCCCGAGCGCGCGCAACGCATTGCCCAGATCCGCAACACCCACGACTTGCCGATTTGGTCCTCATAGCGAGCTAGGCGCCGCATTGGCGTAAAATGCCGGGTTCGAAGCCCTCGCTGGCGTCACCCTAGCCGGTGGCGCCTCGGCCCCACTACCTGAGCCACGCCCATGACGACCATCGCCCCAACGCAGGACATCATTGCGGAGCTCAAAGCGGGCCGCATGGTCGTACTGGTCGACGAAGAAGACCGCGAAAATGAGGGTGACCTCGTCATTGCCGCCGAATTCGTCACACCGGAAGCGATCAATTTCATGGCGCGTTTCGGCCGTGGCCTGATCTGCCTGACCCTGACCCAGGACCGCTGCCGCACGCTGAACCTGCCGCTCATGACGTACAAGAACGGCACCCAGTACGGCACCGCGTTCACGGTCAGCATCGAGGCAGCCGAGGGCGTGACGACCGGCATCTCGGCAGCGGACCGCGCGCGCACCGTGCTGGCGGCCGTCGCGCCGCAGGCGCGGGCGGACGACATCGTTCAGCCAGGTCATGTGTTCCCGATCATGGCCCAGCCCGGCGGCGTACTCGTGCGCGCCGGCCATACCGAGGCCGGCTGCGACCTGACCGCGCTCGCGGGCCTCACTCCGGCCGCGGTGATCTGCGAGATCATCAACGACGACGGCACCATGGCGCGCCTGCCCGACCTGACGATCTTCGCCGAGGAACATGGCCTCAAGATCGGCACCATCGCCGACCTGATCCACTACCGCAGCCGCACCGAGTCAATCATCGAACGGGTCGCCGAGCGGACCATGCAGACCATCTACGGCCCGTTTCATTCAATCATGTACCGCGACAAGCCGAGCGGCTCGCCGCATCTCGCGCTCGTGCGCGGCAAGCCGACCCCCGACACCGACACCATGGTGCGGGTGCACGAGCCGCTCTCGATGCTCGACCTGCTCGAAACCTCATGCTCGACGCACTCCTGGTCGCTGCATGCGGCCTTGCGTGAAGTTGCCGGGCGCGACAAGGGCGTGATCGTGCTACTCAATTGCGGCGACTCGCAAGAGCATCTGCTCGAAGTCTTCGAAGCATTCGACCAGACCGACAAGGCCGAGCAGATGAAGCGTCGCCCGGTCGACTTCAAGACCTTCGGGATCGGCGCGCAGATCCTGCGCGATATCGGCGTCGGGCGCATGCAGATCCTTTCGACGCCACGCAAGATCAGCAGCATGTCGGGCTACGGCCTCGAAATCTGCGGTTTCGTACCGATGCCCGGCGCGCAGGCGCCAACCCCCGTGCCCACCGAGCTGCACAGCACCGGCGCATAGACCACACACACGGAAAAACAGATATGGAAATCGGACAATACCAACCCAACCTCGACGGCGACGGACTGCGTGTCGGCATCGTGCAATCGCGCTTCAATGAACCGATCTGCAATGGCCTGGTCGACGCCTGCGTCGAAGAACTCGAACGCCTTGGCGTAGTGGGTGAAGACGTCCTGCTCGTGACCGTGCCTGGCGCGCTTGAAATTCCGCTCGCGCTGCAAAAGCTCGCCGAAAGCGGCCAGTTCGACGCGCTGATCGCGTTGGGTGCGGTAATCCGCGGCGAGACCTATCACTTCGAGCTGGTCTCGAACGAAAGCGGCGCGGGCATCACGCGCGTCACGCTCGACTTCGGCGTACCCGTCGCCAACGCTGTACTGACGACCGACACCGACGAACAAGCTGTCGCCCGCATGGCCGAGAAAGGCCGTGACGCCGCTCGCGTGGCCGTCGAGATGGCCAACCTGACCGCCGCACTCGACCAGCTCGCGCAAGACAGCGCAGAAGACGACGAAGAAGAAGGGGACGCTGAATGAAGAGCGCTCGCCGCCGCTCGCGCGAATTCGCCACGCAGGGCTTGTATCAATGGTTGTTGTCGGGTGCGAGCCATGCCGAAATCGAAGCGCAGTTGCAGGGCGTGGAAGGCTTCGACAAGGCAGACAAGGCGCTGTTCGACACGCTCGTCAAGGGCGTGATCCGCGACTCGGAAGCGCTCGGCAACCAGCTTCAACCACTGCTCGACCGGCCTCTGAGCGAGTTGTCGCCCGTCGAACGTTCGGTGCTCATGGTCGGCGCATTCGAGTTGATCAACCAGATCGATGTGCCCTACCGCGTTGTGATCAATGAGGCGGTCGAGCTGACCAAGACCTTTGGTGGCACGGACGGATATAAGTATGTGAACGGCGTGCTCGACAAGCTCGCTGCACAGGTTCGTCCGGACGAAGCGAAGCCGCGCTCGAGGTCGTGATTCGATGGTAATGCCCCCACTGGCGGCGCGTGTCGACGCGATCGAGCCGTTCTACGTCATGGAATTGATGAAGGAAGCGCACGCGCTCGAACGCGCGGGGCGCGACATCATCCATATGTCGGTTGGCCAGCCCGACTTCACGGCGCCTCCCACCGTTCTCGAGGCGGCCATGGCCGCCCTGCAGAGCGGCCGCACTCACTACACCGCGGCGCTCGGCATTGAGCCGCTGCGCGAAGCGATCGCGCGGCACTACCGGGTGACTCAGCACATCGAGATCGACCCGGCGCGCGTGATCGTCACCGCGGGCGCCTCGGCTGCGCTGCTGTTGGCCTGTACCGCACTCGTCGAGCGCGATGCCGAAGTGCTGATGCCCGACCCCTGCTACCCGTGCAACCGTCACTTTGTGACGGCGGCCGATGGCCGTCCAGTGATGATCCCGAGTGGTCCCGCGGAACGCTTCCAGCTGACGGCCGAGCAGGTCGAACGTCACTGGGGCCCGCGCACCCGCGGCGTGCTGCTCGCCTCGCCGTCGAACCCGACGGGCACGTCGATCGAACCCGCCGAACTCTCGCGGCTCGTCGACGTCGTGCGCCGGCACGGGGGTTTCACGGTCGTCGACGAGATCTATCAGGGCCTCAGCTACGACGCGCATCCGGTCTCGGCGCTCACGCTTGGCGAAGACGTCGTCACCATCAACAGCTTCTCCAAGTACTTCAACATGACGGGCTGGCGGCTCGGCTGGCTCGTGGTGCCGCCGCAGTGGATACCGGCGTTCGAGAAGCTCGCGCAGAACCTGTTCATCTGTGCGTCGGCTGTCGCCCAATATGCGGCGCTGGCTTGCTTCGAACCTGAGACGCTGGCGATCTTCGAGACACGCCGTCTCGAGTTTCAGCGCCGCCGGGACTTTATCGTGCCGGCGCTGCGCGAACTCGGCTTCGGTGTACCCGTGGTGCCCGACGGTGCGTTCTACGTCTATGCCGATTGCAACCAGGTGCCTCACGCGGCACGGGGCGACAGCTCCGCGCTGACACGCACGATCCTGCATGAAGCCGGTGTCGGCCTGGTGCCCGGGATGGACTTCGGCACCGCGGCGCCGCTGTCATACCTGCGCCTGTCGTATGCGACTGCCTACGAAAAAATCGAAGAAGCCGTCGCACGAATCGGTAAGCTTTTCGGCACGGCCTAAAGCTGTCTGGGCGAAAAAAAAGGGATGCGTGGCGCATCCCTTTTTCATTGTTCTGCCACTCGGCGCACCCATCCAGACTCACGAGTCGAGCGTCGCCGACTCAGTGTCCGTTCAGCTTGCTTCCGCCAGATGGACCGCCGGTTGGGCCGGCGTCCCAACGCCTGGTGTTTCAATCTTGCCTTCGGGCGGCTCGATCGCCGCATCGGTGGCTGACGCTTTCGCGGCCGTATGCGAAGCGGCGGCCTTCGGCGACACCTGGGCAGTCGTCGTCGTGGCAGGCGCCTGCGGCGCATTAATCGGCACGAAGCGGCCGTGGGCGACGTCGCGCAAGCGCATCCGTTCGGCCACCACCTTCGCACCATAGCCACCATCGCTGTTCGGCGTGGTCGAGCCGACATACAGACGCAGCCCCGCCGCAAGCGAACCCCCTCGTGCGACACAGTCCTTGAGCACCAGCGCGCCGACCTTGATATTGGCGAGGGGTTGCAGAGCCGCAGCCGGGCCGCCGAAGTAATCGAACTTGTCCGAATGCACCTTCGACATCACCTGCATCAGGCCCTGTGCGCCGACACCGCTTTCCGCATAAGGGTTGAAGCCCGATTCAATCGCCATCACCGACAGCAACAGCAGCGGATCGAGGCCCACTTCGCGGCCCGTGTCGAACGCCGCATGGACCAGGCGCGACATCGGCGCCTCGGCCACGCGATAGCGATGCGACAGGAAGACCGCTACTTTGTCCTGTTCATCCGGGCTGAGCATCACGCGGTCATCACGCGCATCGGCGACCACACGTTCGTCGGGAATCATGTTCGCGAACGGCTCGATCGACGGCAGCGAGCTCGGGTCGAGCGCATTGTCGGCGGTGAGCACCACTGGTGTCGCGGCCACACTCGCCGCCACAGGGTGAATGTAAGGAATGAGCGGCAGGCTCGAGGCGCGGGCATCGCTGCTCGGCACGAGCACCTGGATCGCCCCGCTCGACAACAGCCGGCCGACCACGGGACCGGTCTGCTCGGCAGCGGCCAACAAAGGCATTAAACGACCCGCCACGACCGTGCGCCACTGGGGCTGGACCCAGAGCGTCAGCGCACTCGCAAAGGCAACTACGCCGAGCGTGCTGAAAAAGTAATGGCTGTACCTCGTGCCGCGTCGTAAAACGATGCGCACGAACTGCGGGATACGCGAATCGGCCAGCCAAGGTAATCGAGCAAGCATGCTGCGAATCTCCCTCGTGCATGGTGGGCCTTCGAAGCCGGGTTACCGGTTCTCGGGCGACCAAGGCGTCCGTCTGTGGCCCCTTGGGGAGCCCAGGCCGGTCGCCGGGAATGAACGGCACCGTTGCCGCTGCGGGCCGCGTTCAACTCCGGAACACTGCCGGCAGACGGGCACCACATGAACAGCCGGCATGCAGCGAAACATCGCGATGCCGGCAAACCAAGTCTTCAGGCCGGGCGGGGAGGCGGCCGACGCCGGAGCGTCATGGACATTCAGTCCGGTATGGGAAACAGTTGTTTAGAAAGCCCCGCGACTAGTGGGAGCGGATTCTAGCAGGGTTTTATGTTCAGTCAACGCTATGTGTAACCGTTTTTATAACGTTTGGTTATATAGAGGGGTATCGGTAGCTTTGACTGTGTAAGGGGCCTGCTCGCAACACGGTCTCCAAGTTAATGGGCACTTCGCAACGAATTGTTACTATCGGTAAATTTACGTGGGGTGCCACACTCTTTACATGCGGCCTCATCGAGCCGGCAGATTCATCCTACAAAGCAGGGTCGATCCATCGTGCTCCGTTCGCCATTTACGTCGCTGACGGGCACAAACATGCTTCGCACACCGACGATGTGCAAGGCCGCCTGCGCGTCTCCTGGAAAACGCATAGAAGGCCCGGAGATGCACGCATGTCGATAGAAAGCATGCATATGAAACGCCGCGGCTTGCTCTCGTTCATGACGTCTGCGGCCGTCCTCGAGGGTCGACACTTCCGCGCTAGACTCCAGCCTCCTGCTCACCCGTTTTGCTTGCCCTCTTCAAAGCCTTATCGCAATGAAATATAAAGACCTGCGCGACTTCACCAGCCAACTCGAAACGATGGGCGAACTGCGGCGCGTAAGCGTGCCGGTATCGCCCGTGCTCGAGATGACTGAACTTTGCGACCGCGTACTGCGCGCCGGGGGTCCGGCGCTGCTGTTCGAACAGCCCACCCACTCGAGCATGCCGGTGCTCGGCAACCTGTTCGGCACCCCTCGGCGAGTGGCGCTCGGCATGGGCGTCGATGCGAAAGGTAACGATGGCGCGCTCACATCGCTGCGCGACATCGGCCACTTGCTGTCCGCGCTCAAGGAACCTGAGCCGCCGAAGGGGCTGAAGGATGCGGGCAAGCTGTTTTCGCTCGCCAAGGCTGTATGGGACATGGCGCCGAAGACCATCTCGTCGCCGCCTTGCCAGGAGATCGTGTGGGAAGGCAACGACGTCGATCTGAACCGGCTGCCGATACAGACTTGCTGGCCGGGCGACGTCGCACCGCTGCTGACCTGGGGCCTCACCATCACGCGCGGGCCGCATAAACCGCGTCAGAACCTCGGCATCTATCGCCAGCAACTGATCGGCCGCAACAAGCTCATCATGCGCTGGCTTGCGCATCGCGGCGGCGCGCTCGATTTTCGTGAATTCGCGGCCCAGAACCCCGGCCAGCCCTACCCTGTTGCGGTCGCACTGGGCGCGGACCCCGCCACGATCCTGGGTGCCGTGACACCGGTGCCGGATACCTTGTCCGAATATCAGTTCGCCGGGCTGCTGCGCGGCGGCAAGACGGAGTTGGCCAAGTGCCTGACCCCGGGGCTCGAGAACCTACGCGTACCGGCGCGCGCCGAGATCGTGCTCGAAGGGTTTATCTATCCGCGCCAGGGCGCACTCGACCCGCTGCCGGCCGGCGCGCCGCCGCGGCCATCGAGCGGTCCCGCGAAGGACTACGAATATGCGCTCGAAGGGCCATATGGGGATCACACCGGTTACTACAACGAACAGGAATGGTTCCCCGTCTTCACGGTCGAGCGCATCACCCTGCGGCGCAACGCGATCTTCCATTCGACCTATACCGGCAAGCCGCCCGACGAGCCGGCCGTGCTCGGCGTTGCGCTCAACGAAGTGTTCGTGCCGCTGTTGCAGAAGCAATTTCCCGAGATCACAGATTTCTATCTGCCGCCCGAGGGCTGCAGCTATCGGATGGCGATCGTCCAGATTCGCAAGAGTTATCCGGGCCATGCAAAGCGCGTGATGTTCGGGGTCTGGAGTTTCCTTCGCCAGTTCATGTACACCAAGTTCATCGTCGTGGTCGACGAGGATGTGAACATCCGCGACTGGAAGGAAGTCATCTGGGCGATCACCACCCGGATCGATCCCGCCCGCGACACCCTGCTCGTCGAGCACACACCGATCGACTATCTAGACTTTGCCTCACCGGTCGCGGGCCTCGGCTCCAAAATGGGGCTCGACGCGACCAACAAATGGCCCGGCGAAACCGATCGCGAATGGGGCCGTGCGATCACGATGGACCCTGCGGTCAAGACACGCGTCGATGGATTGATGACCCAGCTTGGGCTTTGATATTCGCGGGCTCGCGCCCGTCGATGTCGAAAAAAAACGCGCTGTCGTAGGTCACGACAGCGCGTTTTTCTTTGCCACTTGCACCGATCTTCCGGCGCTTCTACGTTTGCCAACCGCTCTCTGACGATTGGCGGGAAAGGCAGGATCCAGTCCCGCCTCGCCCCGGCCTTCCTCGACTTAATCAGCGACAACGATCAATCAACGATCAATAGTGGCGATAGTAACGTTGGTGGCCGTAGTAGCCCCGGCCGTAGTGACCGTAGTAACGAGGACCGTAGTACACCGGGCCGCCGTACACCACCGGTGCCGGCGCATAGACCACCGGTCCCTGAGGGGCATAGACCACCGGCGGCGGCGCCACATAGACAGGCGCGGCATACACCGGTGCTGCAAACGGAATCCCAATACCGATACCCACCGAAACGTGTGCTTCGGCCCCGCCTGCCACACCCATCGCAAGCCCCGCGGCGGCAATCAACGGAATGATTTTTTTCACAGCGCTCTCCTTACCAGCATCCGGCCCAGGTGGGCCTTCTCAATGACCTTAATCTAACGAATTCCCTCTCAACGCGCAGAGACCTTTTGTAGCAAATTGCAATCCGTGTGTCCGGAAAGCCTGACCGGACGGCGCTTCCGGCGCGATGCACATCTTATATAGAGTGCACAATCCTTATCAAAATCAACGGACAAGCAAGCGTTGCGTTGACCCGCGTGGCAATATTTGCAGATCCGTATTAAGACAATTTCGCGAATACGGTAATCTTTGATTACAAAGTGCCGATATACGGTTAACGTGCGCCGTCAGGGCAAGCGCCTGAACCTCGCAGCCGGAGGCGATGACAGGCTCTTCACCCGGCGACTCGCCGCAAAATTCAGCACAGAACCGCTGGCTGGGACGGTCCGCCGACCCCCTTGCGCAGCCATACCAACAATAAATACCGCCTTCGGGCTTGATGCTCGAAAAAAACGGGGAACGACACAGCAATGGAATTCAAGAGACTCGATCGCGGCCACGCTTTGCAGCCCCTGATGCCGGGCGAGGTGTTGCCACAGACCAAGCTCGAATGGCCGATTTTCGACGTCGACGGGACGCTGATCGCCGAGCGAGGCCAGATGTTGCCAAGCCGCGAAGACCGCGACTTCATGTTCATCCACTTCGAGCCCCATCGTTCAAAAACGGAAGCGGATGCCGCGCTCGCGCTCGAGGGCCCGGCCGGCACCACCCAGGCGGTATCGCCCGCGACACAGAACGCCACGCCGGCAGACTTCTCGCTGCAGACCGGCCACATGCTGCGCATCAAGACGCCCAAAGGCATTCGGGAAAGCCACGCGCTGAGCCGGGTGATCGGCCAGACTGCGAACCTCACGACCTTTATCTCGCCGCCGGTCGTCGACGGCAAGCCGTTGCGCCTGCTGGCCGGCGAAGAGATCCAGATCATGGCGTTCTCGGGCAAGAGCATTTTCGAGTTCCATTGCCGGGTCGAGACGGTCTGCATGGCGCCGTTCGAATACCTGATCCTTTCGAAACCCTTCGACGTACGCCGCGTCAAGCTGCGCCGCACGGTACGCGTGACGACGCGCATCGCCTGCTGGCTCTCGGCCGGTGAGCGTTTTCACGGCACCTACGACATGCTCGGCGCGGTGCGCGACATCAGCGTGCTCGGGGCGTCGCTGAGCGCGCGCGGAAGCTTCGCGCAGGCCGGCTCGCGTCTGCATCTGCGTTTCTCGGTTCGCACGCAGGACTACGACATCGAGATCCGCACGCCATCGGTTATCCGCAGTGTCGCGCCCGTCGTCGACAATCCGAACCTGTTTCTCTATGGTCTCGAGTTTGAATCGCTCGCGCCTGTCGAGCATCTCGCGCTGCAGTGCTTCGTGAACGAGCACTCGCTGAGCACCGCTCGCTAAAGCCGGACACCCGGCTTACGCATCCGCCGCGCCCCTCCCCGGGGCGCCATGTGGCGTCGGGCGGCACCCGCCCGCTCGCCACCCTCGCTAGACGTTTGCAAGGCCGCTACGCCCCGGTTTTTTCGGGGCGCTTTGCCCCCTTTCATTGAGCCTTCCATTTCTGACAAATCATTTAAGTTGTTTCGGACCTCGCCGTAAACAGGGTCATCTCCCTGGCGCTTTGGCGCCGCCGGTCTTGCACTTTTTAGCGATTTGACGAAGGCATCATGTTGAAGAACATCACGATCCGCACCCGCCTAGCGCTTGCCATGGGTTTCCTTGGCCTCCTCTTGATTGCAGGCGCCATCCTGGGTGCGGTCGGCATCTCGATGGCCAATTCCGACCAGAAAGAGTTGTATTCGAACGAGCTGGCCTCGTCCGTGGCGCTCGGCCGGGCAGATATCTATTACGCGCGCGGGCGGCTTGTACTCGACCGTATCGCCATTGATCCGGATCGTTCCGACGCGGCAGAACTCATCAACCGCGCGCGCACCATGTTCGCCGAGTCCGACAAGGCGTGGGAGGCTTATCGCGCCCTGCCGTCGGGCTCCGATGAAGCGCGCATCTCTGCCGAGCTGTCAGAAAAGCGCGTGGCGTTCATGAGCAACGGCGTCGATAAAGTGTTCGCCGCTATCTCGGCGCATGACGACGCGACCCTCAAGGCGCTGATCGCGACCCAGCTGACCGGCCCGTTCAACGAGGTCACCAACCGCATCGCCGCGCTGCAGAAGATCCAGGAAGACAGCGCGCGTGCGCTGTATGAAAGTGCACAGACGCGCTTTAACCTGATCATGACAGTGACCGGCATCGGCCTGGCCGCGGGCCTGCTGATGGCGACGTACGCCTGGTATTCGCTGCGCCAGTCGATCGCCCGGCCGCTCGACGAGGTGCTGGCGCATTTTCGGTCAATTTCTGCAGGCGACCTGACGCAACGCGTCGAAGTCCGTTCGCGCGACGAAATGGGGCAGTTGATGGAAGGCCTGCAGACCATGCAGAGCAAGCTCACGGATACGATCACCTCGGTACGCGATGGCGCTCAGTCGATCTCCACGGCGACCGCGCAGATCTCGGCGGGTAACACCGATTTGTCGCAACGAACTGAAGAGCAGGCCGCCTCGCTCGAAGAGACCGCCTCGAGCATGGAAGAACTGACTTCGACCGTGCGCCAGAATGCCGACAATGCACGCCAGGCGAGCGAGCTCGCACGAGTCGCGGTGGGCGTGGCGCAGGAAGGCAGCGAGGTTGTCTCGAAGGTCGTCACGACCATGGGCGATATCAACGCCAGCTCGAAGCAGATCGCCGACATCATCGGCGTGATCGAGGGCATCGCATTCCAGACCAATATTCTCGCACTGAACGCGGCGGTCGAAGCCGCGCGGGCAGGCGAACAAGGCCGTGGCTTTGCGGTGGTGGCGGGCGAAGTGCGCACGCTTGCACAACGCAGCGCGTCGGCGGCCAAGGAAATCAAGACGCTGATCAGCGAATCGGTCGACCGGGTGGGTAACGGCACCGAGCTGGTCGGTCGCGCAGGCAAGACGATGACGGAGATCAACGACGCAGTGCGTCGCGTGACCGACATCATGGCCGAGATCGCGGCCGCGTCCGAAGAGCAGAGCGACGGCATCGAGCAGGTCAATAAGGCCGTCACGCAGATGGATGAAGTCACCCAGCAGAATGCGGCGCTCGTCGAGGAAGCGGCGGCCGCCGCGGTCTCGCTCGAGGAACAGGCAAGCCGCATGAGCGGCGTGGTCAACGTGTTCCGGGTCACGCGCTAGAGCCGAGGCCGGCCCAAGCCATAGCCCCCCTTTTACCTCGTTATGCTCGAGTGGGAACGTAATCAACCCACAGTACCCGGGCAGCGATGAGGTTTGCCGACGGCGCCGGTCAATGCGCCGACCAAAAAAAGAAGGGCGGTCGAAAGACCGCCCTTCTTTTTTGTCGCTTACGTCACGTGGCCCGGTGCCCGCGGCGATGGATCGCGTTGCGCTCCACGGCCCGTTCACCACGGACCCTGACAATCACCACATCACTGCATCACACGACTGGCGGGCGCCACCCAGCGGCGGCCAGGCCCGCACCATGCGATCAGCGACGGCGAAACTGCTGAGGACGCGAACCGCCGGTAGGCGCGCGCTCGTCCTTGTGACGGAAATTGATACGCCCTTTCGTCAGGTCATAGACCGACAGTTCGAGCGTGACACGATCACCCGCCAGAATGCGGATGTGATGCTTGCGCATACGGCCCGCCGCATAGGCGCCGACTACCACGCCGTTGTCCAGCGTTACACGATACCGGCTATCCGGCAGCACTTCGTCAACGATACCATCGAGTTCGATCAGTTCTTCTTTCGCCATAGAGGGCTCCAAAGGTAAGGGATGAATGCCGGCGATCGTGCAACCACGCGTCGGCGATGCCGCTCTGCGGACCCTGCGGGACCGTGGCGGACGACTGACGCTGGCGTTGGGACGGACCCCGCCGCATTCGGCGGCGCACACGGCGTCAGATGAAGATCAAGGGACACGCGCAACGCGCGCGGCGGACCGGGCCACACCCGGTGACATCGCCCTGCCGGAGCGGCACACTAGGTAGTGGCCGATGTCCGGTACGGACAGGAATCAAGTCGCGCTAGACAGGCAGCAAACGCGCTAGCGTGAGGGACAGATGAGGTCGCGGAGCCGCAAAATCAAGCATCGGGACACAAACACTGCCTATTTTTCAGGCATGCGTTCGCGCGACGACTTTCCGCAACAGGTGACATGATGCCCGGTAAACGGGCTGGCGAACAGCGGAAACTTGCGCACGACGGCGCAGCGCCCGGGTCACCCGGCCCCCGACGGGGCCCGGCACCGGGCGCTGCGCCACGCCCGACAAGGCGTCGGATGCGATCGGCAAGACCTGCTCAGCCAGGCTCGGTCAGTACGCGTTGGCGCCGACAAAGCCTCTGAATAGCGTCATGAAGACAATCTTCACATCGAACCAGAAGGTCCAGTTGACCATGTAGTAGAGATCACAGGCCACGCGGGCGGCCATCTTTTCGACCCGATCCGTCTCGCCGCGAAAACCGTTGACCTGCGCCCAGCCCGTGATGCCGGGCTTGATCCGGTAACGGTACATATAGTTCTGCACCAGGTTCTTGTACTGTTCGTCGTGTTCGACGGCATGTGGGCGCGGTCCGACCACCGACATATCGCCCTTGAGCACGTTGAAGAACTGCGGCAGTTCATCAATGCTGGTGCGTCGCAGAATTGCACCGACGCGCGTGATGCGTGAATCGTGACGCGTGGCCTGTGCGATCTTGCCGACCTCAGCTTGGTGCACGCGCATCGAGCGGAACTTGAAGATCCAGAACTCGTTGCCGTCGACACCTTTGCGTTTCTGCTTGAACAGCACTGGCCCCGGCGAGGACATCTTGACCGCGATCGCCACGCCGATCAACAGCGGCGCCAGCGCGAACAACACCGCAGCCGCAAATAACCGGTCAAAGATCTCCTTGGGCATCACCCGCCATCCGGACTTGGGCGACGCGACCAGGTTAATCGATGGCAGGCCGAGTACATCGACCGTACCGAGATTGGCAAGCGCGAGATTGTCGAGATCGGGCAACAGGCGGATGTTGACGAAGTCATGCTTGAACTCGCCAACGAAGCGATCACACGGATGCGGCTCCGAAGGGCGCCCCGTGAGCCACAGCTCCGTGATGCCGGACTGGCGGATCAACTGGGTGAGTGCATCCCAGTGGCTGAGCACCGGCACACCGGCGGCCATGCCATCGCTCACCGACGCTTCGTCATAGATCGCCACGGGCAAGTACCCTGCGTTAGGCGAGCCTTCAATACGCTGCACGAGACGGAATGCATCGGACGTCGTACCCACGATCGCCACACGCTTCTGATTGAAGCCCGCGCTGCGCAGACGACCCAGCACCGTCACCGTCAACTGACGCGAGACAACGAGCAGCGCTGCGGTGATCGCAGTCCATTGCACCAGCCACGGATGCGGTACATGTGAAACATGATGTATCGCGGCGTAGATCAATCCACCGATCATCTGCACGAGACCCCAGCCGATCAAGACGGGAATGATCAGCGAGATCGCACTCTTGCCCCGCCACGACTGATAGATGTTGAGCATCGGGAACACGATCGTGACCAGCGCCACCTCGAGTGCGATGAACATCCCGCGGGCATCGAACAAGCGATGGTCGACATCGGGTACCAGCGTATAGGCGATCAACGCTCCCACCACGACACATATCAGATCGAGCAACTGGCGCACGGCGTCAAACATGACTCAATCCTCCAGAATGCCGGCCGCTATCGAGGGCGGTGCCTCCACCCGCAGGACACCCGCCTCGCCAACCGTCTCCGAGCAGGTGCGCGAAGACTTTCGTCAGACCCCCGCCACCTGCTCGCGAAGTCCCGACTGACTGCCGTATGCGACGAATCATAACGACGCCATCGATGCTCAAATTAGGGGTGACTGAAAATGCCGATATGTTGGCGGAATGCGCAGCCTGCATTACCGAAATGCATGCGTGCAGTGCATCAATTTCGGAAGAAATGGCAGAAACAGCTGAGAAATTTTCGATCACCGGCATGAAGTGCCACGGCGTTTAAGTACTGGTCCTAGCGCAATTACATTTCGAGATACCTTTTGCAGTTTCCAAGATATCAGGTGGCATAACGGTCAGGCATACTGGCCGGGCTTCTGGGGCTGCAGGTCTTCTCTAGCCGAGTCGGTAAAGCGGCGTTGCTACCGATAAAAGCGGCATTTTTTTCCGCGTTCTCACGTATCGAGACCTTGTAGTAGGAAAAAGCTTCGGAGTCGCCTTTCAATAAGGACTCATTTCTCGTTGCGGCGCCTTTTTGGCATTTTTTTTGAATTTAACAGTCCGGACTTTTTGACATGGTAATCAGTTGAGGGTTGGCCTTTTCGATCCGCCAAGATGTCGCCTAAATCGGTCAAATGGCGTCCAAAGGCGAATCGGATATGTATGATGCAGTGCAACCTATAAGAAGAACCAATCAACATTCCGGGGAAACGTTTCTAAGGAAACGACATGCCGTTTGTTGCACACCTAGAACAGCCAGACAGTATCGTGCGCCGCCTCGTCAGAGAGGTGGAGACGATATCTGCACATAGCCTCGATCCCTGGTCGGCTACGCGGTGTCCCGCGCGGCAGATCGGTATCGTTTTATTCGAAGGATTCTCGCTGCTGCGTGCCGGCATCATTGCCGAAGTGTTCAACAAGGCAAACCAGTTGGCAGTCGCAGGCACTGCGGCCAATTCGGTCTACACCATCAAGATGCTGTCGTTCAGCGGCGGCAGCGTGCCGTGCTCTTCGTCCGTGCATCTGTGGACCGAGCGCTTCGACGCGCGCCAGTATCAGAACTTCGACGCCCTTTTCATCGGGGGTGGCCGCAGTTCGCAGCACGCTTCGCTTGACGAGGCGTTGCTCGGGCGCATGCGTTTCGGTTACGCAGATGGCCCTTTCCGTGGCACCTCGACGGCGCGTTCGCCGTTTTCCGCCACGGGTCTGAGCAATGTATCGAGTGCGTTCGAGCGCCTCGGCGCCGTGAGCCCGGTCGCACATAGCGGTGATGAGGATTGCTTCTCGTCGATGGCCAGTGCGCTGATGCTCGTCAAGTGCGACCTCGGCCTCGATATCGCTCGCGAAGTCGGCGAACTGCTGGTGCCGGGTGCCGGCGCCAAGCTCGCTCCGCTGTTGACTGATGCGGGCGCCACCAGTGTGCGTGACAAGGTCCGTGCTTCGGCTCGCTGGCTGAAGGACAACTGCGAGCGGCCGATTTCGGTGGCGGACGCCGCGCAAGTGGCGGCCATGAGCGAGCGCAACTATCTGCGCCGCTTCAAGGACGAAATCGGCATCACGCCGTCGGAGTACTTGTTGCGTGCACGCCTCGACATGGTCTGCCGTCTGCTGATCGAAACCGACTTGCCTGTCGACAAGATCGCACGACGCAACGGCATGGCCAACGGCGATCGTCTCGCGAAGATCTTTCGCAAGCGTCTGCTCGTCTCGCCAACCGAATATCGCTTACAGAATCGCCAGGCACAAGCTGCATCCTGAGCGGTCGTTGACTCTTCTACAGGTGGCTCATCCGGCGGACAGGTTCCCTCGGCATTGCGACGTTTGGCTACGAAATAGATGAATCAAATCGGAACTACTGCCTCCTTGCTTCACCCCCGCCCGCGCCGCTTGTTGCGCAGGATCGGACTTGGCTGTTCACTCACTGCCTTGCTTGCGCTGGGCGCCTGTGGCATCGACCCGGGCCAGCATTACAGCAGCAGCGACCAGGACCGCTATGGCACGAGCGTGACCGGTGTTCCGGGCGCCGCCTCCACTGCCGGTCAGCCCGACGACCCGCCGCCCGCTGGTGCACTCACCGAAATCACACCGGATCTCATCCGGGCCGAACGGCAAGCGGCGCCCAAGGGCATCCCCGTCGACGTACAGAATCTGTTCTCCGCACCGATGCCCTACCGGATCGGTGCGAGCGATGTCCTCAACATCATGATCTGGGACCACCCCGAACTGAATCTGCCGACCAACTCGGTGCAGACAGTCGGGATCGACTACACAGGCTCGGCCTCGGTGTCATCGGGCTATACGGTCGATGCCGCCGGCATGGTTCAGTTCGCCTATGCAGGCGCGATCCATGTGGCCGGACTCACCGAGATGCAGGCCCGCGACGTACTCGCCGCTCATCTCGCCAAATATGTGCGCGACCCGCAGGTTACGCTGCGCGTGCAGTCATATCGCAGCAAGCGTGTCTATATGGATGGGGAAGTGCGCACGCCGGGCTTGCAGATCTTCAACGACGTCCCGATGACGCTGACCGAGGCGCTTAACCGCGCGGGCGGCTTCACCGCTGTGGGTGACCGCGCGAATATCGCGGTGATCCGTGGCGGCAAGTCGGTGATCGTCAATATCCCCGACCTGATCGCCAAGGGGGTCAACCCGTCGGACGTCATGCTGCAGAACGACGACATGGTCCGCGTGTTCGCCCGTGAAGACAGCAAGGTCTTCATCCTCGGCGAAGTCACCCGGCCGACCACCCTGTTCCTGCGCAACGGCGAGCTCACGCTCAATGAAGCGCTCGGCGATGCGGGCGGCGTCAGTCAGATGACGGGCGACGCAAGACAGGTCTACGTGGTGCGCAACATCAATGCCGATACGCATCAGATCTTCCACCTCAACGCCCAGAATCCGAGTGCGCTGGCCCTCGCCGAGAACTTCCAGCTCAAGGCGAAAGACGTGGTGTTCGTCGACACCTCGCCGGTCGTGCGCTGGGGCCGCGTCATTAACAACGTCGTGCCGAGCGCGCAAGCCGCGTACTTCGGTCGCGCAGCGGCGGCCTACTAAAGCAATGAACACGATCCTCGTCCTCTGTACCGGCAACCTGTGTCGTAGCCCCATGGCCGCAGCGATCCTGCGCCGTGGACTGCCCGGGATGCAGGTGCTGTCGGCGGGGTTCGATGCGCGGCTGTTTCAGGCCGCCGACCCGCTCGCAATACGCATCATGCGCGAGACCGGTCATGACCTCGGCGCCCACCGCACCCAGCCGCTCAGTAGCTGGATGGTGCGTGCCGCGGACCTCATCCTCGTCATGGAAACCGGACACCAGCGCGCCATCGAGGCGCTGTATCCGGGCAGCAAGGGCAAGGTGTTCCGCCTCGCCGAAACGTTGGGCCGGGATATCCCCGACCCCTACGGCCGCGGCGAAGTCGCGTTCCGCCATGCGTTGCAACTCATTGAAGCAGGAGCCGTACCGTGGATCGATCGCCTAACACGTCTCACAAGCAAGCCGGTGTCGAAGGACGCAGCCTGAGGGTTGCCAGCATCACGCCGGCTGCCGCGCTCGTCGAGCCGGCGAACAGCCCGGTCGATGCGAGTGCCTTCATCGACACGCTCTACGAAAACCGCTGGCTGATCGCGGGTCTCACGGCCCTCACGACAGCGATCGGCGTGGGGTATGCCGTGCTGGCCGCGCCGGTCTACCAGTCGGACATCCTGATCCAGGTCGAGGACAACCCGAACTCGCCCAATGATGCGCTCTCGAGCGTCTCGCAGATGTTCGACATCAAGTCAGAAGCATCGGACGAGATCGAGATCCTGCAGTCGCGCCTGGTCCTGACGCCCACTGTCAACAACACCGGACTCACGATCGACGTCGAACCGCACCGCTTCCCCGTCTTCGGGCGCTGGCTGTCAACGCAGCTCAAGGGCTTGTGGACGCCAGGCTTGTTCGGCCGCGGCGGCTATGTCTGGGGGCAGGAGCAGGCTAGCGTGCCGAGCTTCGATCCGCCGAGCACGCTCTTTGGCAAGCCTTTCAAGCTGGTCGCCGCCGCGAACGGACAGTACTCGCTCAACAACGAGCGTGCCGGCATCCACGTGACCGGTCATGTTGGCCAGCCGCTCACCGTGCAGACCGCGGACGGTCCGCTTTCGGTCAACGTGGCGAGTCTCTCCGCGCTTCCCGGCGGGACCTTCATGCTCACGCGTGTATCCGTGGTGGATGCCGTTCAGTCGCTCCAGAAAGCGATGCGCATCGCCCAGACAACCAAAGACTCCGACGTGATCCAGGCGAGCCTGCAAGGTCGCGATCCGAACCAGACCAGCCAGATCCTCACGGAGATCGGCCAACAGTACGTGCGCCAGAACGTCGAGCGTAAATCGGCCGAAGCGGAGAAGTCGATCTCGTTTCTTAACGTCCAACTGCCGCAACTCAAGCATCAGCTCGAGGAATCGGAAAACGCCTACAACGCGTTCCGCACGGCGAATGCGACGCTCGACCTGAGCGAGGAAGGCTCGGCCGTGCTCCAGCAGACCGTCGACTCCCAGAACAAGCTCGCCGATCTCGAACAGAAACGCAACGAACTCGGCGCGCGTTTCACCGAGAACCATCCGGCCCTGATCGCGATCCTCGACCAGGAAACGGTGCTCAAGCAACGGCTCGCCGCAATCGATTCGAAGACGCGCCAGTTGCCGCAGCTCGAGCAAACCGAACTGCGCCTTCAACGCGACGTGCAGGTCAACACCGATCTCTACACGGGGCTGCTCAATAGCGCCGAGCAACTGCGTCTGGTCCGGGCGGGCAAGACCGGCAACGCACGCCTGGTCGATACCGCGGTCGTTTCAGGAGAGCCTGTCAAGCCGAACCGCAAGCTCGTGGTCGTCCTCGGCGCCATGGTCGGTCTGTTCGGTGGCTGCCTGATCGCCTGGTTCCGCCGCCAGCTTTCACAAGGCATCGTGCATGCGCGCGACATCGAACGCGATACCGGCCTGCCGGTGTATGCGAGCGTGCCGCACAGCAAACCGCAACGCACCCGCGATGCGCGCATGTGGTCTCAGTCACAGGCCAGCAAGGTGACTTTGCTCGCGCATCTCGATGGCGACAGCCTCCCGATTGAAGCGCTGCGCAGTTTCCGCACCGCGCTGCAGTTCGTGCTGCTCGAAGCAAGCAACAATATCGTGCTGATGTCAGGCCCTACCCCAGGTGTCGGCAAGTCGTTCACCTCGGCCAATCTCGCCGCCGTGCTCGCGGCCTCGCACCAGCGCGTGCTGTTGATCGACGCCGACATGCGCGATGGCGACTTGCATCGTCACTTCGGCCAGCGTGAAGGCCCGGGCCTCGCCGACCTGATCTCGCGCGACAAGAGCTTCGATACGCTGGTGCATCGCGCCGTCCTGCCGGGTCTCGATGTCCTCACACGGGGTGTCGCGCCGAGCAACCCGTCGGAAATGCTGACGAGCGAACGCTTCACGCGCTTCGTCACCGAGATCGCGCAGCAATACGACATCGTGCTGATCGACACCCCGCCGGTGCTCGCCGTCGCTGACGTGAGCTCGCTCGGCCAGCTTGCCGGCGCAGCGTTCCTCGTGGTGCGGCAAGGCGAGACGACCGTCGCGCAGATCAAGGAGTCGGCCAAGCGGCTGGCGCATGTCGGCGTCATGCTCAATGGTCTGGTGCTCAACGACGTGAAACCGCGTCCCGGCGACAAGACTTACGGCTACGGCACCTACACCTATACGGCGAGCCGCGCCCACGCATCGAAGGCTTAACCATGAAGCACCTCCCCCTACCTCCAGCACGCCTCGCGGCCTGCTGGATCGGGCTCGGCGCGTCCCTGCTGCCGGCTCTCGCGACGGCGCTGACCCTTCATGTCAGCGTCGCGGCGACCGATTTACCCGCCGACGCCCAGGTCAATGCAAGCAATGCACCGACCAGCGCGAACGGCGATCTCGGCCTGCGCGCGGCGGTGGCCGTGCTGGCCGCGAACAAGTCGCACTTTGCGGGCGGCAGCGCCGATCGTATCGACATCGAACTCGGTGCAGGCACCTACCGGCTTACGCAGCCGCTGCGCCTGCAGTTCGATCCGAGCTGGCGCGGCACCGCCGTGACGATCTCGGGCGCAGGGGAAAACAGGACGATCCTGTCGGGCAGCAAGGTCTTGCAGGGCTTCCGTCCGGTCGGACCCAACGATGCGGCCGCTGCCCGCCTGCCGGCCGCGGCACGCGGTCATGTGCTCGTGACGAAGCTGGCCGACAGCGGCATTGACGATGCGGGCACCTTCGAGCGCCAGGGCTTCGGAATCCGCGTGACGCCGGCCCCGCTCGAACTCTTCTACCGTGGCGAACCGCAGACGCTCGCGCGCTGGCCGAGCCAGGGGTTCGCCACCATCGCCTCGCTACCCGCGGGTGAAAAAGGCCCGAGCTTTACCGTGACCGGCGCGCCACTCGACGCGCTCAAGGGCGAGCCCGATCTTCGCGCCATGGGCTACTGGGCGCGCGACTGGGCCGACACCACGCTGCCCGTCGAATCGGTCGATCCGTCCTCGGGAACGGTCACCCTTGCCGCACCGGTGCCGGCCTTCGGCATGAAGACCGGCCAGCGCATGTATTTCGAAAACGCCTTGTCGCAGCTCGACCATCCGGGTGAGTGGTACCTCGACCGGCAGGCGATGCAGCTCTACTTCTGGCCGCCCGCACCGCTGCACGACGGTGACGTCGAGGCGTCAGTGAGCAACCAGTTGCTGGTTTCTACCGTGGCGGTAAATCTGACGATCCGCAATCTCGGCTTCGAAAACACGCGCGGCAATGCGATCGAAATCAACGGCGGCCTGAACGTCGCGATCGATCACGCCAGCGTGCGCAACGCGGGCAGCGTCGCGGTCTGGTCGACGGCAAGCAACAGTCACTACCGGTTCATGAACATCTCGAACACGGGTGAAGGCGGCTTCGTGGTCTACGCGGGTAACCGTCAGTCGCTGTCGAGCGGCAACGTCTCGATCGAAGACAGCGTGTTGCACGACTATGCGCGGCGCTCGCGCGCCTATCGGCCCGCGATCAGCATCTCGGGCGTTGGCGACCGGATCGAACGCAACCATATCTACAACGGACCGCATGCCGCGATCATCTTCAACGGCAACGACCATGTGATCAGCGGCAACGAGATCGATCACGTCGCGCAAGAGGCCGGCGACACCGGCGCGCTCTATACGGGCCGCGACTGGACCGCGCGTGGCACCGTGATCGAGGGCAATTTCCTGCACGACATCGGCAGCGCGGCGCAGCCACAGGCGACCATGGGCATCTATCTCGACGATCAGGGCGGCGGCACGACGATTCGCCGCAACATCTTCTCGAAGGTCAACCAGGCGATCTTTATCGGCGGCGGCCGCGACAACCTCGTCGAGGACAACCTCTTCGTCAACTGCATGCCGGCGATCTATATCGACTCGCGCGGGCTGTCGTGGCAGAAGGGCCTGGCCGACGATCCCAACGGCCAGCTGCGTCATCAGCTCACGCTCGTCAACTTCAGCCAGCCGCCCTACTCGACCCGCTACCCGAGCCTCGCGACGCTGCTCAACGATGCACCGGGAGCGCCCAAGGGCAATGTCCTGCGTCGCAACGCGGTGATCAATGGCAAGGCTATGTCGATCGATGCACGTGCCACGCCGTATATCGACATCGGCACGACCTACGAGTCGAGCCAGTTGAATTTCGTCAAGCCGATGGCCGATGCGCAGCGCAGTTCTTTAGCGGACCTGCAGATCGCGCCGTCGTCACCGGCCGTGCGTGACGGGTTCCAGATTTCACCGTTTCGCCCAACCGATTCGGCAAGCGACACCAAGCCGGAGCACTAAAGCAGAAGCGCGACACAAGGTTCGAGTGGGCCGTGGCGAAACGGACCGGAGCCGTGGGTAGCGGGCAGCAACCATAACAACGACATAGCAACACCAGATCAGTTCGGACCGGCAACGGACCAGCAGGCGATTTCACACGGGACCCGCGACATCATGCGCTTCAGAAAAGACATCAATGCCTTACGAGGAGTGGCCGTCGCGCTGGTCGCGCTGTTCCACTTCCAGACCCCGGGCTTCAATGGCGGCTTTATCGGGGTCGACGTGTTCTTCGTGATCTCGGGCTACCTGATGACGGCCATCGTCATCGGCCGGCTCGACAAAGACCGTTTCAGCCTCTGGGATTTCTACGTCGCGCGCTTCACGCGGATCGTGCCCGCGCTTGCGACACTGGCCGCCGTGCTCATGGTGTTCGGCTGGTTCTATCTCGACGCCCACGCCTACAAGGTCCTCGCCGAACACTCGGGCGCGGCGCTGACCTTCATCTCGAACTTCGTGTTCTGGCGCGAGGCGGGCTACTTTGACGCATCCTCGCAATCGAAGTGGCTGCTACACACCTGGTCGCTCGCCGTCGAGTGGCAGTTCTATATCGTCTACCCGATCATCCTGATGCTCGGCGCACGCGTGTTCGGCAACAAGCGGTCGGTCTACCAGGTGGTGCTCGTGCTGATCGGGCTCGTCTCGTTCGCCCTCGATCCGGTGGTCGCGCGCAGCCACCCCGAAGCCAACTTCTTCCTGCTGCCGACGCGCGCCTGGGAAATGGTGCTCGGCGGCCTGGTGATGCTCAATGCCGAGCGCTTCAAGTTCACGCCGCGCACAGCCAACGCGCTACAGACGGTCGGCCTCGTGGCGATCGTCGGCGCGGGCCTCTTCTTCACTGAGGCGTTCGACTGGCCCGGCGTGATGACGCTGGTACCGGCACTCGGTGCGGCGCTCGTCATCCTGAGCGCGGCGAATGACAGCCCGTTCTCGAACTTCACGCCGATGCAGGCACTGGGCCGCTGGTCCTATTCGATCTATCTCTGGCACTGGCCGCTGACCGTACTGATCCACTACCTCGATGTGCCAAGCCATAACCCGTTCGTGATCGCCGGGGGCCTAGCCCTGTCGGTCCTGCTCGGCTTCGTCTCGTACGAACTCGTCGAACGGCGTGCCGCAGGATTGCGCGAGCGTTTCGGCCTGCGCGGCGTCGGCACGCTGGCCACCGCACCGATCGCCATCGTGCTCGCCTGCACCGCGGTGACTTTCGCCAACGGCGCGGCCGCGCGCCTGCCCAACCAGATCAAGCTCGTCTCGGCCGCGAGTACGGACGTCGATCCGCGGCGCACCGAATGCCTGACGAACAGCGTTCAGCGCATGGTCGCCGGGTCCGGCGAAATCGGCTGCAAGTACGGCACCTCGACCAAGGTCGGGGCGATCGTCTGGGGCGACAGTCACGGCAACGCCGTGATCCCCGGCGTCGTCACCGCCGCGGCGGCAAGCGACGACAGCGTGATGTTCTTCGGCACCTCGGGCTGCCCGCCGTTCGAGGGCGCCAGCCGCTTCGGCAAGCATACCGAGGAGCCCTGCCGCTTCTTCGCCAAGCGCGTCGCCGACGAGATCCGGCAATACCCGACCAGCGTGCCGGTGATCGTTGTCGCCCGCTTCTCGGCCTACGTCGATGGCAAGACCGACAGCGTCGATCCGACCATCCTGATCGGCTATGACGGCGAACGCCCGCTGACTGACCCGGCCCAAAGACGCACGCGTTATGCGAGCTTCCTGACGAAGGATCTCTGCGCACTCGCGCAAAGCCGCCCCGTCTACGTACTGATGCCGATCCCCGAGATGGACCACGATGTGCCGAACTACCTGGCGAAGTCGATGATCCTGGGCCGGCATACCGAAGACGTCTCGATTGCCGAGTCGGACTACTTCAAACGCAATGCGCTCGCGCGTGCAGCGATTGAGGACGCCGCGACGCATTGCGGGGTCAAGACACTCGACCCCCTGCCCTATCTGTGCCGCGACGGACGCTGCTTTGGCTCCGATGCGCTGATGCCGCTCTATATCGACGGCGACCACCTGAGCGAACGAGGCAGCGAGCGGCTCACCCCGCTGTTTCGTTCGGTCTTCGACGCAAGCTAGGTTCTTCCATGTCCACTCCTCAACCTTCGGTCGGGCGTAACGCACGCTGGCTTGCCACTGCGCAGATCGCCAAGAGCGTGGTCCAGCTCGTCGGCCTGTCGATTCTGTCGCGCTTGCTAAGCCCGGCTGATTTCGGCGTGATGGCGCTTGCGACGGTCGTCACCAATTTCGCGGGACTGCTGCGCGACATGGGCACTGGTCCCGCGCTGATCCGAAGCCGCGACATGTCGCCTACGCTGGCGAACTCGGTGTTCTGGGTCAACATCAGCGCGGGCTCGGCGATCGCCGTCGCGATTGTCGCCTTCTCGGTGCCGCTCGCGCGGCTGTTCAATTCCGGCTCGCTGAGCCATGTGCTGTGCTGGCTCGCGCTGACCTTCCCGATCATGAGCTTCGGCGCGGCCCACCAGGCGCTGCTCGAACGCGCCTCGCAATTCCGCACGGTGGCCCGCTCAGACGTGCTCTCGTACACGAGCGGGATGTGCGCGGCGATCCTGGCGGCGCACTTCGGCCTCGGGCTCACGAGCCTCGTGGTCCAGGCACTGGTGCACTCGACCCTGTCGTCGACGCAGATGTATCTCGCCTCGCCGTGGCGGCCGACCTTCCGCTGGGACGGCAAGGAAGTGCGCAGCATCTTCGGCTTTTCGTCGAACCTCACACTGTCGAACCTGGTGATCTACCTGAACCGCAATGCCGACTCGATGATCGTCGGCAAGGTGCTCGGCGCCATTGCGCTCGGCCCCTATTCGCTGGCGTTCAAGATCATGCTTTACCCGCTGCAGAGCATCGCCTTCGTTGCTTCAAAGGCGCTCTATCCGGTGCTTAGCGCCCACCAGGGCGACCCCGACAAACAACGCGCGAGTTATCTGCAGAGTGTCTCGTTCGTCGCCTTGATCACCGCGCCGCTGATGGGCGGCCTGGTGGCCTTACGCGAACCATTTATCGCGGTCGCGCTCGGCCACAAATGGGCGAGTGTCGCGCCACTGCTCGTCTGGCTCGCGCCGGTCGGTTTCGTGCAGGCAGTGCTGAGCACGGCGCCCGCCGTCTTCATGGTCAAAGGCCGCACCGACTGGCTGCTGATGCTCAACTTCTGCGTCGCCGTGCTCCATATCGCCTGCTGGCTAATCGGCGCGCATTTCGGTTTGCAGGGCATCGCCGCAGGCTACCTCGTGGCAACGTGCCTGAGCGCGCCCGTGCACCTTGGCGTGACCGCACGGCTGCTCGAGATGCCATTCAGCGCGCTCTATCGCGCGCTGCGCTGGCAGGTGCTGCTCGGCGTAGGCGTGTGCATCGTTGCGATGCTGGCGAGCCGCGCGATGGACCAGTTCGACCTGCCTGCCCTCGCGCGCCTGATCGTCGCAGGACTCGTCGCGGTCGCGTACGGCTTGTGGCACCTGAGCCGCTTCAATCCCGACCAGATGTTCGTGCTGCGCCGCGCGCTGCGCTTCGCCTGACCGCCTGAATCGAATGAATATGAGGAGTTACCGATGAACTCGCCCCTGGTCACTGCCATCATCCCGACCTACTGCCGCGCAGCCATGGTCCGTCAGGCCGTTGAGACGGTGCTCGCGCAGGACTACCCCGCGGTCGAGGTCATCGTCGTCGACGACAACACCGATCCGGCCGAGCAGCGCGGCGTGCGCGAGGCGCTCGCCGATTTCGGCGACAACGTCGTGGTGATCCCGAACGCCCGCTCAAAAGGCGCCTGCGGCGCCCGTAACACCGGCATCTTGCGCGCGCGCGGGGAATTCATCGCGTTTCTCGACGACGACGACCTCTGGATGCCCGGCAAGATCCGCGAGCAGGTTGCCCTGCTCGAGCGCACGCCCTACGTCGGCGCGCTATGCCACTACATTGACGTCGATGTCGAATTCAACCACGCCCGTCGATGCCGCCCGAGCGAGCCCGTGTTCACGCGCCAGCAGGCACTCGGCGGTGAGTGCCCGACCTCGACGAGCCTCGTGCTGGTCAAGAAGGCCGTGCTCATCGAAGCCGGCTTGTTCGACGAGACGCTGCCGAGTTTCCAGGACTTTGACATGTGGCTGCGCTGTCTCGCCTTCGGTGACTTCGGTTACGTCGACGAAGCGCTCGTGACTTTCGTGCAGCACGGGGGCGACCGCACCAGCGTCAACCTCAAGCGGCGCATGGCCGGGCTCGCTGCGATCGAGAAGAAATGGGGCTCGCAGATGAATGGTCACACCGACTTCACGGCGTTCAAGCGCCGCGTGCAGGTCGACGCCTTGATCGCCAACGGCAAGGCGCGGCTCGGCTTGCATTACTTCGTCGCCGTCGATTTTTTTGTACGCGCGATGATTGCCGATCGCGGTTCGAAACGCACCGCCTTCTGGCTTGCCATCGGGCTGCTGGGTGCGCGCGGCGGCAAGGCGCTCTATGCACGGCTGCTGAGCGTACGGCACGTCGAAACCGTCGCGGTCACCGCATGAGCTGCGACGTCCAACGCTCCATGAGCGCTTCGGTGAGGGCTCAGCCATGAAACGCATCGTCTTGCGCATGATCGCCGACCTGCGCGCGAACCCCTTCGCGCATGGCCTGTTCCTGCTGCTGCCCGCGATCCAGTTCGGCCTCAGTTACTTTGTGTCGGTAGCGGCGGTGCTCTTCGTGCTGCTCGCGTGGCATATGCGCATGCGCGTGATGCCGATGCAGACGAGCATTGTGGTGATCGCGGTATCGCTGAGCCTGCTGTGGGCCACCATCTACCTGCCCGAGATGCCCAATATGCCGCGCGAAATGCGCCTCGCGGCCGGCATGCTGCTGCTTGCCTGGGGGCTCAACGGCACGCCGCGTCACGACTTCTCGAAGCTCAACGGGATGTGGCCGCTCATGGTGCTGCTCGGGCTGACCTTCGCCGCGCTGCTCCAATATGTCGCCGGCCGCAAAGGCATCGCACTGTACGTGCCGACCAAGTTCTTCCTTAACAGCAACGATATCTCGCTCGCAGCCGCATGGGCCGAACATGCACGCGAGCACGGCTATGACTTCACGATCCGGCCCTCGGCGAGCTTTTCGGAACCCTCGTATCTCGGCGGCATCAGCCTGTTTCTGAACTTCGTGTGCCTGCATACGCTGCGCGGCCGCGCACGCCTGCTCGCGAACCTCTCGGCGGTCGCGGCCTGCCTGATCGCCCAGACCTTCTTCGGGCTGATCGCGAACCTGGTGATCATGTTCGCGTTCTACCACCGCCATATCAACAAGAGCGTGATGCTCTGCCTCGCGGCGCTCGGACTGGCCACGCTCGCCTTGCCGATCTTCGCCGCCGAGCCGAGCCGGCTTGAACGCATCCTGTCGGGCAATGACGTCTCGACCGGGCTGCGCGTGTTCCAGCCGTTTGAACTGCTGGGTCATGTGTTCTCGGACGCACCGTTCGGCATCCCGATGACGGCCTCGCTCGAATACTTCATTCAACACGGCATGGTCCAGCGCTTCGAGGATGCACCGTTTCAAAACGGCGCACTGAACGTGATGTTCGCCTTCGGCTGGGTCGGCATCGCCGTGCTCTGGATGTTTCTGCGCACAGCGGGCGGCGGGATCTGCGCGCTGTTCCTGCTGTTGCTGATGTGCCAGAACGGCGCACCGTTCGACTTTGACAAGATCGTCATGGCGATCTTCGCGATTCACCTGGCCCGTCATATCCGTTCGACGACCGACCTCCACACGCTCACGCGTCTGACGGCCCCGCGCCGCCGGCGCGCGTAAGGAATCCATGACTCCACGCCAATTCTTCTTCGCCCCGATCGTCCTGCCGCGCTACAACCGGCGCAACGACCAGAAGTTTCTCGTCGGCGCGGCCTCGCACAAGGTCAGCGGGATGACAGCGGGTGTACGCAGCCAGGCGAGTCCGTCGATCATCGTCAGTTCGCCGATCGTCACGGGGAGCCGCGGGCCGCGTCACTTCGGCAGTTTCGTTTGCCGCGACCAGCGGCTCGCCTGTGCTTACCTGCCGGCTATTAGCTTGCGCGGACTCAATCGCGTGTTCGCCGCCTTCGTCTATCTCGGCTTCGCGGTGCGGCGCATCCGGGCCGGCGACGGCGTGGTGTTCTACAACTACTTTCCCGAATACGTACCGGCAGCCCTATTCCTGCGCTGGCGGCTTGGCCGCGACAAGGTCGTGATGGATCTCGAAGACGGCCCGCGTGCCGACGAGAAGACCCTGCGCGGTTATGTGAACCGACTCAGCCTGCGACTGATGTCACGCGTATGCAGCCCGCGTGCGATCGTCGTCTCGCAGCAGCTCGCCGAGGTGATGCGCATCGACGATGCTTGCGTGGTCAACGGCGTGTCGCCGGATACGCAGCCGCAACGTGCCGCGTTCGGCAAACCGGTGACCTTTCTCTATGGCGGCTCGATCGAGTCGGGCACGGGCCTCGATCTTTTTGCCGCAGCCTTGCGCGAGCTCGCGCTGACGCGGCCGGAACTCGGGCCCCGCATGCATTTCGTCGTCACCGGCTACGGTGGTGGTGCGGAGTTGTCGCTCCTCTCGCAAGAGCTCGCCGTGCAGGGTTTCAGGCTCGACGTCCGCCAAGACATCGGCCCGGACGAGTACCAGCGGATTCTCGCGCGTGCCGACGTCGGCCTGTCGCTGAGGCTGCCGGGTGACGTGCTCAATGCGACGACGTTTCCGTCAAAGGTCATCGAGCTCGCGAGCAATGGCCTGCTCCTGCTCACGACGGACATCAGCGACATCTCCTTGCTGTTCGACGGCGACACGGCGGCGATCCTTCCCGAAGCGAACCCTGTCTTGCTCGCGAAGCAACTCGCCGCGATTGCCGCCGATCCGCCGCGTTATGAACGTATTGCTGCGGCTGGACAGCAGCGCATCGTCGAGCAGTGCAGCCGCCACTCCGTTGGCCGCCGCCTGGTCGAATTCCTCGGTACCACTCCTGTGCTCAATACATGATGAAGCGCATTCTCGGTGTCCTGCGTAACCCCGTCGCCAACCTCGCCCTCGCGGTGTTGCCCGCGACGCGATGTTTCGCATTCAAGCGCACGTTGCTGAACGCGCTGGGCTTCGAGATCGGCGCCGGCTGCAAGCTGACCGGCGGCGTCAAGTTTTATGGCCGGGGTCGGATTGCCATCGGCGCCGACACCTGGATCGGGCTCGGCGTGCTGTTTATCGTCGCGCCGGACGCCGAGATTGTGATCGGTGCGCGTTGCGACATCGCGCCTCGCGTGATCTTTCACACCGGTTCACACCGGATCGGCGACCAGCAGCGGCGCGCGGGTGAAGGTTACTCGCAGCCGATCACGATCGCCGACGGCAGTTGGGTCGGCACCAACTCGGTGGTGCTTGGCGGCTCGTGTGTGGGCAGTGCGTCGATCCTTGCCGCGGGCGCGACCTTGCTGGCCGGCAACTATCCGGCCGACACCCTGCTCGCCGGTTGCCCGGCGACCATCAAGCGAGCGCTCTGATGAACACGCCCTCGACCATGTACTCGCAGATCATCTTCTGGGAGCCGTGCGTCTCTCCCCACAAGTCCGCGTTTATCAATGCGGTCGCCCAACAACTGGGGGCGGGCGTACAGGTGAGCTGTGTGGCGCACGAAGGCGTGCCCGAGGCACGCCAGGCACTCGGGTGGGGTGACGGCTCGACCTCGCTGCCGCCGACCGTCGTCGCGCCCAACGACGAGGAGATCGCCGCGATCGTGAGCCGGGGCGGCGACACCTGCCTGCATGTGTTTTCCGGGATTCGCTGGTTTCGCACCCTGACGACGGCACTGAATGTCGTGAAGCGTGACCGGCGCCCGTTCGCGATCATGTCGGAGCCGCGCGACAACGCGGGTCTGGCGGGTGCGGTGCGCTTCGTCCAGTCGTGGGCGACCGAAGCTGCGTTACGACGTCAGGCACAGTTTGTCCTCGCAATCGGCCGTCATGGGCCGCCGTGGTTCCGTTCAGTCGGCTATCGACGGGATCGCGTTTTTCCCTTCGCCTACTTTCTGCCTCCCCCAGCCGAGCTCGACGCACAGCGCACGACTGCTGCGCAACTGCGCATCGCCTATGTCGGGAGGCTGATCGAGAAAAAAGGCGTGCAATTCCTGTTGCCCGCGGTCCAGGCACTCGAACGACCGGCCCGGCTCACGCTGATCGGCGCGGGCGATCTGCGCGACACCCTCGTGGCACAGGCCAATGAAAACGGCGTCGACACCGAGTTCTGCGGTGTGCTGCCCATTGAACAAGTGCAGCGCCGCATGCTCGATTTCGATGTGCTTGTGCTGCCCTCGATCAGCAAGGACGACGGCTGGGGGGCGGTGGTCAGCGAAGCATTGATGGCGGGCGCCGCCGTGGTGGCATCGAATTGCGCGGGGGCCTCGATCCTGCTCGACAGCCCGCGCAACGGCCGCGTGGTGCGGCCCGGTGACAGCCTCGCGATCACCACCGCGATCAACGACCTCGAACGCAGCGGCGCACTCACCCCGCGTGCACGCAAGACCCGCAGCAAGTGGGCCCATGAACGGCTGACCGCCCGCGCGGGCGCCTCGTATTTCGAGCAGATTGTCAGGCACCGGATGGGTGCCGCCCAGCGACCGAAGGAGTTCTACTTGTGAACCCGCTCAATTCACCGAACCCGCATGACGGGCAGCCCCATGCCGGCGATGCCGGGCACCGGGCCCCTGGCGCGCCCGGCGTACGCGATCCGCTGGCAGTCTCACTGCCTCCGGTCGCCGCGGCGTTTGCGCTGCGTCGTGCCGGCGTGGTCGCCCCGACCCCGCGCATGGGCGCGGTGGCCTTGCCGCTCGCCGGCCTGCCCATTTCCGCTGCGACGCGCCGGCCCCTGCGCGTGTTGCATATCCTCCCTTCGCTCGACCCGCGCATGGGTGGCGTAGCCGAGGCCGTGGTCCAACTCGTCCGGCATATGACGCCGCTCGGTTGCACCAGTGAAGTCATCACGCTCGATTCGCCTGACGGACCGGCATTCGATCACGTCGATGCCACCGTGCATCGCGTCGGTCCGGGCCGCGGCTTCTACGGGCTGAGCCTGCCGCTCGTGCGCTGGCTGCGCGCGAACCGCGCGCGTTTCGATGGCTTCGTGGTCCACGGAATCTGGCAGTTCCACAGCTTTGCCGCGTGGTCCGGCGTCGTCGGATCGAGCACGCCGCTCTTTGTGTTTCCCCATGGCATGCTCGATCCGTGGTTCCAGCACACCTACCCGAAAAAGCATCTCAAGAAACGCGTGTATTGGGCACTCCTTGAACAGTGGGTCTTCAATCGCGCCGAACGCGTGTTGTTCACCTGCGAGACCGAACTCGAACTCGCGCGCCGCCCCTTCCTCAGCCCTCGCCACCGACTCACCGTCAACGGCTTCGGCATTGATTCGGTGCCCGACGACGCAGACATCTCGGCTGAAGCGTTCCGCGAGGCCTTCCCCGCGGTGCGCAACAAACGCGTACTTCTGTTTCTCTCGCGCATTCACGAGAAAAAAGGCTGCGACCTGCTAATCGATGCATTCGCCGCAGTCGCGAAGTATGATCAGGACTTGTGCCTCGTCATCGCCGGCCCCGGCGAACCTGCGCTGATCGAGCGGCTCAAGCAGGAAGCCGCACAGCGTGGCCTCGGCGGCCGGATCGTTTGGACGGGCATGCTCGGCGGAGCCCTTAAATGGGGGGCGCTGCGCGCCGCGGAAGTCTTTGTGCTGCCGTCTCACCAGGAGAACTTCGGTATCGCCGTCGTTGAAGCCATGGCCTCGCACACGCCGGTCATCATCACCGACAAGGTCAATATCTGGCGCGAGATCGAGACTGACGGCGGCGGCTGGGTCTGCAGCGATACGCGCGAGAGTGTCACCGATGCGCTGCGACGCTGGGCGTTCGAGACCACGCCCGCCTCGCGCGAAGCGATGCGCGAGTCGGCTTTTTCGTGTTACCAGCGTCACTTCAGGATCGAAGCCGCCGCGCGGCAACTGGTCAGCAACATCAGTCTCGCGAATTCTGGGAGTCAATAGCCGTATGGAAGGACTGAAGGGTTGGACGATGGGTCGTGCGGGTGTCTCCGTGCGTTGCGCTTGCGCAGCCGCGGCGGTGAGCCTGTTCGCGCCCGTCGCGGCGCACGCGCAAGGCAGCGGACTGAGCCAGAACAGCGGTGGTGGCCTGTCGGGCTCGAGTTCCAAAGGGATGGGTTCGTCCAGCGGCACCGGCCTGTCGGGCGGCGGTGGACTGGGCAGCGCGGGCGGCATGTCGTCCGGCGGGGCATCGGGAGGAATGGGGCTCAAGGGATCGAGCGGCGGTTCGGCCAGCTCGGGCGGCGCCCTGGGCTCGTCGAAAAACGGTGGCCCGCAGGTCGGTTCGATTCCGCATATGTCGACGCCCGCCACCTCGATGCCAGGCACGCACAAACTGAAGAAGACACCGAAGATCACCAGCCAGTCGACCTCATCGGCCAGCCTGCCGAGCCAATGGGACTACAGCTATGGTGCGGATCAGCTCGGCCGCTCCGGGTCGATCTACGACTCGAACTACAAGTCGACCACGGACAACTACCAGTACGGCGCGACAGAAGAGAAGTAAAGCAGAGGGAAGCAAGCGCTCTGGGGAAGGCCGCTCGATGATGGGACCTTTCGAGCAGACCTCAGAACTCTGCGTGCCGGCTGGACTGAGAAGTCAGCGCCCCGGCTAGAACTCGGAAGTCAGCGCCCGGCGGGCGCTGTTTAGCCGCCGAAGAAGATCAGCGCGTGCTGACCACGCGAGCCTTGATCGGACGCGCCGGGTTGCCCACATAGACGAAGCCCTTCTGCAACGAGCGCAGCACAGTGCTGCGCGCGCCAACCACGACGCCATCGGCGATCGTGACGCCAGGCGCCACAAAAACATCCGAAGCGATCCAGACCTGGGTGCCGATGCGCACCGGCCGGCCGCGAATCGCGAAATCCGTCGACTGATAATCATGATCGCCCGCGCAGATATACGACTTCTGCGAGACGACTGAATGCGCGCCGATATCGATTTCGCCCAGCGAATACAAGGTCACCTCATCGCCGATCCAGGCGTGATCGCCAATCGTGACCTTCCACGGATAGGTGACACGCACCGTCGGTCGAATGATCGCGCCGACGCCTACTTGCGCGCCAAACCAGCGCAGCAACATGCGCCGCCAGCCATAGGCGATCTGCGGCGAAGGGCGGAACAACAAGGCATGCACCACCCACCACAGCTGGACATACCAGCCCGGCCGCCCGCGAAAACCGGGCGGCACCTTGAACAGGGACAGGTCCTGGTAACGCCCGTGCTCGGTGATGGCCTCGATATCGGCCGTCACCGGACTCTCGGGCTCAGACACCTCGACCGAGCGCTGCATCACCCGCCCCTGCCAGCTCATTGCGCGACGGCCAGCGCTTCGGCGTCGAGGAAGGCCTCGTATGCCGATGCAAGCCCCTCTTCGAGCATGATCCGCGGTTCCCAGCCGAGCGACGCCAGCTTCTCGCTGCTCATGAGCTTGCGCGGCGTGCCGTCGGGTTTGGTCAGATCGTGTTCGATGCGTCCCGTATAACCCACCACCCGCGCCACCATCTGCGCAATTTCCAGCACGGTGTAGTCAACCGAGGAACCGACATTCAGATGCGAGCAACGCGGCGAGGCCACCGAGTAGTACACATTCTTCGGCACGTTCATCGTCAGCACGCAAGCCGACGCGAGATCGTCGACATGCAGGAACTCGCGGCGAACCTGCCCCGTGCCCCAGAGCAGCGTGCTCGCCGCACCGCTTTCCTTCGCTTCATGGAAGCGACGGATCAGCGCGGGAATCACATGGCTGTTGACCGGGTGATAGTTGTCGCCCGGGCCGTAGAGATTGGTCGGCATCAGGCTGCGGTAGTCAACGCCATACTGCCGGTTATACGACTCGCACAGTTTGATGCCGGCGATCTTGGCCACCGCGTACGGTTCGTTGGTCTCCTCGAGCGCGCCGGTCAGCAGAGCCTCTTCGACGATCGGCTGAGGGGCGAGTTTCGGATAGATGCATGACGAGCCGAGGAACATCAGATGTTCGATGCCCGTCTGCGCGGCCTGATGAATCACATTCGACTCGATCATCAGGTTGCGATAGATGAACTGACCCGGATAGGTGTCGTTCGCGTGGATACCGCCCACGCGCGCCGCAGCGAGGTAGACGTGGTCGATCCGCTGCGCGGTAAAGAAATCGCGCACCGCGGCCTGGTTGGTCAGGTCGAGCTCGCTCGAACGGCGCACCACGATCTCGGCGTTACCGTCGGCCTCGATCCGGCGCACGATCGCTGAACCGACCATGCCGTTATGGCCGGCGACAAATACCCGCTTCTTCTTGGCTTGGGCCATGGTCTTACTCCTGGCGTTCGAAGATCGGGAATCCGTGTTCGCGAACCAGCGTGTCCTTGCGGGCTTCGGTCAGGTCGCTGATGGTCATCTCGCGCACGAGTTGTTCGAACGTGGTGCGGGGTTCCCAGCCGAGCTTTTCCTTCGCCTTGCTCGGGTCGCCGAGCAGGGTTTCGACTTCGGTCGGACGGTAATAGCGCGGATCGACTTCAACGACGACCTGGCCGACCTTCACGCGCGGATC
>JAMFSK010000108.1 GCA_026225235.1 Burkholderiales bacterium
ATGTAGGCCCCAAGTTGTAATGTCGTATTTGGCCCAAATAGAAATGTCGTACCTGGCCTGTTTCCGGCTCATGCTTAACGTTCGTTGCCGAGCCGGAGGCGATCATGGACGAACGTGGATTGATCACCATGAGCATGCGCGAACTCGATCGACTCAAGATCATCCAGGCCGTCGCGGACGGCAGGCTGATGCCGTGGCGTGCTGCAGAGCGTCTCGGTCTGAGTCGCCGTCAGATCGAACGGCTCACCGCGCGGTATCGAGACGCCGGTGCATCCGGTCTGGTTTCCCTTCACCGGGATCGTCCCAGCAATCGTCAATTGCCGGACGGACTTGCAGATCGAGCGATTCGCCTCATTCGCGAACGCTACGCGGATTTCGGCCCGACTTTTGCCAACGAGAAGCTGCGGGAATGCCACGGCATTGTGCTCGGCACCGAGACGCTCAGGCATTTGATGACTATCGCCGGACTCTGGGTACCGCGCAAACAGCGTCCGCCCAAGGCTCATCAACCGCGAGCCCGCCGGGCGTGCCTGGGTGAGCTCATTCAGATCGACGGGAGCGATCATCACTGGTTCGAGGATCGGGCGCCGGCGTGCACGCTGCTGGTGTTCGTGGATGATGCGACGAGCCGGCTGATGGCGCTGCATTTCACGGCGACCGAGTCGACCTTCAGCTACTTCGAGGCGACGCGCGCGTATCTTGAACGTTATGGCAAGCCCGTCGCGTTCTACAGCGACAAGGCCGCCGTGTTCTACTGCAACAATGCGCCGACGACACCGGGGCGTGCGGGCGTGACCCAATACGGGCGGGCCTTGTACGAGCTCAACATCGAAACGTGGTGCGCCAACAGCAGTCAGGCCAAGGGGCGTGTCGAGCGGGCCAACCTGACTTTGCAGGATCGGCTGGTGAAGGAATTGCGCCTGCGTGGCATCGTGACCAAGGAGGCCGCCAATGCGTATGCGCCCTGCTTCATGGCCGACTACAACGCACGCTTCGGCAAGCTGCCGCGCAGTGCGTTTGATGCGCATCGGCCCGTGCGTGAGGACGAGGATCTCGATCGCATCCTGTGTTGGCGCGTGCCACGCAAGGTGTCCAACGTGCTGACTCTGCAATATGACCGCGTGATCTATTTGCTCGACGATACGCCGGCCAATCGATCGTTGATTCACACCTATATCGAGGTCGTCGAATATCCGAATGGCGTGGTGGAAATTTGGGCTGATGGCGCCTGCCTGCCCTACGTGCCGTACGACCGGCTGTCGGAGATCGATCAAGGGGCGGTGGTTGAGAACAAACGCCTGGGTCACGCGCTGCAGCTCGCGCAGCAGATGCAGGCGTTGCGGGATGACCGGCGCGCCTCGGACTCGCCCTCGCGCACGAATCGGGGCGAAGCGGCGGTCGCGCATCACACGCTCGAGGGGCGCAAGACGGCGCGGGCGATGACAGAAGAGGATTACAAAGCGGCCCTGGCTCGCACAGCCCCGAGGTGGAATACGCGTACCGCGAAGCAGATGGCGGCCTTCAACACCAAGCGCTGAATCACCCCGCTACGACATTTCTATTTGGCCAGAACCCCGACATTTGAACTTAGCCTCGACA
>JAMFSK010000109.1 GCA_026225235.1 Burkholderiales bacterium
GATGCAGCCGCACATGAAAGCGGAACTGGTCACAGACGCGCTACGCATGGCGTGGTTCCGGCGTCGCCCCGAGGCTGGTGTAATCGTGCATAGCGACCGGGGCAGCCAGTATTGCGGCGGCCTGTTCCAGGACACGCTGAAGGCCTACGGCATGCGCTCGTCGATGAGTCGACGCGGCGATTGCTGGGACAACGCGCCGACGGAAAGCCTGTGGGGTTCGCTGAAAGTAGCACGTATGCATGGACGGCACTTCACCACGCGGCGTGCCGCAATGGATGAGGTGATTGACTGGCTGAGCTTTTACAATTCACGCCGGTTGCACTCGACACTCGACTACGTCAGTCCCATGACATTCGAGAAAAACTGGTTCGCCGCTCAGCAGGGACGAGCCGCATAATTCCCTCGGTTATGGGATTCGCGGAACGGGGGCAAGGTCACCAAGGGGTGTCGGCCGGAGCCTCGAGAAGGCACCATCGAAGTAGCGATCCCGGGGTAACAGGGAATCCCTTTTCCTCAAGCGAGCGACAACGCGCGGCGAGATCTATCGCCTCACATCTGCTCTCGTCCTGATCCCGATGGGAGAAGTGTTCGACATGGGTACCTTTCCACTACACGTAACCTTGACGATCCTGCGTAAGGTATTCGATGCCGTGAAACCAGTGTGAAATACCCGGATTGGTTCCACTCGTGAACGATTCGTGCATCGAGTTGAACATGACGATTTCCTCGTCGTTGAGCAAACCGTTGACCCCCTGCTCCACCAACTTGAGATCTTTGGGTTCCAGTAGGTCACCGTCTTGGGTGAGCCCAAGGATGGCGATCGCCTTGTCGGCCATGGACAGTTTCGTTCCCAATTTAACTTCTCCTTAAGAGTAATTCCGCGCGCTAAGACGGCGGGCAGATGAACTAAGAGAGGGAAATGGACTGGCGAAAAGAAGCTGCGCGGCGACGGGATCCCACGGTTTGGAAGTTACCGGACTACGCGCGGCCGCAAGCCTTCGCTACAGATCGAGTGACACGTTGGCGCGCTCGACGGCGCCGCGGCCGCCGGGCGGGAGGACTTGCTTAAACGTACCAATTTTGATACGCTCGAACAGACTATCCCCTCAGCTTTGTCTACATGAAGCAGCCCAGCGAAGTAAGACTTACGGTGCGTTTTTACAAAACGGTCCGGGGAAACGAGCCCGTCCTCGAATGGCTGAGGTCGCTCACACCGGAAGATCGCAAGACGATCGGCGAGGATTTGAAAACGGTGCAGTTTGGCTGGCCTCTCGGCATGCCCTTGTGCGCAAGATGGCGACCGGATTGTGGGAGGTGAGGATCCACCTGCACCGGCGCATTGCCCGGATACTTTTCAGCCTAGTTGGGCACGATATGGTCTTGCTTCACGGCTTCATCAAGAAGTCGCAGGAAACGCCGCAGGAAGACATCGAACTGGCCAAGGATCGAAAGAGCCAGCTTTAAGTGGTGGCAGTAGTAGGTGATGCAGATTCAAACGCAACGGAGTGCGACCCCATGCCAAACAAACATATCGGCAGCAGCCTAGACGAGTTCCTCGCCGAGGAGGCAATCCTCGAGGAAGTCACTGCAACGGCAATCAAGCGCGTTATCGCGTGGCAGATCGAGCAAGAGATGAAAGTGCAGAAACTCACCAAGACGGCGATGGCCAGCAAGATGAGAACGAGCCGCGCAGCGCTCAACCGGCTCCTAGACGAAACTGACACCAGTCTGACGCTCACCACGCTGGCCAGCGCGGCCGCGGCGCTCGGCAAACAGTTCCGCTTCGAGCTAAGCGCCTGAGGGACGCCAAGTCCCTTCGAGCAGGACCAACTGAGTCACTGTCATTGCTATGGTCGGCATAAGTCGCATCAGACAGTGTCAACGTTGCGAGAGATATCGGGTCAAATATGTCGCATTCGCGGCAAAAAAGCCTGCCTGCAGCTGTTGCCGCGCGACGGGCGTGTGGGTCTGAGCCAGGAAAGACCTGTCCTAGGTTGGCTGGCTACGGGCGTGGTGTTCTTCGCGGCCGCGGCGGACTGTCCATTAAGCGGAAATGGATGGAAAGAGCTCCGCTTATCGTCTGTGCGTCAACGCGTCATGACACCTCTAGCTGACCAGTGAGCTGCCTCCTCGAGTTCGTGACGTGCCGCATCGATGTTGTGAGTGAGCTCGGACGTGGGACGACCTTCAGAATTCAGATTCCGGTCAGACGTCGCCCAGTTGACGCGACGCCTTACGCTTTGTCTTGTTCCGCGTAGCGGCAGCACTTGAACAATCGCAGGTCGACTAAACGCCTTTTACGCGCGTGCTGACAGTTCCTGTAGCGCATCCAAGAATGCTCTAACCTTGACACTCAGCAGTCGACGCGAATGATAAAGCGCCCATATTTCCACTGGCGCACCGACCTCAGTGCCCCAGCATACGAGGCGCCCGGCCGCGACATCCTGCTCCACCAGCAACTTGGGCAGCATCGCGATGCCGGCGCCCGCGAGGACGGCCTCGCGCACCATCAGCAACGACGACAACCGTAGTACTGGCATCGGCTTGAGGGCTCGCAGTGCGCCGGAACCTGTCCTGACGTTCCAGATCGCTCTCGATGAGGCCGCAGTGAGCAACACAGCCGGTATGTGCAACTCGGCAGCGTCGTGTGAGGATGACGAAGGTATCGACACGGTCGGCGTCGCGACGGCCAGTCGCTCGTCAACGAGGATGCGCCGCCCGACGAGCTGCTCGTCATGCGGCGGATCGATACGGATCACAAGATCGTAGCCGTCGTCCACAGGATCCACGACGCGGTCTTCTGCATTGATCTCGAGTTCGACTTGCGGGTAAGCCAACGCAAAGCGCGCCGCGATCCGACACAAGACGACATGGGCAAAAACCACCGGCGCGCTGATGCGCAACCGTCCACGCGCGACGGGGGCACGGGACGCCACGGCCTCGCCGGCTTCCTGAAGCTCGGCCATCAGCCCTTGTGTTCGTTCATGCAGAGCGAGGCCGTCTTCGGTCAGACGCATTCGTCGCGCACCCCGCTCGATCAACCTCACCCCCAGCTCCTCTTCGAGTTCGGCCACGCGCCGGGAAAGGGTCGCTTTCGGCCGATCGAGCGCGCGGGCGGCCGGACCGAATCCTCCATAGAGGGCGACTGCGTTGAAATCGCTGAGCGCTGTCAGATCCATGATCGTTCCGTAGGCGAGACAGGGTGATCGTATTTTATGGCTATCGTCATCAGTTTGGAACGAATATTCTGCTTCTAACGGGGCTGCTTCGGCCCCTCACTCTCCAGGAGAAAATCATGGCGATCCTTATAACAGGCAGTACCGGCGTGGTAGGCAAGCAAGTTCTCGAACACCTCAAGGGCAGCGGTGTCGAGGTGAGAGCGCTGACCCGCACACCCGAGAAAGCCGGGTTCGGCGATGGCGTGAGCGCGATCAAAGGCGATCTGTCGGATGTGGACTCGGTACGGCAGGCGATGAAGGGCGTGAGCACTCTGTTCCTGCTCGTACCGAATGCCGCGGACGAACTGACCCAGGCGTTGCAAACACTGAGCGTGGCGCAGGAAGCGCAGGTGAAGGGCGTGGTGTTTCTGTCGGTCTTCAAGGGCGCCGACTACGTTGACGTGCCCCACTTCACGAGCAAGCACACCGTCGAACGCATGATCGAGCACACCCACCTCCCGGCGACTATCCTTCGCGCCGCTTACTTCATCCAGAACGACGCTCGGCAGAAGGAGCCCTTGTTGACGCATGGTGTGTACGGCATGCCCATTGGCGACAAAGGCATTTCCATGGTCGATGTGCGCGATATCGGCGAGGCTGCGGCGAAGGAGCTTCTGCGCCGCGAACGTGCCGCTGATCCGTTGCCGCAGGAGACTTACGAACTGGTCGGACCCGATGCACTCACGGCGCAATCCATCGTCCGAATCTGGGCCGAAGCGTTGGGACGTCCGATCCGTTATGGTGGGGATGATCTCGACACCTTGGAGCAACGGATGAAGGCAGTCGCCCCTGCGTGGCTCGCTTACGATATGCGCCTGATGATGCGTCGGTATCAGCAGGACGGTGCGATCGCTTCTGCGGCGCAGATCGAGCACTTGTCTGCCCTGCTGGGACGCGCACCGCGGTCTTATCGCGATTTTGTGGTGGCTACGGTTGCGGCTTGGGCCAAGGACTGAGTGCCCGTTCAAAGGTGAAGCAACATGGCGCAAGCAACCTATTCCGATCGGCCTCGCTTGCCGCCATGTCCAA
>JAMFSK010000110.1 GCA_026225235.1 Burkholderiales bacterium
AAAGGCTTCCGCCGCGAACGAGATCAGTTTGGGAGACGTGGCCGAGAGGTCGAAGGCACTCCCCTGCTAAGGGAGCATCTGGGCCAAAACCTGGATCGAGGGTTCGAATCCCTCCGTCTCCGCCAGTGATGGTGGCGAAACCCCGTAGAGTCGCGGCTCTACGGGGTTTTTGTTTTTGTGGGCCAGCTCCGCCGACACTTGGTTCGCAACATGAAGGAACCGGCACGGCGTACCTAAAAGCAGCCCTTTTTATGGAGCTGCGGATAGGTGCCTATATGGCGGTAGCAAGATCCGCTTTGGCAGGGCGCCCACCTTTGGCCCCGTTACGACGGGCGGCTTCTGCGTTGCTGGTGCTGCGCACGCGCCCGCGCGCTGCGGCGACGGCCCCTCTAGCAATATCCACCGGAATGAGGTGGGCGATCATGCCGGGGATGCTGACTGCAGCGATGTCGCTTGCACCGAACACGAGTCCATCCCCCTCCTGGAGTCACGTAAGCCTGTACCAAAGCGCTACGTGGCAAATCTTTCAGGGCTGGCACCTCTGTCGGATGGATGCGCAGCGTCAATCCATTGCTGTATGCCAGCTCCAACGCCCGGACACTCGTAATGTACCGGACGGATACCGCGTGAGGTTCCGTCAGCGCCTGACGTCCACGCGCCAACGCTTGCGTATAGTCATCTGGCGAAATTTTTTGGCTGCCATGATCACACCTCCTCTAGCCATTCAGTTGTGACGGATGCTCCCCAGTTCACGCGTGCTTGCACGCCTTGTACAGGAACATAAGTGATCCAACGGCCAGATCCGCAATTCGATATACCGTTCTTCCATAGCATAGAAAACCTATGTGGTTGGGTTCATTGTGGAGCGATCCGGCATCGGCGGTATCGCCTGTCACAAATGGCTGGGGCTTCGAGACGGTAGGTGCCTTGCGCCACGGCAGATCATGGCATCACGCCGCTCACGGATTCAGCATTGCGCGCAAGGGTTGCGCTTCACGATGTTCGCAATTGCCAAGCAAGAGTATGACGCCCGATGTAGTGGGGCTGACCTGACCCGGGATTTGCGGACAAAAGCGAACTGGATATAGTGGCGCATCCGAGGTCGGAGGGCGTCATGAAGAAGAGCCGATATAGCGCGAGCAAATCGTGCGGATCTTGCGAGAGGCGAACAGGGACGCGATTGGAGAGGTGGCCAAGCGCAATGGCGCGAGCAAAGCGTCGATCTATCCTGACGCAAGCATTTCGGAATGACCATGTCGACGAATGCCGAATCGACTCTGTTCTCCGCATCCAGGATCGGAGCAATTGAAGTAGCCAACCGAATTGCGATGGCGCCGCACGCGCGTTCTCGCATCGGTGTGGACGGCGTGCGTACGGCGTCCGTTGGCTTGCCGAATGCACAGGGGTAATCGACTCAAACGGTTTTGTGCTGACCGGGGCCGCGGCTCGACCGATCGAAATGAATTCGAGGCGTAGCCTCGCGGTCTCCCTCTGCGCATGAATCTCAGCTGGTGCTTGCCGGTCAGTGAATCAGCACTTTGGCAGGGTAGTATTCGTTTCAGGACGCCATGAATACCGCGCGGCTGAAGCGATCTTCGCTGCATACGCACTAGAGAAATGGAGAAGGGGCACCATGAGTATCCTGTTGATCGGGGCAAGCGGGCGAACGGGTCGGCTGGTGGCCGAGAAGCTGCATGCCGGGGCCATGCCGTTTCGTGCGATGCTGCGCAACGTCGCAAAGAACGATGAGTTCAAACTGCTCGGTGCGAGTACGGTCATAGCCGATCTGGAGGGCGATTTCTCGCCCGCCTTTGACGGCGCGCGCACGGTGATTTATGCCGCTGGTTCTGCGGAAACTGAAGGGGTGGAGCAAGAACGCTTGATCGACCGCGATGCAGTCATCAAATCGGTCGACTATGCCAAGCGACATGGGATTCACACTTTCGTCGTGATTAGCGCGTTGCTGGCGTCCGCGCCGGAGCGATCGCCAGAGGCGCTGCGGCATTACGCACAGATGAAGCGCGAGTCGGACGACTATGTGATTGCCAGCGGACTGAATTTCCTCGTTCTGCGCCCCGGCGAGCTGACTATGAACCTGGGCACGGGAACCATAGAGATAGTCTCGGATCCGGACACCCCTCGAGTTCCGGTGACACGTCATGATGTCGCTAAAGTGGTGGTCGAGGCACTCAAGATCGGACTAGTCAATAAGACCATCGGTTTCGCTGGCGGCAACGCGCCCATTTTCGAAGCCTTGGCCGCACTCTAGATTGGCCCACTCACATCGTCTCACCGAACGCGAACCATCGATCACACTTCCCCTCGGAACAGGTATACGATGAACCGAAGGGGTTCGAGCAGACGGCGTTCGCATCGAATCCTTACGACGTAGTCGGACGCGTGGATGCCGAAATCGGTCACAGGCGGCCCCGACACCGTCCCTTTCCCAGATGCCCATTTGCGGCGGGCGGGGTGCCCTTTTGCCTGCTGCAGGGTCACTGACGGCCCTGCTGACGGCGTGCCTCCCGCTCTTCTGCGATTGACACTCGTCGAAGCAACATCACAGTCCTGTCTTCTTTAAGCGCAACGCTGTCCTGCGGTGGGTGCGCACGCGTGCTCATCGAGAAAAACGCACGTCTTCGAACTGCGAACAGGTGTCCGCAGGTGTCCGCACAACTGAGCGCACCTCATCGAACCAAGGAACCACATGACGGAATCGACATCGAATTTTGCGCGCGACCAGCGCCGCTGCCGCACCAAGTACAGCCTCGAACTCGCACGGCAAGCATCGCGGATCAGTAGCGTGATGTTGCCAGCCAGCATTAACGCAGAGGTCGTGACAACGGCAAACGGTTTCAAGCAACAACACGGCGCCGACGACCTGAGGCACTTCCTGCTTTTACTCGTTGAATCCCTGGAAACACGGGGTCGCTCGGGTGCAGTCGATGCGGTACACGCATTCATGTTGCACGAGGCTTGACGCTACTTTGCGAGCCCGATCTTTGGCGCAGGGTCATCGTGCTGGTGTCGGGTTCGATCCGGACTTTGCCATGTCGGCGGGATAGTCCTGTTTGTAACAACGCAGGCCCACAGTTTCAGTTCATTTCTTGGGCATAGATCCAACGACACCCCATTTTTGCAACGATGACGGCATCGAGCAACGAAGCAGCAATGACATCCGCTGGATTGACACGCAATTTCATGGGCAGGATCGGAGGCAAGAGCCGAAGCAGGGTCAGCGCCGCTCCCTCTGCGTGCCTTACCTCATTTCGCTCTCCGTCGATCAGGCTAGGTTTGCAGATCGTAAGCGATCGGAACCCGATTTTCTGGATGTCCCTCTCGACCTCTCCTTTGGTCCTGTAGTAAAAGCTCATGGAATTTGCAGAAGCACCCATGGCCGTCACAATCGCATACGTCTCTACGCCGGCCGCATGTGCGGCTTTGCCAATCGCAATAGGTAGGTCGTGGTCGACATGACGGAACGTTTCCTTCGAGCCTGCTTTTGCCTGAGTCGTTCCCAATGCGCATATGACTGCGTCTGGCTGGTACGACATCAGATTCGCAACAAGCTCCTCCAGGTGTGATCCGACCGGGTTCACCAGTCTGTCACTCGGTGCAAGCGGTTTCCGTGTTGGCGCGATTACCTCGGAAAAGGCTGGGCTGGAGAGCGCGAGCTTCAATGTTCTGCTTCCCACCAACCCGGTAGCACCCAGCAGTAGCAGTTTCATCTTTAATTTTTCCCATCCCGGCGTTCGGATCAACGTGTCCCGGAAAAAAGCCGTTTCGAGTAAGCAAAGACCGAAGGGCCATTGCTCACCGCGACTGTACTGTTTTCCGGCTTCATCGTATCTGCATCACGCGTGCTGTGTGCCTTGAGCGGCGTTGGATACGGCTTCCCATTTGTCCCAGTTGCTTAGCCGTGCCTGGTAGACCGCCTTGAACTTCGCGATCGTTGTCGAACCGAGCACTAAGCGAAGTGGTGGCTCATCGGCGTCCACGGCTTTGAAGATCGCTTCGGAGGTTGCAACCGGATCGCCAAAATCTTCGGGTTTGAATGACGAGCGAATGGCCTGACGTATGGGGTTGTAGACGTCGATGGCCGTCGGGGATTGCACCGCTGCGCGAAACCCGGTGGTGAAGTGGCCCGGTTCTATGATCGTGACTTTGATACCGAATGCAGCTACCTCGGCTGCCAGTGCTTCCGACATGGCTTCGACAGCAAATTTGGTGGCGGTGTAACTTCCACCCGTCGGGAAAGCGATGACGCCTCCTATGCTCGACACCGTCAGGATGTGACCGCTGGCCTGCGCCCGCAAGATCGGCAGTGCTGCCTGAATGACCGAGAGGGTTCCGAACACATTGGTGTCGAAACTGGCTTTGGATTGCTCGGGTTCCAGTTCCTCGATGGCGCCCATATAGCCATAGCCGGCGTTGCTGACGACGACGTCGAGGCGTCCAAAATGCCGGTGCGCTTGACCGAACGCCTCGAACACGGCATCGCGATCTGTCACGTCGAGCGGTAGGGCCAGAACCGCATCACCATAAGCCGTTATGAATTCATCGAGTTCGCCCGCGTTTCGCGCCGTGGCGACGACCTTATCGCCGCGTTTCAGGGCGGCCTCCGTCCAGACTCGGCCAAACCCACTCGATGTACCGGTGATGAACCAAACTTTTGACGACGTCATGTTAGCTACTCCGTTAAATATTACACTCAGTGCAATGTATAGCACTGAGTGTAATATTGTCAAGAAACAGCCTGATCGAATGGCAACGGTCTCCGGGTGGGACGCGCGATTCCAAAGGCAAGGGACGCTGAGCAAGGCTTTGAGGGGCGATCATTGCCGAACCTATTCGCTTCGTTCCGGCGCAAGCGCAGCCCGGAGGCTGCGGATGGCTGCTGCATAATCCGGGTTGGAAAATACTGAATCTCAGCGGCCGTCAGAGCGACAACGATGATTGACATAGAGAAAATCCCGAACGACCTGCGCGAACGCAAACGCCAGTTGACGCTCGATATGATCGCCAAAACGGGTCTTAAGCTCTTCGTGGAAAACGGCTATGAGGCGACCACGCTCGACGCGATCGCGGCGGCATCGGGAATATCGCGGCGCACTTTCTTCTACTATTTAAAGTCGAAAGAAGATGTCCTGCTGGCACACGAGAGCGGCAACATCCCACGCCTTCTGCGTCCCACCTTCCTGACGCAATCGCCACAGCAATCACCCATCGACGCCGCCCGGAAAACTTTTTTGGCCCTGGCCTCGATGTATGAGACTAAGGAGTCCGTTATGGCGGACCAAATCATCCGATCGATGGAAACGCTTCGGCTACGGAAAGAAGCGCTTCATGTGCAATTGGAGGAGGTACTGGCTGAGGCCATGTACGAACTATGGCCAGAGCCGACTCGGCGGCCTGCTTTACGTCTGGCTGCCATGATGGCTATGGGTACGCTGCGCTTCGCAAAAGACAACTGGCGGCAGGAAGACGCGGCGCACCCATTGACCCATTACATCGACGAGGCCTTCGATCTTCTCGATCACGAGTCGAAGCGCTGAACCGGCTCCGCTGCGTCCTTCTGAAATAGGTCGAGTCGCATGGTGTCGGCGTCGGGTTCGTGTTCGATGACGAGACCGCCCTCAGCCTCCCGTCGCGACCCGCGGAGCCGCTCCGGTATCGATCGACCACAACGGAACGCGCCGCGTTTCAACCAGGGCTGGCAAGAGTCCGGCCCGGAAAAATGTATCCGCGATCGCCTGTTGTTCACCGAAATTCTGTGACAGCACCGGACGTACTTCATAACTGCGCCGGCTGTTCGCGCGCTCGACCCCCGCCGCATCGAGCCCCCAGAGCGGCGCCAGAATACGCGCTGCTTCCTCGGGATTGGCTTTGACCCACTTGCCCGCCTCGGCCAACTGTTCGAAGAGAATGCGGATGACAGCGGGATGAGCCGTGGCGAAAGGCTTCGATGCGAGGTAGTAACGCTGATACGACGCCAGCCCTTGGCCATCGGCGAGCACTTGCAGGTCTGGCTGCTTTTCGACGCTGGCCAAGTACGGGTCCCACGTCACCCATGCGTCGACGCTGCCCGTCTCAAAGGCGGCGCGGCCATCCGCAGGTGCGAGATAGGAGATCTGCACATCCTTGGTCGTCAGCCCGACATGCTGCAATGCTGCTAGCAGAAGGTAATGCGCGCCTGCGGCTTTGGCGACGGCGATTCGCTTGCCCTTGAGGTCCGCCAGCGTGTGAATAGACCCGTCGCGATGAACCACGATCGCCTGCGCCGAGGGCGACGGGGCTTCCTGTGCGACATACACAAAATCCGCCTTCGCCGCCTGCGCAAAGACCGGCACCGTATCGGCCACATCCGCGCTGAAGTCGATGGCGTTGGCGTTCAACGCTTCGATAAGCGGTAAGCCGCTCGCAAACTCATTCCACGTCAGGTGAACGCCGAGGGGCGCCAACGCCTTCTCGAGCTTTCCCTGCGTTTTCAGAACGACGATGAGCGTCGACGACTTCTGATAGCCGATTCGCAGGTCAATGTCCGGTGACGAGGCAGAGGCGGCCAGGGCGCTCCCGACCGAGGCGAAGGAGGTCTGTCCCAACAGGGTCGATAGCAGGGCGATGTTGAGCCGCCTGCGCAAGCGTTTCGAGGGGTTCATGGCTGGGTGGTCTCCGTCAGCGTATTCGCGAGCCAAAGCCGGAGATCGTATGCATTCTGAGCAGT
>JAMFSK010000111.1 GCA_026225235.1 Burkholderiales bacterium
CCGGCATTTCTGCCGAAGACTGCCTGTTCGCCGATCTCGGCGTAGATCCCGCGGTCAATGGCTGTCAGTCATTCGAGGCGAGTGACTTCCTCCTTCACGAGCGCACCATCGACACCTCGTCTCAGCTCGTGCTGTGGCAAATCGGTGTGGTCGGTGACTGGACCTATCGCACCACCGGCTATGATCTGCATGCGTTTCCGCTGCTGGTGACGAAACTCTGCAACCTCTACGGGCAACTGCATGAGGCGATTGTCTACGAAGCAGCGATTCTCCCAGGTCTTCCCCCCACCATCACGCGCATCGCACTCGTCAGTCTGACCCCTCAATATGTTAATGCGGGAAGTACACTTTATGTCCCACCCTCCCGCCTGACGACCGGTGACCGCGCGACTCAGACCGCCCTGGGAATCCGTCCATGATGTCCGCTTCGCCCGCCAGGGATGCAGATGGCATACTCTCTCTGGACGCTATCCAGCTTCCCGGCATGTCAATGTCGCTTCGGCCGGCACCACTGGACCGCGCGTGGATGGATACGCCGAGCGGCCGCTTTGCAAAACGTTGCCTTCCCCTGTTGATTGCCAACCAGAACGGCTGGGAAGTGCTGAACCCACTCGGCTTTCGCGCCATGTGGGACGGCGGCGAATCGATCGAGGCCGTGCAGGTCTGGCCCGATTCACCGGGCAGTCCACCGCTGGGCATCAGCCATTTCGGCTGCGGGATCCTGACCTTCACAATCCCATATCTGTTCCGTTTGCCGGCAGGCTACAACCTGCTCGTGCGCGGCCCCGCCAACCTGCCGAAAGACGGTATCTCCGCGCTCGAAGGCGTGGTCGAAGCCGACTGGACCTCGTCGACCTTCACCATGAACTGGAAATTTACGCGCGCCGGCCATCCGGTTCGGTTCGATGTGGGTGAGCCCGCCGCGATGATTGTGCCGATGCGGCGCGGCGAACTCGAGCGCTTCACGCCAGCGGTCATTCCGGCAGCCACCGCTTACCAGACCTATGGCGAATTCGAACGATGGTCTGAAAGTCGCCAGCGCTTCCTGCAGGACCTCGCCGTGCCCGGTTCGCCCGCGCAGGCCGAGGGCTGGCAGCGCGACTACATGCACGGGCGCCACACCGACGGATCGCATGCACCCGCGCATCAGACTCGACTTAAACTCGCGCGGTTCGAAACACCTACCCCGGCGTCGGATCAGGGTAAACGTTCGGGTTCCTGAAAGAGTCATCCTTCTTACCCACGCCTCACCCAGCGTCCAGTCGTCTGACGAGCAGGATAGCTGATCACATTTCGCGACTGGAATTCCACATACAAATTGCATTCATGCGGATGTCGGCGCCGTCTCCCGTCGTCCGCTTCAAACTCCCCTGAAGATCTGCCGTCCCCTGCCGATATACCGGGCATGGCCCTGTGCCTGAGTCGTTAGGATCGTTAACCCGGGATGGTGATGGATTCGGTACGTGAATTGAAGGAAGCGTTTTCGGTCGCTTCGGGCGATCCTGAACTCGTTCGATCTCAGCTTCAGGCATTTGGCCGACAAATTCCGCTCCTGTACTTCATCCTGATGGTGAATACCATCGCGGTCGCGGTCACGCATTACCGCTTCGCACCGAAATGGGTGGTGGTGTACACGCCTGCCTTTCTGTGTCTGATCTGCACCATTCGCTGCGTGAACTGGTGGAAGGCGCGGCATCGCGTGCTGACGCACGAGCACGCCGTTTCGGAACTCCGCAAGACCACGCGGCTGGCAAGCATTCTGGGTGCCGGATTTAGTATCTGGTCATTCACCCTGTTTCCGTACGGCGGCCCCTACGAACAGGCACAAGTCGCCTTCTATATGGCGACCACGCTGGTAGGCTGCGTATTCTGTCTGATGCACGTGCGCGCCGCGGCGCTCTCGCTACTCTTGATCGTCGTCATTCCCTTCACCGTGTTCTTTGTCTCGACGCGGCAGCCCGTATTTGTGGCGATGGCAGTGGACATGATGCTGGTAGGAACGGCGCTCTGTTTCATTATCCATATCTACTATCTGAATTTCTCGCAGCTCGTGCAGTCCCAGCGCGATCTGCTCGCCACCCAGATCAGAACGCAGACCCTCAGCGACGAAAACTTCCGGCTCGCCAGCATCGACAGCCTGACGAGTCTGCCGAACCGACGCAGCTTTTTCTCGTCGCTCGCCGAGCTGGCGCAGCAACAATTGGCACCTATGCACCGGTTCGATGTCGGGCTGATCGACCTGGATGGTTTCAAACAGGTCAATGATGTCTACGGCCATGCCACGGGAGACCAGGTGCTGTCGGAGGTCGGCCGGCGATTGCTCACCTTCGCGACGCCGGACGTACTGCTCTCGAGACTGGGCGGCGACGAATTCGGCATCATCGTCAAAATGAGCCGGTCCAATGACGCACTCGTGGCGCTCGCAGAGAAAATCTGCGAACAACTCAGTCGCCCGTATTGGGTCTCGGGCAATGTCGCCGAGTTGTCGGGAACCATCGGTTGGGCAACCTTCCCGCAGACCGCGACCACCGTCGAGCAGTTGTTCGAACGCGCCGACTATGCCTTGTATTTTGGCAAGGAGAGTCAGCGCGGCCGCCCGGTGATCTATTCGGCCGAGCACGAGACCCGTATTCGACGCGCGAGCCTGATCGCCCAGGAACTCCGTCGCGCCGATCTCGAAGCGGAACTCTATCTGGTGTTCCAGCCCATTTACGACGTGATGCAACAAAAGCCCGTCGGCTTCGAAGCGCTAGCTCGATGGCAGAACGTGCCGCTCGGTCAGGTGCAACCCGACGAATTCATCCGTGTCGCGGAACGCACGGACCTGATTCTCCACGTCACGGAAGTCCTGTTACGCAAGGCGCTCGCTGAAGTCCATCATTGGCCGGCCAGTTTCTGCCTGTCGTTCAATCTTTCGGTGATCGACATCTCTTCGTTACCGCGCTCACAGCGCCTGCTCGATATCGTCTCGCTCAGCCGCGTGCCACCGAGCCGGGTCAACTTTGAAATCACGGAAACCGCGCTCACGCGCGACTTCGAGCAGGCCCGTGGTTCGCTCGCGTTAATTAAGGAGGCGGGGTGCTCCGTCTCGCTCGACGACTTCGGCACCGGCTATTCGAGCCTCACCTATATTCACCGGCTGCCTTTCGATCAGATCAAGATCGACCGGAGCTTCGTCGCCAAGGTCGATGCCGATGCCGCCTCGCGCAATATCGTCAAGTCGGTCATGGACCTGTGCAACAACCTTGAGCTTCGATGTGTTGTGGAAGGTGTCGAAACGCAATCGCAGCTCGATATTCTTCGCGACATCGGCGGCGTGATCATGCAGGGCTACTTCTTTGGCAGGCCCATGCGGGCTGAAGCGATTGGCACCTACCTCGCCGAAGCGGCGGCGCACCTTGGCCATCCGCTGAATCCCGCCGGGGTGCCCCAACCGGCGGGCACTGCGGGTTCCGCCGGCACGCTGGCTCCGATCGGGCTCACCTGAGCGCTCGGCGCGTCACAACGGGATGACTTTGTTGAACGCCGTGTAGTCGATATGCGTGATGCCCTCTTCCTGATGAAGCAGGTCGACAAACTGGTGATCCCAAAGAATCATCTCAGGCGCCCAGGCCGTGCGCGCCTGCATCGGTTGCATCGTGGTTTCATCGACACCCTCGATCGTCAGTAGCAGTTCCGCCCGGCTTTTGCTGAGCGACTCCAAGGTCTCGCCAAACAGCGGACTGCTTTCATCGATCACATGCATCACATTCCAGCCCAGCAGGAAGATCGGGTGGCGCTCCCGGATCAACTGGATATCGTAGAGCCTGCGGATGAAAAAACCTTCAGGCGTGGTTTCAGAGCGGATCAGGCGCATGCGCGCCGTGGCTTCCGCGATCACGTTTTGTCGGGCATTGGCCGCGCGCACCATCAGGGTCGGGCGACCGTCGATCGGACGGACGACTGCGTACTTGGCGAAGACGATCCGCGCATGCGGCCGCGAGAATCGCGCGAAGATCACCCCCGTCGTCAAGGCGACCCCCGACATCCCGATAAAGATTTCGATGGTCGCCACCGCGTGGCCGTAAATCGTAGCGGGGTGCATATCGCCGTAACCGACCGTCGCCAGCGTCTCGACACTGAAGAAAAATGCACCGAGAAAGCCAGCCGGCGCCTGGTTGGCAATGGCGTGGTTGCCGCACAAGAAGAGCAAGGCAAATGCGCAGTTCAACAAGACGAACAACAGGGCTGCGGCGCCAAAGAAAATCGGCCAGCGCATCGTGAGCGCCTGATGGTAAACGTCCTGCCAGATGTATTGCCGAAGACCATGCGTGATGGCATAGCGGCCGCCGTCAAGCGGCAGCCGGCGGTGGGGAGGAGGCCCGTGTCGTTCGCTTTCAGGCCTTTGTGCGCGGTCATCAGTCATCGTTCGTTTGAGTGGTTGGCCTGAATCGGCCCGCGATCATTCTACCGTTGAGTAGATCGTCCCAAGCCTTTTGATCGTGTCGCACTTTGCATAGGGGAGATCTCGTCCTGCCTATTTGAGCGCGCGCTTGAGACGATCGACAAACTGCAAAGCCGATGGCGACAACACGCCGAGCTTACGCGTCACAATGCCGAAAGTCTGCGACTTGGATTTGAACTGAATGGGCAGGATCCGCAGAATCCGGTGTTTAACAAACACGTTCGCGACGGTGGTCGGCAATACGGAAACTAGATCCCCCTCGCACTGCAGAAGGACCACCGTGACAAAGGTCGAGGCCGTCGAGATCGCGCTGGTCGGGAGGTTCACCCCTGCGAGGTCCATCTCCCGCTGCAAGAGTGCCTGCATCGGCATCGTGGTCGAGTAAGTTACCCAGCGGTAGCCGTCGAGATCGGCAAAGCTGAGTTCGCGACCCGGCGGCGGCGTGTGGTCAAAACCGATAACGACGGACAGCGGTTCGTCGGCAAGCGCCTGATAGCGATACTTGCCAGGGTCCGGGCTGACCGCCGAGCGGCCGATCACGAGGTCCAGCCGACCGTCATCGAGCAAGGCCAGCATGCGTGCGCTCGTGTCTTCGACGATTTCGATCGACAGCCCAGGGCTGCTTTGTTGCAGTTCATTCAGCACCGGCACGACAAGGTCGGGAATCGAGCCCATGATGGCGCCAATCGCAAGGCGGCCGCCAGTCCCTGAGCGGATATTCGCCACTTCCTGGCACAGAGAGTCGAGTTCCGACGCGAGCAGCCGCGCATACCGGATCACGCAATGGCCGTACGGATTCGGTACCAGCCCTGTACGTGTGCGCTCAAACAGCGAGGCCTCGAGCATGGTTTCGAGTTCGGCCAGCGCCTTGCTCGCGGCCGACTGCGTCATCGACATCGCGGTCGAGGCCTTATGCAGCGATTTATGGTCGTCGAGCGCAATCAGCAGTTGCAGTTGCTTCATTCGCAGCCGGGACATCAGCACGTCTAGGGCGGTTTTCATAGGCACGCTTCGTCAGACTGGGGAGTCTCAAAAGCGATCACAAGATGGAAAGCTTTCACTATGCAGCATCGTAGCGAAGCGGCATAGTGGCAAGCATCATAAAACAGGAGACAGCCATGCCCCATCCAGTCTACAAAGGCGTATTTCCGGTTGCGCCGACCGTGTTCGACGACGCCGGTCGCCTCGATCTCGACGGACAGCGCCGCGCCATTGACTTCATGATCGACGCCGGCTCGAACGGCATCTGCATCCTCGCCAATTTCTCCGAACAGTTCGCGCTGACAGACGAGGAGCGCCTGCAGGTCCAGGACGCCGTGCTGACCCACGTGGCCGGCCGCGTGCCCGTGATCGTGACGACGACCCATTTCAGCACCGAGATCTGCGCGCAGCGCAGCCGCGCGGCACAGGACGCCGGTGCCGCGATGGTAATGATCATGCCGCCGTATCACGGTGCGACCATCCGCGTAGGCGAACGTGGCATCCAGGAGTTCTACAGCCGGGTTTCAGACGCGATCGACATCCCGATCATGATCCAGGACGCACCGGTGGCCGGCACCCCGCTCTCCGCCCCGTTCCTCGCCAAGCTTGCGAAGGAAGTCGCCAATGTGTCGTACTTCAAGATCGAGACCGCGCAAGCCGCTTCAAAACTGCGCGAGCTGATCGAACTGGGCGGCGATGCCATCGTGGGTCCGTGGGACGGCGAAGAAGCCATCACCCTGATCCCCGATTTCGACTCGGGCGCAACCGGCTCGATGACAGGCGGCGGCTATCCGGACGGTATTCGCAAGATAGTCGACGCCTATGCGAGCGGCGATACCGAGAAGGCTGCCGAGCTCTATCAGCAGTGGCTGCCCCTGATCAACTACGAGAACCGCCAGTGCGGCCTGGCCGCCTGCAAAGTGCTGATGAAGGAAGGCGGCGTGATTCGCTCGGACGCGACGCGCCATCCGTTTGCACCGATGCATGCAGCGACTCGTGCGGGCCTGTTGAAGGTGGCTCGCCGGCTCGACCCGCTCGTGCTTCGCTGGAGCAGGTAAGCCCGGGCAGACACGACGCGCTCCGACATCTGAAGCCCTCGCTGAACAATGGGATACTCCGAGGGCAAAAGAAACAGCCGCACGCAGGAGAGCTCCTCGGTGTGCGGCGAGAGGAACGCGAGCCATGGCGGAAACGCACCGTAGATCCACAGCATCGTCGAGCCACACAGGCATTGAAGGCACCCTGTTCCGCGAGGGCAGGCTCTCGATCGGCCTGACGCTGCCCCTGCTCGATGCCGGCGAGATCGTCGCGGATTTTACCGAACAGGTGAAACTCGCGAAACTTGCCGACGCGCTCGGCTTTCGCGCACTTTGGGTCCGCGATGTCCCGCTCAATAGCGCCGACTATCCGGATCCCGTCGGCCATCTCGATCCGTGGGTCTTGCTGGGTGCGCTGTCCTCGCAAACCGACCGCATCGCGCTCGTGAGCGGCGCCATTGTACTGACGCTTCGGCATCCCTTGCATATTGCCAAGGGTGCCGCCTCTGTCAGCACCCTGTCCAAAGGTCGCTTCGTGCTCGGCCTGGGTTCGGGCGACCGCCCCGCCGAATACGATGCATTTGGGCGCCAAGTCGATCAGCGGCGTGACCTGTATCGGCGCCATTGGGAGACAGTGGCCGCAGCGGTGAACGTCCCCTCGCGCGTGATACCCGATCAAACACGCGACGACTCGCTCGAATTCTTCATGCTGCCCCGCTTGTCCCAGTCGATTGCGATGCTCGCGGTCGGCTCCGGCGGTCAGAGTGTCGACTGGATCGCCCGGAACTCGATCGGGTGGATGACCTATCATCGCGAGCCCGAATCACAGAGCGCGCGCTACAGCATGTGGCGAGCGGCCGTTGAGCGCGCGGCGCCGGACGCCTTCAAAGCCTTCGGCGTCGCCATGCGGCTCGAACTGAGCCACGATGCCACTGAAGCGCCCAAGGACATTTCGCTTGGCTACCGTACCGGCCGCAAAGGCCTGTCGGGCCTGTTGCGTGCGATGCGAGACAGCGGCACGCACCATGTCACCTTGAATTTACCCAGCTCGCCCCGACCACCGCAGGAGGTAATCGAGGAGCTCGCGGCAGAGGTGCTGCCGGAGTTTCACGAAGACGAGGACTAGTCACTTGCCTCTGTTACGCTTCATTTTCTGTACTCACCTCGATTACGCTTGTTACGACTGACTCAACGCGACCGACTCAATGCAACTGAAACAAACTCAACTCTCTGCTTCATGCCTGCTATTCGATATGGACGGCACCCTGCTCAATTCGCATGCTCCGATGGTTCGCGCTTACACGGCGTGGGCGGGCCGATACGGCCTGGATATCGACGCTGTGCTGCGCGCGTGTCAGGGACGTCGCTCGATCGATACCGTCCGTGCATTTGCACCGGCTGGCGCAGACGTCGAAGGCGATAACGCGGAAATCATGAAACGCGAGCGCGAAGACACCGACGGCGTTTTTGCGATCCCCGGCGCCGTCGCATTGCTCGAATCCCTTCCTGAGGGACGCTGGGCTGTGGTCACATCGGCCGATCGCGGACTGGCCCTTGCGCGCCTCACGGCTGCAGGCCTGCCGATTCCGAAGCTCTTGATCACAGCGGAAAACGTGACCCGCGGCAAGCCCGCGCCTGACGGGTTTCTGCTCGGCGCGCGCGGTCTCGATGCGGAGCCGGCGCAGGCGGTGGTATTCGAGGACTCGCCGGCCGGCATCGAGGCTGGCATCGCCGCCGGTATGACGGTCGTTGCCATTGCCTCGATGTTGTCCCCGGAAGAACTCGGCACGCAGGCCTGGCTGCCCGATATGAGCACGCTGAGCATCAAGACCCATGCGTCCGGTCTGACGCTGCTCGTCGACTAAACGCCGAGGCATCGAGACGACGTCCATTTAGCGCTTGACACGCCCACGCTCGTCGCCTTTGATACAACAGCATGCGGAGCACCGCGTGACATGGTTCGAACGGTTAACGCATCGATTGAGAGCGCGACGAGTCAGCGCGAATCGGCCCACCGAACTGCATTTCGCTTCAGCCGCCGTGTATCGGCGTCGCTAATAAGCGCGCGCATCGTTCGCGCGTAATGAAACGCATCGAGGTGACCGATGGATGCACGCGCCAACGCGGCCGTTTCAAAAGGTTCGTTTGACCAACTGATCTTCGAACGCGACCTCAACGAAGTCCATCTGCTGATCGACTTCATCTCGGGGCGCCCCGACAGGCATGTCTGGGAACTCGACGTCGACATCCCCGAACTGAATCAGGACGGCAAGAAGCTCAGTGCATTCGACCTGATCGAAGAAGTCTGCCTGCTGCGCTACCCGCCGCAGCTCGACAACCCGGCAGAGCGAGCCCGCGATGCGACGATGCTGCTCTATGCGAAGGACAAGCTGAACACGCTCGCCTATCCGGCCAAAGGCTTGACGATCGCCTACACGTATATGTTTGTCGCCGAGCAGAAAGCCCTCTGGTTCCTGCGTGACACCAGTCCCGAACAAACCCGAGGCTCCGTCGCGAGAGTCGCCTATCCCGGCCTGTATCCGAGTGCCAAGCGATACCGCTATATCCACCGGACCTTCACCTATCTTGGCGTGGTCATTACGATCTGCGCTGCGCTGATGTTGTGGTACGTGACCTACGGCATTCAGATCACGAGTCGATTCGAGGACGACAAGAAAAACGTCAGCGACCTCACCGCGCAGATTTACGCCGAACTAAACCGGGAGAGCGCGGCGAAAACGACATCCACCGCCGCAGAGCCTCCTCTACGGGAAAGCGTCGCCCTGCTCTGCCGAGGGGATGCGCTCAAGTCCGAGAGCAATGAAATCAACCTGCTTTGCAATGATTGGTCTTATATCCAGGCGCGCTACGACGAGGTCATCGCCGATGCCTGCGTGTTTGCTACCCAGGGGATGTCGGGCTGGTTGATCCGTTTGTTTCCCTCAGGCGTGGGCTGGGGCAACCCGCCTGCCGAGGTCGATCAGGACGGCGCGACGCCGGGCGGCAAGGGGCGGGGAATCTGCATCAGCCCGCCGCCCGCGGTTGCGGCGGTACCCCTTGCAGAAAAGGGCGCCTCGAATACGGCGCCTGCAGCAGCAGCCCTGGCACCGAATTCGAATCGTGCGACACAGGAAAACATCCAGTCGATCACGCTCATCCTCTCGACCTATGCGAGCTACGTCTTGCCGGTCTTGTTCAGCGTGGTCGGTACGATCGCGTCGATGCTGCGCAGTGTCGGCGACAAGATCACCGAAAACGTCCTTGCGCCCCGCGACGAAACGCTCGCCCTTGTGCGCCTGCCGCTCGGGCTGATGGCCGGCGTCGCAGTCGGCCTTTTCTTCAGCCCTACGTCGGTCGCCACGCAAGTGAGCTCGGGGGCCGGCGTGCTGACGCTTTCCGCCTCCGGCATCGCGTTCCTCGCGGGATACGGCGCCGAGGGCTTCTTCAGGATGCTCGACGGTTTGATTACGAACGTGTTCAACCTGAACGGTGGCGAGCCACAGCACAAAAAAGACAAGTAAACCGGCCCAACTTCACCCCACCACCCTGTCATCGCATCAAATTCAATGTGCGCGTGCCGCGCTCACATTCACGTTGCTTGCCACGGTGTCTTTCGTGCGGAAGCTCATGATCGAGGCGACGCCTGCCAATGCAAGCGCTGCGCCAAACCAGAGGTCGGCCGGCACACCGATCCGGTCCACCACGGTGCCGCCTGCGAGAGAACCCACGGCAATCGCAACCTGAATGATGCTGATGAACAGTGCCGACCCCGCCTCAGGGAGATCCGGCGCGGCCTGCTGCATCCACATGCTCAGACACAGGGGAATGGCGCCGAACGCCACGCCCCAGGCCAGCACCGCCACGATTACGCCAGGGTGCGAGTGACGCAGCAAAGGCAAGGCGACGAGTGCGAGTGTCAGCAGCACCACGATCGAAAGCAGCGAGGCCTTCAGGTTTTTGGTCACCACCGCCGACATACCGAAGTTCGAGACAAAACCGACAAAACCAAAACCCAGCAACAAAGGCGTGACCGTCGACAGACTGAAGTCGGCGTTCTGTATCAGGAACGGTGCGATAAACGTGTAAGACGAGAAATGCGCCCCGAAGATCAGTGCGACCAGCAGCAAGCTCTTGCGCATGTGCAAGCGTCCCACCAACGCGCGCAGGTCCGCAAAGCGAATGGCCACGCTGGACGGCAAGGACGGCAGCAACAGCGCTTGCGCCACCAGCGCAATGCCCGCGAGCACGCCGGTTGCGATAAACGAGGCGCGCCATGACGCAAGGCTCGCGATCAGGGTGCCAAGCGGCACGCCGATCACCGTCGCAAAGGTCACCCCGGTGAGAATCGTGGCCACCGCCTTGGCCGCATGCCGCTCATGGACCAGCCGCCCCGACGCCGTCAGCGCAAGTGTCCAGAAGCCACCCAGCCCGGCGCCCAGAAAAGCGCGTCCGAGCAACATGATCGCAAAGCTTGGCGCAAAGGCCGAAATCACGTTCGATGCGAGCAGCAGCACTGACAACGCGAGCAAGATCAGACGCCGGTCGATACGCCCCGCACCCAGCATCATGGCCGGCGCCGAGACCGCCGCGATGATGCCCGGAATCGTGACCATCAGGCCTGCCGTGCCCGGCGTCACCCCGAGCTCGGTCGCAATCTGCGGCAGCAAGCCGACGGGCAGGAATTCGGTCGTGACGAACGCAAAGGCGCCGAGCGCCACCGCGCTGACCGACAACCAGGGGCGCCAGCTCGACGGTGAACTGTCGACTTGCTCGATAAGATCAGTCAGGCCGTCGACTTCTTCTTTGACTGCGGGGCGTTGATCGCTCATGGATTCTCGGGTGTAAATATCGCAAAGCAATCTCGTTGCGCCGCGCCTGCCGCAAGGGCAGACATGCGCTACGGGCGCAGGGCAGGCGAGCGAACAGGCGCTCAAGCCACGAGCATCACTTCGACAAGGTGGTGGAAAACGACGAGGGAAAGCCCTAGTTCAGAAGTTCGATAAACATCGTACTATGGAGTGTCGCACAAAAAAATTTCATCTGCTCAATGCGCGCTTATACCCACCCTGCCCCTGAGGGATTCACCCTCGAACGGATTTTCCACGCGCTCAGCGATCCGGTGCGCCTCGAAATCGTCACGCGCCTGGCCCATATGGGCGAGGCGACATGCGGCGATCTCGATTGCGGCCGGCCGAAATCGAGCATGTCCCATCATTTCCGGATTTTGCGTGAAGCGGGTCTGGTGCAGACCCGAGTGACCGGCACGGTTCATCAGAACACGCTACGGCAAGCTGAACTCGATGCGCGGTTTCCCGGCTTGTTGAAAGCGGTGCTGGCTCAAACCGAGCCGATCTACGCCTGAGCGTCAGACCGGCCAGTGCTTCGATCACTGGCGGCTCGACCTTTAGGCGTCAGCACGCTCTGCACGCCAATGCTCGAGAAGGATGCGCGTCTGTGAGCGCACCGTCGCCTTGAGCATCTCGCCGTTGTCCGCGGTGATTTCCGTCCATCCGAGCAACGCGAGCGTGGAGCGTGGCGATACGTGAAACATCAGCAACTGACCATGCAGGCTCAGCATCCGGACCAGCGTCTCCGGGTCGTCAGCGGCCTTGCCGGTAATGCGCCCGATCAACTGCGCGGCGACGTCATACAACGGCTTCTTCAGGCGCCGGGTCAGGATCTCCGACGCAATGCCCGGTTCGTGCCCGGCCTGCTCGCGGGCGAAGAACAAGCGCTGGCTCGATGACCCACAGGCCTTGGCGAACATGCGGTCCGCGATCGCCTCCTGGATCCGGATGAACGCATCGATCATGGCCGGCACATCGCCATTGTCGGCGAGCACCTGGGTCGCGTGCTCGATGACCGGCGCGAAGATGACCCACGCATCATCCGCGATGTACTCGGCGCAGGCCCGGTACACCCCTTCCTTGTTCTCGAAGTAGTACTGCAGCGCAGGCGCGTTGACGCCGGCACGTGCCGCGATATCGCGCGTCGACGCCCCGTCGAACCCATGTTCACCGAACGACTCAATCGCCGCCTCGATGATGCGCAGCCGTGTCTCGTCGCCTCGTGCGTAGCCGCCCGCTGAGGGACGACGAAGCCGCTTTATGTCGTTCATGCATCACTCCCACTTCACCAACACAAAATATATCACTTGACACAACTTTATCAGATGGAATAATTCTTCCGACTGGAATAAATTGGATCAAGAAGATGTCAACCACAGTAGGAGCGCCCCCACGCGGGGTGCCGCAGGATCCGGCAGCCTCGCCCACGCGGCGATCGGGAAGGCGTCCCATCATGATCGTGATCCTGATTGCCGCGCTCGTCGCAGCGGCCGTCTGGGGAGCACGATGGTGGGCGGTCGGGCGCTTTATCGAAAGCACCGATGACGCCTACCTCAAAGCCGACAGTGTCACCGTTGCGCCGAAAGTCAGCGGGTACGTGACGGATGTTTTTGTCACGGACAACCAGACCGTCAAGGCCGGTGACCCGCTCGTGCGACTCGACACCCGGCAATACCAAGCCTCGCTCGAGCAGGCGCAGGCTACCATCGATGCGCGTCAGGCCGATATTCAGCGTGCCCAGGCCGACATCCAGCAACAGCACGCCAACATCGCACAGGCAAAAGCTCAGCAGCAGGTCGCACGCGTCAGTGCCCAGCATGCTCGTGACGAAGTTGCGCGATATGCCCCGCTTGCCGCCACCGGTGCAGAGACCAGCGAACGGCTCGCTGAACTGACCAGCACGCGTGACCAGGCACTCGCCACGCTCACCGCCAATTCGGCGGCGGTCGATGCGGCGCAGACGCAGATCGCTGCGACCACGGCGCAGATCGCACAGGCGCGTGCCCAGCTCGAAGCGGCAGAGGCCAGTGCACGGCAGGCGCATCTCGACCTGCAGGACACGATCGTGCGCAGCGCGCTGCCCGGCAAGGTTGGCGACCGCAGCGTGCGGGTCGGCCAATACGTGCAACCGGGTACGCGAATGCTGACGGTGGTGCCAGTGCAGGACACCTATCTCGAAGCGAATTTCAAGGAAACACAGGTCGGCCATATGCGTGTCGGTCAACCCGTGACCTTGCATATCGACGCGCTTTCCGGCGAAGACCTGCATGGCGTAGTCGACAGCTTCGCGCCCGGCACCGGTTCGCAATTCGCCCTGCTGCCGCCTGAGAACGCCACGGGCAACTTTACCAAGATCGTACAGCGCGTTCCGGTGCGCATCCGTATCGAAACCGGTCCGGAAACACGCACCCTCCTTCTGCCCGGCCTCTCGGTATCGGTCGACGTGGATACGCGCTCGGCCCACGATCAGGACAAGCGCATCGAAGCCGAGAACTCACATGGCTGAGTCGACCGTGGCGACGCCCGCTGCGCCTGCGCCGGAAGCTGAACGGGCGAGCGCCGCGGACTGGATCGCGGTTGCCGCAGGCTCGCTCGGCGCGCTGATGGCGACACTGGATATCTCGATCACGAACTCGGCGTTGCCCCAGATTCAAGGCGAAATCGGCGCAACCGGCACGGAAGGGACCTGGATCTCGACGGGCTACCTGATGTCCGAGATCGTGATGATCCCGCTCGCGGCCTGGCTCACGCGCGTGTTCGGGCTGCGTAATTTTCTGCTCGGCAATGCGGTGTTCTTCATCGTCTTCTCGATGATGTGCGGGTGGTCGCATACGCTGCCGATGATGATCGTCGGCCGGATCGGCCAGGGCTTTGCGGGCGGTGCGATGATCCCCACGGCGCAGACCATTATTCGAACGCGACTGCCCCGCTCGCAGATGCCGGTCGGCATGACCATGTTCGGCCTGATCGTGTTGCTCGGTCCGCTATTGGGTCCGGTGCTCGGTGGATGGCTCGCGGAGAACATCAGCTGGTCGTGGTGCTTCTTTATCAACCTGCCCGTGTGTATTGCGCTGATTACGCTGCTGATCGTCGGTCTCACGGCCGACCGGCCCCACTGGGAAGCCTTCTTCAAGGCGGACTGGCTCGGCATCGTCGGGCTTGCGGTCGGCCTGAGTTCGCTGACAGTGGTGCTCGAAGAAGGTCAGCGTGAACGCTGGTTCGAATCGAACATGATTCTCGCCTTGAGCGCCATCTCGCTCGCCGGCATGATCCTGATCGCCATCTCGCAGTTCACGGCAAAGAAACCGATCATGCGTCTGAGCCTGATGCGAAATCCGCGTTATGCCAGCGTGATCATCATCGTGTTCGCGGTCGGCGCGGGGCTCTATGGCGTGTCGTATCTGCTGCCGCAGTTCCTGAGCATCGTCTCGGGCTACAACGCCGAGCAATCCGGCGCGATCATGCTGATCTCGGGCGTGCCGGCCTTCATGATGATGCCGATCCTGCCGCGCATCCTGGGCAAGCTCGATTTCCGCATGCTCGTGATCGTCGGGCTAGTGTTGTTCGGCACGAGTTGCATGCTCGATATCGACCTGACGGCACAGAGCGTGGGGCACGATTTTTACTGGTCGCAATTGATTCGCGGCGTCGCCCAGATCCTCGCGATGATGCCGTTGAACCAGGCCTCGATGGCAGCCGTTTCGCGCGAAGACTCGGGTGATGCGGCCGGACTCTACAACATGGCGCGCAATCTCGGCGGCTCCGTGGGTCTTGCCATCATCGGCACCGTCATCGACCGGCGCACGACCTTCCATACCGCCATGATCCGCGAGTCGCTGACGGCGAATTCGACGCTCGGCCAGGACCGTATCGCGTCGAGCGCGGCGAACTGGTTCGCGCAGACCGGCGATATGGCTTACTCCAAAATGCGCGCGCTAGGGCAAATCGCGGTCCAGATTCAGCAGCAGGCAACCGTCATGACGTACTCGGAAACTTTCTTTCTGCTGGGCCTCGCGCTGCTCGCCTGCATTCCGCTCGCGCTGCTGCTCAAGACGCCCAGTACGAATACCCCGTCGGCCGGCCACTAGCCGCCGTTGGCACCCCAGACCCCTATCATGTTCTCTCGCCTTTCGCCTCCCCTGCTTCTCACGCTGCTCGCGGCCGCTTGCGCGCTCTCGGCATGCACGGTCGGCCCCGACTATGCCGGCGCGCCGAAAGTCGCTCCCGATGCCGCCCAGGCTGCGGGCTTTGTCCGTACCCCCAACACGGGTTTCGTATCCGCCCCTGCACCTCGAGAATGGTGGGTCTCGCTCAATGACCCCCAGTTGACGGCGCTGATCGAAGCGGCCCTCGCCCACAACCCCGATGTGCATGCCGCACAGGCACGTCTGCGCGAGGCACGCGCACAGTTGCAGCAACAAAAGGCCGACGGCATGCCAACGGCCTCGTTCGACGCGGCCGCACTCCGCGTGCGGCAGCCCAACCTGAGTTCGTTCTCGTCTTCGCAAGGCAGCTCGGGCAACGGGTCGTCGAACCAGAGTTCTACCGGCGGTGGTCCGCTGCAGCTCTATACGGCCGGATTCGACGCCTCATGGGAGATCGATCTGTTCGGCGGCACGCGACGCGCGGTCGAAGCAGCCTCCGACGAAGCCGACGCGGTCGACGCTGACCTCGCCGACACGCAAGTCTCGCTCGCCGCCGAGGTGGCGCAGGCCTATATCGACCTGCGCGATGAACAGCAACGCCTGCTGCTCGCACAACGCTCGGCCAAGCTTCAGCAACAGATGCTCGACCTCACGCAACAGCGTCGCGCACGCGGCACGGCGGCCGATATCGATGTCGAGCGACTGACCACGCAGGTCGAAGACACGCGTTCGACGCTAAGTCCGCTCGATGCCCAGGTCAATGAGTCGCTCGATCAGCTCGCGGTGCTGACCGGCCAGGCGCCGGGCGCACTCGATGCGCAACTGTCGGGGCTACAGCCGATTCCGGCATTGCCCGAATCCGTGCCCGTCGGCGACCCCGCCTCGATGCTGCAGCAACGCCCCGACATCCGTGCAGCCGAACGGCGGCTTGCGTCGAGCAATGCCCAGATCGGCGAGCACACCGCGGATTTCTTCCCGAAAGTTACCTTGCTCGGCGACTTGGGCTTCAGTGCGGCCGATCCTGGCCATCTGCTGCGCAAGAACAACTTCTCGTGGCTGGGTGTGCCTTACCTGCAGTGGAATATCCTCGACTTCGGACGCACCTTGAGCAGCGTCCACAATGCCGAGGCCTCGCGTGATGAAGCCGATGCGCATTACACGCATACGGTGCTCGCCGCGTTGCAGGACGCGAATACGTCGCTGTCCCGCTACGGTCATCAACGCGAACACCTCGCGACGCTGCAACAGATCCAGGCCTCGGCCGACCGCTCAGCGACCTTGATGCGGCAACGCTACACAGCGGGTGCGTCAAGCCTGATTGACTTGCTCGATACGCAGCGCGTCGAGTTCACGTCCGAGCAAAACGTGGTCGCCGGGCAAGCCGAACTGCTGAAGGACTTTGTCTCCTTGCAAAAGAGTCTTGGACTGGGCTGGAGTATGCGGCAGAGCTAGGTTCGTTGGTTTGAGCGTCGGGCCGTCTCGGTGGTCTCGGTGTGCCGCATGGACCCGGTTGGTCGCACTCCATGGGTCGGCCCACTGAGGCGCTGAGCACGTCGCAGCGGTTATTGTCTCGTTTCGCTACACCTGTCGCCGCCTTGTCCTGAAGTGGAACAGTCGGCGATCAGGAGACTGCTCGCTTCAATGAGCGCGGGTGGGGACTGTCCCCCGTCCCGCCTGCCTCGCACCTCGACGGCAGCCAGCTGGTATGCATCTCGCTTATCGGGTTTCCTGCTCAGGCGCAGTGTCGGCCTGGGTACACCCAGAACGATATGCGAGGAGCACGCAGATGAACCATGCAGAGATGCAGTTCCTGACCACCGACTTTCCGTTCAAGAAGCAGTACGGCAATTTCATCGGCGGCAAATGGGTCAAGCCCGTCGGCGGCGAATATTTCGACAATATCTCGCCGATCACCGGCGAACCGTTCACTTCGATCCCGCGTTCACGTGAAGCGGATATCGAACTCGCACTCGATGCGGCCCACCTGGCCAAGGCGGCCTGGGGCAAGACATCTGCCGCCGAGCGCGCCAATATCCTCAATAAGATCGCCGACCGGATCGAGACCAACCTGGTCCGCATCGCCGTCGCCGAGACGATCGACAACGGCAAGCCGCTTCGCGAAACCATGGCAGCGGACATCCCGCTCGCGGTCGATCACTTTCGCTATTTCGCAGGCTGTGTACGTGCGCAGGAAGGTTCGATCTCGCAGATCGACGACGACACGGTCGCCTATCACTTCCACGAACCGCTCGGCGTGGTCGGGCAGATCATTCCGTGGAACTTCCCGATCCTGATGGCCACCTGGAAGCTCGCGCCCGCGCTCGCAGCCGGGAATTGCGTGGTGCTCAAGCCCGCGGAGCAGACCCCGGCCTCGCTGCTGGTGCTCATCGAGCTCATCGAAGACCTGCTGCCCCCGGGCGTGCTGAATGTGGTCAATGGCTTCGGCCTTGAAGCCGGCAAGCCGCTCGCCTCGAGCAAACGCATCGCCAAGATCGCCTTCACCGGCGAGACCACGACGGGGCGCCTGATCATGCAGTACGCGAGCCAGAACATCATCCCGGTGACGCTTGAGCTGGGTGGCAAGAGCCCGAACATCTTCTTCTCCGACGTGATGGACCGCGACGACAGCTACTTCGACAAGGCGCTTGAAGGCTTCACGATGTTCGCGCTGAACCAGGGGGAAGTCTGCACCTGTCCCTCGCGCGTGCTGATCGAAGAAAAGATCTACGACAAGTTCATGGAACGCGCGCTCAAGCGCGTCGCCGCGATCACTCAGGGCCACCCGCTCGACGCGAAAACGATGATCGGCGCACAGGCTTCGCAGGAACAGCTCGAGAAAATCCTCTCGTATCTGGACCTGGGCAAGAAGGAAGGAGCGGAGTGCCTGATTGGCGGCGAGCGCAATACGCTCGACGGCGAACTCAAGAATGGCTACTACGTGAAGCCGACCGTGTTCCGCGGTCATAACAAGATGCGTATCTTCCAGGAAGAAATCTTTGGGCCGGTTGTCTCGGTCACGACCTTCAAGAACGAGGAAGAAGCGCTAGAAATCGCCAACGACACGCTTTATGGTCTAGGTGCCGGCGTATGGACGCGCGATGGCACGCGTGCCTATCGCTTTGGCCGGCAGATCCAGGCAGTACGGGTCTGGACCAATTGCTATCACGCCTATCCCGCGCATGCGGCGTTCGGCGGCTACAAGCAGTCAGGCATCGGCAGGGAGAACCACAAGATGATGCTCGATCATTATCAGCAAACGAAGAATCTGCTGGTGAGCTACAGCGAGAAGCCCCTGGGCTTCTTCTGATCGCAAGCATGGCATAGCAGGTCAGCCGCATCGCGCCGCTGGGCGCGATGCGGTTTTCTTCCACGACGCCAACGTAAATCACCATGACCGAACAAGCAGTGGAACGCGTGGTCGCCACACCGGCGGCCATCACCCTGATCGAGCAATTGAAGGCACAACATGGTCCGCTGCTGTTTCATCAGTCGGGAGGTTGTTGCGACGGCAGCGCGCCGATGTGTTTTTCCGAAAGCGAATTCATGGTGGGCTCCTCGGACGTCAAGCTCGGGATGATTGCGGGCACGCCGTTTTACATGAGCGAATCGCAATTCGGCTATTGGGAGCATACGCAACTGATCATCGACGCCGTGCCGGGCAATGGCGGTATGTTTTCACTCGAACGCCCGACGGGCCTGCGCTTCCTGACGCGCTCGAGACTCTACGAGGACACGGAATCCGCGTGGCTTGAAAACCATCCTGTCGAACATATGACCTCCTGAGCCGCGACGCTATTGCTAGCGGCAATTTGCCGTGCCTTTGTAACAGGGCGCGCAGGTGGGCTTTGCCCATCAATTAACAGGTGAATGCTGCACTGCGACGGTGTTACATTGCCCTTCAGACAATCGTGCGGCAGGCGGACGGTGCACCGCTTCCTCCTTGCGACGATCGAAGGAGGAGACAATGGCAAGTCAGATACTTTCCACGGCGCCGGGGCGCTCAAGCACCCTCGGCGACCGGAATAGTCTGGACATGATCAAAAAGTCCCACGACCGCTCTGAATCGTTCGGCCTGTCCGTTTCGATGCGGCCCGATTATCGCGTGCTCGGCGCCGCCGAACTCGCGCTCAAGCTCGGCCAGAACCGGGCACTCTGTACCCATGCGCTGCCCGTCATGGAGACCCTCTACGGCCAGATCGTCAACACCCACAGCATGGTGGTGCTCACCGATGCCGAAGGGCTGATCCTTCATTCGCTGGGCGATGACGACTTCCTCCAGCGTGCCGACAAGGTGGCCTTGCGCGCGGGCGCCATCTGGACCGAGCAACATCAAGGCACCAATGCCATCGGCACGGCGATTGCCGAGGGCCAGGCCACGACCGTGTATGGCGACCAGCATTTCCTGCGTGCCAATCAGTTCCTCGCGTGTTCGAGCGTGCCGATCCTCGACCCCTATGGCAGGCTGCTGGGTGTGCTCGATGTGACCGGCGATTGCCGCAGCCATCACCAGCACACGATGGCACTGGCAAAGATGTCGGCCCAGATGATCGAGAATCACCTGTTCGCCAGTGCTTTTACGGAAGCACTGCGAGTGCACTTCCACAGCCGGGTCGAATTCATCGGCACCTTGATGGAAGGCATTGCAGCCTTCCGCTCAGACGGCACCTTCCTCTCGGCGAACCGAAGTGCCCAGTTCCAGCTTGGCCTGCCGCTCACCGCATTACGCACGCATACGCTGTCGTCCTTGTTCAATGTGACGAGCGCGACGTTAATCAGCCGCTTGCAGACCAGTGCAAGCGGGACAAGCGCTCAAGAAGCGCTCTCGCTATGCCTGCACAATGGCGTGAATGTCTTTGCCAATGTAGATTTCAGGCATGGCAGCTTTGTGTCGAGCGGGTATGAGGCCGTGTCCGGCAATTGGGGGAGCGATATGCACGCCAATGCCGACGGATCGATATCGGCAAGCGCCCCTGTTCCGAGTGTCCACACCGAACTCAAGTTGTCGAGCCTTCGCTATCTCGACACCGGCGATGCGCATGTGTGCGGCCAGATCGCACGGATTCGCAAAGTCATCGGCAAGAACATTCCGATTTTGATCGACGGCGAAACCGGCACGGGCAAAGACGTTCTCGCCATGGCAATTCACCGCGACTCGCCCTGTGCCCAGGGCCCGTTCATTGCGGTCAATTGCGGCTCGATCCCCGAGGCCTTGATTGAAGCGGAGTTGTTCGGTTATGCCGAAGGGGCGTTCACGGGCGCAGCAAAGCGCGGCGGCATCGGCAAAATCTTGCAGGCCAACGGCGGCACGCTGTTTCTCGACGAAATCGGCGATATGCCCTATGCCCTGCAGAGCCGCTTGTTACGCGTCTTGCAGGCTCGCACAATAACGCCGCTGGGCAGCGCAAAAGATGTCGCGGTCGACTTCGCGCTGGTCTGCGCCACCCACCGCAATCTGCGCGAGATGGTGGCGCAGGGCGAGTTCCGCGAGGATCTGTATTACCGGATCAACGGTTTGCTGGTCACCCTGCCGCCTTTGCGCGAACGGACCGACCTTGCGATCACGGTCGACAAGATCTTGCGCGCCGAACGCTTCGCGGGGCGGCGTTTGTCTGTCGCTCCCGCCGTGCTCGCCGTCTTTGCTCGCCATCAATGGCCGGGCAACTTCCGTCAACTGACAAACGTCTTGCGCACCGCGGCTGCGATGCTCGACGACTCCGAATACTCGATTGGCATGACGCATCTGCCACAGGACTTCATAGACGAACTGGACGACTATGCGGCCGATTCGGCTCAGCCAGCCGCTGCAATCGCTTCGCCCTGTGCGGAATCACTCGCGTCGGGTGAGTTGCGGCTTGACGACGTCACGGCCTCGGCGGTCGCCGCGGCACTCGCGAGCCACGACGGCAACGTGTCCGCGGCAGCACGCACGCTCGGCGTTTCACGCAGCACGCTCTACCGGAAGATGGCTAGGAGCCCGTCGCGGTCGTAGGCGTGGCCAAGGTCGGTAGCGCAAAGCAGAACGTGGCGCCGCGATCCTCGCGATCGACGAGACGGATGTGGCTGTGATTGAGCTCAAGCATCCGGTACACGATCAGCAAACCGAGGCCACCGCCACGTCGCGCGCCACCGACATTGAAGGGGCGCCGGAACAGGCCTTCGAGCAGTTCACGCGGAATGCCTGGCCCCGTGTCGCTCACGGTCACGCTCACCTTTCCCTCCTGATGGAGCAGCTCGATTTCGACTGCGCCGCCCGACGGCGTATGGCGAATCGCGTTGTCCAGGAGGTTCGTCAAGACGCGTTCGATCATGCCCAGGTCAGCGACAACGGCGGGAACATGGCGCGGCAGGATGGCCACGAGACGCACGTTGCGCGCCTCGGCCGCCAGCTCGAACTTCTGGAAGACGTCCTGCACGAGGTCCGTCAGCGAAAAGTGCTCAAGACTCGGTTGGACGAAACCGTGTTCAAGGCGAGCCAGTTCGAACAGCGCCTGGGCCAGGCCACCGACTTTGCGGCTTTGATCAAGCGCAATGGCCAGATAGCGGTGCCGGTCGGCTTCGTTGAGCGTGTCGGCCTTGAGCGATAGCGTCTCGAGATAGCCATGCAGCGAGGCGAGCGGCGTGCGCAGGTCATGCGAAATATTGGCGAGGAGCTCGCGTCGCTCCTGGTCCTGCCGCGTCAGCGTGCGCCATTGATCTCCGATGCGCTCGGCCATTTGCCCGAAAGCGGCTTCGAGCACGGCAATCTCATCGTTCGTCTCGCTCTCGCCTCCATGCGGCACCGGCACCACCGGCATGGCTGCAGGTTCGCCTTGCGCGTCGAGGTGACGCATGGCGTCGGTCAGGCGCCGCAGTGGCCGCGTGATCAGCGCGAACGCCGTAAGACCCGCGAGCAGGCACAGTAACGCCACCAGCCCCATGGACCACAACGTCGTCTGCAGCGCCTCGCTCGCGACGCCGCGCGCCGCCAACTGGTCGTGCGCTTCGCCAAGCAGCACCACGTAGATGTAGCCCGACGCATCGTGCCCGTCCTGGCGCAACGGCGCAGCGCTAAACACCTTACGACCATCGACACTGCGCGGATCGTCACCCAGGATCGGCAAGGGATCGCCATCGAGCAGGCGTCGCACGGGCGCGAGGTCGACATGATCGCGCTTGAGGTGGCCCGCGGGCGCCGCATGGCCATCGATATGCCCGCTGCTGTCGAGCAGATAGACCTCGACACTCGGATTGACCACCATCAACTGACCGAACAGGCGACGCACGGCATCGGGCTTGAGACCGTTGGCATCCATCAACTCGGCATTGCGCGCAATATGTTCGGCGAGGCCCTTCGACAGTCCCTGAACCACCTCCATCTCGTGGACATCGTTCGAGCGGATCTGCAGCCACGCCGACACGCCACAGCAGGCCAGCAGGAGCACGGCAAAAACGGCAGACAGACGCTGAGTCAGTGTCAGGTTCACGCGCGTTCTCCCCGGGGGGTGGCCGGCCCGGATGGGGCCTGACCTTGTGCACCGGAATCGGGTGACGCTTCGGGCGAAAACTTGTAGCCGTGCCCCCAGACCGTGAGGATCCGCGACGGCTGCGCAGGGTCTGCTTCGATTTTTGCGCGCAGCCGGTTGATGTGCGTGTTGACGGTGTGTTCGTATCCCTCGTGCTGATAGCCCCACACCTTGTCGAGCAGGTCCATCCGCGAGAACACCTTGCCCGGATGCCGGGCGAAAAAATACAGCAGGTCGAACTCGCGCGGCGTCAACTCGAGGCGTTTGCCATCCACGATGGCCTCGCGTGTCACGGGATCGATCGACAGGCCCGCGAGTTCGAGGCGCCCGGCTTCGAGCTGAAGGTTACGGGCCATGGCGTCGACGCGCCGTAGCAGCGCCTTGACCCGGGCAACCAGCTCCGGCACGGAAAACGGCTTCGCCAGATAGTCATCCGCGCCAAGCTCGAGCCCCAGGATCCGGTGGACCTCGCTCGAACGCGCGCTCGTAATGATGATCGGGGTATAACGCGTCATCGCCCGGGCGCGCCGGCAGATCTCGAGCCCGTCGACGCCGGGCAGCATGAGATCGAGGATCAGCGCGTCCCAGCCGCCCTGCTCCAGCCGCCGCACGCCTTCATTGCCGTCGGCGCAATGCACGACTTCATAGTGCTCGTCGCGCAAGTGCAACGTCAGGAGCTCCGCAATATGGATATCGTCTTCGACGATCAGAATGCGTTTGGGCTGGTCCATCGAGGGTCTTTTGCATCCCGTTCGGGCGGAACGGCGTAAGGATTGAACGGCGAGGGGTCTATTCTCCGGAAATTCACGG
>JAMFSK010000112.1 GCA_026225235.1 Burkholderiales bacterium
AAGGAATTCGGTTTGCCTTATCTGTTCTACGAGGATACGGCGGGCGGTCATTCGGGCGATGCGGATATCGAGCAGGGGGCGCGTCTGCAGGCGCTGCAGATGACTTACTTTGCTCAGAAGCTTCTTAAAGGATGAGGACGCAGGGCTCGGGGACGGGTCCGAACAAGATTGATCACCGCAGAGCGGTGAAACGGCTTGAAGGATATCGTCAATTGATATGCGATATGTATATCATCAAAAGGAGAGGGCGATGAGTCGAATTCTGGTTGACCTGCCGGACACGCAACTTGAAGCGTTGACAGTGCTCGTAGAGGCGCAGCAACGCCCCCGCGCAGCGGTCATCCGTGACGCGATCGAGGCGTATATCGCACAGCACAAGCGAGTGCTGGCAGTTGATGTGTTCGGGCTGTGGAAGGGCAAAAAAGTGGATGGGCTTGAATACCAGCAGGAACTGCGCTCGGAATGGTAAAGGCTCTCTTCGACACGAACATTCTGATCGACTATCTCAGTGGTTCCAGCGCAGCAAAGAAAGAACTGGCACATTATGATTATCGGGCGATCAACACGATCACTTGGATGGAAGTTCTGGTTGGTGCAACGGCGGAAGAGGAAGCGGCGATGCGTGCATGGCTGGGCTCGTTTGACGTCATTGCACTCGACAGCACCATTGCAAATCGTGCAGTCGAAATTCGTAAGCAGAAGCGGATTCGCCTGCCTGACGCGATTGTTTGGGCAACGGAACAGGTCAATTCACTTCTGTTGGTTTCGCGTAGTACAAAGGATTTCCCTGCGGACCACCCGGGCGTCCGCGTGCCATACAAGATTTAGCGGAAAGGCGCATGTGCCATTGTGCTGCGTGACGAGCGCATACCGTAAATATAGCCGCGTCGGTAATGTGTATCACATGCCGAGTCTTTGCCGTGCAAAAGCCTGCACTTGCGGCGATTCGCGAGTGCCGGCGCAGTAGAAAACGCCAAGATTGTTCTACTGCGCCGGCTCGCGATCAGACAACCGCGATATTGTTTTCGACCCTCGTTGTACCGCGCGCTGCCCACGCTGTTGCGGCGGCCAGGTTCCGATCATGCATCGAGTGGACCGCGCCCGAGAGTCGCACGGTGCCGCCTTCGGTGCTTACCTCGATGTTCGCGGGATTGGCCCATGACCGGCTGAGCGCGAGGATGACGCTGTCGCGAATATTGGCTTCATTGAGCGTGGGTTTAACCGTGGTCTGGTCCGACAGGCCCACGACGCCGAGGAGTCGGCGCACGTCCTGTGCGGCAGCTTCTTGCTGGTAGTGCCAGTCGACTTCGCCCGTCAATGTGACCCACCCCTTCTGAACCTTGACCTTGATCGTGTCGTCGGGAATGGACACGTCCCATGCAAGACGATTCAGCGCTGCCTCGGCAATGTCTGCATCGTCGCGTACCGCGTCAAGGGGAAGTCGAACTTCGATTTCCTCAGCAATGGCCTTGACCCCTTTCACTCGGCTCGCTGTGCGCTCAGCGGCGTGTTTCTCCGCGTAGTTCTTGACGTGACCGGTCAGCGTGACGACACCTTCTTTCGCCGTCACGCCGATATGGGCGGAACTCACACTCGGCTCCCAGCTCAATTCGGTTAGAACGGCCTGCTGCAACTGACTGTCGGTGTATTTATGGTTGTCCATGAAAATCTCCTGTTTGTGAGACGCAACGGCAATGACGCGATATCGCGAGATCTTCGACGGGGCATCGCCCTTGGCCTATACCGACATTGAGTTCGGGAGCGAGCAATCTGATTCGTCGAGTCGACCGTTTGATCATAGGAGTGGCATGGATGACTCCGATAGCCTCGGAAACTACGTAGTCAACGGACTCGGGAAATCGAGCGGCGGCAGACCACCGGGACGCTGCGGCTCAGAGATTTGCCAACGTGATCCGCACCTTGCGAGGCGTCATTGAGTAGATTCCGACCCTGGCGGCGCGGCGTTTTCGCTACATATCATGAGCTGACCAACACACAGTGCACAAAGGTCGACTTCGGACGTAGTGGTGCAAGGAGACGATCGCGCGGCGACTGCTGCACCGTGGCAGCGTGGACAGTGGCGAGTGAGTACCGGCCTAAAGAGGAGCGTGTCATGAGTCAATCTGCATTTACATCGGCGCCGTTGGAGAGCGCGGGACCAGCAAGTCCAATGCCCGTCTCGATCTTCATCAAACAGCTAAAAGAGGAACACCTGCGACTCACCAGACTGGTTCAGTTACTAGAGGGCGCGCTCTGCCTTCGCACGGATGCCACTGCGCCGAATATCGGCTTGCTCGTGGACACGCTCTTCTATCTGACGCGCTTTCCGGACGTGACCCATCATGTGATCGAGGACCGCATCGTGGAGAGGCTGTTGCGCATGAATGCTTTGCCGACAGAAATCGGACTCCAAATTGAGACACAGCACGCGACATTGATCACCGAAGGTCGTGACCTTCTGCGAGACCTAGAAGCGGCGACGCGAGGGGGGAGTATGTCGCAGGAACTCGTCGACATGCGCATCCGGCTCTATGCGGAACGCTTGCGTCACAACATGGCGATTGAGGAGCTGACACTATTTCCGGCTGCCGAAAAAAATCTGAATGCGGATGACTGGCGCGCTATCGAGGGCACGGGCGGCATAAACGAGGCAGACCCTTTGTTCGGCAGTGTGGTTGACAAGCGTTTTTCTGAGCTTTATGAGGAAATTAACGAGGAGGTGAGTGTGGCCGAAGCCGGGATCGCATCCTGAAATAAAGAGAGGGCGAATGGGCCGGCGCCGCCGTTGCTGAACCCCACCGATGCAGGACAGGCAGGGGAAGATGAGTATTTTCCGAATCTACCGCGCGCTGGCGTCGGCAGATATGCTCCGATCGTTGATCAAGGAGGCTCCACATGCGCGCGATGGTCTTTGACGGGAGCAGCCCGATTGTCCGCGAAAGGCAAGTTCCGGATCCAGTCGCTGGCCGGAATGATTTGCTGATCGATGTTCTCGCGTGCGGCATTTGCCGAACCGACTTACATGTGATCGACGGCGAACTTTTGCAGCCAAAACCTGACTTGATTCCGGGTCACGAAGTCGTCGGACGGATCGTTGCGGTAGGGCAAGAGGTCATTGATTTCGCCGTGGGCGATCGGGTGGGCATTCCCTGGGTGGGTCATACGTGTGGCCATTGCCACTACTGTCTTTCCGGCCGCGAGAATCTGTGTGACACGCCCGGATTGACGGGGTACACGATCAATGGCGGCTACGCTGACCGCGCGGTTGCCGATGCCCGCTATTGCTTGCACTTACCCGAAGGATATTCGGATCTCGAGGTGGCTCCGCTTCTGTGCGCGGGGTGCATTGGTTTCCGGACGCTGAGGATGGCGGGTGATGCGCAGCGCATCGGCATCTACGGATTTGGTGCCGCCGCCCACCTCGTCGCTCAAGTCGCGATACACGAAGGCCGCACGGTTTACGCGTTTACCCGCCGAGGTGACGTCGACGCCCAGGCGCTGGCTTTGAGGCTGGGCGCGAGTTGGGCCGGCAGCAGCGACGAGGCGCCCCCGGTTGGGCTGGATGCCGCACTGCTGTTTGCTCCTGTCGGCGAACTCGTCCCCGTGGCGTTGAAATCCGTTGTGAAAGGCGGCATCGTGGTCTGCGGCGGCATTCACATGAGTGATATCCCGTCGTTTCCTTATGAGCTGCTTTGGGGCGAACGACGTATCTGTTCGGTTGCCAATCTCACACGAGATGATGGTAGAGAATTTATGAAACTCGCTGGTGAGATCGTATTTGAAATTGTGGTTACGCGATACCCGCTTGCGGAGGCCAACCGTGCACTCGCAGACCTCCGGCAAGGTCGTCTTGTCGGCGCGGCGGTGTTGTCGACAACGTAAAGAAATGATGACGAACTACCGGAGAGCATCATGGGACAGAAAGGCGGCAAGACTGCGTTTGAAGCAACGCGTACCGCTGAATCGGCGCTTGGCGAGCTGTTGACGCATATCAAGGATCTTGTCGAGCATGAGTTGCTGGATAGTCGTTGTGCCACAAAACTGGTCCGACGCATCAAAAAGGAATATGTACTGATCTCGCAGAGCGGCAAGCTGACCAAAACAGGAGATCGCTTGTTGCAGGATGCGTTCGAAGCAACCGACGCCGCATTGAACGCCGAGAATGCCCGACTTCTTGTTGAAGCGAACGCCGTGCTGCGCGCAAAAGACAATGCCCGAGACGGGGACTCTGCACGCCGGGGCGTAGAGGTATTCGGCACGACCACGGAATAGCCCGTTGACGATGCCGTTTGATTGGTAAATGTCGTCACGCCCGTCTGCCGGAAATGAGGCACAGGATGAAAGGCCAAGGCTGAGTAGTTTCCGAGGCTACCGCCCCCTTAAACCGCGGCCTAAGCTGTTTCATGGAGACTCAGCGGAGCTTCATTTTTTCTTTCCACATTTTTGTATTGAACCCAGACAGGCACCGCCCCGCGGATCGTGCTGCGCTTAGACGCGCACACCCGACTCAACCGTCGGTGGGGAGGGACTTGAGCGTACCCACTGACTAGCGAGCGTACTCATGACCTATGCAAGCATTAACCCCAACGATGGCAAGACACTCAAGCACTTCGACGAGCTGACTGACGCGCAACTCGAAGCCGCTTTAGCCGCCGCCGACGCCTGCGCCGAGACCTGGAAACGCACCAGTTTCAAGCGGCGCGCAGAGATACTGGGGAAAGCCGCAGACATCATGCGCGCACGCGTCGATGACTTCGCAAAACTGGCGACCCTGGAAATGGGCAAACGCATTGACGAGGCGCGCGGCGAAGTGAAGTTCAGCGCTGACATCCTGGCTTACTACGCCAAGCATGCTGAAGCCTTTCTCTCACCGACGAAACTCGATCCGAAGATCGGCGAAGCGCATATGGAAAGCAGCCCCTTCGGTGTGCTCTTCTGCGTCGAGCCGTGGAACTTCCCCTATTACCAGTTGGCCCGTGTCGCAGGCCCCCAATTGATGGCGGGCAATGTCCTCGTGGTCAAGCACGCGGGCTGTGTACCCCAATGTGCGATTGCATTCGAGAAGCTGCTGATCGATGCCGGAGCGCCCAAGGGGGCGTACACCAATTTGCTGATCTCGCACGATCAATCCGACCGAGTCGTCGACGACCCTCGCATCAAGGGCGTGGCGTTGACCGGTAGCGTAGCAGCGGGCAGAAGCATTGCGGCGCGCGCAGGGAAAAACCTGAAAAAGACATCGATGGAATTGGGCGGCAGCGACGCTTTCATCGTGCTCGACGACGCCGACCTCGAGAAGACCATCCCATGGGCGGTGTGGGGGCGGATGTATAACGCGGGCCAAACCTGTTGTGCGGCGAAGCGATTTATTGTGCTCGATTCGATTGCCGATAAGTTCCTCGAGAAATTCAAGGCGGCGCTGTCTGAACTGAAGCCCGGTGACCCGATGGACGAAAAGACGACGCACGGCCCTCTGTCGACCGAATCAGCCTTGCTCCAACTACTCAAGCAAGTCGACGACGCAGTGGCGAACGGCGCGACGCTGTTGATGGGAGGCAAGCGCATTGATCGCCCCGGCTCGTTTATGCAAACGACGATCCTCACCGACATCAAGCCAGGCAACCCGGCCTTTCGCGACGAATTCTTTGGCCCGGTCGTTTCATTCTTCCGCGTCAAGGACGAGGCGGCGGCCGTGGCACTGGCGAACGACTCCGATTTCGGTTTGGGTGGTTCGGTGTTTACCGAGGACATCGCGCGCGGCAAACGAGTGGCCAGCAGTGTCGATACGGGAATGATGTTCATCAACAACATCGACTGGTCCGACGCCGAATTGCCCTTCGGTGGCATCAAAGATTCCGGCTATGGGCGGGAGCTCGGCAATATGGGCATTCAGGAATTCGTCAACAAGAAGCTGGTCCGCACGGCCCACCTCAATGCGCCGGCGTGGGTGCCCGGGAAAGCTCAAGACGTGCTCGTTGAGGCGAGCTAGGCCTCAGGGAGGTGCGCAGAGGTCCCCTGTGTGGTAGGGCAGGAGAAAACCCTGTCCCCATCGTGAAACGGGCCGTGACCTCTCAAAAGCATGCTGTTGTTGAGCAATCAAGCAGGGGATGCCATGACAAGGGAGTGTGCCGTGGTCGTTGCGGAAAAAAGTGTTCTGACTGAACCTGCTTGCTTTTCGACCGACGACATCGAGTCGGTGCTGTCACGCTACCAGCGCGATCCGTATGCGCTGGTGCAGATCCTGCGCGAGGCGCAGGCACTGCATACCTGGTTGCCGCGCGATCTGCTGAGCTATCTGGCCGGCGCGTTGGGGCTGACGCTCGCCCACGTCGAAGGGGTGACGACGTTCTACCGGTTTTTTCATACCGAACCGGTAGGCGAATACCGCGTGCTGTTCAGCGACAACATCACCGACCGTATGGCGGGGAATGTTGCGCTGCTCACCGGCCTTTGCGAGCGTTTGGGGGTCGAAAGAGGGCAGATGCGGGCCGACGGAAGGGTCAGCATCGATTTCTGTTCCTGCACAGGCTTGTGCGATCAAGGCCCCTCCTTGCTGATCAACCATCATCAGGTGGTCACACATCTTGATGCTGCGCGGATCGCGGAGATCGCCGAACTGATCGAGGCTCGGATACCTGTCACGGCGTGGCCGGCGCACTGGTCCGATGTCGAGGCGAACATCCACCGCGCTGACGTGCTGCTCGGAGCGGCTCCGCAAGCCGGCGAGGCCATTGCCGCGGCACTGTCGCTCGGCGTCCCTGCTTTGCTCGATGAGATGACAGTGTCCAATCTGCGCGGACGGGGCGGCGCGGGCTTTGTCACGAGCAAGAAGTGGGCGCTCTGCCGCGAGGCGAAGGGCAGCGAGCACTACCTCGTATGCAACGCCGACGAAGGCGAACCCGGGACCTTCAAGGACCGCGTGTTACTGACCCAGCATCCCGACATGGTGTTCGAGGGAATGACGATCGGGGCATTCGCAATCGGCGCCCGGCACGGCATGCTGTATTTGCGGGGCGAGTACCGCTACCTGCTCGAATCGCTGCACGACGTTTTGCAGCGTCGACGCGAAGCGCATCTTCTTGGTAACGCGATCCTTGGGCATGCTGAATTCAATTTCGACATCGAGATTCATGTTGGCGCGGGGGCCTATGTCTGCGGCGAAGAGTCGTCATTGATCGAATCGCTGGAAGGCAAACGCGGCACACCGCGCATTCGCCCGCCGTTTCCGGCAGAGCACGGTTACCGGGGACAGCCGACTGCCGTGGACAACGTGGAGACCTTGTGCGCCGCGACGCACGTCGTGCTCCGGGGCGGTCAATGGTGGGCTGCCATCGGCACGCCCCAATCCACCGGCACGCATCTGCACTCGGTGTCGGGCGATTGCGAGCGGCCCGGTATCTATGAGTATCCGATGGGTACGAGTGTCGAACACATTCTTGAAGCGTGCGGGGCGCACGACACCCAGGCCGTGCAGGTAGGCGGGCCGTCAGGAAAATGCTTGTCGGCGATCGAGTTCGGTCGACGAATCTGTTTCGAAGAGGTACCGACGGCGGGCGCCTTCATGGCATTCGATCGGTCGCGCGACATGTTCGATGTGGCGCGTAACTATGCGCGATTCTTTGCTGAAGAGAGTTGCGGTTTCTGCACGCCGTGCCGGGTCGGCACGGCACTGGTTGTCAAGACGATGGACAAGCTTGCCGCCGGCCGGGGTTCGCGCCACGACGTCGAGTTGCTATCCGATATCGACCAACTGATGCATGGCACCACGCATTGCGGTCTGGGTGCTTCGGCCTGCAACGCACTGCACGACACCATCGTCAAGTTTCGGCCCGCCTACGAACGACGCCTGAAGTCGTTGCAATTCGAACCGGCCTTCGATCTTGATGCCGAACTCGCTGAGTCACTCCGCGCGACGGGGCGAAGCGATGCGGCCGCACATGGGGAGAGCAGGACATGAGCACACCCGCCAATGCTGACGGCGCCACGTTCTCGCTCGACGGCCAGGACGTGCCGTTCGAACCGGGTGAGACCATTCTGCAAGCCGCGCGCCGAGCGGGGCGTTACATCCCGCACCTGTGCTGGCATCCGGACTTTCATCCTCAGGGTTCATGCCGGGTCTGTACGGTGAGTGTGGGAGGGCGCGCAGGCTCGGCCTGCACGGTACATGCCACCGCGGGGGCCGTGGTGGAAAGCAATACCGATGGACTCAACGCCGAACGCAAGATGTTGCTTCAAATGTTGTTCGTCGAAGGCAATCACTTTTGCCCAGCCTGCGAAAAGAGCGGCAACTGCCTGTTGCAGGCGACGGCGTATGAAATGGGCATGGAGGGCGTGCTGTTCGAAGAGTTCTACCCGCGCCGCCCGATCGACGCCAGTCATGCCGACGTCCTGATCGACTTCAACCGCTGCATCATGTGCGAACTCTGTGTGCGAGCGAGCCACGATGTCGACGGCAAAGATGTGTTCGCGATCGCCGGGCATGGGATCGGTACCCATCTGGTGGTGAACAGCATGAGCGGTAAACTTGGCGATTCCGATATGGCGCTGACTGATCGGGCAGCGAGCATCTGCCCGGTCGGCGCCATTCTTCCCAAGCGACGCGGCTTTGTGATTCCGATCGGCGCCCGCCGGTACGACCCCCACACGGCGGCCGATCCGGACACACAGGAGGCTTCATGAGTGCACTCGCCAGCGTCGAGGCAACCCATCAGCCTCGCAAACTTAAAGTCGCGACGGTGTCGCTGGGCGGCTGTTTTGGCTGCCATACCTCCTTCCTCGACATTGACGAGCGTCTGCTCGAACTGGTTGAACACATCGAGTTCGATCGCTCGCCGCTGACCGACATCAAGGAGGTCGGTGCCTGTGATATTGGCCTGATCGAAGGGGCCGTGTGCAATGCAGAGAATGTGGAGGTCCTGCGCGCGTTTCGGGCTCACTGCAAGACGTTGGTGGCGATGGGTGCGTGCGCCATCAATGGCGGGCTGCCCGCGGAGCGCAACCGCTTCGATATCGGCGTCGTGCTCAGTGAGGTCTATCACAACCGCCCCGGACTCAGCGAAGGGAGTGTGATTCCAAACGACCCCGAACTCCCGCTCTTGCTTCGACAGGTCCACCCGATCCATGCAGTTGTGCATGTCGACTATTTTTTGCCCGGTTGCCCGCCTTCGGCTGACGCCTTCTGGAGTTTTTTGAACGATCTGATGGCCGGGCGCACACCGCACCTTGGCCATGCCCTGATGCACTACGACTGAGCGCCGGAGACCGATACCCCATGAGCCTAGACCTCGAGACTGCTGCGGACCCTAAGGGCCTGCGTCGCGTGGCGATCGATCCAGTGTCGCGTGTCGAAGGACACGGCAAGGTGACGATCCTGCTCGACGAGCAGAATCGCGTGAAGCAGGTGCGCCTCCATATCGTCGAATTCCGCGGTTTCGAAAAATTCATCGAAGGCCGGCCCTATTGGGAAGTGCCCGTGATGGTGCAGCGCATGTGCGGCATCTGTCCGGTGTCTCATCAACTGGCGGCGTCCAAGGCGATGGACCGGGTCATCGGCGCGCAGCCCATCACGCGCAGCGCGGAGAAGATTCGCAGGCTGATGCACTACGGTCAGATCATGCAATCGCATGCGCTGCATTTTTTCTATCTGGCGTCGCCTGATCTGCTGTTTGGGTTTGATTCAGATGTGAACCTGCGCAATATCGTCGGCGTCGCACAGGCCCATCCCGACCTCGCCCGGCAGGGCATCCTGCTGCGCAAATTCGGCCAGGAAGTCATTCGGGTCACGTCCGGCAAGCGGATTCACGGGACGGGGGCGATACCCGGCGGCATGAATAAGCACGTGAGTCTGGCGGAGCGCGACATGCTCTACCGCGACGTGGATCAGATCATCTCCTGGGCCGCGGGGGCCGTGAACGTCGTCCAGCAGATGCACGCTCAAAACCCGATCCTCTATGACACCTTCGGCACCTTCCGGTCGAACATGCTGTCGCTGGTGCGCGCGGACGGTGCGATGGATCTGTACGACGGGGTATTGCGGGCGCGTGATGCGGATGGGGCAATCATCCTCGATGGCGCGGACGATCAGTCCTACATGGATCTGATCGAAGAGGAAGTACGGCCCTGGACGTACATGAAGTTCCCGCATTTGCGCAGTCTGGGCCGCGATGCCGGCTGGTATCGGGTGGGCCCGCTGGCGCGGGTCCAGAACTGTGACTTTATCCCCAGCCAGCTCGCCGAAGCGCAGCGCAAAGTATTCATCGACTGGGGGAAGGGCTCGCCGGTTCACGCGACACTCGCCTACCACTGGGCACGCATGATCGAAGTGCTGCATACCACGGAGGTCATCAAGGAGCTGCTTGACGACCCCGACATCCTGCAAGGCGAGTTGATGGCCAGCGGCGAGTGGCGGGGCGCGGGCGTGGGGATCATCGAAGCGCCCCGTGGCACGCTCATTCATGACTATCAGGTGGGGACTGACGACCTGGTCACGAAATGCAACCTGATCGTCTCCACGACGCATAACAACCAGGCGATGAACGAGGCAGTGCGGTCGGTAGCGCGCGAGTACCTCGACGGTCAGACACTGACCGAGGGGCTTTTGAATCGTATCGAAGTGGCCATTCGTGCCTTCGACCCCTGCCTGTCGTGCGCGACGCACGCACTCGGGCAGATGCCCCTGGACGTCGTGCTGGTGGGTCCCGATGGTGACATGGTCGACCACATCACGCGCTCGCCCGACGGGATGAGCGTGTGTGACTCGGGCACCGTTGTGGCGGGCCGGCTATGACCGCGCCCCTGCTGGTATTCGGATGGGGCAATCTGAGTCGCGGCGATGATGCGCTGGGTCCCTTGTTCATTCGGCAATTGGGTGAACAGGCTGGGGTCTGTGCCGGTCTCACGGTTGATTTCCTGGAGGACTATCAGTTGCAGGTCGAGCATGCGCTCGATCTCGTGGGCCGGGAGCGTGTCCTGTTCGTCGATACAAGTTTGACTTGCACCGGGCCGTTTGAGGTGACAACGCTGTATGCGAGGCGCGATGCCAGTTTTACGACGCACGCCATTTCGCCTGAATCCGTGATGCATGTCTATCGCGATCTGTCTCGTGCGGAGCCGCCCCCTTGCACGCTGCTCGCCATTCGAGGCATGCGGTTTGAATTGGGAGAGCCGCCGGGGGCGATGGCACTCGAACACCTTGCGCAAGCGCTGGTCTGGGCGCAGCAATGGCTGGCCGAGCCCACTTCACAGGAGCATGGTGTACGGAGAAGCGCACATGCATGAACTCAGTCTCGCGAGTGAGATCGTGCAGATGATCGAAAGCGCTGCCGCACGCGAACACTTTCTGCGGGTCGCACAACTGCGTCTCGAAGTGGGTGCACTGGCGGGTGTCGAAACGCAGGCGTTGAGTTTCGCGCTGACGGCGATGATGCCCGGAACATGTCTTGAAGGCAGTGAGATCACGATCGACGAGATCCCAGGCCAGGCTCGCTGCCTGCACTGCGCGGCCTGCGTGGAGGTTGCAAGCCACATCGAACCCTGTTCGAACTGCGGCAGCTTCACCTTGCAGGCGACGGGAGGCAACCGACTACGCATCGTCGACCTGCTGGTGGTCAACGACTGAATATCGAAGGAGAGAGTCATGTGTGTCGTGTGCGGCTGTGATGCCCCATCCAATCCGGAGTCGGGCAGGGTTCATCAGAAGACGTTTGTTGCCGGCCATGTTGCGGTTCAGGCCGCCAACGGCGATCTGCACTATGGCGCCGGTGCTGCGGGATGCTCGGTGCCCGGTATGCACCAGGCGCGGGTTGTTCGCATGGAAGCGGACGTACTCGGAGAGAACAACCGCGTGGCCAGCCGCAACCGGTCGCACTTCGCGGCCCATGGTGTGACAGCGATCAACCTGCTTTCGAGCCCAGGCTCGGGCAAGACGACACTGCTCTGCGCAACGATTGCAGCGCTCGGACTGCGTCAATCGGGCCCTGGCGTAGCGGTCATCGAGGGCGATCAGCAGACCAGCGTCGACGCCGAACGCATTCGTGCCACCGGCGCGCCGGCGATTCAGATCAACACCGGTCGGGGCTGTCATCTCGACGCGCAGATGGTGGAGGACGCCTTTTCGCGTCTGGATCTGCATCAAGCCGCCCACCACGGCGGTTCGTCCGACGCATTGCTGTTCATTGAAAACGTTGGCAACCTCGTATGTCCGGCGATGTGGGATCTGGGCGAGGCCGCGAAGGTCGTCGTGCTATCGGTCACTGAAGGCGAAGACAAGCCGCTCAAGTATCCGGACATGTTTGCTGCGGCCACATTGATGATCATCAACAAGATCGACTTGATGCCACACGTCCTCTTCAATGTGACGCGCTGCATCGAGTACGCTCGGCGGGTGAACGCTCATATCGAAGTGCTGCTCGTTTCGGCCACGCGAGGTGATGGTATGGATGAATGGCTCGACTGGCTGCTGCCGCCAACGGTCGCGTCCGGGTATCGACAGGTCAATGCAGGGCGGCCAGCCCATGACCCCGTGACCGCCACCACGCCCCGGCAGCCGGATGCGGCAGGCCGGACATCGTGATCACCCAGGCCACCTTGCCGGGAGCCGCCCCCGCTCGCGTGCTGGCGTGTGGCGCCTATCTTAAGAACCGGGCCTGCCTGATCGATGGCGAGCGCCTTCTGTGGTCCGCTTCGCACGGCGATCTCGTCGATGCCACAAGTCGTGAAGCACTTGACGACTCCGTCGAGCAGTTGCTGCGTGAGGCATCCGGGACGCTCGACGCTGTGGCACACGATCTGCACCCGGACTTCCACAGTACCGATATTGCGCAGGCGTTAGCCGAGCGCCTGGGTGTTCCGGCGATTGCGGTCCAGCATCATCATGCGCACATTGCCGTGGTTCAAGCTGAACAAGCCATGGCTGGGCCGGTCATCGGTATTGCTCTGGACGGTATTGGCCTCGGTGATGAAGGCGATGCCTGGGGCGGCGAGCTCCTATGGGTCGACTCGGGCACTGACGCTCATCGCTGGCGCCGCCTGGATCATCTGGCACCCATCCTGTTGCCAGGCGGCGACGCAGCGGCGCGCGAGCCTTGGCGTATGGCCGCGGCCGCGCTGTTTGGTCTGGGCCGCGGTGATGAGATTGAAGGGAGATTGGGTCCTGTCGTGGGTTCGCATGCTGCCCATCTTGTGCATAGCATGATGGCGCGCCAGATCAACAGTCCGGCCACCACGAGTGCCGGTCGATGGTTCGACGCGGCCGCCGGCGCGCTCGGGCTCTGCGTGCGCCAGCGCAGCGAGGCCGAAGCCGCCATCGCTTTGGAAGCCGAGGCACTCAGATGGATGCAGGCCCACCCCGAGTTTGACTTCCCTTGGACATCGCTGGAAATAGGGCCGTTGATCGATCCATTGTTTGAAATGGCCGGGCAGGGCGAGGAGGCCATCGCTCGTGGTGCAGCGCTCTTTCATATGGGTCTTGCCAACGGCCTCGCGCACAGCGCGATCGCGGCCGCGCGCGAGCACGGCACGTCGACGATCGTGTTAGGCGGCGGTTGTTTTCTGAATCAGGTATTGAGCGACCATCTGAGTTCCGCACTGCGCGCTGCCGGTCTGGTCGTGTTGCGTCCGCAAGCTTCGGGTTGCGGCGATGCCGGCCTTGCCCTGGGGCAAGCGTGGGTGGCCGCTTGCACGGTCCGCGCCGAACAACCAGTTGAAACATTCGCGGGGATCTGACCATGTGCCTTGCCCTGCCTGCCCAAGTCGTCACCCTTTGGGGCGTCGGTATGGGAACCGTAGACCTCGGCGGTGTGCGCAAAAAGATCTCGATGGCGCTGGTTCCCGAGGTTCGCATCGGCGACTACGTCATTGTCCACGTAGGCTACGCGATCGGAGTGCTGGATACCGAAGAGGCCGAAGCCACGCTCAAGCTTTTCGGAGAGCTCGCGCCATGAAGTACATCGACGAATTCCGCGATCATGCGTTGGCAAGCAAGATTGCCGCAAACATGGAGGGGGAAGTCGAACCCTCGCGGCACTACAGCTTCATGGAATTCTGTGGCGGTCACACGCATGCCATCGCGCGCTACGGGGTCGCCGATCTGCTACCACCGAACGTACGGATGATTCACGGTCCTGGCTGCCCAGTATGCGTTCTGCCGGTCGGGCGCATTGACATGGGCCTGCGCCTAGCCCTGGACGCAGGTGTGATGCTATGCACCTACGGCGACGTCATGCGGGTGCCGGCGTCAGACAACCTTTCGTTGATCCGAGCCAAAGCCATGGGCGCCGATGTTCGAGTGGTCTATTCACCGCTGGACGCCCTGAAACTCGCGGCCGACCACCCGGAGCGCGAAGTCGTGTTTCTTGCTATCGGCTTCGAGACTACTACGCCTCCTACCGCACTGGCGATCCAGCAAGCAGCACGAGAAGGGCTGACGAACTTCAGCGTACTCTGCTGCCATGTGTTGACTCCTGCGGCGATTGCCCACGTCCTCGAATCACCGGAGGCGGGGGAGTATGGCAGTGTCGACCTCGACGGCTTCGTGGGACCCGCCCACGTGAGCATCGTCATCGGCTCGGAACCGTACGAAGGTTTTGCCAGGAAGCATCGTAAGCCGGTGGTGATCGCGGGGTTCGAGCCTCTGGATGTCATGCAGGCTGTCCTGATGTTGATCCGGCAGGTTAACAGCGGCCGCGCCGAGGTCGAAAATCAGTTCACGCGTGCAGTGAACCGCAAGGGCAATGTGTTCGCTCAGACGGTGATGGAAGATGTGTTCGACGTGCGCACCTCATTCGAGTGGCGCGGATTGGGTGAAGTGCCTATGAGCGCGCTGAAGATTCGCCCGGAATACAGGATGTTCGATGCCGAGCAGCGCTTTGAGCTGAATTACCGTCCTGTGCCGGATCATAAACAGTGCGAGTGCGGTGCGATCTTGCGTGGCGTCAGAAAGCCTACCGACTGCAAGCTGTTCGGCACCGTTTGCACGCCGGACAACCCTATGGGCTCATGTATGGTGTCGAGTGAGGGTTCATGCGCAGCGCACTACGCTTATGGTCGGTTTCGAGACATTCCCGTGGTGACAGCATGAGGTACAAAGAACCGCATGACGTCACTTGCGGTCGGATTGCCGGCTCATGACTGCGCCGAAACGACACTACGCACGTCCGCTCGATTTGAAGCGCGGACGTGTCGATATGAATCACGGTGCCGGTGGACGCCTGTCGATGCAGCTGATCGAGGAAGTTTTTGTCAGCGCGTTCGACAACCCGTTCCTGCGGCAGGGCAATGACGCGGCCTCCATGCCAATTCCTGCGGGCGCACGTCTCGTGATGGCCACTGATGCACATGTCATTTCGCCGCTGTTTTTTCCGGGCGGTGACATCGGCTGCCTGGCGGTGCACGGCACGCTGAATGACGTGGCGATGTTAGGCGCGACACCGCTCTATCTGAGTGCGAGTTTTATTCTCGAAGAAGGGTTGCTGCTGTCAGATCTGAAACGGATCGTGGTGTCGATGGGCCATGCCGCGCAGGAAGCGGGTGTGCCGATCGTTACGGGCGATACCAAGGTCGTCGAGCAAGGGAAGGGCGATGGTGTGTTCATCACCACGACCGGTGTCGGTGTCGTGCCCGATGGTCAGTCGATCGGCGGTGCGTGTGCCCGACCCGGCGATGTGGTGTTGTTATCGGGCACGATCGGAGACCACGGCGTTGCAGTGTTGTCGCTGCGCGCATCGCTGGAATTCGAAACCACGATCGAGTCCGACACCGCTGCGCTGCATGGACTCGTTGCTGCGATGTTGGCTGTTGCACCCGTGGGCACCGTTCATGTACTGCGTGACCCCACACGCGGGGGTCTCGGCACCACACTCAATGAAATCGCCCGGCAATCCGGCGTCGGCATGATGCTGGAGGAGGGGGCCATTCCCATACTTCCGCAGGTGGACGCCGCCTGCGAGTTGCTTGGTCTGGATCCGCTCTATATTGCCAATGAGGGCAAGCTGGTGGCCATTGTTGCACCGGAAGCGGCATCCGCCGTGTTGAGCGCGATGCGGGCGCATCCGCTGGGTCGTGATGCTGCATGCATCGGCTCTGTGACCGAGGACGCGAATAGTTTTATTCAGATGAACACGCGGGTCGGTGGAAGGCGCGTTGTCGACTGGTTGAGCGGCGAGCCAATGCCTCGCATCTGCTAAGGCATTCACGCCGTAAAGTGCACATCGAGCGCCCTCCACGGGCGCTCGATGCATCCCGCAGTCTTATTGACCCGCGGCGTTACGCGACGCAATGCTGGCGCGAACTTCATCAATGGCCTGGAGGATCAGGCGTGATGCATTTTCTGCGTGATGGTCCTTATCCGGTGTTTTGTCGGCGAGCTCGATTTGGTGCTTGGCAGTCTCGAGCGAGCGCAACGTGGCGTCCATGTCAGGTTGCGATACGGTCGCAGCGGCAGCCATCCCGGTGAGGGACAGCATCGAGACGGCAACAGCACAGCCGATGAATGACTTACGCATAGAGGGCTCCGGGGAAAAATTGTGTCGATATCACGCATGCGCAACACCCGTTTGAAGGGCGAAACGAATCGCACCTCGATGATAAGGGTTGCAGAACACATGTCGACCCGAGGGCTCGGACAATACATCTCTCTAATCGGACACTTACAGATCCATTCTCGCTGCTAGAGCGGTAGCAATTATCTTGCCTTGTCGATTCGTAGCGCACGATCGAAGCCACAGGAAACGTCGGAAGATTTCTCATGCAAATAAAAGCCGCTCAGCCGAATACGATGAATCGGATGAGCGGTGTATCGATCGCAATCGCTGCGGCGAGTGATCGCCGGACCACGGTCCGAACTAGCGACGCTTCTCGAGAACGATCGTTTCGAATAGTTGATAGTCAGGGGTCGGCGTCGTATCGGCGCCCGGCGCATGGTAGTAGTTCATCGTGATCTTCGTCGAACCACCGGGTTCACCGGGATCAACGTCGAACACACCGATGCCGTACCCCGTGCCGGTGTCGCGCTGCGCCGACCAGATGGCATCTTCAAGGGCATCGGCAGCATTACGCACAAACGTGCCGGCCGTTGCACCCGGGATCGGACGGTTCGGCTTGGTAAAGATCTTCGCCTGCGGCAGCCCATCGCCTGCATCGACACCGTAGACATCGAGCGGTGCGCTCGTGCCACCGCCGCCAAGGATCAGGTGGATCGTGCCGTGACTCGTGTCGTATGTGTTATTTGACGGATGCGAGGTCGTGACCGGACGCGGTTGCAGCGTGTCGACAGGCTGCCCCGTCGTCGCGTCGACACCCGTGTGGTGATTGCAACCGCGCACCGGGAAGCTGCGCTCGTAGTCGTGGTCGTGTCCGCAGACGACGAGGTCGACGCCGTAGCGATCGAACAGCGGCAGCCACGCTTCGCGAATGCCCTTGTCAGAGCCGTTGCCCGTCTTCGACGACGTCAGCGCGTCCTGGTGCATTTGGACAATGATCCAGTCGATACCCGATTCTTCTGATGCACGGCGCAGTGTCTGCTCGAGCCAGCGTGTTTGTTCACCGTTGCTGTAGCCGCGCACGTAAAGCGACGTGCCCGGCTCGATCGGACCATTGCCGGTCGATGCTGCCGGGACGAGTGGGGCGGGACCCGCGACGAAGGCCGCACCGTCTTGATAGATGACGTCATCGGCATCGAGCGAGACAAACAGCACCGAGCTCACGCGGAAGCTATACCAGCGGCCCGGAAAGCGCGTGCCGTTGTCGGGCAGCGAATAGCGCGTGAGGTACGAATTGAGCCCTTGCGGACCATTGTGAAATTCGAGTTCATGGTTGCCCGGGCAGGGCATCCATGCGCGGTTCGCAGCGGAGGTTTGCGCGTTGTTACCGAAGTCGCGCCAGACCTCGGGCTGTTGCGTCGGATTCAGGTTCGCGTAGCACAAGTCGCCGTTGAGCAAGTGGAACAGCGGCTGAAACTGTTCGACGGCAGCGACCGCGAACTTGCTTTGTGGCGACGACAGAACCCAGTTCGTGTTTGGCGTGGCGAGGTCGCCATAGCTCGTAAAGCGAAACGGCGCGTGACCGCTCGGTGCCGTCGCGAACGTCGCGGTGAACGGATTGCCCGAGTGGCTGTCGTTGTCTGCGGTGACCTCGTACGTGTAGGTCGTGCCTGGGTGCAGGTCGCTCAGGCACGCGTGATAGGTGAAGACGGTTTCACCGTTGAGGCCGTCGGTGTAGGTGCGCTGAACCGCGTGTACGGGTACCTTGCGCTCGCGGCCTGTCGAAATGAGTACGCGCGGGTTGCTTGCTTGCGCGAGTGAGGCCCACGAGATGAACATCTCGGTGCGGGGATCGTCGCCAAAGGTCAGGTGGATCTGCTCGGGCGTGCCGTCCGGCGTGGCAGCCGCTGCGCGATTGGCCGTGAGCGTGCCGGCGGCCGAGGCCAGGCCAGACGCTCCGGCGATCTTCAGGAAGTTGCGGCGTGAGACCGCCGCGTTCGACTCGGCTTGTGCTGCATCGGGAGTGTGCTTGTTCGACATATCGTGTGTTCTCGTTCTGGGGGAAACGGGCATGCGCATGACATGTGTAGCGGGCGCCGGGGAGGGCACCGGGAACGGCCCGGACCTGCGTGCGCGTTGGCGATCCGGCACACCCGATTATTCGCAGTGGTATGACCCGGTCGTGACACGCGAAAGTTTGTTTCAGGTTTGTTGAGGCGCTTTGTCGGGGACGATTTCATTGGCGACCCGGCCGCCGGACGCGAGCGTTAGAAATGTACGATTCGATTTTTGAATGAGCGGATTGCTGAATCGGCTGTTGAACTAGAGCCGTTCATCCGTTAGATATTTCGTTGTTCAGATATTCGTTCATCTGCGGCGGCCGTGAGCACACGTGATCAACGCCCCCCCCGTCGCCGGAATCCCCACCATCCCGCAAGCCCGGTGAACCCCATGACCAGTAGCACCATCACCCAGAAGCCGTGACGGTTTTCAGCCAATGGAATGCCACCTACGTTCATGCCGAACAGGCCGGCGATGATGTTGATCGGCAGGGCCAGCACGGTCACGATCGTTAAAGTGAAAAGCGTGCGGTTGGTCTGCTCGTTCATTCGCGCAGCGATCTCTTCTTGCAGCAGCTTGATTCGCTCAGCCAGTCCTGCCAGATCGCCCAAGACCAACGTGAACTCTTCGGTCGTGTCTCGCAGGCTCTGGAGATCGCTTGTGGTCAGCCATGCGGGCGGCCGCGCTAGCAGCCGGAAGATAGAGCCAGGCTCCGGTGCCAAAAGTCTCTGCAGGCGAACAAGCACGCGGCGAACCGCACCTAGATCGCGCCGGGTCTCAAAGTTTCTTTGGGACAGAAACTGGTCTTCGATCCGGTCTATCTCGATGCTGTTATCCCGCACGATCTGCACCAGCAGGTCAGCCTGATCGCGCACCAAATGCATCAACAGCTCCGCCGGTGTGTCGAAGACCTCGTCTTCACGTACCGCTGCACGCAATCTGTCAATTGATCTCAGATGTCGGAGGCGCGCGGTTACCATGATCCGCTCGCGTGTACATACCCAGAGCGTGGCGATCTCCGAAGGCGCTTTTTCGAAGTCGAACATCACATCATTGACGACTGCCAGCAAGGCGCCCTGCAGATGTTCGATGCGCGTCGAGTGCGACCCTTCGTGCAAGGCCTCGAAGAAACTCTCCGGCAGATCCAGGTGTGCACGCATCCAGCGTTGACTAGTTACGTGCGCGAGGTTGAAGTGCAACCAGAGAAACTCACCGGTGCCGGGGCGCCCCGGTGTCTCCGCGATCCGGGCCAGCGATTCGATCGCGGAGTCCGCATCTACAGGGATGCCAGGTTCATTCGGCGAAAAACGGAAACCACATACCAGGCCCGAGTTGTCGGCGCCGTAGGTGATGGCGGGCAAGTTCATGTGTATAGGCGGTTCGAGATAGATCGGAAGGGAGGACGCTCGCAAGTGTCTTGCGGCGGCGGTCGGTCAGGCCTTCGATCAGTGGGTCGACTTGTCGGAAGGACTCGCAGGATCTCTATGCCCCCAAGTCTAAAGAACCTGTACGGTCGACAGATGTCATTTGTGTGAAACGCGGTGACGTTTGTCGCGGCCTCCAGCCCCGAAGAATCGAGCAGCTCGAGGCGCAGTAAGGCGCGTGGGTCTTTGTAAATTGGCGTCGAGTAGATCGCGGGGTGGGAGCGATTCTGGCGGACGCGCTTTGTTGATCTCGTGCGGGCAGTCTGATCGAAAGCATTCGACCTGCCGCCCTCCGACGAATGGAGAGGGCGTCCGACTCAGCGGTTCTTCAGCATCCTGCTAAGCCAAACTGTTGCGCTCCACGAGAATGTTCACCATTTCTGCCATGTTCTCGGTTCCCCAGGTGCACAGCGGGACAATCTTGTCGGCCAGACTGCGGCCGAGCGGGGTAAGCGCGTAGTCCACGCGCGGTGGCACCTCCTTATAGTCGGTCCGCACCAGCACGTGATCGCCCTCTAGTTCCTTCAATTGCTGGATCAGCACCTTGGCGCTGACGCCATGGACGTTGCGTTTGAGTTCGCCGTAGCGCTTCGGGCCGTCGAGCAGGAAGTACAGGATCAGGGGCTTCCACTTGCCCGAGATGATGCTGAGCGTGGCCGCGAGCCCGTAGGAGTAGCGGCCACCGCAATTTTCAGAACAGTCAGCCATCTTATGGTTACCAAAAGGTGCATACTTGTCCTCAGGTTAGCAGACTTGCATACTGTCCACAAGCAAGCAGTTCCCTGCTTCTGCACAACGTCAAGGACTTATGCACAACATGACTAGACTCAATGGAAAGACCGCTGTCATCACCGGCGGCGCTACCGGCATCGGCCGCGCCACAGCAAAGCGCTTCATCGAGGAGGGCGCCTTCGTCTTCATCTTCGGCCGCCGACAAGAAGCGCTCGACGCCGTTGTGGCCGACCTCGGCTCCAATGCCCGCGCGGTAAAGGGCTCGGTTTCGAACGAGGTCGACCTTGACCGACTCTATGCGGCGGTGAAGGCCGAGCGCGGAACCCTCGACATCGTCTTCGCCAATGCCGGGGCGGGAAGCCAGGCTGCGCTCGGCAAGATCACCGCCGAGCACATTGACGAACACTTTGACACCAATGTGAAGGGTACGATCTTCACGGTCCAGAAGGCGCTACCGCTGATGGGCGAGGGCGGTTCGATAATCTTGACCGGATCGAGCGCCGGCACCACGGGTGCCCCGGGAATGAGCGCCTACAGCGCGAGCAAGGCGGCAGTGCGCAACCTCGCACG
>JAMFSK010000113.1 GCA_026225235.1 Burkholderiales bacterium
TCAGCACCCCCAGCAGCGCCACCACCATCTCCAGCGAACGCTCCAGGCACAGACCGACGCGCACCTCGGCGCCCACCCCCTGGCTTCGCAGGTAATGCGCCAGACGGTTCGCCGCTTCGTCCAGCTCCCGATAGCTCATCTCTACATCACCGAACGCCAGCGCCTGCGCATCCGGCGTGATCGCCACCTGCGCCTCGAACATGCCGTGCAATGTCATCCCGGTCTCGGCGGCAACCGCCCGCCCTTGCCAGCCGCGCAGCACGTCGTCCCGTTCCGCCCCATCGAGCATCGGCAGCGCGCTGATCCGTGCGCCCGGTTCCGCGACGATCCCCGCCAACAGCCGCCTGAACCGCCCGAGGATCCGCTCGATATCCTCGGGCGCGAACAGATCGGTGTTGTACTGGAACTTGATGTCGAGCCGATCCGGCAACTGGATCACGTCGACCATCAACTCATGCGCGCCGAAACTCACCGGGCTCGCGAGCAGATCGCCCGTCAATCCATCGAATTCGGGCAGAGACAGCGCACGGTTCAGGTTGAACAACACGGACGCCAGTGGCCGCCTGTTCGGATCGGGAGGCAGATTCAGTTTTCGCAATAACTGCCCGAACGGGTAATCGGCATGCGAATAGGCACTGACAAGAGAGTGCCTGATGTCCGCAAGATAGGCGGCAAAGCTCGGATCGCCCGTCAGCCTGCAACGCAACGCCGCCAGGTTAAGGGTGTAGCCCAGCAGCGTGGAGCCACCCGCATTGGCGCGACCGGCAAGCATCGGCACGCCCATTACGAAGTCCTGCTGGTTCGACAGCCGGTGTAACAACACCGCTACGCTGGCACACACTGTCATGAACAGCGTGACCCCGTATTTGCGACTCAACGCCTGCAACTGCACGTATTGTTCCGAGGGAATCGCGATGTGCTGCAGATGCGCATTGCTCGTCAACCTGCCGCGGGCCGCTCCACGACCAGGCAGCGTCAACGGTTGCGGCAAATCGCCGTCGAACTGCCCTAACCAATAAGCTTCGTCCTTGCTGAAGCGCTCGCTTTGCAGATAAGCCCGCTGCTCCTCGACATACGCGCTAAAAGGCACGGCATCCGGAAGCACCGGCGCCTTGCACGTGCGCGCACCGCTGTAACACTCTGCCAGTTCCTGCAGGAGCAACTCCTGCGACAGCCCGTCGGCCACCAGATGATGGAAGCTCAGAGCCAGCAAGTGCTCATCGTGCGCAACCCGCAAGAGCGTCGCGGACATCAGCGGTCCGCGCACGAGATCCATCTTTCTGTGGTTGTTGGCGACAAGCCAGGCATCCACCTCCGACGACGCGTCCACGCTGCCCGAGAAGTCGACCAGCGGCAAATCGAAAGGGCGCCCTGGCAACACATATTGCGTCGCGCCGTCCTCGGCGAATACCGTGCGAAGCACTGAGTGGCGATCGACCACGGTCTGAAACGCCTGCTCCAGCGCGCGAAGATCAAGCCCGCCGGCGAGGCGCACAGCGCTCGTCGTCTGATAGGCGAGCGACGCGGCATCGTCGTACTGGGATTCGAACCACATACCCTGTTGTGCTTCCGTCAGCTCAACACCAGGCATATCGATCGACAACACGTCTGTCTGCTCCGGCACGTTGTCCAGGTTGGCGAAGGTTTCGGCGGCGCTCGCCTCCTTCAATGCATCGAGACTGTCGAGATGCGCAAGAACGGTTGCCTCATCGATGCCGAAGTCGATGAAGCAACCGATCTCGTTGACGCCGATTGTCTGAAGCTCGCGGACGATTTCAAGGCAGCTATCAGGATTCCCTATCAGGGCACTGGACTCGGCATAACGCTCATAAGCGCGAGCCAGCAAGTACTCGCGATCCTGCTCGCTCAGTGACTGGACATCGACATCTATCCCCAGACTCTTCACCATGTTCTGGAAAAGGCCGATCGACGCTTTCAGATAGCGTATGAAGGGCTCGCGAGCCCGCGTACGAGCCTCTGCGATATCGGAGCCGACGAATGTATGCAGCAGGACAGTCACCTGCCCCGCAGCGGGATCGTGGCCATGCTGCTGGAGGGCGCTTCGATATATCCGGATATTGCGCTCCAGTTCCTCGATCGACTGCCCCATCAGGTTCGTGAGCACCCCGGCGCAGCATTCGCCGGCACGCCGATAGGTATCGGGATTACCGACGATCGTGATCCATACCGGCAGGTTCGCCTGGCGCGGCATCGGAAACAGTTTGACCTCGACGTCGTGCGAAGCGCCGTCGCGCACTTGCAGCGCGTCGCCGCGCCAGAGTGCCTTAACCTGCTCGAGGCGCTCGAACGTCAGCTCACGATGATTGCCGAACGCTTCCGGCGCCAAAACGAAATCGTTAGGATGCCAACCCGATGCACAAGCGATACCGACCCGGCCCGACGACAGGTTGTCGACCATCGACCATTCTTCGGCCACGCGCACCGGATGATGCAGCGGCAGCACGACACTGCCCGCCCGTAGCCCGATTCTCGAGGTCTCGCGCGCGAGCGCGGCTGCAAGCACAGCAGGGTTCGGCGACAATCCTCCGAATTCGTGGAAATGCCGCTCGGGCAACCATACCGCATGGAAGCCGTGCTGGTCGGCATAGCGGGCAGCCTCGATCACCAGCCGATACTTGCTTTCCTCATACTGCGCACCGTAAAGGCCGAAGAAGGACAAGCTGAAGCGGATCTTTCCGCCGGCTCCGACTGGTATCGACGAAACGTCAGGTATTGCCCCGGTAGTCACCGAGGCCTTCGCGAAAACCCCTGTTTCGGGCCGGCTTGCCGCGAGCGCGGCTGACCTGGCAGGCGCTGCCTCGAGCGCCACCGCGGCATGACCCTCTGGACTCGACAGCGGCCGGCGATCGGGGCGAGTTCCACCGCCACCGCCGGGCGTCGGGTCCGGGAAAAAGCCACCCTCGCGCAATGCCTGGATACTCGCCGAAAAGATCTCGACGATCCGCGCCACATCGGCATCGCTATGCGCGGTCGACAGGAACATGTTGCGGCCTTCCCAGATGTACAGACCGCGCTCAAGCAGGTGATAGAACAGCAGATCGATGTTGACCGCGGTATCGAGGCGGAACAGCGAGCCGCAATTGACTGCCCGCACCGGCACGCGCGCGGCCTCGAACACCGCGTTCAGATCGCCCACCAGCCGCGAGGTGCGGGCATTCAGTTGTTCCTGGAGTTGAGGGCCTTCTTCGACGAGTTTCGTCAGCACTGCGCGCGCAGCGGCGAGCATCAGTGGATGCTTGCAAAACGTGCCGGCGAAGAACGTGATGGTGGTCTGCGGGAAAGATCTGTTGCCGTACTCCCACTGTCCACCGTCGACGGCATCAAGATACAAGGCTGACCCGGCGACGATGCCGGCAGGCATGCCGCCACCCACTATCTTGCCGTACGTAACGAGGTCCGCGCGCACGTTAAACCACGCCTGTGCTCCACCCGGATGCAGGCGAAAGCCCGTGATCATCTCGTCGAAGATCAGTGCGATGCCATGCTCGCGCGTAACCGCCCGCAACGCTTGCAGGAACGCTCGCGGCTGCATGTCCGGACGCCGGCTCTGCACCGGCTCGACCAGCACCGCTGCCAGTTCCCCCGCATGTTGGCGGATCAGATCCAGCGTCTCCGACGAGCCGTACTCGAATACCAGCGTGTTCGCTGCAGCGCCCGGTTGCACCCCGGGCGCCATGGCGACCGTGCCGCCACGCGGATCGGCCTCGGCGAGCGTATCGTCGCCCCAGCCATGGAATGCGCCCGCGAACATGCCGACCTTCTTGCGCCCCGAGACCGTTCGGGCAAGGCGTAGCGCGAGCATGACCGCCTCGGTGCCTGAGTTCGAGAACGTCACCCGTTCCATGCCCGTCAGCTTGCGCACAAGATCGGCCACCTCGCCCGCCAGTTGCGTCTGCGGACCTAACTCGAACCCGGTGCGCAACTGTTTTTCAAGCGCCTCCACGATGAACGCAGGCCGATGACCGAACAGATTGACGCCGAACCCCATCGTCAGGTCGATGTACTCGTTACCGTCCACGTCCCAGATGCGTGCGCCTTCCGAGCGCTGGCTGACGATCGGATACAACAGTTCCTTGATGGAAAAGCGAAAGCCGGCCGACGCACGGTTATCCGACAGCACCGGGCGGTAGCGTTGCGCCAGCGCCTTTGAGCCGCGCGTGCGCTCGATATAGCGCGCTGCGAACTGATCGAGGTACGCGCGCTGCTGCGGCGTCATCATGCCGTATACATCCGCTCTGGTCGTCACGTGGGCGGGCTGGTAGGGCACGTAAGCAGGCTTGCTGGATACGTTCGCAGGCGGCGCCGCCAGCGGGTGGGCTGCGGCAGCGTTGCCGACTGCGGGTGCCGCCGGTTGTGCCTGGGCCGGCTCGCTTTGCGCACGGACGCCCTGAAGGTCTGCACCGGAAGCGCCGCCCAGCATCGCAAGCTGTTGCCCGGTCAGGCGAGAAAACGCGTCGAGCTGCTGACTCATCACACGCTCAAGCAGCGATGCGGAGGTTGGTGTCGATTCCCCGACGCTCGTCGGGAGCGAAGTCGTGAACTGTCGCGTGCTGGTCTGCACGGCTTCGCCCACCTTCAGTGGCACAACAACCGACCCGACAACCGGCGCGGCGCTCGGCTCCGCCGTACGCTGGAGTAGCGACTCATGGGTACCCTCGGTCGCCGGCCTCGTGACCGCCGTCCCACCCGCCCCGCCATACCCAGCTTGCACAACTTCGGCCGGTTGTTGAGCATCAAGATAAGCCGCAATCGACGCGATCGTCGGCAAGCTTTCAAAGAGCTGCTGGATCGTGAGGACAACACCATAAGCCTGTTCGATCTCACGAATCGCCTGAACCAGTACGAGAGAATCAGCACCGAGTTCGAGCAACGGCGCATGCGCATCGACGCGCTCGGCATCGGTACGCAGCAACCTCGCCACGAGGCTGCGCAAAGACACTTCGATCCCGTTCTTGCGATCGATCGCGGCGGACTGAGCGACTGACATGGTGTTGTGCTCTTCAGTATGGGTTTCAAGGCCGATAACTCGCGCGGGACTCTGGATGGCGCCGCGTGTTTCCAGGCCATCGCCCGGAAGGTCCAGCCAATGGCGTTCACGCTGGAACGGATACCTCGGCAGAGACACACGCCGGCGAGGCTCGGTCCCATGTACAACCCGCCAGTCGATGTCATGACCGGCGAGCCACAGGCAACCGACTGTGTTGAGCAGGACGCCGAGATCGTTCGAGGGCTGCCCTTCCCGGCTCAGCGTAGGAAGGAAGCTTTGGACAAGCTCATGCGCGTTGTGCCTGTCAGCGAAAGAACCATGCAGGCGAGCGAACGAGCAGAGCGTCTGTCCCGGACCCACTTCGACGAGCGTGAGGCCTTCGCGCGCAAATAGCGTTTCCAAGCCCGCGGAGAATCGCACCGTCGCACGCAAATGGCGCGCCCAGTAAGCAGGATCGGTTGCCTCGGCGTCGCTGATCCACGTGCCGGAAACATTGGAGACAAACGGGATCGAAGGCGCGTGAAGCGTGATCGCGGCGACCCGCGCGGCGAAAGCAGCAAGCGCCGGCTCCATCATGTGCGAGTGAAACGCATGCGAGGTCGCAAGCCGCCGGCATATGACGCCGAGCGCGGCGAGTCGCTGCTCGAGTGCGACGATCGCCGTTTGCGCACCCGAGACGACGCAGCGCTGCGCCGCGTTGACAGCTGCGAGCGAAATGTCATCGTCAAGGTGCGCGGAAAGCGATGCCTCGTCGAGCGGCACCGCGAGCATCGCGCCCGGGGACAGAGCTTGCATCAGTGCACCGCGTGCTGCCACCAGCGCCAGCGCATCGTCTAGCGAGAAGACGCCTGCAAGACAGGCAGCGACATACTCCCCGACACTATGTCCGAGCATCGCAGACGGCCGCACGCCGAGTTCCATCAACAGACGCGCCAGAGCGTACTCAATGACGAACAGCGCCGGCTGGGCCACCTGAGTGGCGTTCAACGCATGCTGGATGGCTTCGTCGTTGTCCTGCTCCGGCGGATAGAGCAGCGACACAAGATCAAAACCAAGGGGTTCGCGCAGCCGCTGGGAGCAGTCGTCGACGATCGAGCGAAACACGTCGACATGCACGTAGAGCACCTGCGCCATACGGAGCTTTTGTGCGCCCTGGCCAGGAAACATAAATGCCACTTCAGCACCTGTGCGGCCGCGCAACTGAGCCGTGATCACGCGCTGTGCAGGGAGCGTCGCGGCAGAGGTCAGCGCCGCCACCGCGTCCTCGCGACTGGTGCTTACGAGGATGCGCCGCCAGCCGAACGCGTTGCGTCCCATCTGGAGCGTGTAAGCGACATCGGCCAGCGTGAGATGCGGTTCCGCCGCTATCCCCGCAGCGACCTGCACCGTCATTTCATCGAGAGCGCGCTCGGTTTGAGCCGACAGCATCAGCAGTTCCGCAGGCCATGCATGCGTCGGGCGGACTACTCCCGGCGTTTCTGTTATCACCACATGGGCGAGCGTGCCGCCAAAGCCGAACGAGCTGACGCCTGCATAGCGCCGCGGTGATTCACCCCCGTCGGCAGGCCAATCCAGTTGGCCCACGGGAACGGCAAGGCGTGTGCCATCCAGAGAGCAATGCGGATTCGGGGTGTGCAAATGCAGATGCCTGGGGATCTTCCTGTGTTCGATCGCAAGCACCGCCTTGATAAGGCCGGCTATACCAGCGGCAGCCTCGAGATGGCCCATGTTCGTCTTGACCGATCCGACGGCGCACGGACTGCCGTTAGCAGGATCACTGGCGAAGACGCTCTTGAGTGCGCTCAATTCGATCGGATCGCCTAGTACCGTACCCGTGCCATGCGCTTCGATGTAGCCGATCTGACCCTGCGCGACACCGGCCCGCCGGAGCGCCTCGCGGATGACCTCCACCTGGGCTTCACCGTTCGGAGCGACAAGGCCGTTGCTTCGACCGTCCTGCATGACAGCGGAGCCGGCGATGACCGCGCGAATCGTGTCGCCGTCACGCTGCGCATCGCTGAGCCGCTTGAGCACGATCATTCCGCAGCCTTCGCCGCGCACGTAGCCATTGGCGCCTGCGTCGAACGTCTTGCAGCGGCCATCGGGTGCGAGCATCCCGGCATTGGCGAATGGCTGGCCCGATTCCGTCGCCAGGATCAGGTTGACACCGCCCGCAAGCGCGACGATGGACTCGCCGTTACGCAAGCTTTGACAAGCCGTGTGTACCGCAACCAGCGAGGACGAACAGGCCGTGTCTATCGCGACGCTCGGACCTCGCAGGTCCAGCAGGTACGACAGTCGGTTCGCGGCAATGCAGGACGCGCTGCCGGTCGCCGAATACACGTTCAGGCCCTCGACGGCATGGGCCTGATGCTTCTCGTAATCATGCGTCGAAATACCGACGAACACACCCGCTGTTGAACCGGCAAGACTTGAAGGCGCGATACCTGCGTTCTCGAGCGCGTGCCACGCGCCTTCCATCACGAGTCGCTGTTGCGGGTCCATCCTCTCGGCTTCACGAGGTGAAATGCCGAAGAACTGCGCGTCGAAGCGATCGATGTCGTCGAGAAATCCTCCCCAACGCGTCGCCGGCAAGCTCGCTGGCGACGCAACGAAAGTGCCGGCCCGAACACGCTCGAGCGGCGCCTCGCGGATCGCGTCGCGGCCTTCCTCCAGCAGCGTCCAGAACGCCTCGACATCCTCCGCGCCAGGAAAGCGGCAGCTCATGCCGACAATCGCAACGGGTTCGTTGAGGGCGGCAGTGATCGCCGCACCATGGGATGCGTCGGTGCCCACGTCCGCGGAGACGTCAGAGCCAGAGAGGTGACGCGCCAGTTGTGCAATCGTTGGGTGATTCCAGAAAACGATTGGCGCAATCGGGCTGCCAAGCCAGTTGCCGATGGCTTCGGCAAGCTGCATGGCCGCCATTGAACCAAGGCCGTAAAACGCGAATGGCTGGCTCGGATCGACGCTGTCGGGGTCGAGTCCCACCCGCCCCGCCAACTCGCTGCACAGCCACGCTTCAATTTCGCCCGCCGATCGGGGCGCCGATTTCGCTGTAGCTAAGGGTTCGGCCTGTTGCCTGGCTCCGCCTGGCGCCACGGTAGCCTGTGCGCCTGCTGACCCCGGGCGGTCCCATCGCCTGAGCGCGGGCAGCTTGCCGTCGACAAAATCCTGCAGGCACTGACGGCGCCGTACCTTGCCACTAGAGGTACGCGGCAACTTGCCCGCCTTGACGAGTACGATCACGTCGGGCGGCACTCCGACGCGGTCCGACACCGCTGCCGCGATGCGCCCGATCATCGGGTCTTCCGGCGGAGCGCGAAAGTTGAGCTCCTGGACGACCACGAGCTTTTCCGTTCCGTCCTGTTCGATGGCGAACGCAATCGTGCCGTCTTCACGCAGTGCCGGATGACTGCCGAACGCGGCAAGCTCGACGTCCTGCGGGTAGATGTTCAGACCGTTGATAATGATCAGGTCTTTGTGGCGTGCGCAGATGTAAATGCTACCGTCATGCATAAAAGCCAGATCGCCCGTGCGCATGTAGCGCACTTCGCAATCCTCGGCAGACTCTGCGACGATTGCCGCTGCGAACAGCAGCGCCGTATCGGCCGGACGCTTCCAATACCCCTTGGCTACGCAGGGACCGCTCACCCAGATCTCGCCGACCTGCCCCTGCTTACAGCGCCGCAGCGTCTCGGGATCGACGATGACAACCTGATGGCCCGGCAGTGTATGGCCGACGCTGACCAGGCGGATCGAATCGTCGCTGTCCGCGCCGACGGGGTCGAAGGCAATCGCACGATTCTGCTGAAGCGCCGATTTCGCAAACGTTTGAGAGGCGACGTCGCTTGTTGCGGTCTGCGCCCAACGTCCCGACACCATCAAGGTAGACTCGGCAAGCCCGTAGGCAGCGAGCCATGCCTCAGAACGGAAGCCACTGGCTGCAAACGCCTGGGTGAACCGCTCGACGGTGCCGTGGCGAATGGGCTCCGCGCCATTGAACGCGACGCGCAGCGAACTCAGGTCAAGCGCGGCCCGCTGTTCGGGCGTAATCACGCGTGCGCAAAGCTCATAGGCGAAATTCGGCGCACCGGTAATGGTTGCCCGGTAATCGCTGATCGCCTTGAGCCAACGCAGCGGATTGAGGAGGAACGAAGACGGCGCCATCAGCACGCCGGGACATCCCATCACCAGTGGCGCTAGAATGCCCCCGATCAAACCAAAATCGTGATACGGCGGCAACCAGAACATCGTGACATCGCGCTCATCCGCCCTCGTCACTTCGGCAATCAGTCGCAAGTTTGCAAGCACGTTGCCATGTGTGACTATCACCCCTTTGGGTGAACTGGTCGAACCTGAGGTGTACTGCAGAAACGCGACACTCGATTCGTCGAGATCGGTATTGGGGCGCTCACCACGGTATGCACGCGCCTCTTCCGCAATTAACCAGGTCTTGAGCGACAGGCCGTCCATGCGCCCGTCGATCGCTCTCATGGCGTCCCGATCGTTTCGTCCCATCAAGGCGAATACCGTTGCGGCATCGTCGATGACCGACTGTAACCGGTCGAACTGCCGCGAGTGTGTCGGAGGATAGGCAGGTACCGGAATGGCGCCGGCATACTGGCAACCGAAGAAAGCGCAAATGTAGTCGATGCCGGGATGAAAGAGCAGCAAAACCGGATCGTTCGCGGCTACCCCTTTGTCCCCCAGGTACGCGGCAATCTGGCGAGCCCGCTCGCACAGCTGCCTAAGCGTAATCTGCTCATCGCCAGTCTCGCCCGTCTGCAAAAACGTGTATGCGATGGCATCGGGTGTTCGCTCTGCACGTTGCTCAAGCAGGCTAACCAGGTTTTCTCCTGGAACAACGATTGAGTTTTGTGTCGTCGGCATGCCGCGCAAAAAGAAAAGAATGACGGGATTAGTCACCCATCGAGCCATTGCACCTCTATTCGGCGCCTGATACTCGAAGTGACATTCCCTATAAATAAAATGTAAAAAGCGGAAGCTTTTACATCACGATCAGAGGGGTGTCGATACTATTCGAATCGGCCTCGCAAGCATTACCTGATGCCTTTTGAAAACCAATATTAATTAGCACACAGAACGTTAAGATTGCATCAAAAAATGATTGTGGGAATTTTGAATTCATAGCACGCACAACGTCGATTTGTTACTCAAGAGAAAGCTTTCAGTCCGCGACGGCATCGGCAGACCGGCTTTGCGCTTCCATCGCGAGGCGAAGGCTCAGCGGGCGCATATCGGTCCACACGGTATTGATGTGGTCAAGGCACGATTCCTTGCTAGCCGCATCGCCTACTCGCGTCCAGCCAGCAGGGACTTCCTTGTACTCTGGCCAAAGCGAATATTGCTCTTCATGATTGACAACAACCACGAACATTTCGCTTCCTTGTTCCGCAATCATTCACACCTCCAAAATATAAAGATCCATGCGAGCGGTGACGATCCGATATCGTTCGTATTCCTTACGTTATTTTTTCTAAATCACCAAGATCAGCTTACGCTATCTACTACGGACCAATGTAAAATATCCATCTATCCGCAATCGGCCCCGCGATCAACAATTCTCTAATTAAATCATCACAAAACTTACATCAGTTGAATGTCACATTCGTGACCGCTTTGGTTATTTGAAATTCCAAATTCCACCAAGTAATAATTCAATAGCTCTATAGTCGACGACATTGCGCCGCTCCATGTTGCGACTTGGCATCGACTCTTTGTCCTATCGGTATCTTGCTAGATTTCTGTGTCTGGCTGCGTCAAAGTCATCTTCATGAGGCGAGATACGCGGGAGAATGTGTGGGCAGCGGATTGCGTAATTCTATCGAGGAGCCAATGCCTGAAGCGTTAAGAGGGCGTTGATGATCATGTAGCGGGCCTCGACGTCGCGGCGTGATGCTCGGAGGTAGAGGGTGTGACAAGCCGTTTTTACCTGACGGAGGCGTCCTGCACTTGTAGGGGTTCTTGAGTCATTTGCGGGCATCCGAACGAGAGATGTGTTCTTCGTGGTGCATGTCGCCAAGGAAGACATAGTTTCCGAGTTATCTCGCGACGAATTTGCGTCTCGAAAGAATTCTAGCGTTTGCACGCAAGTTTGGGGCCGTGCATCCGTACCATTGACTCGGACACGTGCACGGCCTACGTGAACTCTAACGGCCATGCCCTGTGCCTCCACCGCGTCCCATGCCGCCACCGTGTCCCATGCCGTCGCTTGGGCGAACGCCTCTGCCAAAATTGTTATCGCCACCATCGCCGTGGAAACCGTGATTGTCGTGGAACCCATCTTCTCCGCGGAAACGCCGAAAGCCTCGGTTGTCAAAAAGACCCTGGGTTGGCGGGGGGCATTGGTAGAGAAAGCCGGCCGCGAGCGCCGGGTTGCAAGCTTGTGCAAAAACAGCCCTCGGCGCGATAAATAAAGCGGTCAAGCCAGTCAGAAGTACAAACATCGTCAGTGATTTGCGCATAGTGTTCGCCTCCGTATGAACACAACGTTTGGCAGCATGCGAATATTCCTCAGGGACCTGCATTCGACTTGAAACAAATGACGCTGCGTGGGGACCTTGACTGAGGAAAGCATATCAGTAGCGGTCTCGGACCGACCTTGCTTGCGATGTGAGCGACGACCGATGCGGGAAACGCAGCGCTCCAATCCGATTGTGTAACCGCGCCCTTGGCCAACTCGAAAGAGAGCGTTCTATTTGGTGGGGTGGCGCGCGCCGGTCGCCACAGCCGTAGACCACAATAAAGTTGTCACCGATTCCGAATTAAAAACGTCAATCCGCGTAAGCGGCGCCAGAAGACCGTTCAAAATCATGGATTTACGTGTAGCGCATTAAAAGTGTCAACTGCTGCAAGTGGTGACGGTATCAACCGACGGCCAATGCGCGATGCTGCCGAGTACTGGCCACCGCGATCCACATTGGAAAACAGCCAGAAGCGCCGTGGATATAGCGGAATTACCCTCGCCGGCGATCCATGTACCGACGCGTATACGCCTTGCAGTGTCCTGGCTTCATCGGCCGCGCTCGGGACGGCGTCCAGTAAACATTCGGGTACGATGCAAGACAGTTGGCGCAGCGATATTGCGCCTCAAGAAGTTGGACGTTAATTCGATACGGTATCTCGTGGCTGCAGCGGCGACATGCCGACTCCACAGCACAGTGATGGGCGGGGCACACATTCAGACTCTCGAACTGATGGAGGACGCTGTGGTAGCCATAACCAAGACACAGTCGACAGAAGCGGAACGACGTGCTCCATCGCGGTCGAACCTCATCCTGTATCAATGCCGTTCGCAGCGACCTCCTGATTACCTGCAGGTTCGCACGCAGCCGATCAATATCGATGACACCCAGACGCGGCACGAGCCCTTCATAGGGGTCGACATCCGGGCCCAACAGCCGCGCTACGACGTTTCCCGATAGTGCATTGGCTTTCTCGAATTTCCACAGGATCGAAATCAGCGACTCATACGGGTAAAGCCACTTCCTGTCGAACAGATAGCCCAGCGATGGCGTCAAACTGCCTTCTTCCAGCGTCAGGATCGGGAATCGGGGTTCCGTCAGGGTCATTGCTCTACGCTGCTGAAGCGAGCACACGTCCGGTAGCATGGCGTGACTGGACATAACCGCAGTGCCTGACCGCGTGCTGCCACAGCACGGTTTCTGGACCGTACCCCCGAGCATCTCTAAGTTCGCTATCCTTAAGCACAATCTCGACAGCGCGCGCGAATGATTCCATCGGGATCTCCAGTTGGCCCGGGAGACTGGCCTTGTGGTGAGCCGCCTCGAAAGCTTCCCATAGTTTACCGGCATCATTGACCAGCCTGTAACCGGCATCAAACGCCTGAGGGACATAGAAGCGCGTGAAGCTCCAGTGACTTCTCTCCGGATATGCAGTCTGATCGTAGCCATTGAGACACGTCGCTACATCCTGAGCATTGCGAATGCCGTAGAACGCGAGATCTTCGACCATCAGACGCGCGACGATCTGGGTCTTGCCCGCGACCTGCAGCGCAGTCTTCTGCGCGAGCTACTCCTGCTGACCGACGAGAAATGTGAAGAGCTTGATCTGCTGCCTGTCGAGTGTGTCATGTACGTCGCGCAGCCATTCATACTCGTTGTCTGGTAATCAAGGCTGTTGTGATTCCAACAAAAATGTCCTTGACCCGGCTCTGTCCGCTCAGACCTCGATCACCAGTGCAGGATCGAAGGCGGGATTTTCCCATTTAAGATCCTGCGGCGCGCCCGCCATGTTCAGATTTCTCGCGTAGCCTCGCGGATTCGTGATCACCCGGGCTCCGCTTACCCGGTAGTCAAAAGAGTCGTGGACATGGCCGTGAATCCATACATCCGCGAGGTCAAGCACGTGCCTGAGGTCACTCACGAACCCTGCATTCACCGGATCATCGCGGTAACGAGGGTGCACCGACCCCGGCGCCACGCCGTGATGGGTGACCACTATCGTGCGACCATCGAACGGCGTTACGAGTTGTTCCTGGAGCCAGGTGAAGGATTTTTCGTGCTCGGCCAGCGCGTGCGTTGGCATGAACCACTCAAGTGGACTGGAACGGATGACGGTATGGTCGTGCATGAACTGCCCGGCCATCCGCATGCTGAGCTCCCGGTTGCGATATAGCTCGTAGTCCGTCCAGAGGCAGCAGCCGAGAAACCGGACATCCCCTATGACCAGCACATCGCGCTCGAGAAACTTCACGGCCGTACCCGAAGCACGGTCACGAATGGCGTCGGCCAGCAGCGAATACCGCATGCCGTAGGCCTCGTGATTGCCATGCACATAGATGACAGGGACAGGCCAGCGGGCAAAGACGTCCACCGCATCCGCACGCGAAGCGATGTCTCCCGCCAGCACCAGCACGTCTGCTGGTGCTGCTGCGACCGGGTTGTGGTCCGGGAACCTGCGATGAAGCATTTCAAGATGAAGGTCAGAGGCGATCTGGATGCGCATGCTGCTGCTTGATGGCTTTGCCGGCGAATGGCGCGGCGGATGTGGTTTAACGCGATTGCACAGCTGCAGTGGCAAAGGCGGCCTAGTGTTCCAGCTACTGGTTCATCTGCGGGGAGACAACGCACTCATCCAGGGTTAGCTCGCGGACCAGTTCTGTCGGCGCCTTGAGGCGACGCCGTGCGCCCGAACAGGGCTTCAGCTTGCCTGCGGTCGTTTCGTACCAGTAGGTCTCCACAACGCCTGCCCGCTCCCCCCAGATGCCCACGACCTGGCAGAGATCGACCTTTGCGGTATCCAGCGCGCGCTCCAGCACGTAGACCGCGAAGGCGTCAGGTTCCAGTTCCGAAGTCGCTTCAAGAAGCGCCTCGGGGCCACCAACGATCCATCCGCCCGGCAGTTGGTCGCGATCACGCATGCTCGGTGATGCGACGATTAGGAAGTTCAATGCCTCGTCCGTCCATCCCACACAACGCCACGCCTGATAGGGTCCGGCGAGCTCGCGCCGCACCGGGTGGGACTCGGCCCAGTTTGAGTCTGTCACTAACATCTATCTTCCTTTGCATTAATCCCAACCCGACGTCGTATTCCATATCAAGCAGAGTGCACGATCACTCGGAGTTTTTTCCTGTGCGGGCAGTCGCACCGTCGCAATTGAACATGCAGTGAAACTGCAACGCGTCGAGTTGCATCACGAACCTGATTCTCGATCAGGGCTCAAGGGCATTCCATGTCGAATCGGCGAGGAAGCGCTGCAAAGCTTGATTGCGACGACGAAATGGGTCGTAAATACCGTGGCCAGATCGCGATCATACCTCGACCATCCAGTGCATGCAAAGAGTCTCAGTCAAACTCGACGATGCAGGATATCTTTTGGCGATTGGTACCGCGGTGCGGAGCTATCGCAAGGAACA
>JAMFSK010000114.1 GCA_026225235.1 Burkholderiales bacterium
AATGCGGCGCATCTTAGCGTGGCGGGAGACACCGTTCTCGAGGCCTTGCAGCTCGCCTCGATCCGCTCGCAAATCGACGTGGTGCAAAGCGTGATCGCATCCGATCAGCAGAATCTGGAGCTTGTCGTCAAGGCATGTGCGGTGGGTGTCGCGACCCGAGTGGATGTGACCACAGCACAGAGCCAGCTCGATCGCGATCGCACGTTGCTGCCGCCCTTGCATCAGCAATTGGACGTGGCCCGGGATGCGCTGGCGATTCTGGTCGGCAAGTCGCCGGCGAGCTGGGCTGCCCCTGACTTCAACCTCGATGCACTGACCCTCCCGCGCGAAATCCCGCTAACGGTGCCGTCCGCGCTTGTCCGCGCGCGACCCGACATCCGTGCAGCGGAGGCACGACTTCACGCAGCCAATGCGCAGATCGGCATCGCCACAGCAGACATGTACCCGCACATCACGCTGAGCGCCGCGGTTTCCGAAAACGGCCTCTTTTCGGGGCCGGCGGGGGCTGCCTGGAGTTTGCTCGGCGGGCTGGCCGCACCGGTCTTTCACGGCGGGGCTTTGTCGGCTCGCCGCCGGGCGGCGCAGGATGGCTATCAGATTGTCTTCGCGCAATACCAGCAAACGGTGTTGACCGCATTCGAACAGGTCGCCGACAACCTGCATGGACTGGGCAACGCTGCCGACGAAATCCAAAGCGAACAACGCGCCCTCGACTCGTCAAGCTCGGCACTGCGCCTGACTCGACTGGGATACGCCGCGGGCAGTGCGGGGATCGTTCAGGTGCTCGATGCTCAAAGGCTCCAGCAACTCGCCGAGCTCAGTCTGGTACAGGCACGCACGCAGCAATATGCCCGGACCATCAGCCTGTTCCTCGCTACGGGCGGGGGGCTCTCTGCATCGGCAACATAATGAACAGTTGACTAAAAGCCTGTGCCCAGTGTTCGTCGGCTCGCCGTCGACGATCGCCGTCGCTTTTCACCCCATTTTTAACCCACGGTACATAGTGAATGTAGCCTGATCGCATTTCTCCAACTGAATCTGTTGCGTACGATGCGCTCAATCGATGGTCATGCGCACTGTCTCTCACAATTTCGGAGCTGAATATGGACACTTCTTCTGCAATCCAACGCGTCTGGATGATTACGGGCGCCTCACGGGGTATCGGCGCCGAGATCGCCGCGGCAGCGCTCGCGAACGGCGATGTGGTCGTCGCGACCGCGCGGAAGTCATCCGTCGTTTCCGAGCGATTGGGTGAGCAAGCGAATTTGCTGGCAATCGACCTCGACGTCACCGACGAGTCATCGGCACAGCGCGCCGTCGAAGAAGCGGTGAAGCGATTTGGCCGCATCGACGTGCTGGTGAACAACGCAGGGTACGGATTGAAAGGCGCGGTGGAAGAAGCCAGCGCCGAAGAGGTCCGTCAGATCTTCGAGACGAATGTGATGGGCTTGCTCCATGTCACACGCGCCGCGTTGCCTCAATTGCGCAAGCAACGTAGCGGTCACGTCATCAACGTGTCGTCGCTGGGCGGGTACCGCGTGGGAGCGGGATTCGGCATCTATGGCTCGACGAAGTTTGCGGTCGAAGGCCTGTCCGAGGCCCTGCATGCCGAACTCACACCGCTTGGTGTCCATGTCACGGTCATTGAGCCGGGTTTCTTCCGAACTGACTTTCTCGACTCGTCATCGGTAGTCGAATCGCCGACGACCGTCGCCGACTACGCCGAGACGGCAGGCAAGGTCCGCAGTTCTGCCGCGGCCTATAGCGGTCGGCAGCCCGGAGACCCCAAGCGGCTGGCGCAGGCGCTGCTTGTGCTGGTAGCGGCCGAGCACCCACCCCTGCGCCTTCAGTTGGGCAGCGACGCCATCGCACGCATTCGCGAGAAAAACGCGTTTGTCGAACAGGAACTCAAGCAATGGGAAACCCTGTCGCGTTCGACAGACTTTCCCACCGCATGATCAGAACTTGGTGCGCAAACCGATTCGCGCAACGAACTGACTGTCCGCGCCGACGCCCGAGTTGCCGATAAAGCTCGAGCTCGAACCGACCTCGGCTTGGACCGGGACCACACGACCCGCGATAACGTTGCTACCCGAGGCCTTCTGGTAGATCGTCAACAGGTACACGTCGGTCCGCTTGGACAGGGCATAGTCAAGCACGCCATTGAACTGTTGCCACTTGCCTTCGAAATGGTCGTCGAGCTTCGAGTACGTATAGCCGACCCCTGCGGTCAACGCCGGCGTCGCGCTGTATCGCACACCCACGTCGAAGTTGTCGAGCTTTGACGACGCGGCCGTGATCGGCTCGAACTTGGTGTGGGTCCACAAGCCCCACAACGTGGCGGGACCGAAGGCATAGCGTGTCCCCACGCCATAGGTTTCCAGATCGCGCAGACCGCCGGTGTTTACGTTCGCCACGCTCACGCTGAAGGCGGGAGTCGCACCGTTGGGGAAGCGGATGTTCGTGTACGCCGCACCGATGCCGAACGGGCCCTGAGCATAGTTAGCACCGAAACTGTAGGTGCTCGACGACCCCTGCGTCGTGGTGCCCCCCGCGGTGGTCGTCGGGGAGCCGGCGAAATCGGTCTGGTTCGAGAAGCCGAACAAGGCGCCGAAGGTCAGGCCGGAGAAGTTCGCGCTGCTGAACTTGACCGAGTTGTTGATCCGGCTCGACGTCAGCTGGTCGACGTCGTTGATGTGATACGCGTAGTTACCGGCGGCCGTCAGGCCACCCATCGAATAGTTGCCGCCCAGATAGTCGGTCGAAAACGAATACTGACGACCGAACGTCAGCGAACCGACACCGTCCTTCGAAAGACCCACATAGGCTTGCCGCCCAAACAAGGCGCCGCCCTGGCTCGCGGTGCCGTCACCCGTGCTGAAGCCGCCTTCAAGGGTAAAGATCGCGCGCAAACCGCCGCCCAGATCCTCCGAACCCTTCATACCCCATCGGCTGCCCTGCGAGACGCCGTCGCCGTATTTCACCAGAGAGCTATGACCCGTCGCCGTCGCGGCGTTGTTCACATAGGTCACGCCCGCGTCGAGAATCCCATATAGCGTGACACTGCTTTGCGCGTGTGCTGCTACCCCAAGGCTGCCAAGAATGGATGCAGCCAGAACGTGCTTTTTCATTGTTTTTCCCAGTGGTCGACGAGGAGTCTTGCCATCACCGTCGACGCGGGGCTACGCCCACGTAGCCTCGCGATGCTTCAGCGAGCACCGCCGACGGGTTGATGGCGCAACCGCGGAGACGGATCGTACGTGTCACGAAACCGTAACGGAAACGACTTTTTCTTGTAAGCAAATCGTTGCTAGTGAATAAGCGCGGCTTGGCCGACCGTGGTCCAGATGGCGCGGCCAGGAGCACCGTCTATTCATCGAGGGCGAATATGCAAAGCTCGAATCAATCGAGCGAACGCGTGGGACGGCGGCTACATTGGCGGATCACGTGGCCAGATGATCCAGGCCGACGAGAACCGATCCCAGGCCTATTCAAGCAAAGCAGACTGTCATGAGCAAAACCATTCACTTCAACGCGTTCGAGATGAACTGCGTGGGTCACCAGTCGCCGGGCCTGTGGTCTCACCCGCGCGACCGCTCCTCGGAATACAAGGACCTCGAGTACTGGACCGATCTCGCGAAAATCCTCGAACGCGGTTTCTTCGACGGCATCTTTATCGCCGATGTGATCGGGTACTACGACGTCTACAAGGGCAGCAACTATCACGCGCTCCATCAGGCCGCGCAGATCCCTGTCAACGACCCGCTGCAGCTCGCGGCGCCGATCGCGATGGTCACCGAACATCTTGGCATCGGCATCACCGCTTCGACGTCGTTCGAGCATCCGTACACGTTCGCGCGGCGGCTCTCGACCGCCGATCATCATACGAAAGGCCGTATCGGCTGGAACATCGTGACGTCCTACCTCGAGAGCGGTGCAAAAAATATCAGCGAAGGCGGCTTGCGCAAGCATGCGAACCGCTACGAAGTGGCTGCTGAATATATCGAGGTCCTCTACAAGCTCTTTGAAGGAAGCTGGGAGGAAGGCGCCGTGGTTCGCGATCGCACGCGGCGCGTCTTCACGCATCCCGAGAAGGTTCATGAGATCGGCCACAAGGGCAAGTACTTCGAGGTTCCCGGCTACCACCTGTGTGAGCCGTCGCCCCAGCGTACGCCGGTGCTCTACCAAGCCGGCGCCTCGGGACCCGGCAAGGCGTTTGCCGCTGAGCACGCAGAATGCGTGTTCGTTGCCGCGCCCACGCAGGCGGTGCTCAAGGACTATGTCGCCGACGTACGGCGCAAGGCCGCCGAAGCCGGTCGCGACCCAAAGAAGTTGCTGATCTATAACCTCGTGACCCTCATCGTCGACGAAACCGATGCGAAGGCACAGGCGAAATTCGAAGAATACCGACGCTACACCTCTTACGACGGCTCGCTGGTCTTCATGTCCGGCTGGACCGGCGTCGACTTCGGCCAGTATGCCCCGACCGATCTCGTCAAGAAGGTCGAAACCAACGCCATCGTGTCCGCCATCGAACATCTGGCGGGCGGTGCAAAGTCATGGACCATCGATGAGCTCGCGGCCTGGGGTGGCATCGGTGGCATGGGGCCGGTCTTCGTCGGCTCGCCCTCGACGATCGCCGACATCCTGCAAACATGGGTGGAAGAGACCGATGTCGATGGTTTCAACCTGGCCTATGCCGTCGCTCACGAGACCTTCGAAGACATTGTGAATTTGCTCGTCCCCGAGTTGCAGCGACGGGGTGTCTACCGCACCGAGTACGCCCCCGGCACCCTGCGCGAAAAACTGTTCGGCCGCGGCCCCCTGCTGCCTGCCGAGCATCCGGGCGCCGCCTACCGCGATATCGAAGCCGTCAAGCGCCGCAACCTTGTCACTGAACCGGCCTGACCGGATATCTACGATGACGACTCTCCCGCCTACCCTGCCCGACACTCCCGCCCGCGTGATCCGCAACGATGCACACGCCATCGAAACGGCCCACGAAGTGGCGGCCATCCTCGCACGCGAGGCTGCCACGCGTGATCGCGAACGCCGCCTGCCGCGCGAAGAAATCGACATATTTTCTCAAAGCGGCCTATGGGCCATCACGGTTCCGGCTGACTACGGCGGCGCCGCAGTGTCGTTCGTCACGCTGACCGAAGTGATCAAGATCATTTCCGCAGCGGATCCGTCGCTGGGGCAATTGCCGCAGAACCACCTGGGCATCGTCGACGTGATCAGCCAGGTCGGCACCGATGCGCAAAAGGAACGGTTTTTTGCGGAGGTGCTCAAGGGCCGGCGTTTTGGCAATGGCTTCTCAGAACGAGGCACGAAGAACGTACTTGATCTGAAGACACGTCTGGTCGCCGAGGGCGCCGGCTATCGGCTCAACGGCACGAAGTTCTATTCGACGGGCGCCCTGTTCGCGCATTGGGTCCCGATCCTTGCACTCGACGATGAAAATCGCGGTGTGCTCGCCTTTCTGCAGCAGGGCACCGAAGGGCTGACGGTCATCGACGACTGGTCGGGTTTCGGACAACGCACGACAGCTAGCGGCACGGTGCAGGTCGACAACGTCTATGTGCCACCCGATGCCGTGCTCGCGTCTTATCTGGCCTATGACCGGCCGACCCGGAATGGCCCGGTGTCGCAGATCATCCAGGCGGCCATTGACGCTGGGATCGCCAAAGCCGCGCTCGACGACACCGTTGCCTTCGTTCGCCAGCGTTCGCGTGCATGGGTGGACAGCGGCGTCGAACGGGCCTCCGACGATCCGCTCACGATTCGTGAGGTCGGTGACCTTGTGATCCGCTTGCATGCCGCGGAAGCGCTGCTCGAAAAGGCGGCCCAGGCCATCGACTCGTTGCCCGACATCCCGTCAGCCGCGGACGTGGCGCGCGCCTCGGTCGCGGTGGCCCTGGCCAAGGTGCTGACCACCGAAGTGGCCTTGCGCGGCGGAGAAAAGCTGTTCGAGCTGGCCGGCACGCAATCCGTGCTCGCCGAGCACAACTACGATCGCCACTGGCGCAATGCCCGCACGCACACTTTGCATGACCCGGTGCGCTGGAAATACCACCTGATCGGAAACTATGTGCTGAATGGCGTCGAGCCGCCGCGCCACGCGTGGAACTGATCCCTACGAGCCTCCCATGACCCAGATCGATATCGATACCGAACCCGCCGCAGTGGCCGCAAGCGTGGCGCGCCGCATTGCCTCCGATGACGAAGCGCGGACCGTCGCGCAGGCGTTCGCCGACACCCTGCTCGCCGGCGCCGCCGAGCGCGATCGTGCGAAGACCCGGCCGCATGCGGAAATCGAGCGCTTCTCACTGAGCGGACTTTGGGCGCTCACCGTCCCTCACGAATACGGCGGCATTGATGTGTCGGCCGAGACATTGGCTGACGTGATTCGCACCGTTTCAGCGGCCGATCCTTCGATCGGCCAGGTCCCGCAAAACCACTTTTATTTACTCGAAGTGCTGCGCGCGACAGGGACTGAAGCACAGAAACGATTTTTCTTCGAACGTGTGCTGCGTGGCGATCGCTTCGGCAACGCCCTGTCCGAAATCGGCACGCGCAGCGTCGCGGAGTTCAACACCCGCCTCGAAGACACGGGATCGGGCCTGGTGCTCAACGGCAAGAAGTTCTATTCCTCGGGCGCCCTGTATGCGCATTGGATACCGGTCGGCGCCAACTGGGGCGAAGACGATCAGGTCTTTGTGATCGTGCGCCCCGACGCACCGGGCGTGACCGTCGTCGACGACTGGTCGAGCTTCGGGCAGCGCGGTACCGGGAGCGGTACGACGCTGCTCGACAATGTGGCGGTTGGTCGTGATTCGGTGATCCCGTACAAAGCGGCCTTTGCCGAGCCGACGCTGACAGGCCCCGTGGGGCAGCTCATCCATGCAGCCGTCGATGCCGGTATCGCCCACGCCGCCTTGCGCGATACGCTGGAATTTGCGCGACGCCAGACCCGCCCCTGGATCGACAGTGCCGCCGAACGTGCGGTCGATGACCCCCTCACGCTCACACAGATCGGTGATATACAGGTCCGAATCAGCGCAGCCGATGCGCTGCTTGAACGTGCAGGCCGGATGATCGATTCGGGGCGCCACGCGCTGAATGCACGCACCGTATCGGATGCATCGATCGCTGTCGCCGAGGCTCGCGCCTTGACGACCGAGGCTGCGATTCTGGCGACCAACAAATTGTTCGAGCTGGCCGGCACCCAGTCGACACTTGAACGATTCAACCTCGACCGACACTGGCGCAATGCGCGCACGCATACGCTGCATGACCCCGTACGCTGGAAGTATTTTGTGGTAGGCAACTACTTCCTGAACGGCACGCCGCCGCCCCGGCACGGCGCGCTCTGATCCGTGGACATGATCCACGGCGGCGCATCCACGGCTCCGCGCAAACTGGTGGTATTCGGGATATCGAAGCGGTTCGGCTCGACGGTGGCGCTCGACCGGGTCGACCTCGACGTCAGCGCAGGAGAAGTCGTGGCCTTGATGGGGGCGAACGGCGCGGGCAAGTCGACACTCGTCAAGATTCTCGCGGGCGTTCAGACCGCCGACGCCGGCACGCTCCTCCTCGATGGCAAGACGATTCAACCGGCTTCGCCGAAAGAGGCCAAGGCACTCGGCATCGTCACCGTGCACCAGACGATTGCCGACACAGGGGTGCCCAATCTGAGCGTAGCGGAGAACCTGTTACTCGACCGGTTTTGCGCGCCGGGGCGTGTCTTCACGGGCACGCGGCGCGCACAGCGCAAAGCCGCGCAACAGATCGCCTCGCAGATCGGCCTCACGCTCGATCTGTGCGAACGGCTCGACCGCCTCACACTCGCTGAACAACAATTGGTGGCAATTGCCCGCGTGCTTGCCGCGCAGCCGAAAGTCGTGATCTTCGACGAGCCGACGGCGAGCCTCTCGGATGCCGAGGCGCAACGCCTGTTCGAAGTCATCGAGCGCTTGCGCGAGCGCGGCGCAGCCATTGTCTATATCTCCCACCGGCTCGCGGATTTGCAGCGCATTGCCGATCGCGCGATCGTCTTGCGCGATGGCCGCGTGGCAGGCGCCTTCATGCGGCCGCTCGATTTCACGACGACCGTCGAGACGATGATCGGCCGTAGTCTCGATGCCGCTCAGGCACGCCCGACGATCACCCCGACGCGTGCTGCGTTGTCGCTGTCTGGCATCCGCTTGCGCGCCGATCGCGAGGCCTTCGATTTGCAGATCGGCGTCGGCGAAGTCGTCGCCATCACCGGCCCCGTAGGCGCCGGCAAGACTACACTCGCCGAGGCGCTGTTCGGTGTGCGACCGCTCGCCGCAGGGACCATGTCGCTCGAAGGCTTACCCTGGAAACCCGCCCGACCTGCCGACGCTATCCGCGGCGGAGTGTTCCTGGCCGGCGAGGACCGCTGGCGCACCTCGCTCTTTCCGGCGAGTGTTCCGTTTGCCTCCGTGGCCGGCACGATCAGTTTTCCGTTCCTGTCCAGCTGGTTTGCGCTGGGTCCTGTTCGCGTGAGTCGTGAAAACGCTGTGGCGGCCGATGCGATCCGCCGCTTTGGCATCAAGTGCTCGGGGCCGGATGCCCGACTTGAAACGCTGTCGGGTGGCAATCAGCAAAAGGTCGTGATCGCACGGTGGCATGCCCATGCTGCCCGTGTGTTGTTACTCGACGAACCCTTTCAGGGCGTGGACATCGGCGCGCGCGACGACATCATCCAGGCGATTCGCGACGAAGCGTCGACACGCGCCACCGTGGTCTTTGTCAGTGACTACGAGGAGGCGCTCGAGGTCGCCGATCGCATCGTCGTGATGGACCGGCATACGATTGTCGCCGACCGTCCGCGTCATGCGATGGATCTCGCCCGGCTCGTTGCGGCGACGGCTTTCACCATATCGTCTCCTTCTCTTTACTCCGCGACTTCTCCATGAATACTTCGACGCACTCATCTGCGCCCTCGCTCCACCCGCGGCCGGTCGCATGGCGCGAGCGATTTGCGCAGGCCGCGATCTTCATCTTGCTCGCCGGGCTGGTCGTGCTGTTCCAGTCGAAGGAGCCGACGTTTCTGAGCGTGGGAAATGTCTTCAGCATCATGCAGGCGGTCTCGATTGTCGCCCTGCTTGGCGTCGGTGTGGCCGTGACGCTTGCCGTGGATGGTTTCGATCTCTCGGTTGGCAGCATCGCCGCGTTCTCGCAGATGACCGCGAGCTATATCCTGGTCGTCCTCCACGGTTCGGCCCTCGCGGCCGTAGCGGGATGCCTGCTGTTCGGGGTCCTCGCGGGCCTGTTGAACGGGTTGCTCATTGTCAGGCTACGGATTCCCGACCAGTTGGCGACGCTGGGGACCCTGTTCCTGCTTGCCGGCCTTCAACTGATTCCCACGGGCGGCCGTTCGTTGACAACAGGGACGATCTTGCCCGACGGCAGCACCGCGACGGGTTCGTTTCCGGATACCTTCCTCGCACTTGGGCGCCTTCAAGTCGGCGGCGTGGTCCCGGTGCCCGTCATCGTGCTCGCACTGGTGACGCTCCTGCTCTGGTTCGTCATGGAGTTCACGCGCTGGGGCCGGGTTTTTTACGCGGTCGGCGGCAATGAAACTGCCGCAAGGCTTGCCGGTGCACCGACGCATCGGTATCGGGTGGCGGCCTATGTCATCTCGGCGACCATTGCTTCGCTGGGTGGGGTCTTGCTCTCGGCGCGGATCGGGCGGGGCGACGTGAGCGTCGGCAACTCACTGTTGCTCGACAGCGTGGCAGCGGCCCTGATCGGCTACGCGGTATGGGGCGCCAATCGGCCAAACGTTCTCGGTACGGTGATTGGCGCAATCTTCGTCGGGGTACTGTTGAACGGTCTGACGATGCTCAACGCACCGTACTACACGCAGGACTTCGTCAAGGGACTCATCCTGGTCGGCGCTCTGGCCATCACGTTCAGCCTGAGCCGGAAGGCACGCTGAGCAGCGGGGTCGGTACGGTTGAAAGCAGAAACCCGAGCCGGCCCCGTTGTCATCAATGAGGGATCCAGCTTGCCTGTGCAGCGTTGCTGGCGTGGAACGCGGGAAACTTTTCGCCGAGATCGGCAATCGTCTTTATGTCGTTGGAGACCAGATCGTTACGCGTGATCAGCACCGGTTCGACGACGATCTGATGTCCGGGGTCTTGACCGGCAAGCAGCAAAGACACAGCACGAACCGACACTTCGCCGATCACAGCGGGGTTGGTGGCCGCTGTCGCGACCCACGCGCTGCCTGGCTTGCGGATGGCTTCGATATCCGAGGTCGAGATGTCGGCGCTATAGATCTTGATCTTCGAGGCGATGCCGGCCTCGTCAGCGGCAAGCGAAGCACCGCGCGCAAATTCGTCATAGGGCGCGAATACGACCGAGATATCCGGATGCGCGCGATACACCGCGCTCGCCTGATTCGCGACCGACGCAGCGGTCTGGTCATCGACGGCACCCCACTGCGCCTTCTCCTTGACTTGCGGATGGGCGGCCTTGAACGCCGTCCAGATCTCATTGCGACGGTCGAGCGGTGCGAAACCGGCGACATAGACATAACCCGCCGAGAACGCCGGGCCATTGTCCTTGATGACCTGGTTCAGCACGAGATCGGCCAGTTGGTGATCGCTCTGCTCGATTTGCGGGACCTTCGGGTTGTCGACATTCACGTCGAAGGCGACGACCTTGATGCCCTTGTCGAGCGCCTGCTGCACGACATCCTTAAGCGACTCCGGCAGGCCGTGATTGATCACGATGCCCTTGACGCCAGAATTGATCGCCTGCTGGATCTGCTCGCGCTGCTCGGCCGCATTCTGCCGTCCTTCGAAGATGCGCAAGTCGATGCCGAGGGCCTTGGCCTGTTGCTGTGCTCCTGCTTCGTACGCCTGGAAAAAGTCGCCACTCGACAGATAGTTGATCAGCGCGACGCGCACGCCGCCCTTGTCGAACGGTGCCGGTGCGCCCGGAATGCCTGCCGCGTACGCGGCGGTCTGGGGCGCGAGCGCCGCGCCAGCGAGCAAGGCGATCGCCAGGGTGATTGAACGAAGTTTCATCGGTGTTCCTCTGTTGTTGTCTTGGGATGTCGTTGCGAGATGTCCTCGGACGGAAGCTGAATCTAGCAAGACACCTGCGCAAACCGAACCGACATAAAGAGGATTGGAAAAGACGCGCCACACGCATAGAAATTTCACCCCGACCTGAAATTCATATTCCTTTTTCTTCCTTGGGAACGGCGCGAGTTGGGTCCAACCTGCTTGCCTTCACGGCCTTATCTGATTCGTATCGCTCGGCGCGTGATAGCCGGATCGACCTTCTCCATCAGGGAACCTTGCATATGACTCTTTCCAGCCGCCTGCCGGCCCGCACTCCCGCGTCGACCCGCCAACGGCTCGTACGGATGCTCACCGCTTTTGCCGCCCTCCTCGGCGTAGCGACACTGGCCCATGCAGACGATGCGGCGCTCACGCTCAAGGGCAAACGCATTGCCATCAGCGCGACCGGCACAGACCATTACTTCGACCTGAAGGCATTCGAAGCGGAAGTCGCTGAAGTCAAACGGCTCGGCGGCATTCCGATCACGCTCGATGCGGGACGCATCGACAAGAACCTCGTCTCGCAGCTGCAAACCGTCATCACGCAGAAACCCGATGCCGTGATCCAGACGCTTGGCACGCTGTCGGTCATCGACCCGTCGCTCAAGAAAATCCGCGATGCAGGCATTCCGGTCTTTACGATCGACGTGCCTTCGCAGAACAGCATCAACAACACCACGTCCGACAACTGGTCGATCGGTTCGTCGCTGGCGCTCAAGCTCGTGCAGTCGATCAAGGGCAAGGGCAATGTGCTCGTTTTCAATGGCTTCTACGGAGTGCCGGTCTGCGCGATCCGCTACGACGAGCTCAAGCAAGTGCTCAAGTACTACCCGAACGTGAAGATCATCGAGCCCGAACTGCGCGATGTGATTCCGAACACGGTGCAGGATGCCTACAGCCAGGTCACGGCGTTGCTCAACAAGTACCCGAAGGGCTCGATCGCTGCGATCTGGTCCGCCTGGGATATCCCGCAGCTCGGCGCCAGCAAGGCACTGATTGCGGCTGGGCGCACCGAAATCAAGACATTCGGGGTAGATGGCACACCTGAAGTGCTCGACCTGCTCAAGGCCGATCAATCACCGGTCGGTGCAGTCGCTGCGCAACAGCCCTCCCTGATTGGCAAGACCGCGGTCGACAACGTGGCGCGCTATCTCGCAGGGGATCACAACCTACCGAGCGACACCTACGTCCCGGCCCTGCTCGCGACGTCCGACAACCTGGCTGAAGTCAAGAAGCTGCGCGGCGACAACTAAGCGGCAAGGAGAACGAGGATGTCGACGCCGATCGCAGAGGCGCCCTGGGCTCTCGCCCTGGACGGTATCGTCAAGCAGTTCGCGGGCAACCGCGCACTCGACGGCGCCACCTTGCACGTTGCACGCGCGACCGTGCACGGCCTGGTCGGTGAGAATGGGGCGGGCAAGTCGACTCTGATCAAGGTGTTGGCGGGTATTCACCGACCCGACAGCGGCACGATTACCGTCGACGGGCACAAGCACGACCAGCTCACACCCCGCCAGGCCGAAGCGCTCGGCGTGCACTTCATCCATCAGGACCGCCTGCTGCCGCCGAACTTCACGGTAGGCGAGGCGCTGTTCCTCGGGCACGAATTGCGTCGCGGTCCCTGGCTTGATCGCCGCGCGATGCAAAGCCGTGCCACCGCGTTGCTGCGCGAGTATTTCGACATCGAGCTTCCCCCTGGCGCGCTGATTGCCGAACTGAGCACGGCTCAGCAACAGATTGTCCAGATCACGCGCGCGCTCCTCGCCAAGCCCACGGTGCTGGTGTTCGACGAGCCGACGGCCGCACTCGTCAAGCGCGAGGTGGACCATCTGACCGAGATCATCGGGCGACTGCGCTCGCAGGGACTGTCGATCATTTATATCTCGCACTACCTCCAGGAAATCGAAGCGCTCTGCGATTCGGTCACCATTTTGCGCAATGGGCGCGATGTCGGTACGGTGTCGCCGAAGACGACACCCGCGAGTGAAATCGCGAGGATGATGGTTAATCGCGAGCTGTCCGAGATGTACCCGAAGCAGACCGTACCGCTCGGCGACCCGGTCCTTGAAGTTCGCGCACTCAGCCTTGAACCGGCTTACCAGGATATCTCGCTCGCCGTACGCAGTGGAGAAGTCGTGGGTCTGACCGGGCTGGTCGGTTCGGGCGCCAAGGAACTTGTGCGCAGCATCTTCGGGCTCGCGCAGCCCGAGACGGGCGAGATCCTGATCGATGGCAAGCGTGTCCGCCTGCGCACACCGCGCGACGCAGTTGCCCATGGCCTCGCGATGGTGCCGGAGGATCGTCGCAGTCAAGGGGTCGCGCCTACGCTATCCGTGCTTGAAAACACCACCCTCGCCAGCCTCGGACGATTCTCCCAACTGGGACTTCTATCGGGCCGGCGCGAGCGCAGCGAGGTCAAGCGTCTGATCAGCGATCTCTCGATCACCGCGCCTGGCGCACATGCACCGGTGCGCGAACTCAGCGGCGGCAACCAGCAAAAGGTCGTGCTGGCGAAATGGCTCAGCCGCCAATCGCGCGTCTATATCCTCGACGAACCGACGGTCGGCGTGGATATCGGCGCCAAGGTCGAGATCTACCGTCTGATCGGACGGCTCACTGCGGAAGGCGCGGGTGTGCTGCTGCTCTCCTCCGATCTGCAGGAGTTGCTGGGACTGTCAGACCGGATCTCGGTCATGTATCGCGGCCGCATCGTGCGGAGCTTCGCAGCCGGCGAGGCCGACAGTGACACATTGCTCGCCTGCGCAACCGGCGCCATAGCGTCATGGCCCGAGGATGCGCCTCTACACGCTGCTGCGCGACAAACCGAATTCAAGGAGTATGACGATGTCGCAACCTGACGCCGCGTCGTTGGCAACGGCGACTCACGGACCGCGCACGGTCGATAGCAGAGACACGGCTCTCGGTGACAGTGCGGCGAGCGCCTCCCGCAAACGTCCAGCAAAACTGAGCAAGCGGCTGGCAGTACTCGCGATGCGACGCGGGTCTTTCGCGGCGTTTGCGGTCATCCTCGTTGTCTTTTCGATCACCGCGCCCAATTTCGCCTCGCTCGGCAATATCGCCAACGTATTTGCCCAATCGGCGATTCTCGGCGTGCTGGCATTCGGGTTGACGATCGTCATTATTGGCGGCGGCGCAAACGTCGTTTCAGGCGGCATCGATCTTTCGCTGGCCGCCAACCTCGGACTGAGCGCAGCGGTCTACGCGACACTGCTCAAGACCGGGCACGGCGATCTCGTGGCCGTCGGAGCGACCCTGCTTACCGGTCTCGCGATCGGCGCAGGCAATGGTCTCGCGGTCGTCCTGCTGCGGCTACCGCCGTTGCTGGCCACCGTCGCCATGATGAACCTCGTTGCCGGCCTTGAACTTGTGCTGACCCAGAACACTGTAGTGGCCGCGGAATCTCCGCTCCTGACCGCTTTGTCAGGAGGCGGACCGTTCGCGCTACCCATGCTTGCCTGGGTACTGCTGGCTGTTTCTGCCGTGCTGGTCGCTCTGCTCCAGTACACACCGTTTGGCCTGCGTCTCTATGCGGTCGGCGAATACCCCGAAGCGGCGCGAGCCAGCGGCATTCCGGTTCGGCCCTATGTTTTCGGCAGCTACGCGCTGAGCGGCGTGTGCGCGGCCCTCGCCTCGCTTTGCTCGGCAGCGCTGTTCAACGGCAGCACGACGGGGTCGGGCGAGATGTTGCTGTCCGTCGTGGCCATCGCGTATCTCGGCGTGATGTTTTCTCGCCGGCTCACACCCACCATTTCGGGCTCGCTGCTCGCAGCCCTCTTCATCGGCTTTCTGATCAACGGCTTCCAGTTGCTCAATATCTCCAGCTTCTGGGTGAACGGCGTGCAAGGGGTATTGATCATTGCCGTCGTTGCGGGAACCACGGCGCTGCGGCGCGGGCGGGGCTGAGATGAGTACGTCGTCTGCACCGCTGCGCATCCGTAGGCATCCCGTTGGCGTGTCGCTGCGCTTTGCCGTCCCCATCGCCTTTGTCGCCGTCATCGTGTTCTTCTCGGTGGCTTCGCCCGCTTTCCTGACCTACGGGAATCTGTCGAGCCTGCTGTTCAATAACTTCGTCTTACTCGGTCTGGTCGCCATCGGCATGACGTTTGCCGTGGCGGGCGGCGGCATTGACCTGTCGGTCGGCACGGCGCTCGATTTCTCGAGCCTCGCTTTTATCGTCCTGCTCAACACCGGTCACAGCGCTGCGCTTGCCGTTTTCGGCGCGCTGGTGGCCGCCCTGGCCGCAGGTCTGTTCAATGCGGTGCTGATCGGCGGCCTGCGCTTGCCCCCTTTTCTGGCCACTTTGGGTACGCTATTTATCGGCACCAGCGTCCAACAATTGCTCTCAGGTGGCGGTCAACCTATCTATCTGGTGCCGGGGGTCCACCTCACGCTGGCTAGTACGCGGATATCCGGCGTGGCCTTGCCGATCTGGATTGTCGCGGCGATCGCGACGGCCTATGGACTCGTCCTTGCGCGTGGCCGCTTCGGGCGGGCGGTGATCGCTGTCGGAGAGCAGGCGAACGTGGCCTACTACTCCGGCGTGCCGGCCCGGCGCGTCGTGGCGCTGACCTATCTGGCCAGCGCGCTGGCTGCGGCCGTGGCAGGCATTGTCGTCTCGTCGACCGTCAGCGCCTATGTCCCGATGTCGGGGAATGCGTTCCTGCTCAATGCGATCGGTGCGACATTTATCGGCACGACGCTCGCTCGCACCAGCAGGCCCAACGTCGCAGGCACCCTCCTCGGCGTCTTGTTTCTGAACGTGGTCGCCAACGGGCTGTTGCTGATCGGATGGAATTTCTACTGGCAACAGGTCGCGACCGGGGTACTGATCTTCGCGGTGCTCGCAGTCAGCTTCGTGAGCCGGCGTCCTGCCTGAGCCGGGCAGTAGGCAAACGACGTCGGCCCTGCCAGCGCCATAGTCGTTCGCCTGCTTTGTTTGTGAGGTTTTATTGGTTCGTCCGACACGCCACGGCCGCTATATTGGCCGGTCAAATACGGCCAGGACCGATCCATGAATTTCCCCCGGGGCGCGGCGCGCTTTTCTTCTTCCCGTCAATTCGCTGCCCGCGTGACGGCCACGCTCGCTGCACTGCTCGCCGTGACAAGCGCGGCGTGGGTCCCGTTGACCGCGCAGGCGGCGCCGCCTACCGAGCTGAAGCTGGACTATGCGTACTACTCCCCCGAAAGCCTTGTCATCAAGCGCAATGGCTGGATGGAAGAGGAACTAGCTGCCGACCATACGCAGGTCAAGTGGGTTCTGAGCCTCGGCAGTAACCGGGCGCTCGAATACCTGAACAGCGGCGCCATCGATATCGGCTCGACAGCCGGCCTTGCTGCCGTGCTCGGCCGTGCCAATGGCAACCCGATTCATACGGTCTATATCTTCTCCCGCCCGGAGTGGACCGCACTCGTCGTGCGCAAGGATTCAACGATCAAAACGGTCGCCGACCTCAAGGGCAAGAAGATTGCCGCCACCAAGGGCACGGATCCGTTTCTGTTTACGCTGCGCGCACTGCACGCCGCGGGCTTGTCGCGCGACGATGTAGAGCTCGTCAACCTCCAGCATCCCGACGGACGTACCGCGCTCGCAAATGGTCAGGTCGATGCGTGGGCCGGACTCGACCCCCATATGGCCGCCGCCCAGATCGACGACGGCGCGCGCCTGCTCTATCGCAATGTCGACTTCAACACCTATGGCTTCCTCAATGTGCGCGAGGATTTCATCAACGAGCATCCGGACACGCTCGCACACGTCCTCAAGGTCTATGAACGCGCCCGTGTCTGGATCGGCGCGCATCCCGACGAGACGGCCAAAATCATCTCGGAAGAGTCGAAGCTCTCCTTGCCCGTCGCAAAGCTGCAACTGAGCCGCAATGATTTCAGTCATCCGCAACCAGGCCCGCAACAGATCGAAGCGCTCAAGGCCGCGGCCCCGATTCTGACGCAGGAACAACTCGTGAAACCGGGTACCGATCTGAATGCCGTGATCGATGCGCTTGTCGACGTCAAGCTTGCGCAGCCCGTGATCGCAGCGACAGAGAGCAAGTGAGCACGCCGGCGAACCGAGTGGCCGGCTCGGCCAGGGATGACGGGCTCGCCGTCTCCCGCTCGCCTGCCAACGGCGTCTCCGCGCCCTTGCGTGCGCCCGTGTTGGATGGCAACGCAGCGTTTTGGGTCGAGACGCTTGATGAGTCAAGGCCCGCTGAGGCGTCCGAGGCGCCCTCGAATCCCGAGGCGACTCACGGATCGGTTCAACCTTCACTGACCCCACATTGGCGCATCGCCGGATGGCTGCTGCCGTTCGCTTTTCTCGCTGTGATCGAACTGCTGGTCCGCACCCAAGTGCTCCCCGAGCATCTTGTGCCTGCGCCGAGCACGATCTTCGAAACGCTCTGGCAACTCGGCGGCGACCGGCTCGGCCGGCATATCGCTGCAAGCAGCCTGCGCGTATTCGCAGGTTTTGCCCTGGGCGCGGGGCTCGCTCTGCTTGTCGGTGCCGCGATGGGCCTGAGCCGCAGGCTCGATGCGCTGCTTGATCCGAGCTTCCAGGCGCTGCGGGCGATTCCCTCGCTGGCCTGGGTGCCGGTACTCCTCTTGTGGATGGGGATCGATGAGGCGCCGAAGATCACGCTGGTCGCCATCGGCGCATTTTTTCCGGTTCACCTAAGCGTCGTGGCCGGCATTCGCGACGTCGATCGCAAGCTGATCGAGCTTGGCGAAGTCAATCGGCTTGGCCACCGTGCTCTGTTCTTGCGCATTCTGTTACCCGCATCCTTGCCGCAGATCTTTACCGGGCTGCGCACCGGCTTGAGCCTCGCCTGGATGTTCATGGTCGCCGCCGAACTGATTGCGGCGACGCGAGGGCTGGGCTATATGCTAAGTGATGGCCGCGAAACCGGTCGCCCGGACCTCGTGTTCGGCGCCATCCTGCTTCTCGCACTGGCGGGGAAACTCAGCGACAGTGTGCTCAAGACAGTCGAGAGCCGGGTACTGGCATGGCGGGACACCGGCAAAGGAGGTGCATCATGAATGCGCCGCCGCAGTCCTCCCCCCTGCTCGACGTCCATATCGATGGCAAAGAATATGGCGGACGGCTGGTGCTCGACCACGTTTCGCTGCACATGCGCCGCGGCGAGATCGTCAGCCTGGTGGGTCCGACGGGCTGTGGCAAGAGCACATTATTGCGCGTGCTGGCCGGGCTCGATCGGAGCTTCAAAGGTGAGGTCATTCTCGATAGGGAGCCGCAACGCGGACCGTCGGCGCGCATCGGGGTGATCTTTCAGGAACCGCGCTTGCTGCCGTGGCTAAGCGTCGCGGATAACGTTGCGTTCCCGGCTGGAGCCCATCACGGCGACGAACCCCGCGTCGCCGAACTGCTCGCGCAAGTCGGCTTACCGGATGCACGCGCGTTGCTTCCCAAGCAGCTTTCTGGCGGCATGGCCCAGCGGGTAGCCATTGCGCGCGGTCTGTTCGCGCGACCCGATTTGCTGCTCCTCGATGAACCCTTCAGTGCAGTCGATGCACTGACGCGCATGCGGTTGCAAGACCTCTTGCTATCGCTCGTTCAAGCTTCGCACACGGCGGCACTCATCGTGACGCATGATCTCGACGAAGCGCTCTACCTGTCAGACCGCGTCCTGCTGATGACGCCGACCGGTCGCAGCGGCGCAGGACGCATCGCGCGTGAGATCATCGTCGATACCGCCCGGCCACGTGACCGCCGGCACCTGACGCTAGCGCAACTGCGCGGCGAGCTTCTGGAAGGGTTGGGCGAACTCGTCAGCGTGTCATAACGCTGACCGCACACCGAATGTCGCCCCCTGGTGCGCGGCTGCCCGATGGCTCAATGCGGCGTCCAGATCTGGATGTCCGTCGCCTTGAGCGCTTTGGGGATCAACCCCGACTCGAAGTAGGTATCGGCGATACGCTGTTGTTCAGCCAGATGGTCAGGGGAGACCGGCACGATCTTGTAACTGCGACGGCTATTGGCGAGCGCAATCGTCGCTGCGGGAATATTGCCCCACACCGGCACGAGTTTCTCGGCGGCTTCCTGCGGGTGGGTCTTGACCCATTGCCCAGTCTCGCGCAATTCATCAAAAACGGCTTGCATGACATCGGGATGCTTCTCGACAAAACGCGTCGTCGCCGTGTAGAAGCGGTTGTATTCGGTGAGACCATGGCTGCCATCCGCCACGACGCGAACTTTTGCATCGCGCTCCTGCGCGGCGAGAAACGGATCCCAGATCGCCCAGGCATCGACGTGACGGCTTGAGAAGGCCGCCAGACCATCCGGCGCTTCAAGATAGCTGACCTGGATATCCTTGATCGTCAGGCCGGCACTGGCTAGCGCACGCAGCAGCAGAAAGTTGGAACCCGAGCCCTTCGAGACGGCGACACGCTTGCCCTTCAGGTCGGCAATCGAATGAATTGGCGAGTCGTCCTGCACGATGATCGCCTGCGCGCCCGGCGCCGAAGTCTCTTCCGCGTAGTAAGTCAGCGGCGCGTTGGCGGCCTGCGTGAACAAGGCATAGGCATCGGCCACATCGGAGTTTAGATCGACGCTGCCGGCATTCATCGACGTCGAGAGGTTCGCGGCGAACTCATGCCAGTTGACGTCATAGCCCATCGCCGCGAGTTTCTTCTCAAGCGCCCCGCTCTGTTTGAGCAGGATGAACAACGTCGACGAGCGCTGGTAACTGATATTGACCGTCTCGTTTGCCTGCACGGTGCTTGATAGAGCGAACGCGCAAAACGCTGCGGCGGCGGCAAGCATGCGCGTCAGGCGGGAGGGAAAACGCAGTGAGACGGTCATAGACGGGGGGCGGGTACCAAACCAGCCACTGTAGCCAAAGGCGCCGCGCGCGCAAATTCGCATTCACGGAATCGATAGCAGAAAATACTAGAAGCCCACCATTGACCGCGGAACTCACCCTTCGTCATCATGAAAGGCTATTCCGAGCAACGAGGGATACACGGCTTCGCTTTTGCATCCGATGCCGATGTCGATATCGACACCGCGCTGCCTCGCTCAAGAACTTTGTCTCAGGCCGAACTCATGTCCTCCTCCCATCCGCGCTTTGGTGTCTGGGCGCTCGTCCACGGCAGCCGTGCCGCCTTGCAAGATCCCGACGAACCCTATGACGCATCGTGGACGCGTAATCGTGAACTGATTCTGCAGGCCGAGCGACTGGGCTTCGATTCGACGCTGATCGCTCAGCACACCATCAATCCGCATCGCGAAGACCTCGATCAGCTCGAGGCCTGGACTGTATCCGCAGCGATCGCCGCATTGACGAGCAAGATCGAGATCATCACGGCGATCAAGCCCTATCTTTATCACCCGGTGGTACTCGCCAAGATGGCTCTGCAGATCGAAGAGATCAGTCAGGGCCGCTTCGCCATCAACCTCGTGAACGCATGGAATCGACCCGAACTAGCGAAGGCCGGCATCGGGTTCGCGGAACACGACGAGCGCTACGCATACGGCCACGAATGGATCACGATCGTCGACACGCTGATGCGCGGTGAACGGACGAATTTCAAAGGCCAGTTTTTTGATGTCGAGGACTATGTGCTGCGCCCGGCGGACCGGTTCCGCTCACGCCCCCGGATTTATGTCGGGGGCGAATCGGAGCCGGCGCGCGAACTGGTTGCCGACAAGGGCGATGTCTGGTTTATCAACGGGCAGCCCATCGATGACGTACGTGCGTTGATTGCCAACGTCGCGGCACGCCCACGCGCTGCGCAGCCTCTGCGGTTTGGCTTGTCTGCCTTTGCGATTGCACGACCCACCGAAGCGCAAGCCCAGGCTCACCTGGACCACTTGTTCAAGCTTGCTGAGAAAGATACGGCGCTGCGCGCGGCTCAGAAAGAACACATCGATCCGAAAGTCGTGATGCACCAGACCTTCGCCAAGTCAAAACGGGTGGGCTCGAACGGCGGTACGGCGGCGGGCCTGGTCGGTAGCTACGACACGGTGGCCCGACGGATTGTCGAATTTCATGAAGCGGGAATCGAGCTCTTCATGCTGCAATTCCAGCCGTTCGAAGCCGATATGGAAATCTTTGCAAAAGAGGTCATCCCTCGCGTGCGTGAGCGTATTGGTGTAGACCTCGGGCAGCCCGCAGGCTGATTCACCCGTGCCCCTGCAGGAAACGAGAGTGCCTTTGAATGGATCGGGATCGATGCCTGTGGCATGCTCCAAGACTGGAATGAACGCGCGGGATTTCTTATGAATGCACCTGCTGGCAGTATGGCGAGCGTCGGGACGACAACTGCTCCGATCCGGATTGTCGTGATCGGTGGCGGTTTCACAGGCTTGGCTTTCATCATTCATGCCATCCGCACGCGTCTTGGTATCGGACGAAACAGGGGCGATAGCGACGAGGAAAGTGGAAGTGAGAGCGGGCCGCTCCTGCAGTTCGATCTCATCGAACGCAACGGCGAGCTCGGCCGTGGCATTGCCTATGGCACGCCCGACCGGCTGCACCGGATCAATGTCCCGAGCGACCGCATGAGCCTGCTCGCGGACGACCCCAGACACGCTACGCGCTGGCTTATTGAGCACGACACGCTTGACCCTGGCAGCACCGACGCCAATGGCCACCACTACGTGGCGCGTGAACACTACGGTGCCTACGTTGCCGCGACCCTAAGCGAGACACTGACCCTGGCGGGCGAACGCGTGCGCTTCACGCGTTGGCTCGCCAACGCGACGGCAATTCGCTCGCATGCCGCGGCAAAGGCTACGACAAGCGGGAATACCGGGGGACATGGCGAGGAGCACACCGAGACGAACTCATTTGACGTCGTGCTCGACTCAGGTCATGTACTCGAAGGAGACCGCGTGGTCCTCTGCATCGGCCATGCCCCGCCTGCGCTCCCGTGCGCTGTCTCCGACGAAGCGCTCGGTGACCCTGCGCTGATCGTCAATCCTTGGGCGCCCCGCGTGTTCGAAGGGGTGCCGCGCGAAGCCTCGGTGCTGATTGTTGGCACGGGGCTGACCATGGCCGATTGTGCGGTCAGCCTGCTTGCGCGGGACCATCGCGGGCCGATCACGGCCATCTCGCGACGTGGCCTGCTCGCCCAGCCGCATGGACTGTTTTCCGACGGCGCCGACTTCCTGCGCGACGGCTCACCCCCGGACACCGCGCGTGCGCTTGTGCGCCTGCTGCGCGAACGCGTCGCCCACGACACGCCACAAACCGGCTGGCAGCCGACAGTCGATGCATTTCGCTTCGATCTCCCCCGTCTGTGGGGTGCCCTGCCGCCGCAGGAGAAACGACGCGTGATCCGGCGACTGCTGGCGTTCTGGGATGTCCATCGCTTTCGCGTGGCGCCCCAGGTTCATGCGGCACTCCGGGATGCGATCGATACCGCCCGAATCTCGATAGAGAGACTGGGCATCGCCGGCATCGAGCGTTCAACGGACGGTCTGGTCGCCACATTGCGGCGCCCAACCGGCGAGCTCGACCAGCGGGTGTTTGACCGCATCGTCTTTTGCACCGGACCTTCTCGCAATATCACCGGCAATCCACTCGTGCGTTCATTGCTCGATGCGGGGCTCGCGCGGCTCGACGCGACGGGCGTCGGTCTCGATGTCACGCTGCAGAGCCAGATCAAGAGCGAAGATGGCCGGCCGGTACCCGGCCTGTTCGCACTGGGCCCGATCACGCGCGGTACATTTGGCGAGATGACGGGGGCTCCCGATATCGCCCGGCATATCGAGAAATGGCTCAAGCAGGTGACCCCCCATCTGCTGGCCCAGGCCGCCTGAATCGAGGGCCGTTTCGATCCTTAGTGCTTGTTGAAAGGCACTGCCGCTGCCGACGAAGCCGGCGCCGCGCCGGAAGCCGCTGCAGCACCTGAAGCCGGCGCATGTTTTGTGCTGTTGCCGAAGAGTCCGCCATCATCGGTACTCGACGCCATATAGGCGGGTGCGGCCTTTGACTTCTGCATTTTCCCTGAGGGAGGCGCGGTCGGCGCATTGCGCATGTCGGCCAGCATTTGCGTGCACTGCAAGGCCTTGGTATTGCTTGGTTGGATGAGCGGGATCAAGGCCGCAAACGGGTTCACGAGACCCAGGCCGACGGCGAGGCCACCTCGCACAGCGAGTGCTTCTACATTGACCCCCACCTTCGGATCCTTGAACGTGCCCTTGACGTAGAGAGGCGAGCGCAGTGAGAAGACTCGTAAGCCCTTGGTATGCGGATGGATGTTCAGATCCATCTGTTCACTGCGCATGTCGATATTGCCATCCATATTGATCACGGCATCATCCGTGTCGAGCGCAAACACCCGCGAATCGAGTACCCCGTTCGTCACGACAAAATCGGCCGCCGCGCAATTGATTTTGACGTCGTGCTGCCCAAACAACTTTTCGTAGACCACGTTGGCGACATTCAGGCCTGCGGCCTCCATATAGAGACGGCTCACCGTGCCATCGTTGACGAGTGCCTTGACTTCGCCGTTCGAACTCGCGGCAAGTGCAGCCGGCGAGTTGCCCGTCGCCGACAGGGCTGCGTCACCGTTGACTTCTCCGAGTGCAGACTGCATCGTGGTGACGGTAGGGAACAACTGCTTGAGTTTCAGGTGGCGGGCCGCAGTCGAAAAACGACCCTTGAGCGGCACCGTGCTGCCGTCGAGATAGATGTTCGAAGCCAGTGTGCCGCCGGCGACACCGAAATCGAGCGGCTGCAACGACAGCACGCCGTCTTTCATGATCAGGTGCGCATGAAGATCGGTGATCGGCAGCGCCGGATCCTTGATGATGCGTTGACTCGTGAACTTGACGTCTGCATCAATGGCTTTCCAGCGGTCAGTCTTGAATTCCTCGGTCGGCAGGGCCTTGGCCGAGGGCTGCCGCTGAGTTTCACCTCGTTTCGCCTTGCTCGCGTTTGAATCGGCGCCAACGATCGGGGCGAGATCGGAAAACTGCAGCAAGTGCGAAACCAGATCGCCAGAGAGCAGCGGACGGGGCTGTTTGCTCGCGTAGGTCAGCGACCCGTTCAGGTCACTACCGCCAACACGCCCTGTAAAGTTTTCATACTTGAAGACATCTCCACTCCTGTTGAACTGGCCGATCAGATGCCCATCCGTTGCATAGGGCGGGGTTTCTGGCAAGGTCACCCCTGTCACGGCGTACAAGTGAGCGAGGCTCACCCCTTGAAGCCAGAGCCGGATGTCAAGCGCGGCGAGGTTCATCGGATCGGTGACCGTGCCCACGAAAGCGATGCGCGTGTCGCCGATCTTCACATCGGCCTGGATCGGGAACGGCCGCGCGGCGTCGCGCAACGCGAGGACCTGTCCGACTTTGCCCTTACCTTCTACGACCGTCTTCTTATACGTGCCCTTGACTGCCCAGCCCAAGCCGTAGCGCGGTTCAGAGGCGCTCGACTCTCCGTCTGCGGACACGACGCGGCCCGCTTCAGAAGCAGGTGTTGAGGCGGTATCCGAACCGGCTGTGGATGCCGCCTCCGACGCGACAGCAGCGGAAGCCGCACGGGCTGCTTGGGCTTCGCTAGTCGCGGGCGCACCCGATGCCGACGCTGCTTCAGACGCTTCAGACGCCGCAACGGCCTTAGTCTGCCGATCGAGCTTGTTCGCCCCGCTGACCCCGACCGTCTTGGCGGACGACTGTCTCGAATCCGCTTCCTGCTGCTTCATGGCTTCACCAATGGGGACAGGCTGGCCCAGGGTATCGATGGTCGCCTTCATATCGGCTTGCGTGATCTGATCGTTAAAGGCAATCGCGCCTTTTGCAAAGGAGATATCGTGCAGTTCAAGGTTCCAACTCGACGGCTGCGACGACTGGGCGAGCTTGAACGTCCAGTTGTCGCGCTCGTCCTTAAGCCGTTCCAGATCGACCGATGGGTTCACCAGATTGATCGCGGGGATGATGATGTCATGGGCCAGCAAAGGCAGGACAGCGACCTCGAAGTCGATCTCATCGAGCGTGGCGAAGTACTTCTGCTGGGCCCAATTGGGGTTCGCAACCGTGATCTGGCTGGCCGAGAATCGTGGCCAGGGCACCCAGCGCTGCCAGCCGCGCGTATTGGGCGGGAAATGCCATCCGAGCTTGAGGTCGCCCTGGATCGTGAACTGGCGCCCGATGGCCTGGCTGACCTTGTCGTCGACCCAGGGGCGCGCACGGTTCCAGTCGAAAGTCAGAAAGACGATAACGACGATTGCGATCAGGATCACCAGCACGCCGACAATCCCCCCCACTATCTTTCCGATTCTTCGGCCAGGCACCATATGCGCTCCAAGGGTTTCGCAAGGTGGGGAGCATTCCCCGTGCCTCCGCCTGTGCAAAGAACTTCGTGCAGGCTCCCGCGCCCCTCTTCGCTCGGTCGACACGGTCGGCCTCGTGTGCGCAATCGATTAAACCGGTCGTTCGTTAACCAATTAGTGGAACAACAAACCACTATGCAGAACACGCTGGACGGGACATTGTTAAACGCTCCTACCGTTTCAGCGCTCTTGTCTAGCGATGAAAACACCAAGTCAGGTTCAATACCTCAATATATTCAGCATTCATGCTATGTAAAACACTGATCCTCCTCGCGGCGGCAAGCCCACAGTCACGGTAGGTGCTTTCCCTGAAATGATCCGCCATGCAGAACATCGCACCGTAAATTTATTGACGTCACGAGGGCGTCATGCCAAATTTCCTTCCGCTTCCCGCGCATCGCTGAGTTCGCTGCTGAACATCTGAGGCGACGCCGCGAGAGGCGCATCGTCCGTCCGACACTAGCCGTGATCTGCTGATGCACGAGCGCTGAAAGCTGGCTTCCGTTTCTCGACCGGTTGGAGGTGTACAGAGTGGATATGTTTCTGCAGCAAGTACTGAACGGACTGACCCTGGGCGGCATCTACAGCCTGGTTGCACTAGGTCTCACGCTGGTCTACGGCATTCTCGCAGTACCGAACTTCGCCCATGGCGCGTTCTATATGGTCGGTGCATTTGCCTCCCTTTATCTAATGACCTCGCTGGGGTGGAACTACTGGATCGCCATGCTGGGCTCGGCTGCGGTCGTTGCAGTGCTCGCGATGCTGGCCGAGCGCCTCGTGTTCCATCCGCTGCGGCATGCGTCGGAGCTGCATCCGATGATCGCCGCGATCGGCCTGCTGCTTTTTCTGGAAGCGGGCGCACAGGCACTGTGGGGCGCTGACTTCCACCGGATGGCCACGCCTTATACCGGGATCATCGATATCGCCGGTGTCACGGCCCCTGTTCAACGGCTGTTGATCATCGCCGGTGCCTTCGGCCTGATGCTCGCACTCCAGCTGTTTCTCAAACGCACCGTGATGGGTTCCACCATCATTGCGATGGCGCAGAACCGCGACGGCGCGTCGTTGATGGGCATCGACGCCAACCGCGTCGCCATGCTGACCTTCGGCATCTCAGGCCTGCTGGCGGCCGTCGCGGCCACGCTCTATGCACCGATCAACCTCGTCTACCCCTCGATGGGCCAGCTCGTAATTCTCAAGGCCTTCGTGATCACCATCCTGGGCGGCATGGGCAGCGTGCCCGGTGCGATTGTCGGTGGCGTCATCATCGGGCTCGCTGAAAGCTTCGGCGCGTTCTACGTGTCCCCGGACTACAAGGACATCATCTCTTTCGCGCTGCTGGTAGCGATCCTGTCGTTGCGTCCGCAGGGGATTTTCAACCGGGAAGCGCGCGCATCATGAGCCGACTCGAAGGCAAGCTCGGCTGGACCCTGCTGTTCGTGCTCGGTCTGGCGTTCCCGTTCATCGCGCCGCGCACCTACATGCTCACGTTGATGTCGACGGCCTATATCTTCGCGTTTGCGACGATCGGGCTGAACCTGATCACCGGCTACACGGGGCAATACAACCTTGCGCACGGCAGCTTCATGGCGGTCGGCGCCTATACGGTCGGTATCCTGACAGTCGACCACCAGGTGCCGTTCTGGATCGCCTTTGTCTGTTCAGGGCTTGTTGCTGCGGTGCTGGGCCTGTTGGTCGGGATCGTGTCGCTGCGCCTCAAGGGGCATTACTTTTCGATCTTCACGCTCTGCGTGGGCTACATCATGTATCTCGTGATCGAGAAGTGGGACAGCGTCACCCACGGCGTGAGCGACATTATTGGCATCCCTGCGCCGACCGCGTTCGGCGTGATGTCGTTCGACAGTCCGCGCTCGCTGTACTACCTCGTGTTCGCCTTTCTGGTCGTCGGAATGTGGGTGCTGCATCGGATCGTCAACTCGCTGCTCGGGCGCACCTTCATGGCCATCCGCAACAGCGACAGCCTCGCGCAGTCGATCGGCATCAACCTGATGCGTAACAAGGTGCTCGCCTTCATTCTCTCCGTGATATATGCGGGTCTCGCGGGCGGCCTCTATGCGGGCGCGGTGCGCTTTCTGGGCCCTGACCTGGCTGGGGTCGACCATACCTTCGACATGACCATGTACATGCTCGTGGGCGGTATGGGCACCCTGCTCGGCCCGCTGCTGGGTGCTCTGGCCGTGCCCTGGCTCACGCAGTACCTGCAGTTTCTCCAGGAACTCCGCTTTGTGGTGTTCGGCCCGATCCTGATTTTGCTGGTGATCTTCGTGCCGCAGGGCATCGTCGGCCTGTATTACGCGCGCAAGGTCAAACGGGCCTCGCGCCATGCGCGAGAAGTCAATTCACATTCGGCACAGGCCGCACGGGGAGAAGGCCGTGCTTGAAATCGACCAGCTGACCAAGCGTTTCGGCGGCCTCGTCGCGGTCGACAACATCAGTACCGTGGTCGAACCCGGCAAGGTCAATGCGATCATCGGCCCCAACGGTGCGGGCAAGACGACTTTCTTCAACCTGATCAACGGCACCTTTGTGCCGACCTCCGGCACCATTCGCTTCAAGGGGCAGGATGTCACCGGGCTGCGGGTCGACGAGATCGCACGGCTCGGCATCGCCCGCACTTTCCAGGCGACCGCCTTGTTCGAGCAGGCCAGCGTGCTCGACAACCTGATCGTCGGCCACCGACTGCGCACACGCTCGGGCCTCTGGGATGTGCTCGTGCGCTCCAAACGCTTCGGCGACGACGAGAGCGTATGTCGCGAAAAGGCGGCCCAGGCGCTCGATTTCGTGGGGCTCTCACCCATCGGGCACCGCCTCGCCGGCGACATCTCACAAGAAGAACGCAAGCGCGTGGCCATTGCGCTCGCCCTGTCGACCGAACCTTCGCTGATGTTGCTCGACGAACCTGCCGGCGGGGTCAACCCGGAAGAGACGACGGGTCTCGCCGAGCTGATTCGCAAACTCGTGCGCCACGGCATCACGGTGTGTCTTGTCGAACACAAGATGAACATGATCATGCGGCTCGCCGACAAGATCATGGTGCTCAACTACGGCAAGAAGATCGCCGAGGGCACGCCCGCAGAGATCCGCGCGAACCCGGATGTGATCAGCGCCTACCTCGGGAGCGAGCATGCTGAAGTTTGACAATGTGGCGCTCGATTACGGCAGTTTCAGGGCGCTCGACGGCATCTCGCTGCACGCCGACGATGGCGAACTGGTTGTGCTCCTTGGCGCAAATGGCGCGGGCAAGAGTTCGATATTTCTGACGACGAGCGGCCTGCATCGCGCTGCCGGCGGCAGTGTGCGTTTCGGCAAGCAGGAACTGCTCGGCATGAAGCCTTCGCAGATCGTGCGCGCGGGCGTGATTCAGTGCCCCGAAGGCCGCAAGCTGTTTCCCGGCATGAGCGTGCTCAAGAACCTCATGCTGGGCGCTTACGTCCATCGCTCGGACAAGGCCGGCAATCGTCGCCGGCTCGACGAAGTGCTCGGGCTGTTTCCGATCCTCAATCAGAAGAAAGACGACCCGGCAGGTTCGCTGAGTGGGGGGCAACAGCAGATGGTCGCACTCGGTCGCGCAATGATGGCGCGGCCCAAGGTCCTACTGCTCGATGAGCCGTCGCTGGGGCTCGCGCCGCTCGTGGTCAAGCAGGTCTTCGAGGTGATCCAGCAGATCAACCGGTCCGGCACGACCGTCGTGCTCGCTGAACAGAACGCCTTCGCTGCGTTGAAGATCGCCCATCGCGCGTATGTGATCGAGAGCGGCCGCATCGTGCTCGAAGGCACCCAGGCCAGCCTGATGAACAACGAAGCCGTGCGGCGCGCCTATGTCGGCGGCTGATCGGCTTCAGCCGTGATGATGCACCGGCCGAACTCGCAACAAAACAATCAACAACGGAGGAGACCCGTGATGACGATGAAACGATGGAGCGTGGCGATGGCCGCGGCGACGCTATTGGGCGCCGGTCCGGCAATGGCGCAGGAAGTGGTGCATATCGGCTACTCGGGACCGCTGAGCGGGGGCGCCGCCAAATATGGCAAGGAAGTCCTCGACGGCATGATGATGGCAGCCGATGAACTCAACGCGACCAATATGGAGATCGCGGGCAAGAAGGTGAAGTTCCAGATTGACGCGCTCGACGACAAATACAACCCGAGCGAAACCGCAATCAACGCGCAGCGTCTCGCCCAGGAAGACAAGGCGTCGGTGGTGCTGGTGCCGCACGCGGGCGGCTGCTTTGCCGTGCAGACCACCAACGAGCAACAGAACCTGTTTCTGCTCGCCTATACAAGCGTGCCGCAAATCGCACAACGCGGTAACAAGTTGACGGTACGCATTCCGCCCGAGTTCACTTCTTATACCGCCGCCTTCGTGAAGTACGAGATGACGACGTTCGGCAAGAAGCTGGCGATCGCCAATACGGACACCGATTACGGTAAGGCCTGGACGGCGGCAATCAAGCCTGCCTGGGAAGCCGCCGGGGGCACCATCGTGATCGACAACCCGATGTCGTACAACCGGGCGACGGACTTCTACAGCGGCGTAAGCCGGGTGCTGGCGGCCAAGCCCGATGTGCTGTTCGTCGGGGGGCCGTCGGAGCCGACCGGGCTCGTCGCTCAGCAGGCGCGCGAACTCGGCTTCAAGGGCGGGTTTGTCGTGATGGACCAGGCCAAGCTTGACGAAGTCGCGAAGGTCACCAATGGCTACCCCGCGTTGAATGGCGCAATTGGCGTGTTGCCGCTGGTCAACGACGAATCGGCGAGTGCCAAGTCGTTTGTGGCGCGGTTCCGCAAGACGCATGACGGGCGCGACCCGAGCCAGGAAGTCTCGCTGAACTACACCGCGGTGTACGCTGCCGCGCTGGCGATGAAGGTTGCCGGTACGTGGACCGACGGCGCGGCGATTCGCGCGGCTTATGACAAAGGCGTCAAGGCGCTGCCGCGCGACAGCAATCCGGCGAACGTGGTGGGTGTCGACGACCATGGTGGCCTCGCGATCGGCACACCGCTCGTGGCGATCGTGCAAGATGGCAAGCTCAAGCCTGAGGATATGAACGCGCTCGCGTCAAAGTAAGGCGCGACGAGAACCCTCGCTTGCACGGATCAACGACGTCGAGTTGACTGCGGCGATGAAGATGGAAAGTCCTGCTCCCCGTGAGCGGGCTTTTTTTAGTCGCGCGGAAAGGTTGCACGGCGGTGGGCGAACACCGTATCGAAAATGAGGTGGGCCGACTTCTCCAAACCGCCCCTCGGTGAGCCGGCGCAACAGATTTCTCGAAATCGGATTTATCCGATTGTACCGTCCGCGTGGATTGCGCAAATTACTCCATGAAGAAACGCCGGAATCTTGCGGCACGAAGTTGTACTGCAGTGCGTGCAATCCAAGGAGGGACCGTATTGACCAGACCAGACAAACCTTCCGCCCTGTGGGGCCGGCGCAGGCCGGGGCCTGACGCATAGGCAGCATCGTTCGCGCGTCGAATGATGCGTGGTGCGATAACACGCGCGATTCTATGGACGATGAACACGCCGCCGTGCGCACCATCCTGTCAGCGCGTCGCAAGGCGCGCCTGACACAAGCCGAGGTAGACAAACGGATGAGAACAACCGCCTCCGCCGTCTCCCGCCTCGAAGCCGCACTGTTTCGCAGAGGGCACTCCCCAACCTTCGCCACCCTACGTAAATACGCTGCCGCTTGCGGCAGGAAGCTGGTGATCTCACTGGCTTGAGGATCGCTGCTCGACTATCACCATGGAGAAATGTCTATGACTTAACCCTTCACGTTTTAGTTACACGCCCCCGCGCAAGGCCAACGCAATGCCCTCTTTTACCTCGGGTCGTTCCGCGTACGGATCGCTCGGATTTCTCGGGGTGGTCACATCCTTGAAACGCGCGTGTACCGGTGCCAGCGCGTGCGGATGGGAATAGATGTAAAACGACTCGGACTTGATTGCATCGAACACGAAGCCAGCGACTTGCTCGGCCGAGACTTTGCCTGATTTGACGGCCTTCTCTCCGAGTGCCTGCGCAACTTGCTGCGACAGTGTTTTCGGCACTTCGTTCTTGAGCGCTTCGGGGCGGTTCCGGCTTGCGTGACTGATGCCGGTCGGCACGAAATATGGGCACAGCACCGAGCAATGCACCTGCTCGCTGACCAGCGCAAGATCCTGATACAAGGTCTCCGTCAACGACACGACAGCATGCTTCGACACGTTGTACGAGCCCATCAAGGGCGCGTTGAGCATCCCCGCCATCGAAGCCGTGTTGACGATATGCCCGCGATAGTCCGGATCCCGTTTGGCCGCCTCGAGCATCAACGGGGTGAACACCCGCACGCCGTGAATCACGCCCCAGAGATTGACGCCCAGCACCCAGGTCCAGTCACGCTCGCTGTTCTCCCAAAGCAGACCGCCACTGCCGCCAACACCGGCATTGTTAAAAAGCAGATGGACCAGCCCGTAGGTATTGACCGTCGTGCGCGCAAGTGCTTCGATTTCATCGGACTTTGAAACGTCCACCTGTTGCATGATCGCTTCGGCACCCGCTGCCGTGACGTCTGCATAGGTCTCGCGCAGCGCGTCTTCCTGCACATCGGCCAGCACCATCCGGAGCCCGAGCTTGATGCCCACGCGCGCAAATTCGCGGCCAAAGCCGGAGCCTGCGCCCGTGATTACCGCAACCTTGCCTGCGAAATCTTGCATTTCAATTCCTGTGGTCGAATAGGCGGAAGCGAATTAACTGTGAACAGCAAGGCGATACATATCGCGCAGCTCACGCTTGAGCACTTTGCCGATCGGACTGCGCGGCAAAGTATCGACAAACACTACGGCAGCGATCCGCTGCATCCGGCCGAGTCGTGCGTTGGCCCATGTGACCAGCGCATCGGCGGTGACACTGGCCTGTTCGCGCCGAACAACGAACGCCACCGGTGTTTCGCCCCATTGCGCCGACTCGACGCCCACCACCGAAGTATCCGCAACATCCGGGTGAGCGCGCAGCTCGGCTTCGAGATCGCTCGGATAAATATTGAAGCCGCCCGAGATAATCATGTCTTTCTTGCGATCCAGCAAAGTCAGGAAGCCGTCGTCGTCAAAACGCCCCATGTCGCCTGTGCGAATAAAGCGCCGGCCGCTCGAATCGAACCACTCGGCCTCAGCGGTCTTGTCGGGCTGTCCGTGATACCCGGTCATCATCGCGGGCGAATGTCCGACGACCTCGCCCACTTCACCGCGCGACATTTCTCTGCCCTGTTCGTCGATCAGGCGGATATCGTGACCTTGCAACGGCCGCCCCACGGTATGCAACTTGTCGGGAAACTCATTGGCCACGAGTTCACACGAGCCGCCGCCTTCCGTCATTCCGTAGTACTCGGTCAGGGTGCCGGGCCAACGACGCAGGATATCGGCCTTCAATTGCGCAGCGAACGGCGCACTGGTCGAGAACTTTGCCTTGAAGCTCGACAAGTCAAAACGGTCAAAACCGGGATAGTCCATCAGCCGCTGATATTGAACGGGCACCAGCATCGCGTGCGTGACGCGATGCCGCTCGGCGAGCTCAAGATAGGCGCCGGCTTCAAATTTCGGCATCAACACGACGGTGCCACCCAGCGTCAGTGCCGGAAAGAAACTGACGAGGGTCGTGTTCGAATAGAGTGGCGTCGAGATCAAGGCGATGGCGTCCTGCCCATAGCCGCGCGCGACGCTTCGCTGGGCATAGACCCACCGCATGCCGTGCGGCTGGACGATGCCCTTGGGCGCGCCGGTCGTGCCCGACGAGTAGATGATATTGAACGGCCAATGTGGCTCGATCTGTACGGGCGTCGGCACGCTTCCAGGTGCTGCGGTCCATTCTTCGAAGCTCCCCCCCGGGGGGGCTGCGTCGAGACTGATACGCTTTGCAACGATCTCGTTCGCAACTGGGGCCAGCAGTTCGCGCACCGGTTCATCGACGAACATCAGCCGGGCGCCCGCATTCGCGATCATCCCGACCAGGCTCGCGGCACTCGACGAGGGAGCAAGCGGCGCCACGGCCGCCCCGGCACGCAAGGCACCAAGGAAGGCGACGACGTAGTGGATCGATGCCGTTGCACAGATCGCAACGGGGTCGAGCGGAGCGATGCCATCGCGCTGAAGCGCGGCTGCACAGCGGTCCACCTCAGCATCAAGCGCCGCATAGGACAGCGTCTTGCCAGCGCAAATCAACGCGGCATGATCGCCCCGTTCCACTGCATATAACCGCAGCAGATCGGTCACACAGTTGAACGGCTGCTCCAGACGTTCGGCGAGAGTCACCATCTTAGGCTCCCGGCAGCACAACCACCTTGCCCATGACCTGGCGGTTGGCCATGCGCGCGATCGCATCGGCGGCGCCGGATAGCGGCACACGTTCGCTGATCACCGGTCGCACCTTGCCCGCCGCAAACCACTCAGCCAACTGACGCATATTCGCGAGATGCTGAGCCGGATCGCGCCGCACCGCATCGCCCCAGAACACGCCGATGATCGAGCGCTCCTTGAGCAGGGCAAGATTCAGCGGGATCTTGGGGATCTCGCCTGCCGCGAATCCCACCACGAGGAAGCGCCCGCGCCAGCCCGTGGCGCGCAATGCCGCCTCGCTATAACTGCCGCCGACCGGGTCGTAGACGACTTCGACGCCCTTCTTGTCCGTGAGCTCATCAACGCGCCGCCGCAGATCTTCTTCGCTGTAATTGATCGTTTCGTCGGCGCCGACTTTCTTGCAGAGTGCCAGCTTGTCGGCACTCGAAGCCGCCGCGATCACGCGCGCGCCCATCGCCTTGGCGATCTCGATGGCGGCCAGGCCCACCCCGCCCGCCGCGCCTAGCACGAGCAATGTCTCGCCAGCCTTCAAATGTGCGCAATGCCGAAGTGCGTGGTACGAGGTGCCATAAGTCAGCACAAACGCCGCGCCGAGTTCGAAATCCATGCCAGGTGGCAACGGTGCCACCTTGCTGGCATCCGCTACGCAATGTTCGGCAAAACCGCCATGCATCGTCGACGCGATCACCGCATCACCGACCTTCAGATGTTTGACGTTCTCGCCCACCGCCTCCACGACACCAGCGAGTTCAGCGCCGGGAGAAAACGGCAACGGTGGCTTGAACTGATACAGCCCCTGGACGATCAAGGCATCCGGAAAATTGATCGATGCCGCCTCGACTTTGATCCGCACCTGCCCCGGGCCCGGTGCCGGGTCGGGCACCTCTTCAAGCCGAAGGTCGGCGATCGGGCCGAACGCGTTGCACATCAATGCCTTCATGGGGTCTTGACTCCGAGGGAAGCCGCACGTTCGGCTTCGAGTGTCTGCAACTGGCGCCATAGGATCTTGCCGGTTCCCGACTTGGGCAGCGACGTCAGGAATTCGACCATTCGCGGTGCCCTGTAGGCCGCCATGTTCTCGCGCGCCCAGTCGATCACATCCTGCTCATTGACCGTACCCGCCTGTGCAGGTTGGAGGACCACCAGCGCCTTCACGGTCTCGCCGCGATGCGGATCAGGCGAACCCACCACGCAGACTTCCTGGATCGCCGGGTGCCGGTACATCAGCGCTTCAACCTCCGCTGGCCAGACCTTGTAGCCCGAAGCGTTGATCATCCGCTTGAGCCGGTCGATCATGAAAAAGTAACCGTCTTCGTCGATCCGGCCGAGGTCGCCCGTGCGAAGAAAGGGCTTGCCGTCGAGTTCGATGAAAGCCTCGCGCGTGGCCTGCGGATTGCGCCAGTACCCTCTCATGATCTGCGGACCGTTCACGACAATCTCGCCCGTTTCGCCTTGCGCGAGTTCGACCAGGGAGACCGGATCGATGATGCGGGCATCGACGTCGTAGACCGGAATGCCGAGGCATTGCGGTTTGGGCCGGTGAGGCGGATTGATGTGCGTCGCGGCGATGGTCTCGGACATCCCGTAGCCCTCGACGAACTCGAGGCCGGTAAGTGTTCTCAGCTTCGTCACAATCGCGTCAGGCATCGCGGCACCACCCCCGCGCACACCAGAGAGGGTCGACAGGTCATATTCGCCGAGCCGGGGGTTCGACAGGAAGTCGACCATCATGGTCGAGATGCACTGCCACGCGGTGATCCGGTAATGACTCATACTGCGGGCAGCCACATCGCGGTCCCAGCGCGGCAAGATGACGATCGTCGCGCAGCCATAGAGTGGCGCGTTCATTCCGCCCTGCATGCCGGTCACATGAAACAGGGGCAACACCGACAGGTGCACGCCCTCGGGCGAGCTGCAGAACCAGTTGACGCCGCCCACGAGCGTGGCCATCACGCTGCGGTGGGTGTGCATGCAACCTTTGGGCTGGCCGGTCGTCCCCGAGGTATAGGGCATCACACAGAGGTCTTCCGGACCGGCCGTCGAAGGCCCCGGTACGCGATGCATCTCCCGCATCTCGTGCCAAAGCCCGACGCCGGGCCCCGAGATCGATTCGCGTGGCGCCAACACGAACGCCGGCGGCGGGCTACTCGGCGTCTGCCTGAGGTAGTCGCTATAGGTGGCCACGAGCACATGCTCGATGTGTTGTCCCGGTCCCGTTCCGACCAGCGGCGCGATCTGCGCGTACAGGTCCTGCGGGACGATTGCCGTGCGCGCCTGACTATCGTCGACAAAGTGACGGAGCTCCTCCGTCAGGTTCATCGGGTTGACGGGCACCACGACCGCGTTGGCGCGAAGGATGCCGTAGTAGGCAATGATCCACTGCGGGCTGTTCTGCATGTAAAGCAGCACGCGATCGCCGGCCTGCACGCCGCACTCTTGCTGCAGATACCCTGCGACACGTTCAGTCTCGTCCTTGAATTCGCTGAACGTGACCGCCGTGTCGTAGAAAATGATAAAGGGCTTGTCGGGAAAACGTGTCGCCGCCACCTCGACGTTGTATGACAAGCTCGTCTGTGGCAATGACAGCTGACGCGACTGCCCGGGCGGCCAGTTCTTATAGTGAAGGGTTGACATCATGTCTCCAAACCGTCCGTCTTATTCTTGCTCAAGGTAGCGTCCGAGTTCCATCTTGGCGATCGCATTGCGGTGGACCTCATCGGGGCCATCGGCAAATCGCAAGGTACGCGCGCTGGCATATGCGCGCGCCAGACCGAAGTCGTCGCTGACCGCACCGCCGCCGTGAGCCTGCATGGCCCAGTCGATCACCTGGCAGGCCATATTGGGCGCGACGACCTTGATCATGGCGATCTCCTGGCGCGCGTCCTTGTTGCCGACGGTGTCCATCTTGTGGGCGGCATTGAGCACCAGGAAACGCGCCTGGTCGATCATGATGCGCGCTTCGGCAATGCGCTCGCGCGTCACGCCCTGGTCGGCGATCTTGCGGCCGAAGGCGACGCGCTTGAGAGAACGGCGGCACATCGCTTCAAGGGCACGTTCAGCCGAGCCGATCAGGCGCATGCAGTGATGGATGCGGCCAGGCCCGAGGCGGCCCTGCGCGATCTCGAAGCCGCGTCCCTCTCCAAGCAGGATGTTCGAGGCCGGTACGCGCACATTTTCGAACAGCACCTCGGCATGGCCGTGCGGTGCATCGTCGTATCCGAATACGGGCAGATGACGCAACACCTTGACACCCGGCGTATCCATCGGCACGAGGATCATCGACTGTTGCTGGTGGCGGTTCTGATGGTCCGGGTCGGTCTTGCCCATGAAGATCAGGATCTTGCAACGCGGATCGTTCGCGCCCGAAGTCCACCACTTGCGGCCGTTGATCACATAGTGATCGCCATCGCGTTCGATGCGCGACTGGATGTTGGTGGCATCCGACGAGGCTACGTCGGGCTCGGTCATCGCAAAGCCTGAGCGGATCTTGCCCTCGAGCAACGGGGCGAGCCATTGCGCCTGCTGCTCGGGGGTCGCATAGCGCACCAGCGTTTCCATATTGCCGGTGTCGGGTGCGGAGCAATTGAAAGGCTCGGAGCCGAGTGGCGAACGTCCCATGATTTCGCACAGGGGCGCATATTCAAGGTTGGTCAGCCCCGCGCCGTATTTCGATTCAGGCAGGAACAGATTCCAGAGACCGGCCACACGCGCCTTGTCCTTGAGGGTCTCCATCACCGGAGCCGGTTGCCAGGCATTGCCGGACTGGCGCGCCGCATCCATCTCCGCGGAGAATACCGCCTCAGCCGGATACACATGTTCGCCCATGAAGGCGAGCACGCGTTGCTGCAAATCCTTGACCTTGTCTGAATGCTGAAAGTCCATGAAGCGAGTCCTTGTCTGTATAACAAAGCGGGATCAACCATGAGCCAACCGTCGGCGATATGCAAGCTGAACCTCACGACTTCCTGCGATCACCTCATGCGCGCTTTGCGTCATGCGGATGCGCGAGTCGGCAGTTCATCGTGCTAACGCATCGCGTCGACCTGTTGGGCAAGACGCCATGCGAGCACCGCGAGCGGACGCGTACGTTTGCCGGCCTCGTGTGCCCCCGCGCTCGAGGCATTGCCTTGCAGCGCACGCGCGGTGATCCCCTGGAGGATACCCACAAGCCGGAACATATTGAACACCAGGTAGTAACCCCAATCCACCTCGGATACCGCGGCAAACTGCCCGCGGCCCGTGCGTTGCAGATAGGCCTGCAAGTACTCGGCCTCAGTGGGCAGGCCCAGAGCGGCGAGATCGGCGCCAGCCAGCCCGCGCGATTCGTCGGCGCCCATATGCCAGACCAGGCAGTGATAGGCAAAGTCAACTAGTGGATGTCCGATGGTCGACAACTCCCAGTCGAGCACCGCAAGGATCCGGGCCTCGCTCGGATGGAGGATTACGTTGTCGAGCCGGTAGTCGCCATGCACGATACGGCTCTCGTCATCGGCCGGGATATGGCGCGGCAGCCACTCGATCAGATGGTCGGCGGCCTCGATCTGTTCCGTCTCGGCAGCGCGATATTGCTTGGTCCAGCGGGCAACTTGTCTTTCGATGTAGCCGCCAGGCCTGCCGTAATCGGCGAGCCCGACCGCAACCGGATCAATCCGATGCAAGGCAGCCATCACACGGTTCATCTCATCGAAAATCGCGCCCCGCTGGGCCGGGCTCATGCCGGGTAGTTTCGGGTCCCAGAGCACGCGACCCTCGACGTACTCCATGATGTAGAACGCGGTGCCGATGACGTCGGCATCCTCGCATAAGGCATAGGTACGCGGCACCGGTACTTCCGTGCCGGCAAGCGCGCTGATCACCTTGAACTCGCGCTCGACCGCGTGAGCCGACGGCAGCAGCACGCCGGGTGGTTTGCGGCGCAGCACATAGCGGCTTCCGCCCGCTTCGAGCCGGAATGTCGGGTTGGACTGACCGCCTTTGAACTGTTCCGCGAGGACCTGCCCCGTGAAACCATCGACGTGCTCACGCATATAGTCGGTGAGCCGTCCGATATCGAAGGCGTGGGCCGGCGCGACAGGTCGCGTGCCGGAGAAATCTGCGCTGGCGGAAGCATTCATGGTCAAAGACAGCTGGCCCCGCCATCCACGGCGAGGTACTGGCCCGTGATGTGCCGCGAGGCTTCGCTCGCCAGAAAGACCACCGACCCTTTGAGGTCCTCGTCGCCACCGATACGATGCAAGGGCGAGCGTGCGATGACTTCATCCTTGAGCTTGTCGAGCAAACCCGCTGACATCTTCGACGGGAAGAAGCCTGGGCAGATCGCATTGACGTTGATGTTGTACTTGCCCCATTCCGCGGCCAGGGCACGCGTGAAGTTGATCGCGGCGGCTTTCGAGGTGTTATAGGCGATAGTGTTCATGCCAGGAGGCGAGCCTTTGAGTCCCGCCACCGACGCGATGGTAACAATCTTGCCCGAACGGCGGGGAATCATGCTGCGTTTGCCGATCTCGCGCGCGAGCATGAAGGGCGCCGTCACGTTCAAGTGCATGACTTTGTGCCACGCCTCGTCGGGGTAGTCTTCGGCCGGTGCGCCCCAGGTCGCCCCCGCATTGTTGATCAGGATGTCGATATCACCATGCGTGCCGAGTGCGGTGTCGACCAGGCCGGGAATGCCATCGGCCTTTTGCAGATCGTTGACGATCGTCAATGCGTCGATGCCTTGCGCCTTGAGATGTGCCTTCGCTTCTTCAAGTTCGTCGCCCTTGCGAGCGGAGATCGCGATCCGGCAGCCCATCTCGCCGAGGGCTTGCGCCATCTGCAGACCCAGGCCGCGCGAGCCGCCCGTGATCAGTGCGACCTTGCCGTCGAGCTGGAATAGCGCTTTTACATGCATGTGTCAGGCTCCGTGAAGCAGACTTCCCGCGGGGGCGACGATGCCATGCAAGGTCGTGGATCGACGTCGGTTGTTCTGCTATGCAGTTTTCAATTCCAATTATTCATCGATCATAGTTCGGATGGAACGGTGCTGTAAATAAAGCCGACGCAAGGTTTATCCCTACTGGCGCTCTGATCCTGCGTCGTTTTTGGCAATTGAACTGGTGTGTCGGGTGGCAAAAATTGGAGGATCGGACTCACGCCGATTGTCGAGGTGTTCTGCATAGTGGTTTAATACGGCCCATTGCCCCTGCCTTGCCCGGGTTCTTAAAACGAAGAGACACCTCATGCTTGACTCGCAGATCATCAATGTGCGTGACCTCGAATTCCAGCTTTTCGAGGCGCTCGATGCCGAAGCACTGACGCAGCGTGAACGGCATGCCGACCACAGTCGCGAGACGTTCATGGCAGCGCTCGAGACGGCGCATGCGATCGCCGCGGACAAATTTGCACCGCATAACCGCGCATCCGACGAGCACGAGCCGCAGTTCGACGGTCAGCGCGTCAGCATGCGAGCTGAAGTCGGCGAGGCGCTCGAAGCCTATTGTTCCACGGGTCTGCTCGCAGCCGGCAAGGACTACGATGCGGGCGGCATGCAATTGCCCGCGCTGATGACGAATGCCTGTCTGTCATTGTTCAAGAGCGCGAATATTGCGACCTCGTCTTACGTGATGCTCACGATGGCGAACGCCAATGTGATCGAGCGCTTCGGCACGCCAAGGCAGAAGGACCGCTATCTGCAGCCCCTGCTCGAAGGCCGCTTTTTCGGCACGATGGCACTGACCGAGCCTCAGGCGGGTTCGAGCCTTTCCGATCTTGTCACCTCTGCTACGCCCAACGGCGATGGCACCTATTCGCTGCGCGGCAACAAGATCTTTATCTCAGGCGGCGACCACGAACTCACCGAGAACATCGTTCACCTCGTGCTTGCGCGTATTCCGGGCGGCTCGCCCGGCGTCAAAGGGATCTCGCTCTTCACCGTGCCGAAGTTCCATGTGAACGACGATGGCAGTCTGGGTGAGCGCAATGACGTCGCGCTCGCAGGCCTGATTCATAAGATGGGCTGGCGTGGCACGACCTCGACGATGCTCTCGTTCGGCGAGAACGGGACGTGTGTCGGGGAACTCGTCGGAGAGCCGCATCAGGGCCTGGCGTGCATGTTCCATATGATGAACGAAGCGCGCATCGGCGTCGGTCTTGGCGCTGTCATGCTCGGCTATCGCGGCTACCTTGCCTCGCTCGACTATGCACGCGAGCGGCCGCAGGGGCGCCGTCCCGGCAACAAGGACCCGCAAGCGCCTCAATTACCCCTGATCGAGCACGCCGACGTGCGACGCATGTTGCTTGCGCAGAAGGCTTATGTCGAAGGCGGCTATGGCCTGTGCTTGTACGCCGCACGACTAGTCGACGAACAACACACGGGAGAGAGTGAGGCTGCGCGCGCCGAGGCTGGGTTGCTGCTCGACCTGCTCACGCCGGTGGTCAAGTCCTGGCCGTCGCAGTGGTGCCTCGAAGCGAACAGCCTCGCCATCCAGATCCACGGTGGATACGGCTACACTCGTGAGTACCCGGTCGAGCAGTTCTATCGCGACAACCGGCTCAACATGATTCACGAGGGGGCACACGGCATCCAGGCGCTCGACCTGCTCGGGCGCAAGGTCATGATGAAAGACGGTGCTGCGCTCGCGACGCTCGCGACGGAAGTCCGCAACACGATCGCAGAAGCCCGCCGCGTGGCCACCTTACAGGAGAGCGCCAACGCGCTTGAGCGGGCGATCGGCGCCATCGCCGAGACCGTTACGCTGTTGCGCACTGCGCTTGCGAAAGATACGGATCTTGCATTGGCAAACGCCAGTGCCTTTTTAGAAGCCTTCGGGCACGTCGTGGTCGCGTGGGTCTGGCTGCGTCAGGCCGTGGTCGCCGTGCGGGCGTTGCCTTCGGCGAAGAGCGAGGCCGATGCTGACTTCTATCGCGGCAAGCTCCAGACGTGTCAATGGTTCTACCGCTGGGAATTGCCTCGCATCGATACGCAACTTGAACGCTTGCGCGCGCTCGACGATACGACGCTGGATATGTCGCCTGCATGGTTTTGAGGGGATGAGACAAGATGCGTCGCTCGCATGGCCTTGAAAGGGCTGGGACAAGCGACGTCGCTTGCAGGATCTCGAGGGAAAGAGGTCAAGGGTCGGGCATAGCACTTGCGCGTTTGCGGCTGAGCTTTCCGTATCCACGCAGAGGACCACCATGCGCGACTCGCCCCCTGATAATGATTGCCCATCGAACGATTCCAACGCGCGCGACGACGAATCTGTTGAGTCGAGCCGACGCAGTTTTCTCCAGCGAAGCGGCACAGGGCTCGCCGCGGCTGTGGCAGCGGCCGCGAGCGGCACGGCCTGGGCCGCGGGCCCTTCAATCGCGGAACAGAATGCAGTCAAGCTGTCGCTGATCCAGGACCCGGATACCGAACAAAAGGAAGAAACACCCGATGCCAATGCCGCGCCCTCCGATCGCATAGGCTACGCAATCGTGGGGTTGGGCAGGTTGTCGCTGAACCAGATTTTGCCGGCGCTCGCACAATGCAAATACTCTCGTGTCACCGCGCTGGTTTCCGGCGACCGTGACAAGGCGCTGAAGATCGCGCGTCAGTACGGCGTGCCGGAGCGCGATGTCCACGATTATTCGACCTTCGAACGACTCGCGAACAACCCGCGGGTCCAGGTCGTCTATATCGTGTTGCCCAACGGCATGCACGCCGAATTCACCGTGCGAGCGGCCCGCATCGGCAAACACGTCCTGTGCGAAAAGCCCATGGCCAATAGCGTGGCCGAGTGTCAGTCGATGATCGATGCCTGCCAGCAGGCGCAGAAGCTTCTGATGATCGCGTATCGCAGTCAGTACGAAGCGATGGATCGGATGATCGTCAAGATGGTCCGCGAGAAGAAGCTCGGTACGCTGAGCGAATTTATCGCTGGCAACTCACAGAACGTTGGCGACCCGACACAATGGCGACTGAAGAAGGCGCTCGCCGGTGGGGGTCCCCTACCCGACGTCGGCATCTACTGCCTGAACGCGGCGCGCTTCCTGACTGGCGAAGAGCCAAACGAAGCTATTGCGACAGTCTACAGGCCCGATGATGATCCGCGTTTCAAGGAGGTCGAACAGTCCGTTCACTTCGTGCTGCGGTTTCCCAGCGGCATCACGGCGACCTGCATGGCCAGTTACGGCAGCCATGAATCACGCTTCTTCCGTCTGCAGGGATCGCAAGGATGGGCCGAGATGAACCCCGCATTTGGCTACAACGCCTTGAGCATGCGCCATGGGATGCGGGTAGATGGCAAGAACGCCACGACCGAAATCACCGTCGATCCGACCAACCAGTTCGCTCATGAAATCGACCACATGTCGCAGTGCGTACTAAGCGACACGCGACCGCATACCCCGGGCGAGGAAGGCCTGCAGGACCAGCGCGTGGTCGAGGCCATCTACAAGTCCGCACGCACCGGACGCCCCGTCCAGATCGCGCCGCCGGTAACGTCGACGCGAGGGGCCGATCCGGCGGAAGAGGTGTTTTGAAGATACGGCTTCGACCGAGCAAAAGCGGCTGCATCCACCTACTCCATCTGCGCGCGCACTAGAGCTGCGGTCTGTACATTGCGCGGATCTCGCGTGCTCATCAAATCGGCATAGATCAGCAGAAGCGGCGCCGTGGTCTCGTTTCCAATGGGCGCACCCAGGTCCCAGAACGCGTCGAGCACTTCGATCGGGCCAGTCGGATCGGCGCGCAACCGTTGATGCCGAACGAGTTGAAACACCAGGTCCTTGCGATCTATGGGCCTGACGTACAGTGTCTGCGTCACGGGGGCAGCTGTCGAGTCAGCCGATTGGCCGCGACCTCGCCGCCCCACCACGCGCGCCCTGCAGGGATTTCCGCAGCTTCCCACCACGAGGGCTCGGCGGCTGAGAAACGCTGCACATTCAATTTGGGGAGCAAACGCAGCGGATAGCCCGTGACCCATTCGTCACGCAAGCCATCGACATCGAGCAAGCGGCGTCCATGACCGCTATCGAGGCCAGTCAGGAGGCGTCGCTCGCGCAGATCTTCGAATACTGCCCCGACCGTGCCAAGCGCAATCCCCGCTGCTGCCGCGATGTCACGATACGGACGGTTGACGAAATACGGGTCGCACAAGATCACAAAGATCAATCTGAGCGCCGATGCGCTCGCGGAAGCGGCCGACTGGCCGGCTGTCCGTTTCAGCCTTTTGATTTCGGCGTTGGGACTACGACCGATGATGAAGACGTGTTGCCCCGGCGGGTGAAGGTACATATTGCCCGCCAGATCGATGAACTGGAGATCGCGCTGCACGCATGCTTCGGCCAGCATCGAAGTCATATGGGGGACCACCAGCAAGAGGGGATCGACAGTTGACCAGGTCGATCACCAGGCGCGTAGGCTGCCCATCGCGCGCCGCGGCGTGGCTCGCCTTGCCGAGTTTTGCACTGAATTGAATCGACGGACTCTGTGCAGCGACATCAAGGGCGTCGCGTATCAGGGCGCTTGCTTGAACACCGGGATCCTGCGCCGAGGGCTGCGGGACGACTTTGTTCATGATTCTTTGCCTGTTCAAGAAGTATGAACACGACAAAATCATGAACAGATTACACACCTTGTTCAAGGAAATTCCGCGTTCATTAAGTATGAACACTAGAAAAAATTGAACAACGGATTCTTTGACTTGCGGCCCCGGAAGGCTCGCCGTCAGCCGCGCGGCTCAGTGCGAAAGTGCACTCTCGAGTCGGGTTACCGCCTCGATCAGGCGCGGACGGACTTCTTCAAGCAGGAATTCTTTCGAGAGATTGAAGGACGGGCCACCGACATTGATCGCCATGATCGGCAGTTCGCCACCAGGCTGAAATGCCCGGGCGATGCCATTGACGTCTTTCTGCCAGTCGCCGAACGAGCACGCGACGCCCAGGGTACGGTAGTCGTTGACGGCCTGCTCGATGCCCCGCCGCACGCCGGGCCACGCCACGTGATCGAGTTCGCGAACCTGCTCCATGAAATCGAGCCGTTCGGCTTCGGAAACCGCGGCGAGCCAGGCGCGGCCGATCGCCGACGTGGCCACCGGAATGCGTGAACCGACATCGAGAGTCAGCGTCAAAGCCACAGAGCCATGGCAGTTCTCCACATAGATCATCGACAGCCGGTCGCGCGTACCGAGCGAAACCGTCGCGCGCGAGAGGTCGGCCAGCTCCTGCATCATCGGACGCGCGAGCTTGCGGACATCCAGGCGCGCCAGCATCGCACTGCCGATCGCCAGCGAAGCGGTGCCGAGGCGATATTTGCCGCTTTCCTTGAGATGAATCAGGTAGCCCAGCTTGGTCAGCGTCAGAGTCAGACGCGAGACAGTCGATTTGGGAAGCTTGCAGCGCAGCGCAATTTCCTGGTTGCTCAGGGCCTTGTCGCCCGAACGAAAACAGGCAAGCACTTCAAGGCCGCGCGCAAGCGCGGTCACGAAATGGCGGTCTTCCTTCTGCGGCTTCGGCCCGGCCGCCGGCTTGGAGGTCGGGTCGTCGTTCGGGGCGTCGTGGTCGTGATCGAGTGCGCTCAAAATGAAACGTGCCCCTCAAGCGTGGGAATAGTGTCGGGGAATTATATTCTCGAAAGTAGATTGCACATGGGCTTCAGACAGTCCTGCGGCAAGTGCGCCGCGAGCTTGCGACAGCACTTGCCACTTTACAGATTCCCGTGCTTGCGCCTTATTGCTCGACAGGCGCAACCAGACCCTTGAGCACGGTTTCGAGCGACACCGTCCCTTTGCGGGTGCCATTCGCACCGCCCTCGAAATCGATCCACCCTTCATTAAAACCATCGACCATACGAATCCGATGCTTCGGGTTCTTCATGCCTTGCGAAAGGAACAACCCTTCCCAGGTGTCACGCGGCACGGCATGCGCCGTGACATCGCGCCCCAGCAGGCCGGCGAGTGAAGCAGCGATATCCACGGGCGAGACACGATAGGGGCCTTCAAGTTCGACGATCCGATGACCCTGCCAGTCCTCCGTAAGCAACTCAGCGGCCACGCGGCCCACATCGGCGGTGGCCACCATCGGGATGCGGCGATCGAGCGGTTGCAGAAAGCTCGCGATCTCGCCGCCGGTCCGCGCAGGTTCGATGTCCCATGCCGCATTTTCCATAAACCAGCCCGCACGAAGGAACGCGACAGGCATCGGCAAGGTGCCGAGTGCTTGCTCCATCAAAGCGAGCTGGCTCAGCAAATTGGTCTGCTCTGCCTGTGCACCAATGGTTGATAGCAAGACCACTTTGCCCGGCATGGCCGCTTCGATCGCTTCGCGTACGACGGCGATCACGCGCCGCGACTCGGGAAAACCATCGGTCGGATCGAAGTTGGGCGGCAACAAGATGAACACACCCTCCGTGCCTTCAAAAGCGCGAGTTAAGGCAGCGACGTCATCCATCGCGGCGAGCGCAACATCACAACCCTGCTCAGCCCATTTGGCGCCCTTCGCCGCATCCCGCACCACAGCGCGTACCGAGTGACCTTGCGCGAGCAGTGAACGCGCCACGACTCCACCGACCTGCCCTGTGATTCCGGTAATTGCGTACATCTGGATTCTCCTGTTCCGTTGCGACGTGTCGTCGCGGTGGTTTCATTGTCGGTGTTCCGATTTCATTTCTCCATATCATGGCGGTCATTTGTTAAATGACAGATCGGCATGAATTAGGCGAATCGCGCTGTTGATTAAGCGAATGACCCGGGATCGAATGTAATGAGTGGATTGCATCGGACGCAGGGTGTCGACGTTCGACACAGATCTGCGTCCGGCAAGCGCCCTAGGCCGGCAGTGCGATGCCCGAAAACTTCTCGCAGGCTTCAATCAGCCGGTCTTGCACTGTCGCGTCGTGGACCGCCGGATGGGTCTCGCGCGGACGCATATGGTAGAAATAGCCACCCGTCACACACGCCCGTGCGTCGTCGCTCGTGGCGAGCCAGACCTGCGTAGCGGGCGCCTGCGCAAGGTCGTCGGGTGCGCTCGCACCGCCCATTTTCGTGGCCACCCAGCCCGGTTCGAGTGCGTTAGAAAGGACTTCAGGCCAGCGACGCGCGATCGCCGACGCAAGCAAGGCGTCGTGAAATTTCGAGTCCGAATAGGCGGCCGTTCCCTCCCAGGGACGGAAGTCCCAGTTCAGATCCTCAAGCGATGCATCGCCGCCGCGATGCAGAGCCGAGCTCAGGTAGACGAGCCGTTTCGGCTTCGCGATCAGCGCGGTCAGGATGTAGGGTGCAAGCGTATTGACAGCGAACACATGAGAGAGGCCATCGACGGTTTCGATTCGTCGCGGCTCGACATAGCCCACTGCGGCATTGTGAATCACAGCGTCGAAGTGGCCGAGGCGATTCACCTGCTCCGCCACCTCGCGTGCCGCCGCGATGCTCGACAGGTCACCATGAACAGCGGCCTCCGCGCCCGGTACTGCATCGAGCGCTTCGCTCGATCGCGTTTCGTTGCGACCGTGCACTACCACTTGATGGCCGCCCTTGACGAGCAGGCGCGCCGCCATCTGGCCAAGACCATCCGCCGAGCCGGTTATGAAGATGCGAGACATGATCTCTCCTCGTTTTGATTGCTGGGTTTCAGTGAAAACATCATATCGAGCACGCCCTGTCACGTGAACCGACAGCGTGTCATAACAGCGGTGACGAAAAATCGCGCAAAGGCAGGCGCAGCGAGTGAATTCATCGTCGGTTTGCGCTTGCCGTGCTGCAATCTTCGTCCGCCCCTACCCCATTTCGCGTTAGCATGAATGCTCCTTGAAAGATGACATGGGAACGTACGATGTCGTTCGACGAACGAATACTCAACGGCATGAGCGTGCTCTCGGCAGTCGTCGACAGCGGCAGTTTTGCAGGCGCGGGCGAGTTGCTCGACATGACGCAGTCCGGCGTGAGTCGTTCGATCGCGCGTCTTGAAGCGCGACTCGGCATCCGCCTGCTCGATCGCACGACGCGCTCGGTGACCCTGACCGACGAAGGCCGGCGTTTCTACGAACAAGTCGTGCCTCTGCTTGCGGGACTCGAGGAAGCGGCCGCCTCGGCGGCCGAAGGTGCGACCGTGGTACGTGGGCGCCTGCGCGTCAACGTCGACCCGTTTTTCTCCCGGCTGGTGTTGGGGCCGCGGCTGGGAAGCTTCGTTGAAAATCATCCCGATCTGCAACTCGAACTTGTGACGCGAGAGCAGATCGGCGATATGGTCGCCGACGGTTTCGATCTCGCTGTGCGCTTTGGGCATCCGCGCCCGTCAACGCTGGTCGCTCGCAAGCTGCTTGACACGCGAATCATCACGGTGGCGTCGCCCGCTTATCTGAAGAAGCAAGGGCGCCCGAGCGACCCCGGCGAGCTCGACAGCGACACGCATCGTTGTATCCAGTTTCGCGACCCGCAAAGCGGGCATCCGTTTCCATGGGAATTCCATCGAGGTCGGAAAAAACGGACCGTCGCGACGCGCGGCCAACTGACGGTCAACGATGTCGGCACCATGCACGGCGTCTGCCTTGCGGGGCATGGCATCGCCCAGGTCATGGCCCTGGGGGTCGAACAATTGATTGCCGACGGTCGACTGGTCGACCTGTTCCCCGACTGGCCCGATGAGCACTTCCCCCTCTACGCGCTCTATCCGTCGCGCCATCACCAGGCTGCGAAGGTGCGTGCTTTCCTCGACTTTATTGTCTCGCTCAGCGCTACCCCGGAACATGACAAACGAGCACGGTGAAGCCGAGCATTGTCATTCGGGCAGATCCATTCGACAATTGGGCCCATAGGAGGCCGCACGAGCGACCCACCATTCAGGAGACAAAACCCGATGGATCCCGATACAAACGCTGGCCTCAATCACGCTGCTTTCGCCGAACAGGAAGTCGCCAATGTGCCGGAGTTCCACCACAGCCGCCCTCGCAAGATCGAGCATGTTGGCGTGATTGGCGGCGGCACGATGGGCGCGGGCATCGCAGTGGCCTTGCTCGATGCAGGACTGCCGGTCACGATGATCGAGCGCGACGAGCCGAGCCTCGCGCGCGGCAAGGCCCATATCGAAGCCGTCTACAATCGCCTGATCGCCAAAGGCCGCATGAGCTCTGACGAAAAAACGGCGATCCTCTCGCGCTGGCAGGGCAGCACCTGTTATGCAGACTTGGGCAAAGCCGATCTTGTGATCGAAGCCGTGTTCGAAGAAATCAGCGTCAAACATGCGGTGTTCGCCGAACTCGACCTGGTGTGCAAGCTCGGCGCGGTGCTCGCCACCAATACCTCTTACCTCGATATCGATACGATCGCGGCCGCGACTTCACGCCCCGGGGATGTCATCGGGCTGCATTTCTTCTCGCCCGCGAACATCATGAAGTTGCTGGAAATCGTCGTGCCCGCGAAGGTCGCGCCCGATGTCGTGGCCACCGCGTTTGAACTCGCCAAGAAACTCGGCAAGGTCGCGGTGCGTGCCGGCGTGTGCGATGGCTTTATCGGCAACCGGATTCTCGCGGCCTATCGCGCGGCGGCCGACCACATGATGGAAGACGGCGCCTCGCCCTATCAGATCGACCGCGCAGCGCGCGCCTTCGGCTATCCGATGGGCCCTTACGAGGTGTCGGATCTCGCAGGAGGCGACATCGGCTGGGCCACGCGCAAACGCCGCGCCGCGACACGCGATCCGCGTGCGCGATACGTACAGATCGGTGATCGTCTATGTGAGCGTGGCTGGTTCGGCCAGAAGACCGGTCGAGGCTACTATCGCTATGCGCCCGGCTCGCGCGCCGGCACACCGGACCCCGAAGTCGAGGCAATCATCGATGCCGAGCGTCAACGTGCCGGCATCACGCCGCGTACGTTCACCGACGACGAAATCATGCGGCGCTATCTCGCGGCGATGATCAATGAAGGCGCCAATGTCCTTCACGAGGGCGTCGCCTTGCGCCCGCTCGATATCGACGTGACCTTTCTGCACGGTTATGGCTTTCCACGCGCACGGGGTGGCCCGATGAACTACGCCGACACAGTCGGGCTCGAGAACATGCTCGCCGATATCCGCACCTATGCGCGCGATAACCCGTTGTTCTGGCGCCCTTCCCCGCTGCTGGTCGAGCTTGTCGAACGTGGTGAAAATTTTGCAAGCCTTAACGAGGCCGCCCGGCAACACTGAATGCCGAGCACCCAATAAAACCCTAGGAGACACCCTATGCGCGAAGCCGTAATCGTTTCGACTGCCCGTACCCCTTTGACCAAGTCTCACCGAGGCGAGCTCAACATCACGCCAGGCCCGACGCTCGCTGCATTTGCCGTGCGTGCTGCGGTCGAGCGGGCCGGTATCGACCCTGTCTTGATTGAAGATGCCATCCTCGGCTGCGGTTATCCCGAAGGCACGACCGGCCGCAACATCGCGCGCCAGGCGGTGATTCGTGCGGGCTTGCCGATCACGATCGCCGGCGCCACGGTCAACCGCTTCTGCGCCTCGGGCTTGCAGGCGATCGCCATCGGCGCAGGCCGCATCGTCGTGGATGGTGCACCAGCCATGATTGCGGGCGGCGTTGAAAGCATCTCCGCGATCCGCACGCGCGAAGATGGCCAGAATGGTCTCGACCCGTGGATCCTCAAACACAAGCCTGAGCTCTACCTCGCCATGATCGACACGGCCGACATCGTGGCGAAGCGCTACGGCATCAGCCGTGAAGCGCAGGACCGCTTCTCTGTCGAAAGCCAGCGCAAGACCGCGGAAGCGCAGGCAGCAGGTCGCTATCTGGAGGAAATCGTGCCGATCACGACGACCATGGCCGTCACCGATAAGGAAACAGGTGCGGTCAGCGAACGTGAAGTCACCATCGGAGTTGACACCTGTAACCGGGCCGGCACGACCTATGAGGCGCTCGCGAAACTCGCCCCCGTCATGGGGCCGGACAATTTCGTGACCGCCGGCAACGCCTCCCAGCTATCGGACGGCGCATCGGCCTGCGTCATGATGGAAGCGAAGGAAGCAGAACGCGCGAACCTCACGCCGCTCGGCGCATTTCGTGGCTTTGCGGTTGCTGGATGCGAACCCGATGAAATGGGTATTGGGCCGGTATTCGCCGTGCCGAAGCTGCTCGCACGCCATGGGCTGAAGGTCGATGACATCGGTCTGTGGGAGCTCAACGAAGCATTCGCCTCGCAATCGATCTATTGCCAGCAACGTCTGGGTATTCCCAACGAACGTTTGAATGTGGATGGCGGCGCGATCTCCATCGGCCATCCATTCGGCATGACGGGCGCGCGTCTCGCGGGCCATGTGTTGATCGAAGGCCGTCGGCGCGGCGTCAAGTATGCCGTGGTGACGATGTGCATCGCAGGCGGCATGGGCGCCGCGGGGTTATTCGAAATCTACTGAACCAGGCCCACGAGCGTTTCGGGCCAGGTAATTCCTACGGAAACGCCTCGAATCTCAGGGCGTTCCTTTTTATCGGCTCGCCCGAGCCGTTGATTCGCAGATCCCAGTGTTAAACAAGCTTTCCAGGAACGCGGCATGGCGAATGCTGTATTTCTACTGCGAAGCCGGCCCTCGGCCCACTCAACAGGAGAACCCGCAACGACACGAGCAGCCGCCTGACGATGTTCAAGCCGGCATGGCCGGCACTCAGGCAGGAGTCGCCGTGACGTTGCAGGCTTTAGGGATGCTTATGAGTACCATACTGGTCGTCGACGATGACGTTGATTTTCTGACTGCGCTGCGTGCCCTTCTCGAAAGCGAGCGATACCAGGTCATGACCGCCACCAATGGCGCGGGGGCGCTGATTGCGGCCCACGAGCACAAGCCTGAACTCGTGCTTACTGACTGGATGATGCCTGTGATGGACGGTGCTGAACTGTGCCGGCATATGAAGGACGATCCGGATCTGTGTGATGTTCCGACCGTGTTGTGGAGCGCGGCGGGCGTCCCGGCAGCACTGACCGTCTACTGGGAAAAAACGTTGCGCAAGCCGGTGCGTTTTACATTGCTGACAGATCTTCTGCGCAATCTGCTCGCCGCGTCTCACTGACGGGCCGCTGAGGGTGACCGGCACAATCTCCGTTACAAACAAAAAATTTCCGGCAAAAAATCCCCGGCGGGTGCCACCGGGGATATCCGATGCCCATTCTCCGCTCAACTCCGTCCGAGACTCGGCATCCACACTCTGAGCAGTGAGAATAGGCGATCGAGGTTGACGGGCTTTGGCAAATAGTCGCTCGCTCCCGCCTTCAAACACTGTTCCTGATCGTCTTTCATCGCCTTCGCCGTGATCGCGATAATCGGCAGCTTGGTGAAGCGCGCATCAGCCCGGATCTGACGCGTGGCTTCCAGGCCATCCATGCCCGGCATCATCACGTCCATCATCACGAGGTCAATATCGGGCAGTTCGTTGAGCTTTTCGATGGCCTCAAACCCATTGCGCCCCACTTCCACGATCGCCCCTTTTTGCTCGAGCGCACTGCTCAACGCAAACACATTGCGAATGTCGTCATCGACCAGCAGCACACGGCGCCCCTCGAACACACGGTCGCGACTACGCACGCTGCGAAGCATGGCCTGACGATCGTGAGACAGCTCGGATTCGACCTTGTGCAGGAACAGGGTGACTTCATCGAGGAGCCGCTCGGGTGAACGCGCGTCCTTGATGATGATCGATCGCGAGTATTTCATCAGCGACGCTTCCTCTGCTCGCGTCAGACTGCGTCCCGTGTAGATGATCACCGGTGGGAACGCATACAGTCCCTCGTTCGAGAGCCGTTGGAGCAATTCGCCACCTTGCATGTCGGGCAACTTGAGGTCGACGATCATGCAGTCGTAAATCGTCGTGCCCACCATCTTGAGAGCTTGCTCACCGGTTTCCACGGCCGTGATCTCGATATCGTCGTCACCGATCAGGCGCATCACGCTTTCGCGCTGACGCGCATCGTCCTCGACGAGCAATACGCGCTTGACCTTGCGCGTGAAACGCTCTTCGAGCTTGACGAAAATTTCCTTGAGCTGGTCGCGCGTAGTCGGCTTGATCGCATGACCGATCGCCCCCAGTTGCAGCGCTGCGTTCGAGCGCTCAAGTGCCGACACCACATGCACCGGAATATGCCGGGTCTGCGGATTTTCCTTGAGTTGTTCGAGCACCGTCAGACCCGAACGGTCGGGCAGATAGATATCGAGCAGCACGGCATCGGGTTTGTGTTCGAGCGCCAAGTGCCAGCCGTCAGAAGCTGTATGCGCCACCAGGCAGCGAAATTGCATTTCATGCGCGAGGTCATAGAGGATGCGCGCAAACTCGTGCTCATCCTCGATCACGAGCACCGTTCTCAGCGAGGCAGAGACATCGGCGCGATCGTCTTCAAATGCAGGTTTTCCGAGCGAAGTGGGCTCCGTCGTTACCGTGATGCTGGCGCCCGGGCGCGCAAGCGCGCTGACAGCACGCTCCGCATACGGCTGCGACTCCGAGGACGGCGGCGATACCGCTGTGCCGTCCGACGGCTCGACGAGCGGCGCCGCGCTGGCCGCTTCGCTCCAGCGAACCGGCAACGCAAGTGTGAAGGTGCTGCCCTTGCCCAGTACGCTTTCTACCTGGATCGATCCGCCCAGCAACGCAGCCAGTTCACGCGAGATCGACAGGCCCAGCCCGGTGCCGCCATAACGCCGGCTCGTCGTACCGTCGCCCTGACGGAAGGCTTCGAAAATAGTCTGCTGATGTTCAGACGCGATGCCGATGCCCGAATCGGCAATCGCAAACAGAATGCTGTCTCCCGTACCGCGCCGGATCGTCACGGAGACCTGACCCGCATCGGTAAACTTGATCGCATTCGACAAGAGGTTCTTGAGTACCTGCTCGATACGCTGCCGATCGGTCAGGATCGAAGCCGGCACATCGCCCTCGGTCCGCACGCTGAATGCCAGCCCCTTGTCCGTAGCGGCGGGGTCAAACGTGGCATTCAGCGATTCGATCAGCCGCATGAGCGGAATCTCTTCGGCGTTGACCTCAAGCTTGCCGGCCTCGACCTTCGAGATATCGAGGATGTCGTTGATCAGGTTCAGCAGGTCATTGCCCGCGGAATGGATCGTGTTGGCGAACTTGACCTGTTCCTCGGTCAGGTTGCCGTGCTGGTTCTCCGCGAGCAGCCGTGCGAGGATCAACGAACTGTTCAATGGAGTGCGCAGCTCGTGCGACATGTTCGCCAGGAACTCGGACTTGTAGCGGCTCGTGCGCTGCAGGTCTTCGGCGCGCGCCTCAAGCTCCAGATGCGCCTGGTTGAGCGCATCGTTCTTCTGATCGAGCGCGACTGCCTGGGCCGTGAGTTGCTGGTTGATATGCTCGAGCTCAGCCTTCTGGCCCTCGAGATTGGTCTGCGATTCTTCGAGTACCTGCGACTGTTGCTCGAGTTCCTCATTCGCCACGCGCAGCTCTTCCTGCTGGACCTGAAGTTCTTCGTTGAGCTGTTGCGTTTCTTCGAGCGCGTCTTGCAAACGCTGGCGGTACAGCGCCGCGTCGACAAAGGCACCGAGATTGCCGGCGATCAACTCGAGGAACTCGAGTTCGCGCGAGCTTACCTCATGCATGAAGCCGAGTTCGACCACACCATTGACGGCTCCGTCGTTTTGCGTCGGCACCATCGCGGCGCTGAAAGGCTTGCTCGCGCCGAGGCTCGAGCTCACTTTCAGGTAACCGTCGGGTAGGTCTTTCAGATAGATCATCCGACGCGAGCGGGCCGCCTGACCGACCAGCGTCTCGCCGCTCTCGAAGGATTGGCCGGACTGCTCGCTTTCATGACTGAAGCCATACGAGGCGATGCGGCGAAGCACACCATCTTCGCCGCGTACGTAGAGCGCAGCAACGACGGCATTGAGGTAGCCGGCCAGGAAGTCAAGCACCGCACGACCGAGCACAGGCAGCGCGTGCTGGCCGACGACGATATCGGCAAGCTCACTCTGGCCGGTTCGCACCCACGCCTGCCCCTGAAGGTTCTGCGCATGCTCCTCATGTTTCGCGAGGGCATCGCCATAAAGCGTCGAGAGGTTGGTCAACTCGCGTCTGCCAAACAAGGCCAGCAGCACGCTAAGCGCAAGGCTAAACGTGAGAAAGCCGACTACGGTGCCGATCGCGATACGGCGCGCGGACTCGGTACGATTCAGTTGCAAGGTGTCTTCGACGGCGAGGAAGTCAGTGAACTCGGAGCTGATGGCGTCGAGTTCAGGCCTGCCGCGTGACGAACGCACGAGGGCGTCGATCGGCTGATTGTGGCGGCGCAGCTCGACGAGGCTGGACGCATACCGGTCCCAGCTTGCCTCGAGCGCCTGCACACGTGCCAGACGCGCCACCTGGGAAGGGTTGTCGCTGACCAGCTTCGAAAGACTCTCGAGCTGAGCATCGAATTTCGGATGAGCGACTTCGTAGGGCTGGAGGAAGCTCTCATCGTCTGTAAGCAGAAAGCCGCGTACGCCGGTTTCCTGTTCGACCAGAAGACGCCTAAGCTCATTGGTGTCGCCAATCACCTGCTCGGAGTGGTCCACCCAACTCATGGCCCACAGCAGATACAGAATCAGGGCAACGAAGACAATCGCGGAGACGGCACCGACCCCGAGGGGTAGCGCGATATTGCGCAGCAGGACGCGACGAAATCCATGTTGATCGATAGCAGATGGGGCGGGCATCAGGGTTCAAGTCCACGCGTCGAGGAGACAGGAGTGTAGCCGAAAAATCGCCGCTTCTCCCCGTCTGGCAAGCTTGAGCGCGATTTGGACCAGCGCTCGTGGGGTGGCAAAATGTACACGTTCCACGCCCTCAACCACCGGACAATCGGTCAACTTCTGCTAGCTGCTTCCCTCCGTGCCCTCGAATAGTTCGATCCGCGCATCGAACTCCTTCTGTTGACGCTCGAAGGCCTCATCGAGATGCGCCTGCAAGGCTCGCTCGGCCGCGTCGGCATCGTGGCTCACCAGTGCGTCGAGCACCGCCTGATGCTGACTCAGGGTCATTTGGCCGACGCTCGGATCGCGCACGGTGATGTGCCGCACACGGTCAATCGGCGCGCGCGCCATTTCGACAAGCTGCGACACCTTGGGTAAGCGAGCCGCCCCTGTCACTGTTGCGTGAAACGCGTTGTCGTGGAAGATTGCGGCAATCGCGTCATCCCGCGCGACGGCCCTGCGATGCGCATCATGGATCGTGCGTAGCTGCTCGATCTCCTTGTATTCGATGATTTCGGCCGCGCGGCGAATGCTTGCCGTCTCGAGCACGCGCCGGATCAGCGCGCTCTCGATGAACTGGTCTCGCCTCACCGGCGCCACGAACGTGCCGGACTGCGCGGCGATCAGCACTAACTCCTCGCGGGCAAGCTGCAGCAAGGCCTCACGCACGGGCGTGCGCGAAATGCCGAGCATCTCAGCCAGCACGCGTTCGAAGATCACATCCATGGGATGCAACTGCATGGTCACGACGGCTTCGCGGACCAGCCGGTAGATCTGGCTGGACAAAGGCCTCGACCGGTCGAGCACATAACCGGACGGCAACACGCGGGCCACAAATTGCGAGGGATCGTTGCGATCAGATTTCATGGACGATCGATTGGGGTGGGCCTCGCACAGGCGAGGGCCAAGGGGTGCCCAGGTGAGATCCCCGGCACGCCTTGTCAGCCCCGCTAGTATAGTAGGCTCGCTGGGCTGCGCGACGGCGGCCCAGCACGGCGCTGACATTGCATCAGCGCCTCCCTGTCCATAGCCCACGAGCGCCCTCCCGGGATGCCCTTCGCTGGGCCGCTATCGAACCGTATGCCGGACGAGGCTGCGCGCTTCGATTTCCGCCCAGTTCCAGGCGATGCCGAGTCCCGCGATATCCGGCGCCTGCGCATAGCCGTCACGAATCGCCATGGTCTGCGTGGTGACTTCATCGAGCTGGGGGATATGCTCGACCCATGCCGAATTCGACACGGCACAGCACAGGCTCACATGCAGCTCCATGAGAAAGTGCGGGCTGACCGCCACGTTCATGCATTCGGCCAGATGGGCGACCTTCATCCAGGGCGTAATCCCACCCACTCGTGCCACATCGACCTGGACGATCGAACAGGCACCCATCCGCAGATAATCGCCGAACTGACCCGGGCTATAGAGCGACTCGCCGACCGCGATTGGAATACGGCTCTGCGCACTCAGGCGCGCATGCCCGACGATGTCGTCTGCCGGCATCGGCTCCTCGAGCCAGGCCAGCCCAACTTCGGCCAGCGCATCAGCCCGGCGGAGCGCCTCGCTGATCGTAAAGGCCTGATTCGCATCGACCATCAGTTCAAATTCGGCACCGACCGCCTCGCGCACGGCGCTCAGACGAGCGACATCCTCTGCGCCTCGCGGCTTGCCCACCTTGAGCTTCGCGCCAAGAAAGCCCTGCTCCTTCGCCGCCACGGTTTGACTGACTAGCGTGTCGACGGGCAATTGCAGCCAGCCGCCCTCGGTCGTATAGCACGGCACCTGCGATTTTGCACCGCCGAGCAGGCGCCAGAGCGGCAAGTCAGCTTGCCGCGCCCGCCAGTCCCACAGCGCGGTATCGATCGCCGCGAGTGCCAGGCTCGTGATCGCGCCCACGGCGGTTGCATGGGTATGGAACAACAGGGTCCGCCAGTGACCTTCGATATCGACCGGGCTCTTGCCGATCAGCAGCGGCGCCAGGTGGTCCTTGAGCAACGCCATGACCGACGAGCCGCCCGTGCCGATCGTGTAGCTATAGCCGATGCCTTCGCTACCGTCGTTACAGACGATGCGCACCATCGGCGTTTCCTGCGTGACAAAAGACTGGATGGCGTCCTGGCGCGTTGTCTTCGGCGCGAGGTCAACTTGAATCAGTTCGATACGTTCAATGATCGGCATGTTGGAATCGGTGTAATTGCCTGGAATTGCCTGGAATTGCCTGGACAAGAGACGGGGCTCAACCCTTGACCCCGCCGAGTGTGAGACCGGCGATCAAGTGCTTTTGGACGATGAAGGTAAGGATCAGCGCCGGAATGATGATGATCACGGCCATGGCGCACATGCCCGCCCAGTCGATCGTAAACTGCGCGGTGAAATCCATCAGGCCCACGGGCAGCGTCTTCGTGTCGGTGCTGCGCGTGAGTTGCGAGGCGAGCGCGAATTCATTCCATGCGGTCAGGAAGGCAAAGATCCCGGCCGACGCGACGCCCGATTTGGCCAACGGGAATTCGACCTGCCAGAACGCCTGCCAGCGCGTGCAGCCGTCGATTTCGGCCGCTTCGGCGAGCTCCTTCGGAATCTGCCGGAAAAAGCCATCGATCAGCCACACCGAGAACGGCACATTCATCGCGACGTACACCAGGATCGTGCCGAACTTCGTATCGATCAGGCCAAGCCACGACCAGATGATGAACACCGGCAAGGACAAGGCGATGCCCGGGACGGCGCGCGACAGCATCAGGCTTACAAACAGGGCGTTCTTGAAGCGGAACTTGTAGCGCGCGAACGCATAGCCACCTGCCAGTCCGATCAGGATCGCAATTACGGTGCTCGAGACCGAGATGATCACGGAGTTCGTGAAGTACTGCCGCACCGGGATCGCGGCGACATCCCCGTAACCGAAGATGTTGCGGAAGTTGTCGAGCGTATAGGTCGAGGCTGCAAAGATATTGTCTCGCGCGAGGATCGAGACATTCGTCCGGAACGCGTTGAGCATCACCCAGAGTCCAGGCAACAGAATCACGCAAAGCGAGACGAAGATGCCAAAGCGCACGCCCCAGCGTGTGACCAGCGCACGAGGAAACCAGGGCTCGCGATAGTTGTCACGGCAGTCGCGGTCGGCCTCGCGCGAAGCCTGGATCTGCGAATGAAGCGATGCCGCGCTCGAGAGCGGCTGTGACGGCCGGTGGGGGGAAAGGGGCTCGGTCATATCAGGCATCCGCTTCGTTGAGGAACTGCCGCGCGGCGTTGAGTTTGCGGAAGAAATAAAGAGTAAAGGCAATAGACAGCAGCACGGCGATATACGACATCGCGTTCGCATAGCCCATGCGCGCGTCTTCATACCCTGCGCGCGCAGCGAGCGTCCAGATCAACTCAGTCCGCCCTGCGGGGCCGCCGTCCGTCATGATCTTGACGATATCGAAGGCACGCCCGACGTCGAGCGAACGGATCGTCATCGCGATGTAGACAAACGGCATCAGGAACGGCAGGGTGACGTGGCGAAACGCCTGCCACGAGGTGCAGCCATCGACCTTGGCCGCTTCGAGCGGATCCTGCGGCATGGCCATAAGGCCCGCGAGCAAAAGGATCGCGAAAATCGAAGTCGAGTTCCATATCTCGGCAACCGCGAGCGAGAAGAACGCGAGCTTGCCGTCGACCAGCCAGGGAATCGCCTCGGTCACACCGAAGCCATGCTGCAGGATGTGGTTCACGATACCGATGTTGTCGTTGAACATGAACTTGAACTGAAAGCCCACGAGCATCGGCGAGAACATCATCGGGAACATCACAATGGTGCGCAGTGCGCGCTGTCCGATCGTCACCTGATGCACCAGCAGCGCAATGCCGAGACCGAACAACATCTCCAGGTTCAGTACTACCGTCAGGAAGGCGATCGTGCGAGCGAGCGCGGCCCAGAAATCCACCGAGCCAAACAGACGCACATAATTCTTGAAACCGATCACCGTCCAGAGCGTTTCGGGACGCGTCAGCCGGTAAGCCGTGAAGCTGGTATAGAGCGAAAACAGCAAGGGGACCGCAACCACGATCAGTATCACGACAAACGACGGCAGCAACAGGCGGGCGGCCGGCGATAACCTTTGCGACAGGTTCATTGATTCGTTCTCGAACAAAACGGCTCAGGCGGGAAAAGCAGGATGAACCCGGCTGTACCAGTCGGATTCATCCTCAGGCTCACAGGAGAATGACGTGCAACTCAGGCGTGAATCACTTGTAGTACCCGGCGTCGTCCATCATCGCTTCGACTTGCTTCGCGGCATCGTCCAGCGCTTGCTGCGAGGTCTTATCGCCGACGATCGCCTTCTGCAGTTGCGGCCAGATCAGGTTCGACGCCTCGATCCACTCGGGAATAAGCGGCGGCGTGAACGACTCGTCGCGCATCGCGGCCGAGAAAGTCGTAAAGACGTCGGACATATAAGTGTCGTTCTTCGCCTTGAACTCGGCCAGTGCGGCCTGCTGCGCATCGATCCGGGTCGGGATCAGGCCGCGACGCGCCTCGAGCATCTGCGCATCGTGGCTCGTCAGGAACTCGATGAAGTCCACAGCGGCCTTCGGGTTGTCACAAGTCGTCGTGATCGAGAACGAATGTGAACCCGACCAGCCGGTGCGCAGCCCCGCTGAACCCTTCGGCGCCGGCGCGATGCCGACATCGCCCGCAATCTTGCTGCTCTTCGGATCATTGAAGAAGCTCGCCCAGCCGCTCCAGTCGAGATCGAATGCGACGGTGCCGCTCGCGAAGCCATTGCCCAGGTCATCCCACACATAGTTCGGCGAACCCTTCGGTACCGCGCCGGACTTGTAGAGGTCGACGAACCAGTTCAGCGCCTTGACGCCAGCCGGCGAGTTGAAGGTCGGTTTCCAGTTCTTGTCGAAAAGCTGACCACCGTCCGCGTGCAACATTTCGTAGAAGCGGCCCGTGATGGCCTCGTCCTTGCCGGCGAACTGCGTGCCGTAGAACTGCGGCGGCTTGGCGAAGAACTTCGCCTGCTGCGATGCCTCGTCCCACGTCGTCGGCGGCGCCAGATCCTTGCCGTACTTGGCCTTGTAAGCGGCCTTGTTGGCCGGATCGTTATAGACCTTCTTGTTGTAGTACAGCTCGCTGATATCCGAGTGACGCGGCAACTGAAGCAGCTTGCCTCCGATGGTCGACTGCTGGATCACGCGCGGCGAAAAGTTCGCAATGTAATTGGCCGGGACCAGACCTGTAAGGTCACGAAACAGTCCCGGATACTGCGGCGCGAAGCTGGTGTGGTTGGAGCCAACGCAGTAGTCGATCTTGTGCGCAGCAATGTCTTGCTTGTACTCGCGATCGAGGTCGAAGTAGTTCTTGCGCGAGATGATCTCGACCTTCGCGCCGGTCTTCTTTTCCCACTCGGGGATGATCGTGTAGAGCGGTTCGTACTGGGCGCCGCCGATCAGCTTGACCCGCAGCGTATAGCCGTCATAGGGGCCGGCAAAGGCAGGCGTCGAGGGTGCTAGCAGCACGCCGACCAACGCCGACGAGAGCAGCAAGGTAGGAATAAAGCGGGCTTTCATGTATGTCGTCTCCTGAGTGGACTTCGTTGTTATTTAGTGCAGCGGTTCGGCCGGTATCGCCAGCCTCACCTCCGACTTACGGTCGAAGAGATAGAGCCGGCCGGGTTGCGGCGCGAGCCGCACGATCGAGCCAGGCTTCGCGTCAAAGCGCTCGTGCAACGTCGCGCTGATTTCCGTTTCACCGAGCAACATGACGAGGTGGGTATCGGCGCCAGTCGGCTCGATCACACGAAGCCGGGTCGCCAGACCCTGGTCGGACGGCGCAAGTCCAAGGTGCTCGGGGCGTACGCCAAGCCAGACCGTCTGACCGGGCGTGCCCACTTCCCGATGCGCGGTGAGCCAGCGCTGCCCGTCTTCGAGATCGACCCACGTCTGGCCCTGTTCATGTCTCAGCGTGCCGGGAAGAAAGTTCATCGACGGCGAGCCGATAAAGCCTGCGACGAATTTGTTGGCCGGATTGTCGTAGAGCTCGAGCGGCGTGCCGACCTGTTCGATCAGACCGTCATGCAGCACGACGATCCGGTCAGCCATGGTCATCGCCTCGATCTGGTCATGGGTCACGTAGACCGACGTCGTGCGCAGCTCCTGGTGAAGCGCCTTGATATCGGCGCGCATCTTTACACGTAGCTTGGCGTCGAGATTCGAAAGAGGCTCGTCGAACAGGAAGACCTTCGGGTCGCGCACGATTGCGCGGCCCATCGCCACACGCTGGCGCTGCCCACCCGACAAGGCGCGGGGAAAGCGTTCGACCAGTGCGCCGAGGCCCAGCATCTGCGCCGCATGCTGGACCCGGCGGCCGATCTCGTCCTCTGCCCGCTTCTTGAGTCGCAAGGCAAAGCTCATATTGCCGGCGACCGACATGTGCGGATACAAGGCGTAGTTCTGAAACACCATAGCGATGTCGCGATCGCGCGGCGGCAACTTGTTGACCAGGCGGTCGCCGATGTGGATTTCGCCGCCGCTAGTCTCCTCGAGACCGGCAAGCATGCGCAACAACGTCGACTTGCCACATCCCGAGGGACCGACCAGTACGACGAACTCACCATCCTCGATCTTGAGGTCGACGCCGTGAATGATGTGGGTGTCCCCGAAGTTCTTCTTGACCTGCGTAAGCGTGACCGAAGCCATTGAATATCCCTGTGAACCGGCCGGCGCGCCACGGCTTCAGCGCTCCGTACGAAATGCAGAATTTGCGTAACGACTACTTGCTAAAACCACTGAAGCGAGCGATATACTTCATCAAAGGTTCAATGGTCAGGCCATTGGACAAACGATAGGTTTTGACGCCGAGCCTTGTCAAGCGATTTGGGATCGGGTTTACCTTGAGAAGCCCATGAAACAAGGCCAATCATCGACTGGACGACACCGCGCGCCGACACGCGCGGATGCCCTAAACTTGCGGGTTGGTGAAACCCCGTCAGGGAAACAGAGAGAGAACGAGATGGTGCAAGCGCTACCGCAGATCGAATCGCGCAGGCTGTATCGACAGATTGCCGAACTGATTGGCCGGTATATCGATAGCGGACATTTTCCGCCCGGGACGCTGCTGCCAGCCGAGCGTGAGCTTGCGCAGCAGCTTGGCGTGAGTCGCGCGTCGGTACGCGAGGCATTGATAGCGCTTGAGGTCGAAGGTCGCGTCGCGGTGAAGGTCGGCAACGGCGTGACGGTGCTTGAACCCGCGCGCCGCGCGGCGAATGAAGTCGACATCGTGCCGGGTGCATCGGCTGCCCCGCCCTATTGGCCCGACGTCGGGCCGCTTGAATTGCTTGAAGCGCGCATCCTGGTCGAATCGGAAAACGCCGCGCTGGCCGCACGCCAGGCCACGCCGGCCGACATTGCCGAGCTGGAGTCGCACCTTGCGGCGCTCGCCATCGAGCACCGGCAACTGCATCATGACCAGCCAGCCGATCGCCGCTTTCATTTGAAGATCGCCGAGATGAGCGGCAACCAAGCAATGGTCCATCTGGTGGCCTCGTTGCTCGATCAGCGCGATAGTCCGGTGTTCGCGCGTTTCGAAGACCACTTCGTCACGCCCCGCTTGTTCGAGGATGCCAACCAGAATCATAAGCGCATCCTCGATGCGATCAAGGCGGGCGACAGCGCGGCGGCGCGAACGGCCATGCGCCGGCATCTGCGAGCGCTGCGTCAGGAGTTCTCGCGCGCCTTGTCGAGTTCGGGTGAGGAAGGCGCCGCTTAGTCACAAACACGTGACGTCGTCGTCACGCCGAGCGCGGCCCTTTCAGATGCCCCGGCTGAGCCCCTAGGGGAAGCCCGCGGCGCCCCTGAAATTCATGTACAAAACTCAGTTTCTCATATAAATTTTGCGGATGAGCAAGCGACCTGCCATCCCGCCTCCAGAAGCGACCGATCCTGACGACGACCGGCCGAAATATAGTGTGCCCGCGCTCGAGAAAGGACTCGATATTCTCGAACTGCTCGCGACCCAGAGCACCGGCCTCACTCAATCCGCCATCGCCGCGGAACTCGACCGCTCGACTAACGAAATTTTCCGGATGCTCAACTGTCTCGAGCGGCGTGGGTGGATTGCACGCAAACGCCCGGAAGAGACGTATGTCCTCTCGCTCAAGCTCTTTCATCTCGCCAACCATCATCCGCCCGCTCGGCGACTGCTCGATATCGCCATCCCGCAGATGCGGCAAATGGCCCTCTCGATTCAGCAGTCGTGCCATCTGGGTGTCTACAGCGACGGCGCCTTGCTGGTCATCGCGCAGGTCGAAAGCCCGATTCCGGTCGGCTTGTCGGTGCGCCAGGGCGTGCGCTTTCCGTTGATCGAAACATCGTCGGGGCGGGTCTTGTTGGCCTTCCAGCGACCCGAGGTCCAAGAGCAATGGTTGCGTGAAGCCAGCGCGCCCCAGCGCGGCACCGTGGCTTATAGCAAGTTGATGCAGCGACTGTTGCACTGCCGGCATGAAGCCTTTGAAACGGTCGCCGACGAGACGCTCGACGGCGTCACCGATATCTGCTTCCCGGTCTTCGATCTGGTCGGCGAGGCCTGTGCTGCCCTCGCGGTGCCCTTTCTCGCGGCCCACAAGACGGGCATTACGCTGGCTGAGGTCTGTGAGCAGGTCGCCCTGCACGCTGCCGCCATCACCGAGGCGATCGGCGGCTTCAGCCCCGTGCAGTACGCGGCGTCGAACGGCGCCGGAGTGGCGTAAGTTCCGGGAAAGAAGACAAGCGCGGCAACGTGGGAGCCGTTTTGGGCGCCCCTATCAGGCCTTCCCGCCAACGGACGCCCCACACCTCAGGCCAGCTTGTAGATACGCTTCGCGTTGTCGTGTAACAGCGCTGCCTGCTCGCTCGCGCTGCTTCCTTCGAGCAGCTTTTCAGTCGCATCGAGCCAGGCCGGCAGATCGCCTCCAAGCCGGCACACCGGCCAGTCACTCCCCCACACCAGACGGTCCCAGCCGAAGCATTCGACGATATGGTCGAAATAGGGACGCAGGTCGTCAACCCTCCAGCCCTCGGCCGCATAGGCGACGATCCCCGACACCTTGCAATTCATGTTCGGCAGCGCCGCAATCGCGCGAATCGACTCGCGCCACGGATCGAGTGCCTTGTCCTTGATATTGGGCACCCCGCAATGATCCAGAATCATCGTCAGGTCGGGGCAGAGGCGCGCGAGCCGAATGCCGACTGTCGTCAACTGCGCTGGCAGCAGGCACAGATCGAAGGTATAGCCATGTGCAGCCAGCAGGTTGAGGTTCGTCACGAACGTGTCGCTTTGCGACAGCGCGTCGGGGGACTGGTGCAAGATGCGGCGCAGGCCTTTGACATGCTTCTTGTCGGCAATGCGGTCGACAAACGCCGAGAACTCATCGACGGCGTGCTCAGGACGGCATGCGGCGATCATGCCGACGAGCTTGTTGTCCCCACGCGCGATGACCTCCCCTACCACATCGATTTCCCGCTCGATGTCCGGCTCATCGACATCGGCTTCCATCATCAGCGCGGCGACGATTTGGTCTCGCGTGTCGAGTGCTTCGACCATCTCGATCGGCGCGGGTCCGGACAGGGCTTCGAAGTGGCGAGTCCATTCGTAACCTAGCGACTCCGGATAGATCAGGTGCAGGTGCGCGTCGAGTATTTTCATCCTAGTCCTTGCGTTCGGGCGATGAAGCCGCAACGGCGTGAGCTTGTGCCGCGTCGCGGTATTTCACCGTCTGCAGATGCTCGCAGTACAACACGAGCTCGCCGTCGTTCTTGAACACTTCATAAGCCGCGCGATACAGACCCATATCAGGGTACTTTGGCTGCTTGTCGAGGTCCGTCTTGATCGTATAGATCGTGTCGTCGATAAAGACGGGTTTGATGAAGCGAAGCTTATCGTACCCGTAGGAAAACGCGTTGACGCAATTGGTGGCGACCAGGCCAAGGCCCGCGCTGAAGACGAACGCTCCCGCCACCAGCCTGCGACCGAAGATGCCTTCCTTGCGCGCAAATAGATCATCCGCGACGTAGGGATGCATGTCGAGCACCAGGGCGTTGAACTGCATGCTTTCGCCTTCGGACAAAGTCCGGCGCAGCGAGCGAATCCGATGACCGGGCACAATGTCTTCGTAGAACCAGTTCTCGGCATTCCACACGGGGATCTGGCCATGCAAGGCCGGATCCGGGTTCGGATTGACAGCCATCAGCCCCCCCCCGCTCGCAGTCCGAACTCGGCGTCGATCGCCGCGTTGTGTTCGCCGATTTTCGGCGAACCCCGGCTAGCCTTGAGCGTCACACCGTCGACGCGGATTGGGCAGCGCGTCGTGACCATCGTCGCGCCGTTGTCGCGCACAATGTCCTGCAGAAAGTCGAGCACCTTGAAGCCATCATGCTCGAGCAGTTCGTTCCAGTCCATCACCGGCGCGCACCAGTAGTCGGCCGCTTCAAGCTTAGCCAACCATTCAGTAGTCGATCGTGTCGCAATATGCGCAACGAGCACATGCTTGATTTCGTCGCGCCGATCGAACCAGCTCCGTGGGTCCGAGAAGGCATCAAGAGCTTCGCATTCGAGCAGTTCGCCGAGCCGGGTAACCGATCCCATCGCGAGGGCGAGATGCCCGTCGGTGGTTTTGTAGATTCCATACGGTGCGCCCAGGTAGGCGTGGGCGTTGTTGATCGTGCTGCGCGACGGACTGCGACGTCCGTCGTTCAAGTGCGTTGTCAATACTTCGAACTGGAAGTCGAGGGTCGATTCAAGCAAGCTGACTTCGGCCAGGCCACCCTCGCCCGTGATTCCGCGTCGCACCAGGCAGGCCAGCAGCCCCTGCACGAGGTGGGCGCCTGCGAGCATGTCCGCCACCGCGAGGCCGAAAGGCACCGGCCCCTGCGACGCATCGCCGTTGAGCCAGACCAGACCCGATCGGCTTTGCACGAGCAAATCCTGCCCGGGCAGCTTGACCCACGGACCGGCCGTCCCATAACCCGTGATCACACCGTAGACAAGTCGCGGGTTGATCTGACGCACCTTCTCATAGTCGAGCCCGATACCCTCCATGACGCCCGGACGGAAGTTCTGGATCAACACGTCGGCCCGCTCGATGAGCTTGCGGACACGCGCGAGATCCTCGGGGTTCTTGAGGTCCGCCACGTAACTGCGCTTGTTACGGTTGATCGTGTGAAACAGGGTGCTGTCGCCGTCGAGCTCCAGGTTCGAGATATAGAGCTGGCGGCAGAGATCGCCCTGCTGCGGTCGTTCGATCTTGATGACGTCGGCGCCGAGATCGGCGAGCCGCAAGGCGGCCGACGGGCCAGATAAAAACTGGCTCATGTCGAGCACAAGCAGTCCGGCCAGCGGACGGGAGTCGGTGGTGCTCATTGATGGCGGGTCAGTTGCTTTTGGGTGTAGTCGCGATGCAGGCGATTCAGTGTGTCGAGCGTCGTGCGCAGGTTCGATTCGCCGCGCAGCCAGGCGTGCACAACCTGGCCCGCATCGTTCTGAAACTCGATGTAACCGGGGTAGCGAGGACGTTGCCAGGCTTCGTCGAGCGTCGACAGGATTCGTCTGAAATACTGGTTCGACAGGTGGTTCGCCTCGGCATCGAGCCAGGCGGCCCGATACCCGGGTTGACCGCCTGCCTGGACGTAGATTCCTGCCTGCACGGAGGCGCTCGCGACAAACCGGGCATAGTCGACCGCGAGTTCACGATGAGGCGAAGCCGCCGACACGGCAAGGCCGGCGCCCCCTAGCGTCGAGCGCAGGCGGCCACGCTTGCGCTCGACAAGCGGCCCGGCTTCTAGCAAGGCACCCGCATAGGCCGGCCGCGAATAGTTCGAGTAGCCATAGGCGAAGGGGCAATAGAACAAACTATTCGAGCGCGTCATCGCCTCATAGGTCTGGATCGGGTTGCGCTTCAGGCAGGCGGGATCGCAGGCCGTCACCAGTTCGCGCAAGGCGTTGAGGGCGCGCTCCCCGATTTCGTCGCTGCCGAAGCGTTCGGGCGTCGCGCAGGGGATTTCGCCTTCGTCGAGCCATAGCATGAAGAGGTTCATCAGACTGTCGATCGGAATCGCCGGTACCACCACATGACCCGCCTTTGCGAGCTGCATGAGTTCATCCCAGGTCTGCGGCACGCTCAGGCCATCGCGATCGAGCAAGTCCCGGCGCGCAGTCGAGACGGGGGTGGCCGCGTCGATTGCGAGTGCCCATTGATGGCCGTCGTACTCATAGCTGCGGTGCGAAGAGCCGACGCTTTGTGCTGCCTGATCATCGAGAAACGACTTTGGCAGGACCGTATCGAATGGAACGAACAGCCCATGCGTCGCAGCTTCGCCGATCGACGGATGATCGATCACGAGCAAATCGAATTTCGCCGCGAGCTGCTCGATCGAGAAGTCAGCGAACGCCTGCAGGGAACGCGTTTGCCATTGGATTTCAACGTCGGGGTGCAATTCCTGGAAACGCTGCGCCGTTGCGACCTTCGGCAGGAAGCCGCGCGTGTGGTTCCAGGTGATACCTCGCAATGTGGTCATGCTTGGGGCTCGCTTCGAAGGGGGCGGATGCCGCCCTGCGCGTTGGATCGCGCGCAGGCGTCGACGAGCGCCATGGTGCGTAGTGCATCGTCGACAGCGGTATGGAGCGTGGCGTCTTCGCCAGCGGCGAAGCGTTGAAGATTCGACATCGAGCCGATGAACGCATCGGGAAACCAGCGGCCCTCGAGCGGGACGTTAGTCCAGACGGGCGGGGCCGACCCGGTCATAGTCGCGAGGCGCAAGGTTTCGGGTTCGCCGTTCGGGTAGTTGAGCAGCAGCCCAAGGCCAACCTCGGCCGCGCCTCGCGTGCCTTCGATGCGGATCGTCGCGGCTTCGCCGTCGGGGCCGAACTGATAGGTGTGATTCAACGACAGGCAGCACCGGATGGGCGCCTCGAAATCCAGGATCGTGCTTGTGCGCGCGTCTCGCAGGCTCGGATGTGCCGGATGCGGGACCGAGCGCGACATGACCGAGCGTGGCTCACCGAGCAGGCTGCGGATCAGGTCGAGATAATGAATCGAATGCATCGGGACTTCGACGTGGGCGAGGTCTGCCATGAACGGCCAAAGTTCCCAGGGCGTCCGGCACGCCAGACGGACTTCAACGTCCAGCACTTCACCAAGCAGGCCGCGAGCCAGCGCATCGCGCACGGCGAGCATCATCGGCGAAAACCGTAACTGGAAGTTGACGGCTGCGGTAAAGCCGCGCCGGTGGCAAAGCTCGACGATTTGCTGTGTTTCAGCGAGCGAACGGCCCAACGGCTTCTGGATCAGGACGGTGGCGCCCTCGGGCAATTGCTCAAGGGCCATCAACGCGGCCTCGGGCACCAGGGCGAGATCGAAGACGACGCCCGGAATAGCCGCGAGCTCGGCAATCGATCGGCAGACCTGGGAGATTCCGTGTTCCGCTGCGAGCGCGCTCGCTTTGTCGTGATCTCGATCGTGAATCGCAACGACTTCAAAGCCGGCCTTGCGATAGGCGGGCAAATGCGCGTCGCGCACGATCGCTCCGGCCCCGATGATTGCAATCGGCTGCGGCCACGTCGGTCGTGGCCAGTGTTGCTGTAATGGGTCCTGCGCAACATCCATCGTGGTGTCTCCTCCACTCCCCCCGCTCACGATCAGCCGTTCGCCGCGCCTCCTTCTGCAGCGTCCTCTCGCGCAGAGGTCGATTTGCTTGTGAAATTCGATTTCATTCGTAAAGTATCATACAAATGGAGGAGGCGATTGGGTGTTAACCCGGCAAGCGGTGGCCCTGCCGTGCAAACCTGCTTTAGATCACCGGGGACGAGACAAGGCGAAGAGATTGACGCCGAGATAGGTATGCGCCAGAAGGCGCGTTATTCACCGTGCGTGACTTGGCGGCTTTCTCGATGGGATAGACGATGCGGGAACTTGCTAAGAAGTTGCAAAGCGGGGGACAACAAAACCATTTCGTCTAACCTGCCGTGGGAAACGACTGATTGATCTGCTCCGCGCCACCCGTACTGGAGGTTGACGTTGCGGGCGCAGTGGCTTCCCTTATGATTACCTTCGAGTCGGGAGCGCCGACTTTTCGGTGCATTGAGGGGCGCACCTCACCTGACTTACCGGTTTTGCGGGCCGTCCCTTTGGGCGACCCGTTTTCGTTCGGCGATCATAGCTCCCTTCAAACGTCGAACCGAATCCCCTGTGCCAGCGGCAACGTATCCCCATAGTTGATCGCGCTCGTCATCCGGCGCATATAGGCCTTCCATGCATCCGAGCCCGATTCACGGCCGCCACCGGTGTCTTTCTCACCGCCGAATGCACCGCCGATTTCCGCGCCGCTCGGGCCCATGTTGACGTTGGCAATCCCGCAGTCGCTGCCGACCGCAGAGACGAAGCGTTCGGATTCACGCATGTCGTGAGTCAGGATGCTCGACGACAGCCCGTATGACACCGCGTTGTTCAGCGCGATAGCTTCATCGAGCTTGCTGAACTTCATCACATAGAGGATCGGTGCAAATGTCTCTTCACGGACGATAGCTGTCTGGGAGGGGATCTCGACCAGGGCCGGCGTCACATAGTACGCGTCGTCGCCAAGCTCGAGGGCAGTCCGCTCCCCCCCCGTGACCTGACCACCCTGCTCGCGTGCACTCGTCAACGCTTGTTGCATGCGTTCGAACGCGGCCTTGTCGATCAGCGGACCGACCAGCGTCCCCTCCTCGAGCGGATGACCGACCCGCACGGCACGATAGACTGCCTTGAGATTGCCAACCAGTTCGTCATACACCGACCCATGAACGAACAGTCGGCGTAGGGATGTGCAGCGTTGCCCCGCCGTTCCAGCCGCCGCGAAAACGATCGCCCGACGCGCGAGTTCGAGGTCCGCTGTCTTGCAGACGATCGTCGCGTTGTTGCCACCGAGCTCAAGAATGGTCCGCGCAAAACGCGGCGCGACTGTGGCCGCGACCTCACGCCCCATGCGCGTGCTGCCCGTTGCACTGACCAGCGGGAATCGCTTGTCAGCGACAAGCTTTTCGCCCAGCTCGCGTCCGCCGTTGACCACCTGCACGAGATGGTCTGGTGTTTCGCCGAAGGCAAGGCAGGCCTTGTCAAAGAGTTGCTTGACCGCGAGTGCTGTCAGCGGGGTCTTCTCGGAAGGCTTCCAGACCACGCTGTCGCCGCAGACCAGCGCCAGTGCGCTATTCCACGCCCATACCGCCACCGGAAAATTGAAAGCCGTGATGACAAGGCACGGACCCAGCGGGTGCCAGGTTTCCAGCATCTTGTGATCAGGCCGCTCCGAAGCGATCGTCAAGCCGTACAACTGCCGCGACAAACCGACTGCGAAATCGCAGATATCGATCATCTCCTGCACTTCGCCCAGCCCTTCTTGCACGATCTTTCCGGCCTCGAGCGAAACCAGGCGTCCGAGTTCTGCCTTGGCCTCACGCAGTTCGTTGCCCAGTAGCCGGATCAGTTCGCCGCGGCGTGGCGCCGGGACGCGACGCCATTGATCGAACGCCGCAGCCGCACGCGAAGCGATACCATCCGCGTCAGCCGGCAAGTGGCGAAGCACTTGCCCGAGCATGCGCCCGTCGATCGGCGAGATCGAACGCAAGCCGCCATCGACCGCCGCCTCAAGGTTAAAACCCAGTTCGTGAAGCACACCCGAGTGTTCGGCGAGGATATCCGAATCCATTTTCATTTCAGTAGTCAATCCTGTGCGTCATGCCAGAGCCACAAGATCGACGGCGTACAACCGTCGGTCCGTGGCCAATGAAGTTCTTACGCTGCCGCGAGCAGTTCGGATCCTGCGTCCACCCGCACCTGCGGGTTATACGCACGTCCAAAGCGATTGGCGAGGAAGTCGCCCAGTGCGATCGACTCTTGCCCCACAAAGCCGGCCTTCGGCAAGCGGCCTGCACGCATGAGATCCACCGCCGTGCAGATGCCCGCTGCCGTCGTGATCTGGATCGCACTGAGCCGGCCGCGACGAGTGTCGCGCGCAAAGATCTTGCGACTGAAGGCTTCCTGAATGAACTGGCCGTCGCGCTCGCCGCTGACCGTGATGAAGACCAGCACGACATCCTGCGTCGTCGACGGCACAGCGGAGCGCATCAGGTCGGCCAGCTTTTGCTGATCGTCCTTCAGGCGCAAGTCTTCAAGCAGAAACTTCATCAACGTTCGATGCCCAGGGTAGCGCACCGTCTTGTAGTCAAGCGACTCGACGCGGCCGGCGAGCGTCTCGCAGAGCGTACCCAGGCCGCCCGAAGTATTAAACGCTTCGTACTCGACGCCGTCGAGCGAAAAGTGTTCGAGGCCTTCGAGTGCCTGCACCAGTTCCAGCTTGCCGCCACGGATTGCTTCGCACGGGTGGCAGTATTCATTGACCAGACCGTCGACGCTCCACGTCAGGTTGTATTTGAGTTCGTTGGTCGGAAACTCGGGTAGCGCGCCGACGCGCATTTTAACGTCCCGCACGCGTGTAAATCGCTTCGCAAGTTCATGCGCGGCGATGCCGATAAAGCCCGGTGCGAGCCCACATTGCGGCATGAAGACGGTGGTGGCGCCTTCGGCCAGATCGCGGATCGTATGCGTGGCGTGAACGTCTTCGGTAAGGTCGAAGTAGTGAATGCCGGCCGTGCGTGCGGCCGTCGCGATCGTGATCGCCATGTGATAGGGCAGCGCGTTGATCACCAGATCGAACCGGCCCAGCAAGGACGTCAAAGCGTTGGAATCCGACGAGTCGACGACTTGGGTCGCGACACCCAGTTGGGCGACTTTAGCGAGGGCCGCCGCATCGCGGTCGGCTACGGTCACCTGAAAATCGCCGGCGTCATGGAGCAATGCTGCGATGGCCCAACCGATATGACCGGCGCCGAGAAGAATGACTTGCATGGCCTGCTCCCTGTTGGACGTCGAGCGTGCGTCGACCTCGTTTACGGAAATTTTATAGGCCACCGTAGTCAATCAAAATGCGCGATATGTCGTGTCGAGGCGCTTTGTTCGGTCGATATGACCCATCTCTCGCCACTTTGACGATGAGGCCAAAAAGCTACCCCCCCCCGCAACCCAGGAACCCGGGAACGCGGGTTGCTCACTCATACCGCAAACCCGCTGTTCGAAAAGGAGCGCATATGCAACCCGACCGAAACGACGACACGCCTGAGAACGCTGAAAGCCCCGCCAAGGTGGGTGGCCAGGCCCCGCTGCAGCGTCACGATGAAGCGACCTCGGGTGACCGCTCGCTCAGTGATGCACAACTCGAGTCGATGCGCGGCGAGCCGGCCAAGCCGACAAAACAGGACAAGGTCAAATTGCCCGACCCGGTCGAGGCCGGAGAGGCAGGGTAAATCTAGAAAACCTGCATTCCCCGCTCGATCTTCTTGGACAACACGACAGATGTCCGCGTCCGTGCCACCCCGTCGATCGAGCCGATCTCATCGAGCAACCGGTCGAGACGCGCGGGCGATGGCGCTTGCAACAACACCATATAGTCGAACTCTCCGCTGACCGAGCACAACATCTGGATCTCGACGATCTTCGTGAGCTTGCGAATCACCTCGGGTCCGCTGCGGGCCTCGACCGTAATGCTGACGAAAGCCTGTACGAGCCCGTCGATGACCTCTCGGCCGAGCCGCAGGCTGTAGCCGGCAATGATCCCCTCGCGCTCGAGCCGTGCGATCCGTGAAATAACGGTGGTCCGCGCCACCCCGATTTCCTTGGCGAGACGTGCCGTGCTGGTCCGCGCGTCGTCCTGGAGCTGCGTAATGATCTTGAGATCGATGTCGTCGAGATTCTGGGCGGCGATTCGCTTGTTAATTTGTCTTCCTCCTATTGACGGGCCGAACGAACGTTCGACGTCGGGAGGGCGGCGCGCTCAGCCAGCCCGCTCGACAGCCAAATCATAGCTTCAGCACGCGCCAAGTACGCTTTTTGCTGATTCAGGGTCTCGCACTGGCAAATAATGGACAAGGAGATCCGACAATGAGCGACACCCTGGGACGTCTGCTACATCTGCAGCCCGCGTTGATGGTGACCCTGACCAACGATGCCCTCCACTTTGTCGTCGCTGCCCTGATTCTCATGGTGGGATGGTGGGTATCTAACCGGATCGGCGCGCTCTTTTCAACCGCACTCGCCCACACCCACGCCGACCCGACCCTCGCGCCAATGCTCGCCTCGCTCGGTGCATGGGCCATCAGGATTTTGGCTTTTATCGCCGCGCTAGGCGAAATAGGCGTCGCCACCGCAAGCGTGCTCGCGGTGCTGGGCGCTGCCGGCTTGGCCATCGGGCTGGCGCTGCAGGGCACACTGCAGAACATCGCGGCGGGCCTGATGCTGCTCCTCCTGCGGCCCTTCCGCGCAGGCGACGTGATCGAAGGCAGCGGCGCTGCAGCCGGGATCGTGCGCGAGGTCGGGCTGTTTACCACCCACATCGAACGCAGCGACGGAAATGCGGTATTCGTACCGAACAGCACGATCTGGAGCAATCCGGTCATCAACTACAGTAGCGGCGGCGCGCAACGCGTGAACGTCGAGATCGATCTTGCGCGGCGAGGGGACGTCGAAACAGCGATCGGCGTGCTCAAGAAGATCGTTGCCGATGAACCCCGGGTGCTCGGCGGCAACACGCTCGCGCCGGCCGTCATGGTCGACGGATATCCGAGCAATGGCGGCGCCCGCCTTCGCGTCGATGCCTGGATGCGCGCCGCGGATGCTCAACTCGCCGACGAGGCCCTCGAAGGCCGCGCCCGCGCCGCGTTGGAGGAAGCCGGGTGTGCAGTCACCGAGGAAGCCTGAGAGCCGACTTCGCCGCTAAAAAGAGGCGCTAGGACTACCGATTAACACTAATCTCCTTCAAGTCTTTGCGCCTGCTGTCGATAAACAGTCAAGGTGCTCGACACAGCCAACGTAATTGCGCTGGAGCACCTCGGACGTCCCGGCTTCCGCCGGCGACCCCTGTTTCCCACCACAGCGATCGGCCCATGCGTACTTCGCAGCAGGAAATTGACGAGCGGTCCAGCCTGATCCGCAACAACCAGTTCGAACTACTACTGTTCCGACTGGGTGAAGCGCCCGGCACGGACCAGCGCGAACTTTACGGGATCAATGTGTTCAAGGTCCGCGAGATCCTCGAGATGCCGCATGTGGTGCCGATCGTCGGTGCGCAGGCTCATGTGCTCGGCGTGACCGATATCCGCGGGCAGGTCATTCCGGTGATCGATCTGGCTGCGGTCGTCGGTTGCCGCCCACGCAACGGCTTGCGCATTCTGATGGTGACGGAATACGCGCGTTCGACTCAAGGTTTCGCCGTCGAAGAAGTCGACGATATCGCGCGGCTCGACTGGAAACAGGTCCTCTCCGCCGAAGCCAGCGCGGTCGGCGGCTCGATTACGAGCATTGCCCGGCTCGATGGCAACGTCGATGGCAGCCGTCTGGTCCAGGTACTCGATGTCGAACAGATCCTCGGCGACGTCCTGCCGCAGCACACGCCGGAAGTCGATCCGACCACCATCGGGCCCCATCTGGAGCTGCCTGAGGGCTCGGTCATCCTGGCAGCGGACGATTCCGCCGTGGCGCGTTCGCTGATCGAACAAGGTCTCGCCGCACTCGGCGCGCCGGTGATCATGACCCGCACCGGCCAGGAGGCATGGGACCGGCTCAACGCCATCGCAGTCGAAGCTCAGAAAGCGGGCAAGTCGGTGCACGACCGGGTCGCTCTCGTACTGACAGACCTCGAAATGCCCGAGATGGACGGCTTCACGCTGACCCGCAACATCAAAAGCGATGCACGCTTCAAGTCAATCCCGGTGGTGATTCATTCGTCGCTCTCCGGTTCGACCAACGAACAACACGTCGAACGCGTGGGTGCGGATGCCTATGTCGCGAAGTTCGGCGCGGAAGAGTTGGCCGCGACTTTACGTCGCGTCCTCAGCCATTCCGCACGGGCCAGTACCCCGCTTGCCGCTTAAATTAAACTTCACAAACAATCGGTAATAAAAATTCCGACACGCGCGGCCTCCCGGCTCGCGCGCTGCCTGCGGGTTTTCCCCAAACGCGCGGGCACCATTGTTTTGATTTGCAAAAGACTGTCTTGAGTCTCGGCCCGGTACGGGAAAAAATTGGCTGGGGTAGCATCTTTTTCCGTTCTTACGATGTTCATTGTCTGCAAACGTGGTGCGCTTTGTGTACATTCGCGTTTCTTGTGTGTTGCGTATTCCGCATAGCGGACCACGCGAACCGCGAATTACGAATTACTTACATCGATGTGCATGCGAAAGCATCCGTAAGCTGCTCGACCGTTTAACTACCCCGCCCCGGAAAACTCATGCTCGGCCTAGTTCGTATCGCCCTCCGACGGCCATACACCTTCGTCGTTCTGGCGATTGTCATTCTGATCGTCGGACCGTTGTCCGCCATACGAACCCCCACCGATATTTTTCCGGATATCCGGATCCCGGTGATCAGCGTTGTCTGGCAATACACGGGTCTGCCGCCTGACCAGATGGTCGGCCGCATCACCTCGCCCTTCGAGCGCACGCTGACGACCACCGTCAACGATGTCCAGCACATCGAGGCCCAGTCGTACAATGGCTTCGGGATCATCAAGATCTTCTTCCAGCCGGGCGTCAATATCAGCACCGCGAATGCGCAGGTCACCGCGGTCGCCCAGACCCAGCTGCGCCAGCTGCCGCCAGGTACCACGCCGCCGCTGATCCTGAACTACAACGCCTCCACGGTGCCAATCATCCAGCTCGCCCTGTCGGGTAAAGGGCTGTCTGAACAGAACCTCGGTGACCTCGGGCTCAACGCCTTGCGGCCGTTCCTCGTGACAGTGGCCGGCGCGGCGATCCCCTACCCGTTCGGTGGGCGTACGCGGCAGGTACAGATCGATATCGACCCGGCGGCAATGCAGGCTCGTGGGCTCTCCGCGCAAGATGTATCGAACGCGTTGGCCGCACAGAACCTGCTGACACCGGTCGGTACGGAAAAGATCGGCGACTACGAATACACGCTGCAGCTGAACAACGCCCCGTCGGAAATCAAGGCGCTGGGCGAACTGCCGATCAAGGCCGTCAACGGCACTACCGTCTACATCCGCGACATTGCCAGTGTGCGCGACGGCAGCCCGCCGCAGACCAATATCGTTCACGTCAACGGCCACCGTTCAGTGCTGATGTCGGTGCTGAAGAACGGCTCAGTGTCGACACTCGGTATTATTTCCGGCATCAAGCAGCGGGTGCTCGATGCAAAGTCTTCGTTGCCCGATGCCCTCGTGGTCGATCCGATCGGTGACCAGTCGCTGTTTGTCCGCGCGGCCATCAGCGGGGTGGCACGCGAAGGGATTATTGCGGCAGCGCTCACCAGTCTGATGATCTTGCTGTTTCTGGGGAGCTGGCGTTCGACGGTGATCATCGCGACCTCGATCCCGCTCGCCATTCTCGGCTCGATCGCGACGCTCTCGGCACTCGGCGAGACGCTGAACATCATGACGCTCGGTGGCCTTGCGCTCGCGGTCGGGATTCTTGTCGACGATGCCACGGTGACCATCGAGAACATCAACTGGCACCTTGAACAAGGCAAGGAGGTCGAGACCTCGATTCTCGACGGCGCTGCCCAGATCGTGACACCGGCCTTCGTGTCGCTGCTGTGTATCTGCATCGTGTTCGTGCCGATGTTCTTCCTGCAAGGCGTGGCACGCTTCCTGTTCGTGCCGATGGCCGAAGCGGTGATTTTCGCCATGATCTCGTCGTTCATCCTGTCGCGGACTCTGGTCCCGACGATGGCGAACTACCTGCTCAAGAAGCACGCGCATGACGAACACGGCGAGGCGGCGGAAAAGCCACCCACCCGCAATCCGCTCGTGCGATTCCAGCGCGGCTTTGAGGCGCGCTTCGAAAAAGTGCGAGGCGTTTATCACGGTCTGCTCGCGCTCGCGCTCGACAATCGACGCGCGTTTGTGAGCGTGTTCTTTGGCTTTGTGGTCCTGTCGTTTGCACTTGTACCGTTTCTCGGCCGCAACTTCTTTCCATCGGTCGACGCCGGACAGATCCTGATGCACGTGCGCGCGCCGGTCGGCGTGCGGGTCGAAAAGAGCGCCCAGATCTTTGCTGACGTGGAAGGCGCGGTGCGCCAGATCATTCCGCCGTCGGAACTCAGCACCGTGGTCGACAACATCGGTATGCCGGTCAGCGGGATCAACATGGCCTATAACAACACCGGTACGATCGGCACCCAGGATGGCGACATCCAGATCGCGCTGAAGGAAGGCCATCGCCCCACTGAAGAATATGTACGCGACATGCGTGCGAAGTTGCCGCGGGCTTTCCCGGGCGTGACCTTCTCGTTCCCCCCCGCGGACATCATCGGCCAGATCTTGAACTTCGGCTCGCCCGCCCCGGTCGACCTGCAGATTCGCGGCAACAACCTGTCCGCCAACTTTGCTTACGCCGACCGTCTGCTGCGCGAGATCCGTCGCGTGCCGGGTGTGGTTGACGCACGTATCCAGCAGGCCCAGGGCAACCCGACCTTCAACGTCAACGTTGATCGCACACGCGCGCAATTGCTCGGCATCACCGAACGCGACGTGACAAACAGCATGGTCGTGAACCTGGCCGGCTCGAGTCAGGTGTCGCCGACCTACTGGCTCAACAACAAGAACGGCATCTCCTATCCGATCGTGATGCAGACGCCGCAGTACAGCATCGATTCACTCGCTGAACTGCAAAACCTGCCCATCACCTCGGGCCCGACCAATACGTCGCAGATCCTCGGGGGCCTGGCTACGGTGGAGCGCACCGGCAGCAATGCCGTCGTGAGCCAATACAACATCCAGCCGATGGTCGAGATCTTCGCCACGACGCAGGATCGCGATCTCGGCGCGGTGGCCACCGATATCCAGCGCATCGTCGACCACAATGCCGCGACGCTGCCCCATGGTTCGACCATTGCGTTACTCGGCCAGGTACAGACGATGAACGGCGCGTTCGCCGGGATGCTGTTTGGTCTGCTCGGTGCCGTTGTGCTGATCTATCTGCTGATCGTGGTCAACTTCCAGTCGTGGGCCGATCCGTTCGTGATCATCTCGGCGTTGCCGGCTGCACTGGCGGGCATCGTCTGGATGCTGTTCGCCACGCACACCACCCTGTCGGTGCCGGCGTTGACCGGCGCGATCATGTGCATGGGGGTGGCAACCGCAAACTCGATCCTGGTCGTGAGCTTCTGCCGTGAGCGCCTCGCCGAACACGGCGACGCTCTGCAGGCCGCGCTCGAGGCCGGGTTCACCCGGTTCCGGCCGGTGCTGATGACCGCGCTGTCGATGATCATCGGCATGGCGCCGATGGCCCTCGCCCTCGGCGAAGGCGGCGAGCAGAACGCACCGCTCGGCCGCGCCGTGATCGGTGGCCTGATCTTCTCGACCACGGCTTCGCTGCTGCTCGTTCCCGTCATTTTCTACATTGTCCACTCGCGCCCCGGGCGCGCGTCTTCCCCGGCATCCGCTTCGCGAGGTCCTGCTCATGTCGTCTGAATCTGCTTCCCCCCTTGTTATTCCGCGCCGCCGTCTGCGGCTGGCCGGCATCGTTGCGGTCCTGGTCGTGATCGGCGTGATCGCCGCCGGCATCGGCATTCGTGCGAGCGACGCCAGTCATCTGAAAACCTGGACGGACGACCAGGCCGTACCGACGGTCAATATCATCCAGCCGGTCAGAGAGGCCAAGGGCCCGACGCTGAACCTGCCCTCGCGCCTCGAAGCGTTTACGAGCGCGCCGATCTTTGCGCGCGTGAGCGGCTACGTGAAGTCGTGGAAGGTCGATATCGGCGGCACGGTCAAGTCGGGTCAGTTGCTTGCTGAAATCGAAACGCCCGAAGTCGATCAGCAGCTGCTGCAAGCGCGCGCCGATCTCGCGAGCGCGAAGGCAAACGCCTCGCTGGCGAATACGACCGCGAAGCGCTGGCAAGCGATGCTCGGCTCGGACTCGGTATCGAAGCAGGAAGTCGATGAACGCACGGGCGACCTCGCCGCGAAGAACGCCTTGGTCGACGCCGCGCAAGCCAACGTCGATCGCCTCGTCGCGACCAAGGCCTTCGCACGGATCCTCGCCCCGTTCGACGGTGTCGTGACGGCCCGAACCACCGACATCGGCCAGCTCGTCAATGCCGGTAGTGGCGGTGTGGGCCAGGAGTTGTTCGCCGTCTCCGATGTGCGGACCCTGCGCGTCTATGTACAAGTGCCGCAGAATTATGCGCCCGACGTGCAGGCCGGCAAGACGGCCAACCTGACCGTACCTGAATACCCGGGCCAGACATTTACCGCCAAGGTCCTCGCGACGGCCGGCTCGGTCAATGCGCAATCCGGTACGACACTCGTGCAGTTGCTGGTCGACAACTCGAAGGGCAAACTCCTGCCCGGCGGTTTCGCCAACATCCAGTTCTCGCTGCCGGTGCAGGCCGACGCGGTGCGCGTGCCCGCCAGTGCGCTGGTGTTCGACAGCCGTGGCCTGGTGGTCGCGACGCTCGGCGGCGACAACCACGTTCACTTCAAGAAGGTCACGATCAGCCGCGACCTTGGCGACGCCGTTGAAATCGGATCGGGCTTGTCGGCCGACGACCGCGTGATCGACACACCGCCTGACGGCCTGGTCGACGGCGACAGCGTGCAAGTGGCGGTCACCGCCAAGAAGGCGGCCGCACATGGTTAAGTTTGGACTTCCGGTGCTGCTGGCCGGCACCGTCGGACTCGCGGCCTGCTCGCTCGCGCCCGACTATAAAGTGCCTCCTACGCCGGTCGCTGCGACCTATCGGACGACGGGGCCGTGGACCAGCGCGCAGCCGGCCGACCAGTTGAGCCGCGATGGCTGGTGGAAGATCTATGGCGACCCGCAGCTCGATGACCTCGAACTGCGCCTGCTTGCGAACAATACCGACCTGCATGCCGCGCTTGCGCACTACGCCGAGGCACAGGCTTTTGTCGATCAAGCTTCGTCGGCCTTGTTCCCCACCGTCAGTGCGAACGTCGCGCCGCAGCGCGATCGCCAGTCAGATAATCGTCCCCTGCGCGTGGGAGGCCCGAACGAATACAACTCGCCGACCATCAGCGCGACCGTCAACTACGACCTCGACCTGTGGGGTCGTGTACGTGACTCGGTCGCGGCCAGCAAGGACGAAGCGCAGGCAAGCAAGGCCGATCTGGCCTCGGTGCAGTTGAGCCTGCAAATCGAACTCGCCAACAGCTATGTGCAGTTGCGCGGCCTCGACCAGCAGACCGAGCTGCTCAAGCAGACCGTCGTGGCGTTTGCCAAGGCACTCGACCTGACGCAGCAGCTTCATGGCGGCGGTATCGTGTCGGGCCTCGATGTGGCGCGGGCGCGTACCCAACTGTCATCGGCCAAGTCACAGTTGTCGCAGAACATCGCCCAGCGTGCGCTCGTCGAACATGCGATCGCCGTGCTGGTGGGTCAGTCGGCGTCTGAGTTCACGGTCGCCGAGCAGACTGCGGCGATCCCCCTGCCGGCGATTCCGGTCGGCGTGCCGTCGACACTGCTACAACGACGCCCTGATGTCGCCGCGGCGGAACGCCGGGTTGCCGAAGCCAATTCAAAGATCGGCGTGGCGCGCGCGGCGTATTTCCCGGACATCACCCTGGGCGCAACGGGCGGCTTCCAGAGCGCAGCGTACGCCGGGCTGATCAGCGCCCCGAACCTGTTCTGGGCAATCGGTCCGCAGCTGGTTCAGTACGTCTTCGACGGCGGCTTGCGTCGTGCGCAGCTCGATGCGGCCAAGGCGTCGACCGACGAGGCGGGTGCGCGGTATCGCGGCGTGGTCCTGTCGGCCTTCCAGCAAGTCGAGGACAACCTGACGCTCTTGACCGATCTCGGCACCGCGCTTCAGCAACAACGCGACGCGGCGGATGCGGCCCAGCAGTCGGTCGACCTTGCATTGAACCGCTACAAGGAAGGCGCGGTCGGCTACCTCGATGTGGTGCAGGCCCAGACCGCGGCGCTCGATGCACAGCGCGCGGTGCTCGACATCCAGACTCGCCAGCTCAGCGCGAACGTGCAGCTCGTTCATGCACTCGGCGGCGGCTGGTCAGACGAGGAGCTCGCGAATACCAAAGCCATGCCGGAACTGGTGGCCGCGCAGGTTGCGGGCAAACCGAACTAGGCTGGGTATAGTCGAGGTCTGGCGAAATACGGAGACAACGGATGCGATTTCTTGTCGTAGGTGCGGGTGCGTTGGGTGGCTATTTCGGCGGGCGGCTGCTCGAAGCCGGCCGGGATGTGACTTTTCTGCTGCGTGAGCGCCGTGCCGCGCAACTCATGCAGACCGGGCTGCAAATCCGGAGCGCGTTTGGCGATTTGCATCTGCCCGAACCCCCGCATGTGCTCAGTGAACAGATCGACTCGCCCTTCGATGTCGTGGTCGTCGCCTGCAAGGCCTACGATCTCGAGGCGACCATGGACTCGTTCGCGCTGGCGGTCGGCCCCGATACGGCGATCCTTCCGCTTCTCAACGGCATGCAGCATCTCGACAAGCTTAGCGAGCGCTTCGGCGCTGACAAGGTGCTCGGCGGTCTGTGCATGATCTCCGCGACGCTCGATGTCCATGGGACCGTGCTTCATCTGAACGATCTTCACGATCTCCACTACGGCGAACTCGATGGCTCGATGTCGCCCCGGGTGCAGGCGATCAACGAGGCGTTTTCAGGGGCCAACTTCGCTTCGCGCGCCAGTGAGATCATCCTTCAGGAGATGTGGGAGAAGTGGGTCTTTATCGCCACCGCGGCTGGCATTACCAGTCTGATGCGCGGCTCGGTCGGCGATATTGTGGCGGCCGGCGCGGGCTCGCTGACCATTGCCTTGCTCGAGGAATGCGCGGCGATCGCCACGCTGAGCGGCTTTGAACCGCGCGCTAAAGCTCTCGAACGTGCGCGCACCGTTCTCACGACAGCCGGTTCACCGATGACCGCCTCGATGGCGAAAGACATCGAACGCGGCGCACAGGTCGAAAGTGACCAGTTAATCGACGACATGATCCGGCGCGCGCCGGAACGGCACGAAGGTTTGTCGCTATTGCGCGTGGTGCAGGCCCATCTGGGTGCCTATCAGGCCAGGCGCGCCCGCGAGCAAGCCGGCGCGAAGTAACGAGGACGCACGCAAAGACGCACACAGCCAAGGGCGTGTCTTTACGGGGGCCGCGATTCAACGCGCCCGGCTTCGCGCTTGCGAACCGCCACAACGAGGGGATGCCCCTGGTTGTGGCGAGAAGCCTAGTACCCTAACGTTCACTTGCCTCTCTCTTCAGTCGCTCAAGCGCGGCGTGCACTCGCGACTGAACTTCAGGTTCAGGGCTACCGTGACTCATGCCTCGCGCCGCCGCTACTGGAACGAGCAAAAGCTCCAGGCCGAGCCGGTCAGCGATCGCCATTAACGTCGAAACCTTGTAGTCCTTGGATCCCGACAACACGTGCTGGAGGGTCCGATAGGTCACCCCAGAATCCTCGGCGAGTTTGAGTTTGCCGTGCGAGCCCCGTCGAAACTGGCTCGCAAGGACTGCGGAAATTTCAGCAAGCGTGCGAGTGAAGGTACTAAAGTATCTTTTTCTCTAAAAATTGCACTTTAGTGCAAGGCTATCCCCGAGTCCAATCGCTCGATATCAAGGTATCTTTTCCATCGGAAAATACCGCTTTGGTACCTCTTGGGAGCTTCTAAAGCACTGTCTTTCTGTCCGATAATTAGCACGAAGAGTATGTTTCAACTCATTGATAATTAAATTTAATTTCTTTAATACACAAGATCTTTGGCACTAGATTGGGCCATCCGACCCCTGTTCATAAGCGGGTATTTTCCGCTGCTTGCGGTTCGCGACTTTGTATGTACAATCACCCGAAAGCCTTTACCGACTCTCCGGGATCATCCATGAATGCGAACACCCCTCATCTGACCCTCGAACCGGGCCGCGTGACGCTCGAACAGCTCCGCCGGATCTATGAAGGCACCGTCTCCTTCGAGATCGCCACCGCGGCGCTGCAGGATGCGGCCCGCTCGCAGGCGGTCGTGAGCGAGGTTGTGGCACGCGGCCAGACTGTCTACGGAATCAATACCGGTTTTGGTCGCCTCGCCTCGACGACGATCCCGGCCGACAAGCTCGCATTACTCCAGAAAAACCTGGTTCTTTCGCATAGCGTCGGCACCGGTGCGCTGCTCTCCGACGATGTCGTACGGCTCATCATGGCGCTGAAGACGATCAGCCTCGCACGGGGCTTCTCGGGCATCCGGGTCGAAGTCATCGAGGCGATTACGCGCCTGGCGAATGCTGGCGTCTACCCCTGCATCCCCTCCAAAGGTTCAGTCGGCGCCTCGGGAGATCTCGCACCGCTTGCGCATCTGGCCGCAGCCTTGATCGGCGTGGGCGAAGTCAGCGTCGGCGGCAAGATCGTCGAGGCCACTGTCGGCCTCGACCACGCGGGCCTCAAGCCGCTCGAACTCGGCCCGAAAGAAGGCCTGGCGTTGCTCAACGGCACGCAAGTGTCGACCTCGCTGGGACTGGTCGGCCTGTTCGGCGCCGAACGTGTATTTGGCGCCGCCGTGCTCGCCGGCGCCCTCTCGACTGAAGCGATCATGGGCTCGGCCGTGCCCTTTGATCCGCGGATTCACGCAGCGCGTGGACAGCGAGGCCAGATCGATGTGGCGGCGGTCTATCTGTCGCTGCTGTCCGGCAGTGCGATCCTCGCCTCGCACAAGGATTGCGGCCGCGTGCAAGACCCCTATTCCATCCGCTGCCAGCCACAGGTGATGGGCGCCTGCCTCGAACAGATGCGCTATGCCGCGCACGTGCTGCAGGTCGAAGCGAACGCGGCCTCCGACAACCCCCTCGTGTTCGCCGATGAAGGTGAAGTCCTGTCCGGCGGCAACTTTCATGCGGAGCCCGTCGCGTTTGCATCGGACGCACTCGCCGTCGCGATCGCGGAAATCGGGGCGATCTCGGAGCGTCGCGTTGCCCTCCTGCTCGATTCGCATCTGAGCGGTCTGCCGCCCTTCCTCGTCAGCGACGGCGGGTTGAACTCGGGTTTCATGATTGCCCAGGTCACGGCCGCTGCGCTCGCCTCCGAGAACAAGTCGCTGGCCCATCCGGCGAGCGTCGACAGCCTGCCGACTTCCGCGAATCAGGAAGATCACGTCTCGATGGCGACCTTCGCGGGCCGTCGGCTCGGCGATATGGTCGACAATACGGCGGGCGTGGTGGCGGTCGAAGCGCTGGCTGCCGCTCAGGGCGTCGAGTTCCGCAGACCGCTGCGTTCCAGCGAGGCGATCGAGGCGTTGCATACTACGATCCGCGCCGAAGTACCGTTCTATGAATGCGACCGCTACTTTGCACCCGATATCGCCGCGATGAAGCGCTGGGTCCGTCAGGCCACGTTGCCGGGCACGCACCAAGCGATCCTGCCAAGCTTCACGCGCTAAACCCTCTTCCCGCGGGCGCCGCGGACACGAGACTTAACGATGAAACGCAAGGTCTACGACGGTGGCGATTTCCGTCGCACGCGCAATATTGAAGAACTGCGCCTCGCCGCAAAACGGTGGCTGCCGAACTTCGTGTTTGAGTACGTCGACAGTGGCGCCGAAGACGAACTGACGCTACGCGCGAACCGTCACGCGTTCGACGCGTGGCGTCTGGTGCCCTCGGCTCTGGTCGATACGACCGTACGCAACAGCTCGGTGACCTTGTTCGGCAAGCCTGCGGCAGCACCGCTGGTCATCGCGCCGACAGGCTACAACGGCATGCAGCGTCGCGATGCCGACATCCTGCTAGCCCGTGCCGCTGCTCAGGCCGGGGTCCCGTTCACCTTGAGCACGGTTTCCAACCGGACCCTCGAAGACGTGGTCGCTGACGGCGGCGCGCGGACCTGGCTCCAGCTCTATATGCTGCGCGATCGCGCGGTAACCCAGAACCTGCTCGAGCGGGCGCGCGATACGGGCTGCGACACCCTGGTGCTGACGGTCGACGCAGTCCACTACGGCAATCGCGAATGGGACCGTCGCAGCTATCGCGAGGCAATGGCGCTCAACTGGCGCAACAAGCTCGATGTGGCGCTTCATCCGCGCTGGATCCGCAACGTATTGATCCCCGACGGAACACCGAGCTTTGTAAATATCGCGCGCTATCTGCCCGAAGGCGAACGCCGAGCGGCGAATGGCGCCATCTTCATCGCCCGCCAGATGGACACCGCGCTCGACTGGGAAGCCGTGCGCTGGCTGCGTGACCAGTGGCGCGGCAACCTCGTGATCAAAGGCATTCTCAACGTCGACGATGCCATTGCGTCAGCGCAAATCGGCGCCGAAGGTATCGTGGTGACCAATCATGGCGGCCGCCAGCTGGATACGACGGTCGCTTCTCTCGATGTCCTGCCCGATATCGCCGAAGCGTGTCGCGACCGTCTGACGATTCTTATCGATAGTGGCTTCCGGCCCGGCACCGATATTGTCAAGGCGCTCTGCCTCGGCGCCCATGGCGTCATGATCGGACGCGCGACCGCGTATGGCGTCGCCGCCGGCGGCTTCGAAGGGGCCGCACATGCGCTGACCCTCCTGACCAGCGAGATCGACCGGACCCTCGGTCAATTAGGCTGCCCGTCGGTCGCAGGTCTGTCGCGGCGCTATCTCACGCGCCATCCGGCCTGAAAAGCACACGCGATGATTGCCTACAACAAAGAAGACAAGCTCAAAGAAGACAAATCTGTCCCGCTCTACGACCAGGTGAAGCGGCATATCACCGCACGCATGGAACGCGGTGAATGGCCCAAGGGCACCCGTCTACCTACCGAGCAGGAACTCGTCATTGAGCTTGGGGTGTCCCGCATGACGGTGCATCGCGCATTACGCGAGTTATCGACCGATGGAAGGCTCAAGCGCGTACAGGGCGTGGGGACATTCGTCAGCACGCCAGCACCGCGCGCCGAACTTCTGGAGATCCGCGATATCGCCGAAGACATCACGTCGCGCGGCCACCGGCATCTCGCACGGATGATCGCCCTTGAAGCCGTCAAGGCGAACCTCGATATGGCGACGACCTTCGACCTCAGGCCAGGCTCGAAAATCTTCCATTCGATCGTCGTTCATTACGAAGACGATACGCCGATCCAGATTGAAGACCGATACGTGAATCCTTCGTTTGCGCCTGACTATCTGAGCCAGGACTTCAACACCCAGACGACCACCCACTACCTGCGGGCCATCTCTCCGGCTACCGAACTCGAACATCTGGTGTTTGCAGTGGCTCCCGATGAACAAGCGCAAACCCTGCTCGAGATAGACGAAAACGAGCCCTGCCTGCTGGTGGTCCGGCGAACCTGGATTCAGGCTGCGCCAGCGACCAAGACCCTGTTCACCTGTCCGGGAACACGCTTCAGTCTAGGAAGCCGACGCACGCTCTAGCCGCATGGGAAGCCGGCAGTCCAGCGATTAATGATCCTGCGACATGCCCTTGAGCGCAGCTTCACCGGCGTCTCGCGCGGCGGCTGATGTCGAGAATTGGTCGTCGGAAAGCATGACGCGCCGCACATCGTTTTCCTTCACGTCGAGCAGCGTAATCGCCCACATGTAGCCACCACCATGCTCGGCGGTGTGAACAGAGGCGCGCACCTTGCCGTGATTCGTTGCAGCATGTTTGGACATGACTGTCTCCTGTTTCGTAGGAAATCGTTTAGACGCCCCGAAGGGCCATCGGTTTCAGCCTTGAATGGGCAGCAATATCCACACCCGAAGCACTTAAAAGGAACCGTTCTGTTGCCCCAGCCCCGCTCCCGCGCGGGAGACCGCTACAATCTCGTGCATAGGGAATCTGGAACTTCTGCACCATGCATTCTGGCGATCGAGCATCAGACACACTTCCACGCAGTTTCGATGACTATGTCCAAGCCTTTCAGACATTGCTCCATTCGCCGCTGCCCATTCCGGCTGCTTTCGACGGCCCTCTTCCCGTGCAAGAAATCGGACCCGGCAAGCCGGTCGTGCTGATCGTATCGCCCCATCCGGATGACGAATGCATCATCGGCGGCCTGCCATTGCGGCTGCAACGCGAGGCCGGTTACGAAGTCGTCAATATCGCCGCGACACTCGGCAGCAATATCGAGCGTCGCGAAGCGCGCTGGATCGAACTGACCCACGCTTGCGGGCAACTGGGCTTTGCGACCATCGATCCGGGTTTCGACGGTCAACTCCCCTTGCATCTGACACGTCGCTCGGCGCAGCCCGATAGCTGGCAGCACGATGTCGCCCGGCTCGCGGCGGTGTTCGATCGTTATCAACCTTCGATCGTCATGTGCCCGCATGCAAACGATGGTTCGGATACGCATATCGGCACCCATGCTCTCGCCTTCGATGCACTCGAGCGTTATGCAAAGCCGACCTGGGTCGTGCAAAGCGAATTCTGGGCAACCATGCCCTCGCCCAACCTCCTGATCGAACTCTCGGGCGGCGATGTCGGCACGTTGTTGCGTGCACTCGTTTGCCATCGCAAGGAAGTCGAGCGCAACCCTTACCATTTGCGACTGACCTCCTGGCTCGCCGACAGCGTACGTCGCGGCGGAGAGACGATTTTTGGTGCGGGTCTGCAACCGCCGTCGTATGACTTCGGCGCGGTGTATCGGGTCGATCGATGGAACGGTCACCACCTCGAACCCCGCGAAACCGGTTGTGCAGTGGGGTCGGGTCAGTCGTGGTTGTCCGTGTTCGATCACTAGCCCGTCTCTCCGTCTCCACTAGTCGGCGCTCACGGGGTCGCTCGACAAGGGGATCTGCGCTGTCTTGTTGAACGCCACGGCGACACCCACAAGCGCAGCTGTCGCCGCGCAACCCAGCGCAAAGAACACCTGACTGTTCGACATTTCACTTGTCATCACGGCGCCCACGCAAGGCGCGACGAACTGCACGAACAAGCCGATGGACTGGAGCGTTGCACTCACACTCGCGACCTGATCCGGGAGGCGTCGAGCGATATACATCCGGCAACTGACCCTGAAGCGTGCCCCGACCAGGCCAGTTGAAAAGAAGGCCACACCCAGCAGAAACACGGCCGGGTGAAGCGGCATGCGAAAGATCTCGCCCATCGCAATGAAAACCACGCAAGTCACGAACGCCGGGATGAGCAGCCTGCCCAGATCAGAGTGCGTGGCACGCTGGCGGTTCGGCAACAGGCTTCCAAGCACACCGCCCAACGCGGCACACGACACCACCATTGCCAGCACCGATTTATCGAAACCCTGATTTTTCAGCATCAAGGGAAACTGATTGTTCACGGCCCCGGCCAGTGCGAAACAGATTCCGACACAAAGTAGCAACGGCAAGACAGGCCCGGTGAAACGCCGTGTCGATATTGTAGTGGCAGCCTCCGTTTCGTGCGGACGATTTTCGCTAGCCGCGGATTTCAACATCAGCACGATCGCCATGGCAATCAGGATCAACGAGGCAAACATGGTGTGGTCATCGCCGAACGCTTCGCCTACCCAGGCGCCTGCAGCGGGGGCGCAGATCTTGGCCATGTTCTGAGCCAATGTCAGGAGCCGGAACGCGCGGCTTTGCTGTGACGACTCGACGTGAATCGTCACGTAACGCATTTCCGATGGGTCGGTAAAGCCGAGCGCCGCTGACTTCACGGCGATCACCAGAAGAAACACCGCGAAATGGTCGACCCATAGTAAGGCCGCCGTCGTCGCCAACGTCACGACCAGCGCGCTCCCGATCACTCGCGTACTCGGGTAACGATCGCATACCTGGCTGATCATTTTTGTCAACAACACCGACGGTAACAATAACGCTGCGCTTAAAATCACCAGATCGAATGGCGTCGCATCAAATCGATAAGTCGCGATATTCAAAATGGCGAGAAAGTTAATCCATCCACCAAAGCTCGCCAAAAAACTGCCTGCTATAAAACACGTTAAACGATGGTTGCCCGACATAACGACTCGCTTTTTTAGACGCACGGAGGCCCGCCCGTCGTCCGAATGAAAAAATCAGGACGCGACGCTTCCTCGACCAAGATCGATATTCAATAAACCAGTACCCAGAAAAATCAGGACACAGCAGAGCAGAATCCCAGATCGCTCAGGGATTCAGCGTTGTTCATAAAAACGGGAGTACTCGACTTCCGACCGCGCAGCGCCTAGAAGAGCGCTGGTTGCTGCTCAAGCGTCATCGGCACGACATTGAGTTCCGCAAACCGTACCCGTGCTTTGGCGAGATCGTGGAGGAGTTGCCTCTGCAACCACGTCTCGGCTCCCCCTCCGAATGCTTTGTCGAGACGCAAGGCCATTTCCGGCGAGATGGCTGCCTTGCCACTCAGCAAATTCGTCAGCGCCTGACGGCTCACTCCTAAAACGAGTGCGCCCTCGGTTACGGTCAAGTTGAACCGTTCGAGGCAATTGCGGCGCACGATCACGCCCGGATGGATAAATTCGGAATCAGCCATGGGTCGAACAATATCGAGTAAATTTCGCCCCGTCAACTGACAAGCATCACTTGTCAATCAGAGTGCGTTCGGAAACTGGCGGCTATTGTCGCGCATATCTCCTCGATGTATATCGACACCTGCGCTTCGCACGCTTTTATTTCACAGGGTCGGCCAGTTTCAGCTTTGGACTTTGCCCATCGCGCCATCTCGAATGGACATGCAATCCCGGACATCGACCACGACGCAAAGATGGCCGTCTGGCAAAAGTTGCGGTAAGGTGAGGCTCATGTCTACACAGCGCGCGCACTCCCTTGCCCCGTCTGGCCATCCTTTGGTCGTCGGTTCGTCCGCGCGCGCGGCATCCAAAGCCAAAAAACAGTCGCTCATCTGACCGGGGCACTGTTCCGTCAGATGTGACGGAACAGATCGGCTGCGGTGCTACCCACGATGTGTCTTCCGTACCTCTGATCGGTTTGAATTGGTCAACAGGAGGGTAGGAGCATGTCGATTTTTTCAGGTATCTGGGTTCCACTCGTCACGCCGTTCGATGACGATGTGGTCGATCATCGTGCGCTTGCGCGACTCGCGTCTTCGTGCCTCGATGCGGGCGCCACAGGGCTCGTTGCGTTGGGCAGCACCGGAGAGCCTTCATCGTTAAGCGAAGCGGAACGGCAGGAAGTGTTGACGACGATCCTCGATGCCGCCAAAGGCGCGCCGGTGATTGTCGGCGTGGCCGGTAACAACGTCCTTGAATTGCGTGAACGTGTTTTGCATCTGAACGCGCTGCCCCTCGCCGGGATACTCGTGCCGGCGCCCTACTACGTGCGTCCCTCGCAGGCAGGCCTGATCGCGCACTTCACGACACTGGCCGATCTCAGCACGCATCCCGTGGTGCTCTATGACATTCCTTATCGAACCGGCGTGCGCATGGAGATCCCGACCCTGCTCTCGCTCGCTGCGCATCCGAACATCCGGGCGATCAAGGACTGCGGTGGCTCGATCGAAACGACACTGGCCCTGATCCTCGACGGGCGATTGTCGGTCTTGTGTGGAGAAGACATCCAGCTCTTTAGTACGCTTTGCCTTGGAGGCCAAGGTGCGATTGCGGCTAGCGCACATCTGCGTTGCGCTGATTTTGTTGCGACGTATCGGGCTCTGAGCGAAGGGAGGATTGAGGAGGCGCGCAGCGTGTTTCATGGCCTCGTCCCTCTGATACAGGCATTGACGTCCGAACCGAATCCGGCGCCGGTGAAGTGCGCGCTCGAAGCGTTGGGGATCATTGGGCACGAAGTCCGTGCCCCGATGACGGGTGTGAGTGAACCATTGCGCAATCTGCTCGCGGCACTCGTCGAGGCCTGATTGCGCTTTTCGTGCGCGGCGGGCTTGTGGGCCTTTGGGCTCACGGCTGTGGCTGGGGCTGCGGCTTGTGGGCGGTGGGCTGCGAGCGCGTCGCTCGCAGCTGCCAATGAAAAGCCCTCGTCCTACCAGGGGTTCGGCCCGCTTGCACTCGAGAAGTTGCCGCTCGGCCCATCGTCCGGAAGCAGCGCGAGCCGGATCGCTTCCGCAGCGCCCTGCGGGATCGTTTGATGGCCGCGGTGCCCGTTGAGGTCGGTCGCGGTAAAGCCAGGGTCAGCGGCGTTGACCTTGATGGTCGTATCACCTAACTCGGCTGCCAGTTGTACCGTCAGCATGTTCAGCGCCGCTTTCGACGCGTTGTAGCCGATCAGCTTGACGCGAGCAAATTCCCAGTCCGGATCACGATTGAAAGTCAGCGAGCCGAGGCCGCTCGACACGTTGACAATGCGGGCCGAAGCCGATTTCTTGAGCAAGGGAAGCATGGCCTGGGTCACGGCAAGCGCACCGAAGAAGTTGGTCTCCATGACGCGGCGAGCCGCATCGATACTCGCCTGGCCTGGCAAACCATCGGAAGGGTCCGTGATCCCCGCGTTGTTGACCAACACGTCGAGCCGCCCAAACTCGGTATCGATCTGCTTTGCGGCGGCTTGAATGGATTCTGCGCGCACCAGATCCAGTTCGATGAATTGCACGTCGAGAGACTGTTCTCTAAGTCGGGCGGCGGCCGCCTCGCCCAGAGCTGCATTGCGTGCGCCCAGGAACACCCGCATCCCCGTTTGCGCCAGTTTTTCGGCTATTTCCAGACCAATACCCTTGTTGGCCCCGCTGACCAGGGCAATGCGCTTCGATGACATCTGCATGGATACTCCGCGTCTCGTTGGATGAGGTAGCATTCAGTTTATGAATAATCCTTCAGATTTTCCATTCGCATATGGACACGAAGAATACAAACTCGCTTGAGCCAAGAAAGACGCCGATCCAGGCTCGCTCGGTGGTCACCGTCGACGCCATATTCGAGGCCACTGTTCAGGTTTTGCTTAGCGAGGGGCCACAGCGTCTGACCACTACACGCGTCGCGGACCGGGCTGGGGTGTCAGTCGGCACCGTTTACCAGTACTACCCCAACAAGCAATCGCTCCTATACGCGGTGCTCGAGCAGCACCTATTGCGAGTGACCACGTCCGTCGAACAAGCTTGCGAGGTGCTACGGCACCAACCTCTTACGGATATGGTGGTCGGCCTCGTGAAGGCCTTCGTCGATGCCAAGACCGCACACGTGGAAGAGTCGAAGGCGCTCTATCTTGTCGCTGCGGAACTCGATGCGGCAAAGCTCGTGGAGCAGATATCGGAACGCATGCGCAAGGCGACCGCATCGATGCTGGATAGCGCGGTCGATGCACGCTTCGACGACCTGTCAATGGTGAGCTTCATGGTCATGTCGGCCATGGTGGGGCCGACGCGCGCCGTGCTCGAGGGCCGCGCACCGCCGAAAATGCTGCAGGCGTTGCGCATGCAGCTGGTGACGCTTTGCGACGCGTATTTAAGTCGCCTGGCGATTCCGCAGAGCACGCGAAAGACCCGCGCAGTTGCGGGCGCTTAGCGCCGTCATTTTAAAAAGGACTGTCAACGTTGGGCATCGTTTTCGAAGCCACCACGCAAGCCGACGCTGAAGCGCTCGTCGAGATCCGTATCCTCGCCATGCGGGAGAGCCTGCAGCGCATCAGCCGCTTCGATCCGCAACGCGCCCGCGATCGCTTCCTGGCCGCATTTGAGCCTGCGCTATGCCGCTACATCGTGGCGAACGGAACGAAAGCTGGGTTCGTGCTCGTCAGACCCATGGTCGACCATTTGCTGCTCGATCATCTCTACGTAAAACCCGATCACCAAGGCAGGGGAATCGGTTTAGCGGCACTTCGCACGGTTATGGCTGAAGCCGATGCCAAGTCGATGCCGATCCGCCTGGGCGCCCTGCGCGGCAGCGACTCGAATCGCTTCTATCAACGCCACGGCTTTGTCCAGACCGACGAAAGCGAATGGGACATCTATTACGTCCGTGATCCCCAGACCGTCAGCGATGTGTCCCCGCCGTAAACTTCGCCGGCGTCGTTCCAATGACGCGACGAAACAGCGCAATGAAACTACTCACACTGTCATATCCGAGTGTGAGGGCGACGCGGGTCACCGACTCGCCATCGCCCAACAATTCCAGCGCCCGCTGCAATCGTGCGACCTGCCGCCATTGGACTATCGACATCCCCGTTTCCGCACGGAAATGCCGCGTGATCGTGCGACGCGACATGGCCAGGCGGACGACCCACTCGTCAAGTGAGGTCTCGTCTGCCGGATCGTCGACTATCGCCGCGGCCAGGGTTGCAAGCCCTTTGCTCACCGGCATCTTCAAACGCAGCGGTTCGGGTTTCGCTGCATGGATCTCGTCGATAAACACGCCCAGAAGCCGCTGCTCTGCAGCAGTCAATGCCTGTTGCCGAGGCCACTGCTGCATGCGCGTCAGGATCGCTTCGAGCACAGGGCTCAGACTCAGCACGACAGGCTCTGCAGGAAACTGTTCACACAATGCAGGCAGCATATGGACCGTAAAGCCGACCAGGGCGTCCGGTTCCGCCGGGTGCCGGCTGCCGATCACGCTCGCGCCGTGTGGCGTCATGGGCGGAATCCAGCCAAGCCGTCCAGGTGGCATGACGCATCGACCACTGGCGGTCTCAACCACCATCAAGCCGTGAATCGCGAAATAGAACTGACCTTCGGGGTGCGTATGGGCCGCCTTGCCGACACCCGCGCCCGCGGTCTGCGGCGACAAGAGGATCGGCGCCTGCCCGTCGAGCCTAATTTCATGGAAGGAAGGATTCGAATCGCGACTCATTGGCCCGAATGCACTATTGATTGACATTCAGTAGTTAGCCGGACAGAACAAGGGCTGTCAAGCTGGATGCCAGTCAACCAGAGGAGAAAGATTGTGCATTCGGCAGAATGGGAACCGGCCTTTGAAGTCTTGCGGCGAGTCGGCGCCACGCTCAAACAGCAATTCGCGCGCATCACACCCGTGATCGAGGGTGAGGCGATAATCGCGACGTTCCGAAAGATCGATGACGAAACGACGGAAACCATCCGGGCCGGCCTGACCCAGGCTTACCCCGCCATCGAATGGAAGGAGGGTGAATTGGCCGGCGCTCAAGGCTGGCAACAGGCCAATGAAGGCAGCTACTGGGTCTGCGATGCCATCGACGGGGCGGTGCAATACCTGCGCGCCATACCTCAATGGTGCATTTCACTGACCTTCGTTCGAGACGGAGAGCCCGTATTTGCCGCTATCTTCGACCCCATGCACGAAGACCTGTTTCACGCCGTGGCTGATGCGGGCGCTTTCCTCAACGGCAACCCGATACGCGTGAACGGGCAACGCAGTCATGTCGCAGCGTTCCTGGCGACCAGTCAGCCTCCTTTCGTCAACGATGACCTTGGTGCGATCACCCTCGCCGGACGGTCACTGACAGTGGCCCTTGCCGACGCAGGGGCCGTCCGCAATCTCGGCCCTACCTCGCTGCAAATCGCCTATGTCGCCTGTGGCAGGCTCGATGCCTTCTGGGAATTCGGAGAAGACACCTTCAATTGCCTCGGCGCCGTGCTGATGGTCCGCGAGGCAGGCGGACATGCCACTGAAATTGACGGACAGCCCTACCGCCTTCAATCCGGCAGTCTGCTCGCTGGCACGCCGGGCGTGCATGCATCCCTGCTGGAGAAACTAGCCACGTTGTAGCGCAACTGCAACTACCCACCCTGCAGATCGGGGGCCTGAAGGATTTGGCGCACCCGCACTTCACGCCGCTTCTTTATCGCCCAGGATCGCCTTCGTTTCGAGAAACGATTCGAGACCAAAGACACCGTACTCGCGGCCAAGACCGGACTGTTTGTAGCCGCCAAACGGTGCGAGCGGCTCATGAGGTGCCCCATTGATGACGACGCGCCCGGCCTCGAGCCGCTCAGCGATCTCGCGTGCACGCTCGACATCGGGTGAGATGACATAAGCCTGCAACCCATAGACAGTGTCGTTGGCGATGGCAACCGCCTCGTCCTCCGTTCGATACGTAAGGATGCACAGCACGGGTCCAAATATTTCCTCTCGCGCAATGGCCATGTCGTTGGAGACATTCGAGAACACGGTCGGTCGCACGAAATAGCCCCCGAGGCCATCGGGATGACCAGGGCCACCGGCCAACACAGTCGCCCCCTCCTCCGCGCCGAGACGGATATAGCGTTGAACGCGCTCAAATTGCTTCTCGCTCACCATCGGGCCGATCACAGTTTCGGGATCGGCCGGATCACCGACCTTGGTGGCTTCGACTGCGGCTTTCGCGAGGCGGAGTGCTTCGGGCAGATGGCGCTCATGCACGAGGATACGTGTGCCCGCTACACAGGCCTGACCACTGTTCTGAAAGCCAAGGCCGATGGCGAGCGGGATGGCCGTTTCAAGATCGGCGTCTTCGAGAATCAGCGTTGGCGACTTGCCGCCGAGCTCCAGCGTGACACGCTTCATCGTGTCGGCTCCTGCGCGAAGAATCGCCTTGCCGACTGCAGTGGAGCCGGTGAAGGAAATCTTTGCAATCGCGGGGTGCGAGCTCAGTTCAGCGCCTACCACGTCGCCGCGACCCGTCACGATATTGAAAACGCCTGGCGGCAACCCCGCCTCATGGAGGCACTCGGTGATCACCTGCGTTTGAAGCGCGCTCATTTCGCTTGGTTTGATGACGACTGTGCAACCCGCAGCGATTGCGGTGGCGAGCTTGTTGCAGATAAAGCCCGCATTGGCGTTCCACGGCGTGATCAGTCCCACGACGCCCACCGGCTCCATGACCACCTGTGCTGACGCGATACAGCGGGTGAATGCGTAAGTTTCGAGCGTGCTGGCTGCACTGAGAAAGGTCTCTGCCGCATAGTGCGCGCCCCAGCTTGCTCTCGACACGGGCGCACCATATTCCGCGATCGTCGCGGCGGCGATGTCGTCGACTCTGGCGAGCACCGCTTCTTGCAAGCGCTTGAGAAGCGCGATACGCATTTGCTTGCTGGTGCGCGAGAATGCGGGAAACGCTTTTCTTGCGGAGGCGATTGCGAGGTGCGTGTCTTCAACGTCGCCCAGTCGGACGCGGCCTGCTACCTGGCCCGTCGCCGGGTCGTAGAGATCAAACCATTCCGTGCCATGAGGCGTCACGAAAGCGCCGTCGATATAGATCTGTTCGATGAGATGCATTGTTGCTCCTTATCCATTCATGGCCTGCGCATGTCATGGCCTGCGCGTGGAAACAGAGTAGGCTCGCAACATTGATTTGATAAGAGGCATAAAATTGGATGACTTGGAACGAAAATCAGGACAATGCACAAATCCGGACTAGTGGAACTCAACGCAGTGATGGCCGTGGCGCGCCTGGGGGGCTTCCGGGCAGCGGCTGTCGAACTCGGCATGTCGTCGACGGCACTCAGCCACGCCGTTGCCGGGCTCGAAGCACGCCTTGGAGTGAGACTGTTCAATCGAACGACACGAAGCGTTGCGCTGTCGGAGGCAGGTGAGCAGTTCGTTGCCGCGATTGCTCCCGCGCTCGCGGACATCCAGCAGGCGATGGAGACGGCGAAAAACCTCAGAAGCACGCCGACGGGGACGCTGAGGCTCAACTCATCCGTGGGCGCAGCTCGTCAGATTCTCGTGCCGGTCGTGCTCGAGTATCTGCGTCGCTATCCGGAGATGAAGGTCGATATCGTGACGGAGGCCCGTCGCGTCGATATCGTCGGCAAAGGGTTTGACGCAGGCATCCGGACCGTCGACACCGTGCCCGGTGACATGATCGCTGTCCCGTTCGGCCCGGCGCTACGTTTTCTGGTCGTTGGCACGCCCGATTACTTTCGGCGCTATCCGAAGCCGAAAAAACCGGGGGATTTGATGGCGCATCGCTGCATTCGCACACGATGGCCCAGCGGCGGGATGGCACGGTGGGAATTTCAGAAGCGGGCCGACGCAGTCCAGCTTGACGTGCTGGGCGAGCTGACGCTGGATGAACCCTCGCTGATGCGCGACGCCGCGCTTGCCGGAGCAGGACTTGCCTATCTGTGGGAAGCATCCATCGCGCAGGACCTCGCGGATGGACGGCTAGTGCCGGTGCTGACAGACTGGACGCCATCGGCGCCCGGTCTCTGTCTCTACTATCCGGGCCGGCGCAACCTTCCGGCCGGCTTAAGAGCGTTTATCGACCTGCTGCGGAAGGTCGCGCCTTCGTCACGGCCAGCTCGTAAGAAACGCCTTGTTTGAATGCTGTTGCCGTATTACGCCGTGATTTCCGCGCGTTGCCCTGAGGCCTCGTTCGGAGGCCTCGTTGTAAAGCCTCATTGTGAGGCTCCATCATGGGGCCTTATGACGTGCCTTCTACGCCGCGCCGCGTTCGCCTTCGATTCCCACCGGATTCGGCGACCAGCGCACCAACACACGGTACAAGACGAAACTCACCGCCAGCGCCGGCAGCGAAGCACCCCATTGCGGCTGAAAGCGCGTGACGTACTGATACACGACGATGCCGACGACCCACGCCAATGCACCGACCCAACTCAACGCCACGTGTGTGCTGTCGGGCGTGCGCGGGCGCAGGCCATGATGCGCGATGACGACACCGAACAGCGGTACGAACACCGAGCCCAGCAGATACAGAAAGTCCTGGTAGTTCTGGATGGGCAGCCACACCGCAAGACCAGTCGCGACGATGGCGAGCACGGGACCCCACACCCGCACGGACCACTTCGGCACGAGGCTATGACTCGACACAGCCGCGGAGTACAGGTCGCTGTAACCGTTATCGGTCTCGTCGATCAGGATCAGTGCCAGTGCGAGGGCACCGAAGCTTGCCTGCAGGATGGTCGGCATCAGTTCGTTCCCCGGATGCAGGGCCGCAATAAGGATACCGAGCACAAAGCACCATGCGTTGGCAAAGCCGTAGCCGACCAGTGTGCCGCCGAACGCCGCCCGCGGCGAACGCCCATAGCGGGTGTAGTCAGCGACAAGTGGAAGCCACGAGATCGGCATCGCGATCACCAGGTCGATCGCAGCCGCGAAAGCCAGACCGCCCTTTCCAGGCTGCGTCAGCAACGCCGGTTGCGCGTCATGCGCAAAGCGAATCGTGAGCCAGACCAGGGCCGCCAGCATAAGCCAGAGTCCAATGCGCCGGATAAAGCGTCGCACGATCCCCACCATGCTCAACGACAGCAGGCCGAACAGCACTGCGCCAGCGAGCACGGTCAGCCACGGCGAGGGAATCGCATGAAACTGCTGCTTGGCGATAGCACCCAGACCATCGCGCAGCACCACGATTTCGAAAACGGCCCAGCCCAGCAACTGCAATACATTCAGTGCGATCGGCAAGACAGCGAAGCGCCGACCCAGCGCGCTCCAGATCAGGCCTGCACTCGAAACACCGGACGCGGAGCCCAGGTAACCGACCCAGGCGAGCAGGAGGGTCCCACCAATCGTGCCGACGGCCACTGCGCCGATCGCCGCGACGCCGCTCAGTGCCGGGATCAGCAGCGCGCCGGCCTGCATGACAAGCAGACCCACCCCGAGGCTGCCCCATAGGGCCAGGTAGTCCGAAAAACCGAGCTTGCGCTGATCGGAAGGCACCGGACGCAACGACTCATTCACGACGCGCGCCGTGTGCGAGGACAAAGGTGAAGCGGGAGTTGACATGGGCGGCTCCGGATAGATCATCAACCGATCGGGAACGCCGCGGGATGCGAAATCAATGCTGTGCATCAATGCGCTTCCCTACGCTGGCATGATCCAGATCAGGTTCAGCGGGTCGAGTGCTGGTGCGGCGGCAGGCCGCGCAGGCACGCTCTCAGCCGGCGTCCACCGGCTCCCCGAGCAAGGCGATACCTTCGCACGTCACTGGTTGTCCGTCAATTTTTTTAAGGGCCGCACCCCGGGCGCACCCTGCAACGGGGCCACCGGAGATAAACTCGTACCGAGCCTCGAGCATGAACCGGGTCGGCCAGCCTCCCGGGTCGCCTCAAAAAGAAGCACGAGAGCTCTATCTGCCCGCTACCGGGACCGCATATGACTACCACCTTGGACGCGCGCCATGACGCCTGAAGAGAACACACCTTACCCGTCACCCGAATCCAACGAACGCCCGGCCCCCGAGCATTTCGACGCCGCCATCGGTCACGTCGATACCCTCTGGTCTTCGGGCCATATCGCGGCCAGCGCCGCGCGTGGCATCCTTTACAGCATCGTCGAAACGCTCGGCGCGTTTGTTGGCGACCCCGACCTGCCCGAACACGCCCGCGCGGGCTATCAAGGCCTGCTTGAATCGGCACGTGAATTGCGAGCCAAGGTAGACGAATAAAGGTTGCGCCCGGGCGGCCGCCCGTCACGACCGCAGTAATCGGTGATCGGTGGTTCGTGGCCTTTGATCCGTGATCCGTGATTCGTCAGCCGTCGTCACCATCGCCAGGTCCCCGCCTTTGCCGGGAGCTGGCCACTTTGGAGGATATCCATCGATGGCAGCACCACAGATCCGCGTCGGCATCGGCGGCTGGACCTACGAGCCCTGGCGCGGCAGCTTCTATCCGACCGGTCTCCCCCAGAGCAAGGAACTCCAGTTCGCGAGCCGGGAAGTCACGGCGATTGAGATCAACGGGACCTATTACGGCTCCCAGAAACCGGCTACCTTCGCGAAGTGGCGCGACGAGACACCGGATGACTTCCTGTTCTCGCTCAAGGCTACCCGGTACGCCACGAACCGGCGTGTGCTTGCCGAAGCAGGCGAGTCAGTCGACCGCTTCGTAAATAGTGGAATTACAGAACTGGGCACGAAGCTCGGGCCGATTGTCTGGCAGTTCGCGCCAACCAAAGTCTTTGATCCGCACGATTTTGAAGCTTTTCTCGCGCTGCTGCCGAAGAAAGTGGACAGTCATTCATTGCGGCATGTGCTCGAAGTTCGCCACGAAAGCTTCGCGACGCCTGCCTATTTGGCGCTCGCCCGGAAATACGGTGCGGCTACCGTATTCGCGGACTCTGATAAGTACCCTTCTATCTCAGACCTGACCGGGGACTTCGCGTATGCGCGGCTGATGGATAGCAAGGAAACGCTCAAGAGCGGCTACGCGCCCAAAGCGCTCGACGCTTGGGCCGAACGCGCAAAGGCATGGGCCAGCGGGAGTACACCAGATGGTCTGCCCCGCATAGGGGATAAAGACAAGGCCGCCCGGCAGCGGGACGTCTTCGTATTCTTTATCAATGGCGCCAAGGTCCGCGCCCCCGATGCAGCCCGTGCTCTGTTGACCCGGCTAAGGAAAGGCGAGATTCAAGCTGCAAAGTGATATCCCGCGGATATCCTGCGCGAGCAAGAGAGCCCGCGCAGGGCGGGCTCTTACCTTATCACCTCTCATTTCATCACAGTACATCCCGCCACTGCGACCCAGGTGCGCTGGTATCAGCGCGCAATACTCCCCATTGAGCGCATCGGAAACCTCCCATGACGTAGTGCGTATAGGAGATGAGCAACGGCTGTGGCTACTGGAACGCGCGCGGTGGCTTATTCGCCGCGGTAGTTCAACCACACTTTCATCGGCCCGCTCTCGCGGTTGTGCCATGCAAAATAGGGAATGGCAATGATCGTGGTCGGCTCCGACTGACCCTTGTGCGCATTGGCGCCAAGGGGGAGATATAGCGCCCCGCCCCACGACGATTCAATCGCTCGCTTCTGTGAAGCCGCTTTCAGCCGCACCACGCCGCCAAGCTGCTCTGGCTGCCACTCGACCTCGATGTCGGCCGGATCGATATACAGTTCGTCGAGATCCGTTCCTGGCATATCGGCGCGTTCGACGCAATACAGCACGGGGCCCCGGCTCAGCGCGACACGTCCACGGTTCTCGGGCACTTTCGGATGACTCTGCCAGACCCGCACGGTCATGGGGAGATCGAGCTGCACCTGATCGCCCTCTTGCCACTGACGACGTATCTCAAGGTAGCCGTTCGCGTCGAGTTTGGCGTCGAACGGCTTACCGTTGACGATCACCTTGGGCAGCGTGCGGGCGGCGCCTGTCGAAGCGGCCTCGCCACTCTCGTCGACCGCCTTGGTCAACGACGCGGAACTGTCGAACCAGCCGGGCACGCGCAGCTTCAAGGCAAATTCGCCCTCACCGTCGACCTGAATCTCGACCGCCCCATCCCATGGATATCGCGTACGCTGCCGCAGCCCGATGACGCGTTCGCCGAGCGGGACCTGGGCATCGCTTTCTGCGTAGAGATGGACATAGATGGCATGCTCGTCCGTGCCATAGACATAGCCCGGCAGCGATGCGATGGTCCTCGCGACGTTCGGCGGACAGCACGCGCAGTAATACCAGGGCTGGCGGCCATGGCCACCGTCATCCTCAAGCGGGTTGACGTAATAGTAGCCGCGTCCGTCGAGCGACCAGCCGGGCAGCATGCCGTTATACAGCGTCCATTCGAAAAGATCGGCATAGCGCGCGTCACCTGTCGCGGCAAGCATCCGGTGGCACCACATCATGCTGCCGATCGCTGCACAGGTCTCCGTGTAGGCCTGGGCATTCGGCAATTCAAAGTCGGCGCCGATCGCTTCACCATCATGACGCGATCCAACGCCACCCGTGATATACATCCGATGCGCCGTCAGCCGGTCCCACAGGGTTTCGAGCCGCGGCAGCAAGTCTTCTTCGCCGGTCTCGAGATACAGATCCGTGATGCCGCAGGCCATGTAAAGTGCGCGCACGGCGTGACCCGCGAGGCTTTCCATCTGGTCGAACGGTACGTCATCCTGAAAATAAGCGTCGCCAAAACGGCCGCCCTTGAGCAGGCCTTGCCCGCGCGTCTTGATGAAGAAACGCGCCAGCTCGAGGTACTTCGCCTGTCCAGTCTCGCGTGCAAGCTCGATCAGCGCCATTTCAATTTCTTCGTGCCCGTCGATCGCCTCGATCTTTCCGTCGGACGCAGACCCGAAACGACCGCACAACATATCGGCGAAACGAATCGCGATGTTCAGAAGGCGGCGTTGTCCGGTCGCCCGATGGTGGGCAACTGCAGCCTGGATCAAGTGACCGCCGACATACATTTCGTGCAGGTCGCGCAGATTGGTCCAGCGCTCGTCCTTGCGTTCAACGCTGAAATACGTGTCGATATAACCGTCTTCGCCTTGCGCTCGTTCGATCAGCGTAATGCCTTCGTCGATGCGCTGTTCGAGCAGCGCATTGGGGCCGCGCGCGACGACCCACGAGGCCGCCTCGAGCCATTTGTACAAATCGGAATCGTTGAAAAACAAGCCTTCGAACGGGCCATCGTGTTCACCCACCACGCGCCGGAAGTTGTTCAGGCGATTCGTGCTTTCGAGCAGGTCCCACTGACTCGGCAAAGTCTGCTCGATATTGGTCGCAAATCGTGGCCCCCAGAACGCCCCACTCAGGGTGACGGCCGTAACGGCGACAGGTTTGATGCGGGCAAAGGCAGTCGATGCAAAATCGACGACCACGGGTTGACGCAAGGTTCTCGTGTCGTTCATGGTGTGTTTCAGGCGTGTTATGCCTTGACCGCGCCGGCGATCAGGCCATTGATATAGAAACGTTGCAGCAGCAGGAACAGCACCGCGCAGGGCAGAATCGACAGGGTGATGCCGGCCTGCATCAACCCCCAGTCGATCGACCCTAACTGGCCGCTTTGTGCGTTGAGCAGCATCACGGGCAAGGTGTAGTTGCGCGCATCGCCGAGCAGGATCAGTGCTGCAAGCAACTCGTTCCATGAGCCGAAGAAGGCGAACAGCCCCGCCGTGACCAGACCCGGCAACACGAGCGGCAACATCACGATGCGCAGCGATTGCAGCGGGCTGCAGCCATCGATTTGCGACGCTTCGTCGATCTCGCGCGGAACCGAATCAAACGAATTGCGCATCATGAATACCGCGAACGGCAGGTTGAACGTCGTATAAACGAGCGCCAGGCCAAACAACGTACCCTGTAGATGCAGCCAGCGAAGCAACACGAACAACGGATTCAAAATCGACTGAAACGGAATCATCAGCGTCGCGAGAATCACCACGAAGATCAGGTTGCGACCGCGAAACCGAAAGCGCGAGAAACCGTAACCACCGAGCGTACATAACACCAGCGTCATCGCCACCGTCATCCCGGCCACCGATGCGCTGTTGCCCAGGTAACGCCAGATGCCTGCGCCATAGTTCGCGAGGTTGGTGTAGTTCTCGAACGACAGATGCGAGGGAATCCACTTCGGCGGAGACGCGCTTGCGTCGGCCGGCGAATAGAACGACGTGAAGGCCGACCAGGCAATCGGAAACAGGAACACGATCGTCAACAAGCCGCAGACCAGGTAGTAGAGCGCAATCGCCGCCCTGCTCCGGATTCGCGCCATGCGTCCACGGTCATGGGTCGTCGGCAATTCACCCGAATCTGGTGCGGCCGATGTCTCTGGCTTGGCGAAATCTGGCTCGGCGGAACGCAGTGCATTACTCATTGTCGTCTCGCAGAAGAAACATCTGGACCACGCTCAGCGCCAGCAGCACGAGCAGCAGCACCACGGACATCGCGGCACCATAGCCGAGCTTGAAATACGTGAATGACGCACGGTAGATCCAGTGCACCACCGTAATCGTGGTGTTCATCGGTCCGCCCTTGGTCATCACGTAGAACTGTTCGAACGCGAGGTAAGAGCCGATCACGGCCATCACGAGGGCCAGCGCAAAGGTACGCCGCATCATCGGCACCGTGATGTAGCGCTGTTGCGCCCACCACCGCGCACCATCGATGCGCGCTGCATCGTAAAGATCCTGCGGGATCGCCTGCATGCCGACCAGCAGGATCACCATCGTGAAGCCTGAGGCCTTCCAGAGGATCATGACGACCAGCGAGATCAGCGCCGTATTCGTATCGCCGAACCACTGCACGGGTTCGTCGATGATGCCGAGCTGCATCAGGATCGCGCTGAAGATACCGACCTGATCGTTGTACATCCAGACCCAGAGCAGACTCGCAGTCGTCAAGCCGATGACGACAGGCAGGAAAAAGGCCGTCCGGAACAGACCGACAAACCGTCCCGCGCGGTTCACGAGCATCGCCAGCACGAAGGCGAGGACGAAGATGGCTGGCGTGACCACCAGCGTGTACTCCGTCGTAAACCAGAGGGCCGCCCAGAACGAATCGTCGTGCAGCAAATCGATGTAGTTGCGCAAGCCTGCAAAGCTTGCCACCCCCATCAACGGCCAGTTATAGAGCGACATGCCCAGTGTCATGATCAGCGGCACGATAAAAAACACGGCCGTAAAGATGACACAAGGCAACACGAACCAGTAACCGGCCCGTTCACGGTCGGGCGCGCGCTTGCGTGGCTTGCGCGCACGCCCTTGCGCTCCGGCTGTGTCGTTCTGCGATTCGATCAGGACGCCCATGATGATCTGCGCTCCTTACTGTGAATTCAGGATCTGCGTAAAGCGCGCCTGGGCAGTCGACACGGCAACATCGACGCCTTTACCGAAGACCGCTTCCTGAATCATCGCGGCCCACGGACCGTTCGGATCGTTGATCAGCTGGTTGAACTTTGCGCTGTAGGGCGTCTTGCCCTTGAGCATCGCGGTCGCAGCCAGTTGATATCGTCCGTCGAGCTTGCTGTAGGCGTTGTTGGCCAGATCGGTCCGCACGGGAATACTGCCGTTCTTGGCGAACTGTTCGACTTGCACCTGTTCGCCCAGGCACCACTGGATGAATTCCATGGCTTCCTTGCGATGCGGCGAGTTGACCGGAATCGCGATCGAGTCACCCCCTGCAAAGCTCGACCAGCCGCCGTTCTGACCCGGCAAATACGCGAGGCCGAAGTCGATCTCCGGATGGCTCTTCTTTAGGATCCCGATTGAAAAGGCACCCGAACCCAACATACCGACCTTGCCCGACAGGAAGGCGTTGATGAAGTTGGCGCCGCTATCGGTCTTCGCGCTCGACGGCATCTCGCCCGCTTCCCACATGCGGCGATACATGGCCAGCGTACCCTTGAGAGCGGGGTTATCGAGCGTCGCGGTCTTGCCATCAGCCGACAACACGTCGCCACCCGAGGCCCAGACATAAGGGGTCAGAGTGAAAATATTGCAACCACCGCAAGCGCCTGAGAAGTAGAAGCCTTTTACGCCCCCGCCTAGCGCGGTGATCTTCTTCGCATCGGCTTCGAGTTCCGCCCAGTTCTTGGGCGGCTGTTCAGGATCTAATCCAGCGCGTTTAAATAAAGTTTTGTTGTACAACAACATTGAACTTTCAGCGCTGAAAGGGAGCGCGTATTGCTTGCCCTGGTACATCGCGAGCCGCACGTGAGACGGGCTAAGACTTTGATTAAACGGAAGTTTCTTCGCATCTTCAGTGATATCCGTGAGCTGACCAGCCTGCGCGAACGCCGGCACGAAAATCAGGTCAATGGCGACGACGTCCGGGCCTGCGCCACCCGCCGATGCCGTACCGAACTTCGTCACGAAATCGTCATTGGGGATCACGGTCAGGTTGACCTTGGTCGGATGGCTGTCGTTCCAAGCCTTGACCACAGGTGTAATAAAGCCGGAATCCGATGCGCGGGCCCAGAACGAAATGCCGTCGTCGGCACGTGCCTGAGTTGCGCTTAGCAGCGCTGCGGCTGCTAATAGAGAAAGCCATCGCGTGTGGCGAACCATCTGTGTCTCCTCGTTGTCGATGCGCGTGCAATCCAGGGTGCCCGAGCGGGGTGTCGTTGCTCGAGGCCGATCATGCCGGCGCGGGTACGCTTCTGTTGAACGTGCTTTTTTCTACCATTGCGCAACGCAACAAATTTTACCGGGTTTCGGCAAAACGCAAGGTACGCAAAGGTTGACACGCTACCCGCGTCGTCACAAGATGAAGAAACCGCAGCAAAACAGGCAAATTCCGACTTTCAGGGAAATGGATAATCCGACGCTTCAACTGCTGTCTTCACCCGGTCTTGTCGCCAGCAATGGCGGCCTGTTTGTCTCGCGTGGAACCGGCGTGCATCCGTCGCGCGTGATTCAGTCTTACGAGCTGATCTACGTGCGTCAGGGCATGTTGAATCTGCATGAAGAGGGTCGGCAGTTCGACGTCGCAGCGGGCGAGACCTTGCTGCTTTGGCCTGGCCGGCTCCATGGTGGCACATCGCCGTTCGCGCCTGAGCTTCAGTTCTATTGGGTTCACTTCTCGCTGCCCGAAACGGGCCGGGCAAAACCCGGCGATTCGCTGGCGGTTCCCCAGCATGCACTGATCGAGCGACGCGATCACCTCGCCGGCTTATTTCAGCGGCTGTTGAACGACCAGGAAATCTACGGCGTCCAGCCGCTTCCCGACAGTCTGACGATTCTGCTGATGCTCTGGGAATTGACGCGCTCACGCATCCCTACCCAGACTCATGATGGCGCGCCGCAACGACTGGCGGCGAGTGCGGATCGCTGGATTCGCACTCACTTTCACGAAGCCACGAGCGCGTCCACGATTGCCGCGCAACTGGGCTGCAACGCCGATTATCTCGGTCGCGTCTTTCGCACCGTCTATGGACGCACGCTGACTGATGCCGTGCACGAAAGGCGTATGTTGCATGCGGCGATTCTGCTGGCTGAAGGTCGACTGACGATCGCACAGGTCGCGCACGAGTCGGGTTTCGAAGACAGCGGCCATTTCCGGCGCCTCTTCAAACGAAGCAAGGGCATGACACCCAATGCATTCAGACGCCTGCATCTGCGTGTGCACGTGAACACGGCATAAGGCTGGCATCGCCTCCTGCACAAAGGTGGAATAAAGCGCCGATACAGCGCGTTCAATCCTTGCATGCCGACCTGCTGCCTGCAACAGGGCAAGGTCGCGCATCTTCATCCACTTGCAGGAGACATCTGATGAAAGCAGTTCGTATTGTTTCAGTCTTGTTGGTTCTGGTAACGGCCGCGTTGGCCGGCTGCCAGTCGGGTGGTTCGATGTCCGGCGATTCAGGCGGCTCGAGCGGCGGCATGAGCAGTGGTAGCAGTGGCGGCGGTTCGGGCGGCTATTGATCCCGTTGTTCGCTACTGATCGCCCCTGACTCGATGTGCAATGGGTCGCTTCCGCCGAATGTCACGAATGCCACGTTCGGCGTTGCGCTCGATGCGTTTCGTAAGGCGCTCGGCGGCGCGTTTGTCGTCACTTCGTCTGACGGACTCGCCGCCTATCTCGACCCCTTCGCGCCCGGCGATGCTGGGCAGCATGCGGCCAGCGCCGCGCTGATACCCGCGAGCGTCGACGACATACGCGCAGTGCTTCGCATCGCGAATCAATACCATATTCCCCTCTGGACCGTTTCGACCGGACGTAACTTCGCCTATGGTGGCGCCGCACCGCGCGTTGCAGGCTCGGTCGTGCTCGATCTCAAACGCATGAACCAGATTCTTGAGGTCGACGAGACACTGTCCTATGCGCTGGTTGAACCCGGCGTGAGTTATTTCGATCTTTATCAGCACTTGATGGCACGCCAATCGGCGCTTTGGCTCGACCCACCGGCGGCCGGATGGGGAAGCGTGGTCGGCAATACGCTCGAACGCGGCTTTGGCACCACGCCCTATGGCGATCACGCCGCGATGCAGTGCGGCATGGAAGTCGTGCTGGCAAATGGCGATGTCGTGCGTACCGGCATGGGGGCCATGCGCGACAGCCGTTCGTGGCAGGTGTTCAAAGCCGGCTTCGGCCCTTCTTATGATGGCATCTTCATGCAGTCGAACTTCGGTATCGTTACGAAGATGGGCATGTGGTTGATGCCGCGGCCGGCCGGCTTCAGACTGTGTCACTTCAAGTTCCGGCATGACGGCGACCTGCCCGCGATCATCGACACGATGCGCCCGCTGCGGCTCGACGAGACGATCCAGAGCCAGGTTGTGGTCGAGCATGCCGTCCGCTGGGCCGCAGGCGTCTCGACGCGCAGTCAATGGTACAAAGGCCCGGGCCCCATGCCCGACACGGCAATCGACGCCATGGCGAAGACCCTTGGGATCGGTCGGTGGAACATGCGGTTTTGTCTTTACGGCCCCGAGGATCTGGTCGCCGCGCGCCTTCGCGTGATCGAGCGGGCGTTCTCCGCGATCGCTGACGCGAGGCTGGATGCCAATGCCTGGATGCCCGCGACAACGATGCCCGAGGGCGGCGGCGACCAGAGTCAGGTCGGCGTGCCAGGCATGGCGGCGTTTCAGTTGCTGAACTGGCGCGGCGGCACCGGCGCCCATGTCGATTTCTCGCCGGTCTGTCCGCCAACCGGACGCGATGCGCTCGCGCAGTACCACCTCGTTCGAACGCGGGCGGCCGACTTCGGCTTCGACTATTACGGCGGCTTTACCGCCGGCCCGCGGCATATGCACCATATTTTCGCGGCGATTTTCAACAAGGACGACCCCGTTCAAACGGAAGCCGCCCACGCGTTGCTGGCCACGTTGATTGAACAATGCGGACAGGCAGGCTACGGTCAGTACCGCACCCACCTCGACTATATGGACAGGGCCGCGGCGCAATACGACTTCAATGATCACGCCTTGATGCGCCTGAGCGAGGCTATCAAGCTTGCGCTCGATCCGCAGGGCATCCTGTCGCCAGGCAAGCAGGGCATCGGCGGCACTCGATTCACACCCTGAGCGAGGCGACTATGCTTGCACGTCGACAATTTCTCATTGGCAGCGCTTCGATCAGTGGATGGGCCATCGCATCGAGGATTTCGACGTGGGCGGCTTCGGTTTTGGCCCCACGTTCAACCGGTACGTCTGCGAGCAACGGCACAAGCGCCGTCAATGAGGGGGACGCGACACTCGCGACGGGCGATCGGCAACACCCGCACGTCTCGCATGCCCTGCTGATATTCGATCCCGCGTTGCCCTCGGGCCGCGCTTTCGCCGCTCAAGCACGCGCACGCCCAGGCGAGTACAAACAGTTCGTCATGCCGCTCGAAGGGGACGTCGGCGCACTCTGGTATCGCGCGATCCTTCCTCAGCTCTCTTCCGGCGCGCCGATTCCGTTCGACACGATCCGCGGCTGGACGTCACATGCCGATTTCTTCGTGCTCTCGACGCTCGCCACCACCGTTGGCCTGTCCATCTCGACCCAAGCCGGCACGCCTGCCCCTCAAACGCCCGCCACCGCCCCACTTGTGGCCGCGGTACCCTCCGGCCCCCGAGAGGTCGTCTGGAACTTCACACTCGCGACCTAGGCCGGTCGGCTAAGATCGGGTCTCCTGCCCTTACAACAACGACGGAGACGATCCAGATGGACCTCAAACTCACAGGCAAGGTGGCCGTGCTGACCGGCGCAAGCGTCGGCATCGGCCTCGCGGTCGCTGAAGGCTTCGCCGCGGAAGGCGTGCATCTCGTGCTGGCCGCGCGCCAGGCGGACCGCCTCACCGAAGCCGCGCAACAGATCTCGAGCCGCTACGGTGTGAAAGCGATTCCCGTGGCATGCGACGTCGCGACCGTCGCCGGGGTCGACCAGCTGGTGAGCGCTGCGGAACAGGCCTTCGGCGGCACCGACATTCTGTTCAACAATGCCGGAACAGGCAGCAATGAAACCATCATGGATGCGCCCGACGACAAGTGGCAGTCCTATTGGGACCTCCATGTGATGGCGGCGGTGCGCCTGGCGCGCGGACTCGTTCCGGCGATGAAACGACGCGGCGGTGGTGCAATCCTGCACAACGCATCGATCTGCGCGGTCCAGCCGCTCGGTTACGAGCCCATCTACAACGTGACCAAAGCCGCGCTGATGATGTTCTCGAAGAACCTGGCCAACGAGGTCATCGGCGACAATATCCGGGTCAATACCATCAACCCGGGTCTCGTTCTCACCCCCGACTGGATCAAGACGGCCAAGCAGCTCACCGAGACGTCTGGCGGCGACTGGCAGGCCCATCTCGACGACGTCGCTCATGAACACGCGCCGATCAGACGCTTCGCTAGCCCGCAGGAGCTGGCAGATTTCATCGTTTTTCTCTGCTCGGAACGTGCGAGCTATAGCGTCGGCGCGACGTACTTCGTCGACGGTGGCATGCTCAAGACGGTGTAGCAGCAACGGCGCTCTTTGCCTCGTCCTGGCAAGACTTACACAACCCTTCCATCCCGTCGCAGTGGCCCCGCCGCCACCGCTATACAAAGTGAACCCGTGGCACGCTTGTTGCGTTGCTGAGGGTTCACTCTTGTGGGGCGCGCAATGGCACATATGATCTGGAAGGGCGCGATCAGCTTCGGCCTCGTGCATGTGCCGGTTCAACTTTATCCGGCGACGAAGAGCGAACGAATCGGGTTCAATCTGCTGGACAAGCGTTCGATCGATCCCATCGGTTACAAGCAGATCAACAAGCGTACCGGCAAGGAAGTCACGCGCGACAACATCGTGCGCGGCTTCGAGTACGAGAAGGGGAAATACGTCGTGCTCAGCGATACGGAGATTCGCTCAGCGAACCCGGAGTCGACGCAGACGGTCGATATCCTTGCCTTCGTAGATGCCCCCGAAGTCTCGTTTTTCTTTCTCGATACCCCCTACTATCTTGTGCCCGATCGCAAAGGCGAGAAGGTCTATGCACTGCTACGCGAAGCGATGAAGGCGTCGGGCAAGATCGGCATCGCCAATGTCGTGATGCATAACAAGCAGCATCTCGCGGCGCTGATTGCCGCGGGGCCGGCACTTGTGCTCAATACCCTGCGCCGTGCCGACGAAGTCCGCTCGCCTGAAGAGCTCAAACTTCCCGCCGAGGGCAGCAAGGCTGCGGGCATCTCGCCGCGCGAACTCGATATGGCAAAGAAGCTGATCGAGGACATGAGCGACACCTTCGATCCCGCGAGTTATCACGACACCTATCACGACGACATCCTCGCGCTAGTCGACAAGAAGATCCGTGCGGGCAAGACGGAAGAAATCGACGAAAGCGAACTTGCCGAAGAAAAGCCGCGCACGGCCGACATTCTCGATTTGTCCGATTTGCTCAAACGCAGCCTGGGCCGCGGAAAAGGCAAAGGGGGCGCGAGCAGCAAGACGGACGATGACGACGATGCGCCGCCCGCTCGCAAGACGCCAAAACGCCGTCGTGCCGCCGGCTAGGGTCGACGCGGGCGGGAAGGACTTGCAGACCCATGCAGCGTGACATCAGGAGCACGTAAGGACCGGGAGGATATTGACCGATGGCTGGCAAACTCGAAACCTATAACAACAAGCGTCACTTCGACGTTACACCCGAACCCTCGGGCGCGGCCTCCCGCAAGCGGGGCACGGACCCACGCGGCAAGTCTACCGCTCAGCCCCTCTCGTTCGTCATCCAGGAGCACCATGCGCGGCGGCTCCACTATGACTTCCGGCTCGAACTCGACGGGACGCTCAAGTCATGGGCGGTGCCCAAAGGTCCCAGTCTCGATCCATCGGTCAAGCGATTGGCGGTGCATGTCGAAGATCACCCCGTCGACTATGGCTCATTCGAAGGCGAAATCCCGCCGGGCAACTATGGCGCAGGCACGGTGATCGTATGGGACCGGGGCACGTGGCGCTCCGCTTCCGACGAGAACGCGCTCGCGGCTTACCGGGCCGGCAAACTTAAATTCATACTTGACGGCGACAAGCTCCATGGCGGCTGGACGCTCGTACGCAGCCACATGAAAGGCAGCGGTGACAAGGAGCAATGGCTGCTGATCAAGGAGCGCGACGACGAGGCCCGCAGTGACGCGGAATTTGATGTACTCGAACAACGCCCCGGGAGCGTCCTCGCCGTGCCCAAGACCTCACGCGCAAAGAAGGCCGCGCCACGCGCAAGCGCCAGCGTGAGCAAAGCCGCGCCGCACACCCGCGAGGAAGTGGCGCTCACACGAAGCACCCGTTCGCTGCCCTCGCCACGCGGCACGTCGAAGCGACCCGATATCGTCTCCACCCGCAGCCCCGAGTCGCGGCGCGAACTTGCCGCCCATCCCGCCATCAAGGGCGCAAAAAAGGCCACCTTGCCGGCAACCTTGAAGCCTCAACTGGCAACGCTCGTCGAGACGCCACCGACGAACGACGACTGGTCTTACGAAATCAAGTTCGATGGATACCGCGTAGTGGCTCGCATCGACACGCGCCGTGGCAAGCCCGAAGTCCGGCTCTTCACTCGCGCGGGTAACGACTGGACCGACAAATTCGGCCACCTAGCGGATGCATTCTCGAAACTCGGCGTCGAAAGCGGCTGGCTCGACGGCGAAGCCGTCGTCCTCGACAAGGAAGGCCTGCCCGACTTTCAGGCGCTACAGAACGCCTTCGATACCGCCCGGCCGCAAGACATCGTGATCTATCTGTTCGACGTGCCCTTCCTGAACGGCTATGACCTGCGCAATGTGCCGCTGGTCCAGCGCCGAGCCATCCTGAGTGCACTGCTCGAGGACACCGAACCGCTGCATTTGCGCTTTTCCGAAAACTTTGCATTCAGTGCTGAAGATCTCCTCCGAAGCGCCTGCTCGATGGCGCTCGAAGGTATCATCGGCAAACGTCTCGACAGTACCTACACATCGAGCCGCTCGCCCTCATGGATCAAACTAAAGTGCCGACGTCGGCAGGAGTTCGTGATCGGTGGTTTTACCGAACCGACCGGGAGTCGTGCGGCTTTCGGCGCCTTGCTGCTCGGCGTCCATGATTCAAAGGGCAAGCTTCAATATGCAGGCCGCGTCGGAACCGGCTTCAACGCTAGCACGCTAAGCGATATTCACCAACAACTCGTGCGGCTCGAAAGTCAGTCCATGCCATTTGCGCACGCCCCTTCCGAGCGAAGTCGGGCGCCCGTTCACTGGGTCAAACCGAAGCTGGTGGCCGAGTGCAATTTCGCGGAATGGACCGACGAACGCATCGTCCGCCAAGCCTCGTTCGTGAGCCTGCGCACGGACAAACCCGCCATCCAGATCGTCAAGGAAGCACCTAAACAAGGAGCGACCGTGCAAACCTCATCGGATACCGAAGTCGCATCGGCAAAAGCCAGGTCGACACCGCGCTCGCCTTCTGCCCGCGCAAAGCCGACACCGGCTGCCGAGACAAAATCGAAGCCGAAGTCAAAGTCGACCCGGCAAGCCGACGCCCAAACTATTGAAGGCGTCAGGATCACCCACCCCGACCGAATCATCGACAAGCAAAGCAAGGCGAACAAGCTCGACCTCGTCGAGTACTACGCCTCGGTCGCGGAGCGGATGCTGGTTGAACTGAAGGACCGTCCGATCGCCTTGGTCCGCGCGCCTGAAGATATCGGCGGCGAGCTGTTCTTCCAGAAGCACAGCCAGCGACTCTCGATTCCTGACGTCACGCAGCATCCGGGCCTCGATGCCGGTCACCCTCCCCTGATGACCATCGACTCGGTGAAGTCGCTGATCGGCGCCGCGCAGATGGGTACGGTCGAAATCCATTCGTGGAATGCCCGTGCGGCAACTATCGAGCAACCCGACCGGATGGTCTTCGATCTCGACCCCGATCCCGCTCTTGGGTGGGAGCGCATGATCGAAGCAGCGCAGTTGACCCGCGCACTGCTCGAGGAAATCGGCCTCACCGCCTTTTGCAAAACGAGCGGCGGCAAAGGCCTGCATGTGATCGTGCCGCTGACGCGGCATTCAGGCTGGGAGGAGATCAAGGAGTTCGCGCAGGGGGTTGCCCAGCATATGGCGACGACGTTGCCCGAGCACTTCTCCGCGAAGATGGGTCCGCAGAATCGCAAGAAGAAGATCTTCATCGACTACCTGCGCAACAACCGGGGCTCGACGACCGTGGCGGCGTTTTCCGCCCGCGCCCGGCCGGGACTCGGTGTTTCCGTCCCGCTCGCCTGGGACGAGCTGCCCGAGACCATGGCAGGCGATCAATGGAATATCGCCAACGTCCACCAGCGCCTCGACAGCCTCACCACCGACCCATGGGCGGATTACACGAAGACGCGGCAGCGCATCACCGCCGCGATGATCAAACGCCTCAGCAAGGCTGGGACACCGTAACAAGGAGCCGAACATGAAACTTCCCGAACAGAAGCCCGTCAACGCCCTTCCGAAAGATCCTCAGGGCAAACACGCCGCTACCCACGGCGGGCAGGATCACAACGACGTGGCGCCGCTGCCGCATGAGGCGGACCAGAGTCCCGATTCGCAACAGGAACATGGCACCCGTCGAGTCGGCCGTCAGGCCCACCAGGATGTCTCGCGCGGCTTGACCGATACTGACCGCCGCGGTGGCGATGAGTATCAGCAACGCACACAGAACGAGGCCAACGAGAATACGGGGACGCCCAAGCAGAAGGGACCGCGCAAGCATTGACGGATTGACCGGGTGCCAGGAAAACGGCATCGGGCCCGCCACTTGCTGAACAAAGGTGGGCATGTCGTTCCGCCTATTACTTCCGGAGGCCACTATGCGTAGTCAACATCCCGAACAACATCCGAACAACGACAAGCCGGAGCACAACATCGACAAAGCCGTTGAGGACACTTTCCCGGCAAGTGATCCGCCGTCGATTGGCGGCGTAACGAAAATCAAGCAAACGCCTGAGCAGAAGCAAAGCGAAAAGCGGCAGGAGAAGGATTCACATTGATAGCGCGCGAAGCGCGGAGCGGGCTCGGGTTACGAGCCCGCTCCGCGCTAGACCGACCCCACACGTGACTGACTGCGCCAACGCAGGCCAGGCCAGGCTGACGCTGCACGCCCACGCGGCTCTTCCCCGTCAATCAAGCGGCCCGAACCGCGTTGCGCCCCTCTTCCTTTGCCCGGTATAGTGCCTTGTCGGCCTGCGTGATGAGTTCGACCAAACTCTCCACCTCGGGCGAGTCCGACAGCGCGACCCCGACGCTCACCGTCACCACCCCGAACGAATGCCTGTCGTGCCCGATTGCAAGCCGCGCGACGCGCTCGCGAATCGATTCGGCCACCCGCAGTGCCCCGTCGAGCGGTGTTTCAGGCAGGACGACCACAAACTCCTCGCCCCCGTAACGCCCAACACTGTCCGCAGGTCGGTGAAGACATTCGGAAATGGCCCGCGCAACGGCCGTCAGTGCGACATCGCCAGCCGAATGCCCGTAGCGGTCGTTGTACGCCTTGAACGCATCCACATCGATGAACAACACCGCAAGGGGAACTGACTCCCGTCTCGCGCGCCGCCATTCAGACGACAACGTCTCGTCGAGTGCGTGGCGATTGGCGATGCCGGTGAGCTTATCGTGCGTCGCCTGTTCGAGCAGTGCGTGCTGGGCCAGTGCGCGTTCGCGCAACTCCTCGGCCAGCAACCAGGAAACGAAGAGAAACACCGCGCTGAAGGCCAGCATCAGACCACCGATGATCACCGAGCGCCGCCACCAGTTCTCCAGAATGTCGTCTTCGGCCGGTCCGACTACCGCGATGACGGGCACACCCGGAATGCGCGCGAAGCTGTAGAGATGCCGCACTCCGTCCATCGTGCCCGTGCCGGCAAACGTCCCGGAGGCCGCTCGCTGGAAACGGTTGAAGTTGTCAGAACCCACCAGGCTGTGGCCCGTCGCCGAGCGATCCGGCTGCCGGCTGATCAGAGCGCCGTTCTCGCCAATCAGCATCAGTACGCCATGGTTGCCGATATCAAGGCCGCCGAGCAGGTTCTGAAAATACTCGATGCTGATCGCGACCAGCGCTACCCCACCAAACGAGCCATCCGGCAAGGTCACCCGTCGCGATAGCACGACCGTCCATTTCCCGTTGCGCAAACGCGAACGAAACGGCTCGCTCAGGTAGAGCCCGACATTGGGATGGTCACGATGAATCGTAAAGTATTCGCGATCGGAGAAATTGGCCTGCCGCGGGGTCAGGTTTTCAGAGTCGATCGTGACATTGCCCTTGGCATCGAGCACCAGCAGCGCGCCCAGATAGCTGGCGCGCGTCGACCGGTCGAACAGCACTTCACGCCGCATTGCACTGGGAAGCGCCATCACATCGGCACGCTGAGATCCTTCAACCACGGACTGCAGTGACAAGTCATACAGTTCGACGTTGCGCGAAATGTCCTTCTGCAGAATCAGCAGAAGGTTCTGCGAGGTCTCACGCGCGCGCTGCAGCGCTTCCTGCCGCCCTTCGTACAGCGCCATCATGCACAGGCTCACCATGACCAGCGCAACCGCAGCGCCCCCGTGCGCAACAAAACGATGAAACCGCGCGAGCCGAAGCAGGCGCCACGCGGTGCGGCGAGGCTTGCTCGATTCAACACCCATGGGCAGAGGGACGCGGCCGGACATACCGTTGCAAGGGCTCGTAAGGAATGACGAGGCCCTATTGTAGGCACGGTGACGCGGTGAGGTCGAACGCTTAGCGTTGCCAATGTGGCGCTTGCGCCCTATTGGAGGAAAGTTTGCAGGCGTTTGACTCTCATTTGTCCAGCTCGCTCCGGGCGCGCCCAGGAGGCAAACCGGGCGGCATTGCGCCGCCCGTATTGAAAACCGTTTTGTCTGACTAAACTACATCTTCAAGCACGATCTGGACTTTGACGTCCGAGGGCAGCCCTCGTGAGGCCTCATCGAAAGCGTTCACGCCTTCCTTGAACGAAAACGAACGTGAGATAAAAGGCTTCACATCGAGGCGTCCCGACGCGATCAGCTGGATCGCACGCGGGAAAATATTGGCATAGCGAAACACCGATTCGATTCGGACTTCCTTGCACTGGATCGCGACGATATCCATTTCGACCTTCTTCGGCGGCATCCCGACCAGCACCAGGCAACCGGCTGGGCACAGCAGGTCGATGATGTTCTCAAAGGCGCGGACGCTGCCGCTCGCCTCGAATACGATATTGGCGCCCCATCCCTCAGTGAGTTCAGCCACCACGTCGAGTGGTTTGCGCGAGCGAATATCGACCGTCGTCACGCCTGGCGTCTTGCCGATCAGAGCCAACTTCTCCGGCACCAGATCACAGACGATCACCCGGCTACACCCGCCCGCCAGCGCGGCCAGCGCGGTCATCATGCCGATCGTGCCTGCGCCGATGACAACGGCGACGTCACCCGGCTTGATCGCCGCCTTCTTGGCAGCCTGCAGACCGATCGACAGCGGCTCGACGATCGCGCCTTCGGCAAAGCTCACGTTGTCCGGCAACTTGAAGGTAAACGCGGCGGGGTGAACCACGAAGGGGGTGAGGCAGCCGTGCACCGGCGGCGTCGCCCAAAAGCGCACCGCAGGGTCGAGGTTATACATACCCTCGCGGGTCGCCCGAGAATCGGCATCGGGCACGCCCGGCTCCATGCACACACGATCGCCCGGCTTCAAATGGGTGACGTGTTCGCCCACCTCGACCACCGTACCCGATGCCTCGTGGCCAAGCACCATCGGCTCATTCACCACGAACGGACCAATACTGCCGTGCTGGAAGTAATGAACGTCACTGCCGCAGATACCCACTGTGTGGATACGAATCTTCACATCGCGCGGGCCGACCACTTGCGGCAGTGCAATATCGCGCAATGTGATGCGATGCGCTTCTTCAAGAACCAGGGCTTCCATTCGTCAATCCTTCCTCTAGTAGCGTCGTGCCCACGCGGCAAGACGAGCAACCGTCACCATGGATAACTTCGGACATGGCGTCAATTGCGTTTCCGGGGCAGGCAGTGAATGAATTTGGCGAGTGCCACGACCGATGGCGTTTGTTAGCGCGCCACGAAGCTGCCCGGCTCGCGCCTGACATTGGGCTGGCTCCGGGGTCGACCGGAGGCCGCGAGAATTTGCCCTCGCCTTGGCAGTTCGCGCGGCATCCCCGCCTGATCCCTCCGGGCCGTCTTAATGCCCCTCTTCGTGAACCGACAACAGGTTCCTCACCGAACTCACCCCCGCCACCCCTTGCGCCACATGGGTCGCCTTGTCGATCTGGTCGGTGTCGGGCACCGTGCCCGACAGCGACACTTCGCCGTTGTGCGCTCGCACCGCGATGTGCGTGCTGTTCAGGCCTTTGGTCTTGGCGAAAGCGCGCTGGACCGCACGCGTGAGCTGGTGATTGCCGGCGTGTGCCGACGTAGCGGCAGGTGCCGCGGTCATCGCATCGCTGGCCTGGGCCAGCACACTACCGGACATCACGAGCGCGAGCGTCGCGCACAGTACTGCCTGGGTTTTGATCAGTTTCATCGTTTCTCCAAAGATAAGCCTCAAAAGATCTTGATCCGCTCCTGCATGGTAGGCGAAAACCCTCACTGACGACGCCGCAACGAGGTCACGATCCGGCGTTACTATCAGGGTTAGTACGCAAGGCTTTGCCGGCGCACGCAAACTGCAGCCGCCTTGCAGCGCCCTTGCAGCCCAACCTGGCCCCCCTCTCGACCCTGCCCCATGCGCGATATCCAATCCCTGACACTCCCTTGCGGCACGTCCGTCCCTGCACTCGGACAGGGGACATGGAATATGGGCGAGTCCCCCACCAAGGCCGCCGGTGAAGTGCGGGCGCTCCAGCTCGGCATCGAGCTCGGCATGACCTTGATCGACACTGCCGAGATGTACGCCGATGGCGGTTCGGAGAAAGTCGTCGGCAAGGCCATCTCCGGGCGTCGCGACCAGGTTTACCTAGTGAGCAAGGTGCTGCCTTCGAATGCATCCAGGCGCGGCACGATCGCCGCCTGCGAAGCCAGCCTGCGTCGGCTGGGTGTCGAACGGCTCGATCTTTATCTGTTGCACTGGCGCGGCCGGTACGCGCTCGCCGAGACGGTCGAGGCTTTCGAGACACTGATTCGCGATGGCAAGATTGCGCACTGGGGAGTGAGCAACTTCGACACCGAAGACATGGACGAGTTGGGCGAACTGAGCGGCGGCGACCAGGTCCAGACCAACCAGGTGCTCTACAACCTGAGCCGGCGCGGGATCGAATACGACCTGATGCCCTGGTCGGTGCGGCATCGCGTGCCCGTCATGGCCTATTCGCCCATCGAGCAGGGTCGACTGCTCCGGCATGCAGCCCTGATGTCCGTCGCGAAGCGACACAATGCGACGCCCGCACAGATCGCCCTCGCCTGGGTACTCCGCCACCCGGGCGTCATCGCGATCCCGAAGACCGGATCGGTCGCCCATCTTGAGGAGAACCGTGCGAGCGTCGATGTCGAGCTCGACGAAACCGACCTCGATACGCTTGATCGCGAGTTCGCCGCGCCTCAGCGCAAACAACCGCTGGAGATGATCTAGGGCGGAGAGCCTGCGGGCAACTGTGCTCTGAACCCCTTTACCCGACTGTGCATGTGGTGGCCGCAGCTTATCGCCTATCCTGCGGTTGAAAATCCATTCCTATCTGAACCTCAAGGACCATCATGCATCGCTTCGTCGTGGTAGGAGGAGGCGCCGGGGGGCTCGAACTGGCGACGCGCCTGGGCGACCGGTTTGGCGCCCGCAGCCGGGAACCCCAGGCGATCGTGACCCTGGTCGACCGCAATCCGACGCATATCTGGAAGCCCCTTCTGCACGAAGTCGCTGCAGGCAGCATGGATCCGTTCACGCACCAGCTCGAATACGCTGCCCAGGCCTACTGGCATGGCTTCGAATTCCAGCAGGGCAGCTTGCTCGGCATCGACCGGACCGCGCGGACCCTGTCCGTCAGCGCGGTGCTCGAGGAGAACGGCCGCGAGATGCTGCCTGCGCGGACCTTGCAGTACGACACCCTGATCATCGCGATCGGCAGCACCACCAACTTCTTCAACGTGGCCGGCGCAGAAGAACACGCGCTGGCGCTCGATACCGTGGCACAGGCCGAGCGCTTCCGGCGTCAGCTCATCTCGGCCTGCGCACGCGTGCAACAAGGCGCAGTGAAGGCGGATGCGACCCATCCCCTGGTACAGATTGCCATCGTCGGCGGCGGCGCAACCGGCGTGGAGCTTTCTGCTGAACTCCGCAATACGGCTCACGTGTTGTCAGCCTATGGGCTGCATGGACTGGATCCGCAGTATGGGATCGGCATCGTGCTGATCGAATCGGGGCCTCGGTTACTGCCTGCGCTTCCTGAACGCGTCTCGACCGAAACCGCCAAGCTGTTGACGAAACGCGCGATCGGGTTGCGCTTTGACGATAGAGTGATCGAAGTCACCCCGACCGCAGTCAAGACTGCGAGCGGCAACGACGTCAGGGCAGACCTGACCGTCTGGGCCGCCGGCATCAAGGCGCCGCCGATCCTTGCCCAACTCGACGGCCTTGCCGTCAACGCGCTGGGCCAGCTCAATGTGCGACCGACCTTGCAGACCGAGGCCGACGACAACATCTTTGCGCTGGGTGATTGTGCGGCGTGTGCGTGGCCCGAAACCGGCCGCAACGTGCCGCCGCGCGCACAGGCCGCGCACCAGCAGGCAAGCTTCCTGTTCAAGTCGCTATCGGGGCGTTTGCGCAACGAGCCATTGCAGGCATTCACCTACCGCGACTTCGGCTCACTGGTTTCGCTAGGTCATGTGACTGCGGTCGGCAATCTGATGGGCGGCCTGATCGGCGGCAGCATGTTCATCGAAGGCATGGTCGCCCGCGTCATGTATATGTCGCTCTACCGGCTACATATCGCCTCCCTGCACGGCTGGCCCCGCATGTTCCTCGACACCCTCGCACACTGGCTCAGACGCCGGACCGTGCCGCGGGTCAAGTTGCATTAGAGCCTTTCTTACCCGCCCCGCGAAGCTTCTGGAATCAGTCTTGCGATGGTCACGATGGCCTGTTCAATGTCCTTTGACCACGGATAGCTGTAGTTGAGGCGGATGAAATTCCGGTAGCCGTGCTTGCGCACCGAAAACATATAGCCTGGGCCCACGGTGATCCGGTGTTCAAGTGCGAGCTGGTATAAGGTCATCGAATCGACCTCGGGTGCGAGCTCGACCCACAGCACATAGCCGCCCAGGGGATGGGAGATCTTCGTCCCCTCGGGGAAAAACCGCGTGACCGCGGCGCTCATGATGCTGGCCTGCTGGGCAAACGCCTTGCGCATCTTGCGCAAGTGATGATCGTACCCATCGTTCTTGAGGTACTCCGCAATCGCAAGCTGCGGAATCGAAGGCGTCGTCAGGGTGTTCAGGAACTTGAATTTCTCGACCCGGTCGCGGTAGCGCCCAGGCAAGGCCCAGCCGATCCGGTGAGCCGTCGTGAGGGTCTTTGAAAACGACGAACAGTGCAGGACCAGCCCGCGGGTATCGAAGGCCTTCAGCGTCGAGGGATGCGAGTCGCCGTAGTACAGCTCGTTGTAGACGCCGTTCTCGATCACGGGAATATCGTGCCGCGTCAACAACTCGACGAGTGCCCGCTTGCGGTCGTCCGACATCTGGAACCCCATCGGGTTCTGGAAATTGGGCATCACCATGCAGGCGGCAATCGGCTGCTCGTCGATAATCTTTGCGAGCGCCGCAACATCGATGCCCTCGCGCGGATGGGTCGAGACCTCGACCGCGCGCATGCCCATGCGTTCGATCGCGTGAAGCATAGCGTAGAAAGTCGGCGATTCGACCGCGATCGTGTCACCCGGCTTGGCCACTGCCTGCAGGCACAGGTTGATGGCCTCGGTCGCACCGACGGTCACGATGATCTCGTTCGGATCGACGCTCTGTCCGTTCTCGAGGTAGCGGCGCGCGATTTGCCGGATCAGTTCCGGGTTGCCGGGTGGCAAGTCGTCGATCACGTTCCAGTACGGATGGCGCCGCGCCACCGCGTTGCCATACTGGTTCAGCCGTTGCAAGGCGAACAGTGACGGATCCGGATACGGAGAACCCAGAGGCAGCGCATCGTTGACGCGGATCGAACGCAAGGTCGAGAGCACGAGCGCGCTCACATCGACTTCCGCCGACACCGGTGTCGGTCGCGACGTCTGAAGCTCGGTCGCCACAGGCTGCCCGGTGCGACGCCGGACGAAATAGCCCGACTGCGGCCGGCTCTCGATCACCCCCTTGCTTTCCAGCAGGACGTAAGCGCGCAGGACCGTCGTGATGCTGAGCTTGTGGTGCTGACTGGTCTGGCGCACCGAGGGAATGCGTTCCCCAGCGAGCAGCACCCCTGACTCGACCAGCCCTTCGATTTCCGCCGCCAGCTTTTCGTAAAGTTTCAAAGTTCCGTGTCCGAACCGCGTTGGCGACAAGTATACGGGAACCGGGCCGCTCGCCGCCGGGCAGTCCCCGGGCGGCTCAGCGCCAGACTGTACTCCCCGTGTTGCGCCACTTTTGTGTGTCCCCGCAACTGTGTTCCCGCCTTACGCTCTGGGCATCGCGAGTCACCCTGCCGCCCGATATCGATCGAGCGCCGCGCGACCCGCAGAACGAAGGAGCATCGACATGGACATCTCGAAGCCGGAAGCCCGCATCGAGCCTTATACGCACCCGGCCGCGGGCTGGGGGGCGTTGAAATACGTTGCACTTAACCTGCTGAAAGAAAAGGTTCCAGGCGGCAAGTACAAATTGCTGTTCAAACAGAACCAGCCCGATGGCTTCGATTGCCCTGGCTGCGCCTGGCCCGACCGTGAGCATGCCTCCACCTTTGAGTTCTGCGAGAACGGCGTCAAGGCCGTCGCGGCCGAAGCGACCAGCAAACGCGTGACGCCGGACTTCTTTGCGGCGAACACGGTGACCGCGTTGCTCGAGCAGAGCGACTACGAGCTCGAACAGCACGGCCGGCTCACGGACCCGATGGTCTACCACGCCGAGAGCGACCGCTACCTGCCCCTGAGCTGGAAAGACGCCTTCGTGCTGATCGCGACGCATCTGCTCGCCCTGGACAACCCGAACCGCGCCGCCTTCTACACCTCCGGCCGCGCCAGCAACGAGGCCGCCTTCCTGTTCCAGTTGTTCGTGCGGCTCTACGGCACCAACAACTTTCCCGACTGTTCGAACATGTGCCACGAGGCGACCAGCCGCGGCTTGCCGGGCACGGTCGGGGTCGGCAAAGGCACCGTCACCCTCGACGACTTTGAACACGCCGACACCCTGCTCCTGTTCGGTCAGAACCCCGCGACCAACCATCCGCGCATGCTCGGCGAGTTGCGCGACTGCTCGAAACGGGGCGCCACGCTGGTGTCGATCAACCCGCTGCGCGAACGCGGGCTCGAACGCTTCACCAGTCCGCAGCATCCCGTCGAAATGCTCACCATGTCGAGCACGGAGATCTGCTCCGTCTTCGTCCAGCCAAAGATCGGCGGCGATTTTGCGCTGATCAAGGGCGTCGCCAAACGCGTGATCGAGCTCGACGACCTGGCACGGGCCGAGCGCAACGAACGCGTGCTCGATGTCGATTTCATCGCCGAACACACGATCGGTTTCGAAGCCTTCGCCAACGACCTGCGCGCCCAGCGCTGGGAGCCGCTCGTCGCCGAATCGGGCGTGCCGCTCGAACAGATTCACGCCCTCGCCCAGATCTACGTCAACGGCAAGCGCGTGATCTCGACCTGGGGCATGGGCATCACCCAGCACAAGAACTCGGTGCAGACGGTGCAGATGCTGTCGAACCTGATGATGATGCGCGGCAATATCGGCCGGCGCGGCGCGGGCCTGTGCCCGGTGCGCGGCCACTCGAATGTGCAGGGCGACCGCACAATGGGCATTGAAGAAAAACCCAGCGCCGCGTTTCTCGACCGGCTCGGCGCGGTGTACGCCTTCGAACCTCCGCGTGAACACGGTTACGACGTCGTCGAAACGATTCATGCGATGCTCGAAGGTCACGTCAAGGTCTTTATCGGCCTCGGCGGCAACTTCTCAATGGCAACGCCCGACACACCGCGGACCTGGGAAGCTTTGCAAGCGTGCGACCTGACGGTACATATCACCACCAAGCTCAACCGCAGCCATCTGATCCACGGCAAGAACGCGCTGATCCTGCCGACGCTCGGCCGCACTGAGATCGACATGCAAGCCGGCGTCGCTCAGGGCGTCACCGTCGAAGACTCGATGAGCATGGTCCATATCTCCTATGGGATGAACCAACCGGCATCGCCGAACCTGTTGTCCGAAATCGCGATCGTGGCGCGCATGGCCGATGCCACGCTCGGTCACGAGAAGGTCGACTGGAAGGGTTATGCAGACGACTACGCCACAATTCGCGATTCGATCGAAAAAGTATTCGACGGTTTTCACGACTACAACGCGCGGGTCGCCATCCCGGGCGGGTTTCACCTCGGCGTCGCTTCACGTGAACGCATCTGGCTCACGCCGACGGGGCGCGCGCAGTTCCTGGTGCATGGCATCGAGACCGATACGCCGATCAGCCGGGCACGCGCCCTGCACGGCGAGCGGCTGTTCACCTTGATGACCGCGCGCTCCCACGATCAGTACAACACCACGATCTATGGGCTCGACGACCGCTACCGCGGGGTGTTCGGCCAGCGGCGCGTGGTGTTCGCCAATCAAGAAGACCTCGATGCGCTCGGCTTCAAAAACGGCGAATGGGTCGATATGACAACCGTCTGGGAAGACGGCATCGAACGCCGTGCAGACCACTTCCTGCTAGTGGCCTACGACATTCCGCGCGGTTGCCTAGGTGCGTACTACCCCGAGACCAACCCGCTGGTGCCGCTGACGAGTGTCGCCGATATCTGCAACACACCGACCTCGAAGTCGATCCCCGTGTTGCTCCATCGAAGCACCGTACCGGCCTAGGCCACCTCGTCTCGAACGCATTCCCTCAGATCAACCGTCGGTGGCCATCATGGTAGTCAACGAAGTCCTCAACCTGTCGCGTGCCCAGTTCGCTATGACGGCGATCTTCCATATTCTGTGGCCGATCCTGACGATCAGTCTGTCGGCCTTCCTGCTGATCGTCGAAGCCTTGTGGGTGCGCACCGGCGATGTGATGTACTACCGGCACGCGCGCTTCTGGAGCAAGCTGCTGGTGCTCAATTTTGCCGTCGGGGTGGTCAGCGGCATCCCGATGGAGTTTCAGTTCGGCACGAACTGGGCGCCGTTCTCGGAGTTCACCGGCCAATTCTTCGGCAACATCCTCGGCTTCGAGGGCGCCATGGCCTTTATGCTCGAAGCCGGCTTTATCGGCGTAATGATCCTTGGCTGGGAGCGCGTGCCGAAAGGCGTGCACCTCTTCGCGACCGGCATGGTCGCACTCGGCTCGTCGATCTCTGCGTTCTGGATCATGGTCGCGAACTCATGGATGCAGACCCCCGCCGGTATCAGCGTGCATGACGGCAAGGTCTTCGTCGACGACTATATGAAGGCGATCTTCAACCCCGACATGATGTGGGGTGTCTCGCACATGTGGCTTGCGGCAATTGAAACCGGTCTGTTCGTGATTGCAGGGATCTCAGCCTACCATCTGCTTCGGCGGCGGCATGCGGCCTTCTTCATGCGCTCGTTCAAGCTCGCCCTCACGCTGCTCGTGGTGGTTGCACCGCTGCAGGTCTGGCTCGGCGATTCAAGCGGTGTCGATGTGTTCGCCACGCAACCGGCCAAGGGCGCTGCGATCGAAGGCCACTGGCAGACCAATGCGCCCGGCACCGGTGCCTCGTGGTCGCTGCTCGCGTGGCCTGATCGCAAGGCCCAGAAGAATGACTGGTCGCTCGAAGTCCCCGGCATGCTGAGTGTGCTCGGCACGCACTCGCTACACGGGCGGGTCGAAGGTCTTGACGACATTCCCGCAGCGGATCAGCCCCCGATGTTGCCCCTGCTCTACTACGCATTCCGCGTGATGGCAGGCATCGGCTTCCTGTTCATGGTGCTCGCATTCTGGACCGCGTATGTCTTCCGTCGTACCCGTGGCCGCCTCGACGCGGTGCTTGAGCAACGCACGCTGCTGCTGGCCTGGGTCCTCGCCATTCCGCTGCCGTATATCGCCGTCGAATCGGGATGGATCGTTCGGGAAGTCGGCCGCCAGCCCTGGGTCGTCTATGGCCTAATGCGTACCCGCGATGCGGTCTCGACCCTAACGAACGCGCAGGTGGGCGGCAGCATGGCGATATTTGCCGGGTTCTATGTCGTGCTGATCGTGTGCTTCTTTGTATTCGCTCGCCGCTGGCTGCGCAACGGTCCGGACCTGACCCTGATACCGCCACAGGAACCGGACCCCTTCTCCACCGCCCGGATACCGGTCGAATACTGATTCCCTCACTACAGGCTGTCGTCATGAATGACTCACTTCACTCCATGCTGGGCACCGCGTGGTTCGGTCTGCTCGGCCTGATCCTCGTGTTCTATGTGGTGACCGACGGATTCGATCTCGGCGTCGGGATCCTAAGCCTCTTCACGCCCCGTGCGACCGATCGCGACCAGATGGTCCAGTCGATCGGCCATGTCTGGGACGCCAACGAAACCTGGCTCGTGGTACTCGGCGGCGGCCTGTTCGGCGCGTTTCCCGCTGCGTATGCAACCTTGCTGCAAGACCTGTATGTTCCAGTGATGATGTTGATCGCCAGCCTGATCATGCGCGGTGCGGCGATCGAGTTTCGGCATGCGGCGCACCGTACGCGCCCGTGGGATCTCGTGTTCGGTGTCGGTAGCCTGCTGGCCGCGATTTCTCAAGGCATTGTGCTCGGCCGGGTCATTACGGGCCTGGCGCCCGGCGCACCCGACGTAGGCTTCACTGCCGTCACGGCGATCGGTGTGGTCTCCGGTTATTGCCTGCTCGGCGCGACCTATCTGATCAAGAAGACGTCAGGCGCACTCGAACAAGCCGCGCGCCGCTATACCGTATTCAGCGTGATGACCACCGTCGCCGCAGCCATCCTCCTGTCGGCCGGGACGATGATCTTCAGTCCGGTCGGTCAAGATCGATGGGCCGAGACCGACGTGTTCCACTTGCTCGTCATGCTGGCGGTGATCGCGATCCTCTCGTTTGCCTATATCCTCTATTCGGTGCAGATGAACAGCCAGCGGGGACCCTTCCGGGGTGCGGTGCTGCTGTTCCTCGCTTCGTTCGCGGGTCTCGCGGTGAGTCTGTTTCCCGATCTGCTGCCGGGCAAACTCACGATTGCCGAGGCGGCATCGGACAACTCGACCCTGGTCTTCATGCTGTTCGGCATCGGGACGATCCTCCCCGTGATGATCGGCTACAACCTCTACCAGTATCATGTGTTCCGTGGCAAGGTCGTGCCCCATGGGCATGGCGCTCATCACGGGCATGCGGCATCCGGTGCTTCGGTTGTGCAGCCGGTTGTCGTGCGGCCGGCTCACCTCGAAGGTCATCGCGACACGCATTGATCTGCCTCACTCAATCCCCTACGATGCGCGCGCGCACGCGGGCCCTCAGCGCCTAACTTGAACTCATCGCCATGCTTGATTTCGCCCATGCACAACAACGGCTTGCCGACGGCGCCGCGGCGCTGACGCAAACCGAGACGGTGCCGCTTATGGCGGCGACGGGGCGCATTCTCGCAAAGGCGCTGGTCGCCGGTGTCGATCTGCCGCCGGGCGACAACAGTGCGATGGACGGCTATGCCCTTCGCTTTGCCGACTATCGGGACGGGCAACCGATGCCGGTCCAGCAGAAGGCGTATGCGGGCGAAATGCCGCAGGCGCTCGTCGCGGGTCAGGCGACACGCGTCTTCACCGGCAGCCTCGTGCCGGCGGGTGCAGACACCGTCGTCATGCAGGAATACGCACGCGAGCAAGACGGGCAGGTCGAATTTCTCGAAACACTCCGACCTCGACAGCACGTCAGGCTCAAGGGCGAAGACATCTCGATCGGGCAAGCCCTGCTTGCGGCCGGCACCTTGCTCGAGCCGACGCATATCGCCTTGCTCGCCTCCCAAGGCCTCGACCGGATCGAGGTATTCTCCCGCCTGCGTATCGGCATTCTGACGACGGGCGATGAACTGGTATCACCCGGGCAGCCGCGTGATGTGCAGCAGATCTATAACTCCAACGCAGCTTTGCTCGCCGCCCTCGTGGAAGGGATGGGTGCGCAAGCTACCCGCGTGCTGCATGCGCGTGACGATCTCGACTCGTTGCGCAGCGCTTTCAGGACGCTGCTGTCGGACTGTGATCTCGTGCTCAGTGTCGGCGGCGTGTCGGTCGGCGAGCGCGATCTGGTGAAACCCGTGCTCGAATCGCTCGGCGGCGACCTGACGCTGTGGAAGGTTCGTATGAAGCCCGGCAAACCGATGGCGCTTGCTCATGTCGGCGGCAAGCCCGTGGTGTGTCTGCCGGGCAATCCAGGCTCGGTGTTCGCCGTGTTCACGGTGATGGTCACCCCGCTGATCCGACGCATGCAGGGTCGGGCCCAGGTCTTTGCGCTCGTCAGCCGGATTCCGCTGCGCACGCGCCAGACCCTCGAAGAGGGGCGCGAAGTTTTTCTGCGCGTGCAGTACAGCCTGAATCCGGAAGGTATCGCCGAGTTGATTCCCTATGGCAGCCAGGGCGCCGGCAACGTCAGCACGATGCCCGCTGCCAGCGGGCTCGCGCGACTCGCCGCCGGTGTGGCTGTGAACGACGGCGACCGCGTCGCCTACTACGATTTGCAGCGCTGGCTCGCCTGAGGGCACAAATAGACCGATCGTTCGCGTCGCGCGCAACGGTTTGCTAACGCATGTCGCGACCGCAATTGTTCGTAGTTCCGAAACAGTGAAACCGGGAATGCAGGGTTTATCCTTGCCGCCTCTGCTCCTATAGTACCGACTGGATTCTTGTGCGCCATGCGAACCAAGCCGGTTTGCAGCGCGATCTCCCTGCCCGGTTCAGCAATATGTCACTGTCGATGTATCAGGCTTCCGTGCCTGTTTTTCTGCGTGGATTCAACAATCTCTCGGTGCTGCTCGACCAGGCGGCCGAGTATGCGAAAAGCCGCCAGATCCACCCGTCTGTCCTGATCGAAGCACGACTGTTCCCCGATATGTTCCCGCTCGCACGCCAGGTGCAGTCGGCCAGCGATGCTGCGAAAATCGGCACAGCCCGGCTCGCGGGAATCAAGGCGCCGAGTTTCGAGGATATCGAGGTCAGTTTCGAGGAATTGCAGTCGCGCATTGCAAGAACGGTCGAGTTTCTTGAAAGCGTCAGCGTCGAGGAGATTAACCGGAGCGACGAACGTGAAATCGTGATGAATCTGCGTGGCGCCGAAACGCGTTTCACAGGTGCCAGTTATTTGTTCACGTTCTCGCTGCCGAATTTCTTCTTTCACCTGACGACGGCCTACGACATTCTCCGGCATAACGGCGTGCCCCTCGGCAAGCTCGATTATCTCGGCCGCTTCGGCGACTAAACCTGACGGGCGGCGTTCTGGGCCGCCTGAGCGCGTGTATAGACCACCAGCTTCGCGACGAACTTCTGCACCACGTCGCCCGCCTGGTTAATGGTCTCGGACGTCGTCGTGACGATGCCTTGCCCCGGTTTTGACTTCGAAGGGCGAATCTGGGTGACGACGCTGACGACATGGAGCACGTCGCCCGGTCGCGTTGGCTTCGGCCATGAAATCTCGCCACCGAGGCCGACCAGGCCTCCGCCAATCGGCACCCCACCTTCAGTCATCAGGCGCATGGTGATCGCGGCGGTATGCCAGCCGCTGGCGGCAAGGCCACCAAAAAGCGTCGATCGCGCGGCTTCATCGTCCAAGTGGAATGGCTGAGGGTCGAACTCACGGGCAAAGCGCTTGATATCTGCTTCGGTCACTTCGAGCGTGTCCGAGGTGTATTGCGCGCCTTCGGTCAGATCGTCGAGATACAGCTTTTCCATTGTCTACTCCATGTTGGTGGGCAATCGCCCTTTGTTGCCACAGCGGCAGACAGACGACACCGCGCCAGGTGGGCGCGCATCGCTAACTCAAGCCGGGTTTCCTTAAACCGCGTTATACCCGAAAATAGCGCGACTCTGCGCTACTGCCGGGCAGTGGCACCGTACGCGCGAAGGGCCCGAAGTGCCGGATTTGCCGTCATATTCCCGTCACGCCGCGGCCCTAAAAAGCATAGGCGCGTGCCTCCCCGGGGCCTGCGTGCTGCGATGCGGGAATTGCGTTCGTCGCAAGATCTCGCCGCCGGACCGCCAACCCTTGCCCAGCAAGGCTCAGAGCCCCATAGCGTATGGCAATCAGACGCATTGATTTAAGTGATTTCACAATTCACTGCAGTCTAGCGATACTGGCATGGCTGCAAAACACTCCAACCAAGCAAGGAACCCTAGATGCCCATCATCAATACCCAAGTCAAACCGTTCAAGGCGACCGCTTACCACAATGGCGAATTCGTGCCGGTGACGGAAGCGAACCTCAAGGGCAAGTGGTCGGTCGTGGTGTTCTACCCGGCTGACTTCACGTTTGTGTGCCCGACCGAACTGGGTGATTTGGCCGACAACTACGCTGAATTCCAAAAGCTTGGCGTGGAAGTCTATGGCGTCTCGACCGACAGCCACTTCACGCACAAGGCTTGGCATGACACGTCGGACACGATCAACAAGATCAAGTATCCGCTGGTCGGCGACCCGACCGCGACGCTGGCTCGCAACTTTGACGTGCTGATCGAAGAAGAAGGCATGGCGCTGCGTGGCACGTTCGTGATCAACCCGGAAGGCGAGATCAAGCTGTGCGAAGTGCATGACAACGGCATCGGCCGCGACGCTTCGGAACTGTTGCGCAAGGTTCAGGCTGCGCAATACGTCGCATCGCATCCGGGCGAAGTCTGCCCCGCCAAGTGGACGCCGGGCGCTGAAACGCTGACCCCGTCGCTGGACCTGGTCGGCAAGATCTAAGCATCGCGCCTCGACCCTCGGGCGGCGTTTTCATCGCCGCCTGAATGTTTCGCCGCATCAGGCTGCAAAGTTCCAGAGTTCCAAGGCTGCAATCGTCCGGGCACCCGAAGCTCGTGCTCGGACGCCTCTTTCCACGTTGCATCGTTACGGATTCAAAACGCCATGCTGGACGCAAATCTCAAGACGCAGTTGAAAAGCTATCTGGAAAAAGTCACGCAACCGATCGAGATCATCGCTTCGATTGACGATAGCGATAAGTCACGCGAGATGGGTGAGCTGCTCCAGGAAATCACGGCTTTGTCGAATCGCATCACGCTGATCGAGCGACGCGACGACGAACATCGCAAGCCCTCTTTCTCATTGAATCGCCCCGGTTCCGATATCGGCGTTCGTTTCGCCGGTATTCCGATGGGCCATGAATTTACGTCGCTCGTCCTGGCCGTGCTCCAGGTCGGCGGCCATCCGATCAAGCTCGATGACGAAGTGATCGAGCAGATCCGCAATCTCGAAGGCAACTTCGAATTTGAAACGTATATCTCGCTGTCGTGCCAGAACTGCCCGGAAGTCGTGCAGGCGCTGAATGTGATGTCGATCATCAACCCGCGCATTCGCCAGGTGACGATCGATGGCGCGCTGTTCCAGGATGAAGTCGAAAAGCGCCAGATCATGGCGGTGCCGACCATCTATATGAATGGCGAAGTATTCGGCCAAGGCCGTAGCGGTGTGAAGGAAATCCTCGCGAAGCTCGACAGCAGCGCCGGCGCGCGTGCGGCCAAGCAACTCGATGCGAAGGAAGCGTTTGACGTGCTGATCGTCGGCGGCGGCCCGGCAGGCGCCGCGGCAGCGATCTATGCGGCCCGCAAGGGCATTCGGACGGGCGTCGTTGCCGAACGCTTTGGCGGCCAGGTGCTCGACACGCTGGCGATCGAAAACTTCGTCTCGGTCAAGGAAACGGAAGGACCGCAATTCGCGACCGCACTCGAACAGCACGTCAAGAGCTATGAAGTCGACGTGATGGACGTGCAACGCGCCGAAGCACTGGTGCCGGGTGACAAGCTGATCGAAGTGCGACTTGCGAGCGGTGCCGTGCTCAAGAGCAAGACTGTCGTGCTCGCTACCGGCGCCCGGTGGCGTGAGATCAACGTGCCGGGCGAACGCGAATATCGCAACCATGGCGTGGCCTATTGCCCGCATTGCGACGGTCCGCTGTTCAAGGGCAAGCGCGTGTCGGTGATCGGTGGCGGCAACTCGGGCGTCGAAGCGGCAATCGACCTCGCGGGGCTCGTCAGCCACGTGACCTTGCTTGAGTTCGGTGCTGAACTGCGTGCGGATGCGGTATTGCAACGCAAGCTTCACAGCCTGCGTAATGTCACTGTGATCACGCAAGCTCAGACCACTGAAATCACCGGCGACGGCAAGAAGGTCAATGGCATGACCTACACGGATCGTGCAAGCGGCGAGTCGAAGCACATCGAACTGCAAGGCGTGTTCGTACAGATCGGCCTGGTGCCGAACACCGAGTGGCTCAAGGGCACGGTGCAGTTGTCGAAGCACGGCGAGATCGAAGTCGATGCACGCGGCCAGACTTCCGTACCGGGTGTCTTCGCAGCGGGCGACGTGACAACGGTGCCGTTCAAGCAGATCGTGATCGCAGTCGGCGAAGGCGCGAAGGCCTCGCTGAGCGCCTTCGACCACCTGATCCGCAGCTCGATCGACGAAGATGCGCCGGTTGAAGCGAAGGTCGCCGTCTCGGCCTGAGTGAGGGTTGCTTAATGCCGCGCTCCCTGCGCGGCCAGCAGGATTAGGATCTGCCGCCGTGGCCCCGCCGCCGGCCGGCCTGCGGAATGCCTCGACGAGGCGTCCGCGGGCCGGTCGGCGGTGGCATTTCAGGGCTCTCCCAGTGAAGCCCGGCACGTCGATGCAAGGAAAACGACAGGTACAAGGATCAGAATCTCTGCTGAGCTTCTATGCCCTCAGTACCCTGCGTTGATCTGCAGTACCCCAAATGACCGAGAAAAACACCCATAAAGCCCTGCTATGGATCGTCGCAGCGGGCTTTTTCATGCAGGCGCTCGACACGACGATCGTCAATACCGCGCTGCCAAGCATGGCGCACAGCCTGCGGGTCGCAGCGCTTGAAATGCGGCCGGTCGTGGTGGCCTATGCGCTTGTGATGGCCATGCTGACGCCGGCCTCTGGCTGGCTCGCCGACCGTTTCGGGACGCGGCGTGTGTACTTCACGGCGATACTGATCTTTGTGCTCGGCTCGCTTTTTTGCGCGATGGCGCATTCATTGAACGAACTCGTCCTCGCTCGCGTGCTGCAAGGCGTCGGTGGATCCATGCTGCTGCCCATCGGGCGACTTGCCGTTCTGCGCAGCGTCTCGAGTGAGGAATATATCGCCGCGCTCGCCTTCACTTCGGTCGCCGGACAAATCGGCCCCCTGCTCGGTCCCGTGCTTGGCGGCTGGCTAGTGGAAGCCGTCAGTTGGCACTGGATCTTCCTGATCAATCTGCCGATCGGCGCGGTCGGACTGCTGGCGGTCAGGCGCTATCTGCCCCGTGGCGCGACCGTCGCGGCGCCTCCGTTCGACACGCTGGGGTTTTGTCTGTTGTCCGTCTGCATGGCAAGTTTTTCGCTCGCACTCGACAACCCTGTCGATGCCTATCGCGCCCCCGTCAGCAGCACGCTGTTCCTCGTCAGTGTGCTCACGGCCGGGCTCTATATCGTGCATGCCCGCCGCCGCCCACTCCCCCTGTTCGATCTTGCCTTGTTTCGCGAACGCAACTTCAGCGTGGGGCTGATCGGCAACCTATTCGCTCGCGTGGGCAGCAGCGCATTGCCTTTCCTTTTGCCTTTGCTGCTTCAGATCCAGCTCGGTTTTTCGCCACTGCACTCAGGTCTCGTGATGCTGCCGATTGCAATTGTCGGCACCATCGCCAAACGTTGGGTCGCACCGCTGATCCATCGCTTTGGGTACGCGTCTTTCCTGCTGGTGAACACGCTGCTGGTGGGTGGATCGATTGCCTCGTGCGCGGCGATCGCGCCGGGATGGCCGCTAAGCATTGCGCTTGTACAGTTGGCGGTCTTCGGCGCGACCAACTCAATGCAGTTCGCAGCCATGAACAGCGTCACGCTCAAAGGCCTGACGCCGATTCAGGCGGGCAGCGGCAATAGCCTGTTCTCGATGATCCAGATGCTGGCAATGAGCCTGGGGGTGACGATCGGCGGCAGCCTGGTCGGCGTGTTCGCCCATCGCTTCGGCAGTACCGGCATCGGCTTTCGCCTGACTTTTGCTTGTGTCGGCGCGATCACCCTCGCCTCGGCCTTTGTATTCCGCTACCTTGATGCATCGGCATCGAAGACGGTGGGGACCTCAATCCCCGCACGAGGATAGCGCGATAGCGCTGCTGTCAGTCCCCGAGATGGGCCCGCCCATCCCAAAACCAGCTTGTCGACAAGTCAAATCAGCGTAGTCTGACTTGGGGCGTGGAAGTTTGCGGAACCACTTCACCCGGTGACCGTCAAACCTCAAACCTTACGTATTGTAAGGAATGAGGCAGTCAGGTATTCTGGCTGCGCAAGCCCCCTCAGTCAAAAAGGATTCGCGATGGCATCATTCGCTGTTCAACCTTCCCGCCGCGTCACCGGCCTGTCCGGCAAGCGTCTGGCCGTGCTTAGCTTGGTCGGCGTGCTGGCGCTCGGAGCGCTGGCTCCGGTCGACGCCGAGGCCAGACGGATGGGCGGCAGCCGTAGCATCGGCCGCCAGTCGCAAATGGCCCCCACGCCGACACCCTCTCCTTCACAGGCTGCTCAACCACAGCGTGCTCAACAGGCGCAGCCTGCCCAGCAAGCCGCTCCGGCAGCCGGCGCGGCCGCTGCCGTCCAACCGCGCAATCGCTGGATGGGGCCGCTCGCGGGGCTCGCCGCCGGTCTAGGCATCGCCGCGCTACTCTCGCATTTCGGTCTCGGCGAAGGGCTCGCACAGATGATGTCGAACTTCCTCTTGATCGCGCTCGTGGCATTCGCGGCCGTCGCGCTGTTCCGTTTCATCGCACGCAAGCGACGCCCGCAACTCGCCTATCCGCAGGCCAACGCCGGCTCGGGCAATGGCGCTTTGCCGCAGCCTTCGGCTTTTAAGATTCAACCCACGCAGGCTTATGCCAAGGCGGAGACGGCGTCGGCTGCGGCAGCCAGTGCGGGAACCGGCTTCAGCACCCAGACACCCGGGACGATCCCTCCTGGCTTCGACCGGGAGACATTCACCCGCGAAGCGAAAGTATCGTTCATACGGATGCAGGCAGCATGGGATAAAGGCGATCAGGGAGACATCTACGAATTCACGACGCCCGAGATGTTCGCCGAGGTCAAGATGGACCTTGAAGGGCGCGGCGCCCAGGTGAACCGGACCGATGTCGTACAACTGGATGCGGAACTGCTTGGCGTGGAAGAGCGCGGCAACGAGCAGCTAGTGAGCGTCCGGTTCCACGGTCTGATCCGTGAGTCGGAACATACGGCGGCGGAGCCGTTCGAGGAAGTTTGGAACTTCGTCAAGGACCTGCGCGTCGGGCAAGGATGGCGTCTGGGCGGGATTCAACAAACCGCCTGATCAAGCGTTGTTCATGTGTTTGGGCGATCCACCTTCAATGGTCGATCGCCCTTTTTTCGTCTTGATCCCGACAGTCGAACGAGGGACGGCGCGCGTTCAGGCCGTCACGTGGGTCGGCTGACGGACAATGCTGCCCAGGCTGCCGTCGGGGCGCGCGTAGAGCGTCGAGCCATGGCCCGTGTAGTCCGTGATCTGGATCGATACGGTCTGCGTGAAGCCGATCTCGATCTGCGTCACGTTATTGCTGTTGGCTGTCTGGGCTGCCGGACCTGTCGAACCGGTGGTGGCCGGAACCTGGCCGTCGGCTGGGTCGGACGCGCCCGCTGGCGTGCTCAAACCTGACGCATCGGCCGCAGCCGTGCCGCCATCCGTGTTTGTGACCACACCCTGCTGAGCCTGTTCGAGCAACTTGAGCATCTGCTGAAGTTGCGTCGTAGCGTCCTTGCCCACAAGGAGGGTGGTCTTCGACAAGGCATCGAGCATCTGCGACAGTGAGTCGTCCATGCTCTTGAGCGCCGAAGCGATAGTCGAGGCAATCGATGAAGTACCGGCAACTGACCCCGCACCCGTGCTCGCGGAACCGTTGACGTTGTCGCCGCCGGAGAGTCCCTGCGTGGCGCTGCCGTCTTGGCCGCCCTGACCGCCATCGCCACTCGTACCGCTGCCCGCGCCACCGTCGGCACCGCCAGCGCCGGTCGTCGTGGTGACCATCATGACGGCGGTCAATGCGGTCTGGCTAAGTGTATCGGACTCAGATTCGGATACCGGCGAGTTCGCCGAGGCCGTCCCAAAGCCATTCTGGAACACCGAAGGTGCGATCTGCCCAAGCTTTGAAAGCGCGTCTTGATTGGCGGTGTTGAAGCCCAGAAAAGCCGGCACGGAACCCGATGCCCCATTCCCGGAACCCTGGCCTACATCGTTTCCGTCCAGCGCCGCTGAGCCGGTACTCCCGTCCGCGCCGGGCGTCGTCAGGACCGACACGATCGGGGCACTCAGCGTCCCGGTGCCCTTGACCTCACCTTCATATTGCGCCGACGAAACCGTCTGTTCCTTGAGCGCCACACTGAGTGTACCGCTGGCGTCGATGCTGATGTTCAGCGAACCCGAACGCTCGGTCTGCGTGACACTGTTTGCCGTCCACGTGGCGTTTGCACCATAGGCACCCGCGGCCGAGGCGGTGGCCTGAGTCGTGTTGTCATAACTCAGTGACAACGTCAGCGGATCGCCGCTGGAGAGTTCGCTCTGGAGATTCGTCGTGGCTGCCGCGGCCTGCTGGGCGCTGAAGCCGTTCTGCACCAACAGGCTCGTGATCGCGCTGTTCAACTGATCAGACGCGCCTTTCTTGAGTTCGCGCTCGCCGGTGGCCGGATCAACCGTGGTCGATGCCTGGATTGCGCTGGCAAACGCGATGGCAAGCTGACCCGTGCCGGTTGCCGCCGTGGCGCCCGACAGATTCGCGCTCAATGACACGGAAGCCTGGCCGCTTTCCGTCGTAGTTTGCTGGATATCGAGTTCGCTGACGTCGTCGAAACTGCTCGAGGTGTTGTTGGTCGTTCGGGGAAACAGTGAACCCTGCGTAGCTAGGATGCTGGACATATCACTTCCGTCGGAGATCGGTTTTTGTATACGCTTCCACTCCGTTAACGGCGTGCAATCTTACGACTTAAGTAATATTTTCTTTATGCTTTCAAGTGTCCAAATGTTGGAACGAAGCGCCGCGAGAGGAGCTGTGAGTCGGGGCAACGGGCATGCCGACACGCCGATGAGCCGCGGCAATCAGACTTGTGCAAACCCGGCCAGCGCGACCAGACTGCCTGCAAACAGCAACCACAGCGGATGAATCCGCGTTGTCACGGCGAGTAGCGCGCAGACGCCCGTGATCGCACCCAGCAGCCAGTCCGTCGCCGCGGCCTTGGTGATCAGCACCGCACTCGCCGCCACCAGACCGGTCGTTACGGGAACGAGGCCGGCCTCGACGGCACGGCGCCACGGGTGGTCCTTGAACCGGGTCCAGACGTGGAGCGTGGCGATGGTCACCATCGACGAGGGTCCTGCCATCGAGAGCGTCGTGACCAGCATGCCGAGCCAGCCCGCGACATGCCAGCCGATCAAGCTGACGATGATGAGGTTCGGACCCGGGGCAGCCCGAGCCAGCGCGAACAAGGCACTGAACTCCGTGGCGCTCATCCAGTGGTGCACGTCGACCACTTGGCGTTGCATTTCAGGCAAGGTGGTCGCCCCGCCGCCGAAGGCGAGCAGAGACAGCTGACAGAAGATCAGACCCAGCGAAACGAGCGTGCCGTTCATCGCAGCGTCCTCGACGCGATAAAGATGCTGATTGGCGTCAGAATCAGCATGGTCGGAACCAGGGGTGCGCGCAGCACGGCGATCGCCAGGCACGCGATCAACATGATGAAGAGGGCAGCGGGCCGCCCGCGCAGCGGTTGGGCAAGCTTGATCGTCGTCGCAATCAGCAGCCCCGCGGCTGCGGCACCAAGGCCCGCAAAGAAATGGCGGACATGGGGTGAGTCCTGCGTACGCTCATAGATCACGCCGAGTCCGACCACCACGAGAGCGGGTCCGCCAACGAAGGCCAGCAGGGCGACACAGGCGCCGGTGACGCCGCAAAACCGCATGCCGATCGCGGCGGACAGGTTCATCACATTGCCCCCCGGCAGGAACTGACACAGCCCCAGTAACTCAGTGAATTCCTCGGCGCTAAGCCAGCCCCGCCTCTCGACGATCCCCCTTCGCGCGAGCGGCAAGGCGCCGCCAAACGAGGTCAGGCCCAGCCCCAGAAAGCCCACAAACAGATCACGCAGCCGGACCGGCGAGGGGGAAGGCGTCGGGGAGCCTGGGTCGGATTCGGCTTTCATCTCTTTCTCCTGCATGGCAAGCGGCAAACCCGGAAGCTTAACTTAGCGCGTCCGAGGTTTGAGGTGAAGCGGTTGTGGTGGTGTCGAGCCCACCCGTGCTCAGTACTGGAAGGTCGGCATCCTCCTCGCTCAGTCACGAAATATGCGATGCTTCCCCATCGACAAAACGAGGCCGTACTCTCAGCGGCCCGCAGACTATCAGGAGCGCCCATGAAGATGACGTTTCGCTGGTACGGCGAGCAAGATCCCGTCACCCTCGCCCATATCCGGCAAATCCCGGGCATCACCGGGATTGTCTCGGCAGTCTACGAGGTGCCGGTCGGCGAGGTCTGGCCGATCGAGGCGATCTCGCGGCTCAAGGCACAAGTCGAGGCACATGGCCTCGCGCTCGAGGTGATCGAGAGTGTGCCTGTGCATGAAGATATCAAACGCGGCGTCGACAGCCGCGACCGTCTGATCGACAACTACGTGCAGACCTTGCGTCACCTCGCACAATGCGGGATCAAGGTGGTCTGCTACAACTTCATGCCGGTCTTCGACTGGACCCGCACGTCTCTCGAAACCCGCCTCCCCGATGGATCGACGACCTTGTCGTTCGACGCAGCCGCCGTCAGCCAACTCAGTTCCGACGACGCCTTGTCACTGCCTGGCTGGGATGTGAGCTACCGCCCCGAAGAACTCCGCGCGCTGCTCAAGGCGTACGAGACGATCGATGAGGAGGCGCTCTGGCAGCACCTCGAATACTTCCTGAAACGCGTGATTCCCGTAGCGCGCGAAGTCGGCATCAAGATGGCGATCCATCCGGATGATCCACCGCGGCCGATCTTCGGGCTACCGCGAATCGTCAAGAACCGCGCGGACCTGCTGCGCGTTCTGTCGATCGTCGACGAACCTGCCAATGGGCTGACCTTATGCTCAGGTTCGCTCGGCGCCGACAGCAAGAACGATGTGGCCGCCCTGGTGCGCGAATTCTCCGGGCGCGGGAGGATTCACTTTGCCCATCTGCGCAACATCAAGGTTAATGACAATGGCGACTTTCTGGAGACCGCTCATCGCTCGCAGGATGGCTCGCTCGATATGGCCGAGATCGTCAAAGCCTATTTCGACACGGGCTTTGAAGGGTACTTTCGGCCGGATCATGGCCGCATGATCTGGGGCGAGACGGGCAAGCCCGGCTATGGACTCTACGACCGTGCGCTTGGCGCGGTTTATCTCAACGGGATCTGGGAAGGTATCGAAAAAGCGGAAGCGGCTAAGCGATGAGCTTCGGCCCGCGCCCGGAGCGCGTCGCGCACTTTGGCGATCACGCTGTCCCAATCGCCCAGCGAGGGTTGGCGGAACAGTGTCGCGCTCGGGTACCACGGACTGTCGTCGCGTTCGAGTAGCCAGCGCCAGCACGTGTCGAATCGATTGAGTATCCACACGGGCGAGTTCATGGCGCCTGCGAGGTGAGCCGTCGAGGTGTCGACCGAGATCACCAGGTCCAGATTGGCGATGAGCGCTGCCGTGTCGGCGAAATCGTAGAGGTCGTCGGTGAAGTCGATGATCGATGCCGTCGACTTCACCTCTCGCGCCGCATTGCCCATCTGCAAACTATAGAACTGCACATTGGGCACGTCGAGCAAGGGGCTCAGGTGCTGGAGCGTGATCGACCGGCGTGCATCGTTCTTACGGAGTTCCGGGACGTGCGGGCGGTGGCCGCCGGCCCAGACGAGTCCGACCTTGAGCGCGTTGACCCCATGCTCTTTGGCCTGGTGCTGTTTGGCCTCGTCTGCTTTGACCTCGTCTGCTTTGACCTCGCCCCCCTTGACCCGCGCACACCACTTCTGCACGCCTGCCGCGTCGGCAAACAGATAGGGCGTCTTTCCTGGAATCGTCTCCAGGCGGGTCCCAAATGCCAGCGGCAAACTCAGCAAGGGACAATGCAAGTCGAACGACGGCAAGGGGCTGCCCTCCTCGATCAACTGCGAGACCCCCCCCACGCCAGCCAATAGCCGCATCAAAGCCGCGGGCACCTCGAGCAGTACGGTCGCACCGAGTGCAGCCACTTCGGCCGCGTAGCGGCAAAACTGCAAGGTATCGCCCAAACCCTGCTCCGCGTGCAACAAGATCGTTTTGCCGGCAACCGGTGCATCGCCGAGCCAGAGCGGCACATCGAAGCTCCGCTTGCTGTCCCTCAGCGTATGCCGTTCCCAGCGCCATTCATACGCACGCCAGCCGCGTTCGAAATCGCCCGTCTCGAGACGGCAAAGCGCCTCGTTCCAGTGGGCCTCGATGGAGTCCGGCCTGATCGCCAGCGCGCGTTCGTAGCATTGCAGGGCATTCGCGTGCTGCCCGAGATCGACGAGTGTGAGACCCAGATTGCTCCACGCGTCGGCGAACTCAGTCTGCAGCTCAAGTGCGCGCTGATAGCTTGCCTGCGCGTCGATCGGCTGGTTCAAATCGCTGAACGCATTGCCCCGGTTACTCCAGGCATCGGCGTAGTCCTGACGTAGCGCAATCGCCCGATCGCAACTCTGCACCGCATCGAGCGGACGGCCCAGATCGCGCAGCACGCAAGCGCGGTTGTTCCAGGCTTCGGCATTGGCACCCTGGAGTGCAATCACCCGCTCGAAGCTTGCAAGCGCCTCGACGGATCGGTCGAGTCCTGCAAGCGCATTGCCGCGGTTATTCAAGGCATCCACAAAATCGGGCTTGAGCGCGAGCGCGCGATCCGCACTCGCCAGGCCATCCCCGAAACGCCGGAGTGCATTGAAAGCGAAGGCGAGATTGGAATACAGGGACGCTTGACGCGGATCAACGGCGACGGCTTGCGTCAGCCACTCGACGCCCTCTTCGAGGCGCCCTGTCTGCAGCGCAATCGTGCCGAGCAACTGCATCGCATCGAAATGCCGGGGCCTCAGCCCCAGTATCTCGCGGTACAGTTCTTCGGCCAGCGCGTGTGCGCCGTTCTGGTGGAGCGCCAGCGCCTGCTGGAGCAATGCGTCGACGCGCTGCTTCGGATTGCCTGTCTTGCTCATCGGAAACGTGACGGGCCGACGCAGAACAGTCGGCAGTGGGCGCGGGCACCGCCGCGAATCGGTCAAGCGCGCAACGATTCGCTGCACAGGCTCCATGATAAATCCAGGCGCGCTCGAAATCCGATGCAACCACGCAGGCGTGTGAACGCATCGCGCCTCCCTTAAGAAGAGAATGAGCCAAAATGAGCCAGAAGGAGCGACGTGATCTCGTGCAGCATCGATCCCGCAGCCCTGCAACCCAGACCATTTCGACCAGGAAGACGACCATGCTGAAGGGTGGGTGTTTCTGCGGCAAAGTTCGCTATGAAACCGACGGAAAGCCGTTCAATGCGAGCCTCTGTCACTGTATCGATTGCCGCCGGGTCGCGTCGTCCCCGCTGGTGGCGTGGTTCAGCGTGAAACGCGAGGCACTCCACTACGTGGACGCACAGCCGAAGGAGTTTGCCTCAAGCGACAAAGTCCTTCGCACGTTCTGCCCGGACTGCGGCAGCCCGCTGACTTATTGGAACGCGGACGCCGCAGACGATATCGATGTCGCCACATGCTCGCTCGACGATCCGGCTGCCGTGCCACCCGCGGACCATGTCTGGGCCTCGCGCAAACTGCAGTGGCTTCATACGGATGACGGACTTCCGCACTATCCCGAGGAGCGTCCGGACTGACAGGATGCGCCGCTGCCGACAGGCATGAAACATGCGACGCATACGGGCGTTTCAGCCGGCCGTCGGCCGCCGACTTCATGCATGAAGTGATCACCGGACATCCCATGCTGCCACTGATGCTCTTCATCCCGTGCACGATCGTTATCACGCTAGTCATTGTTCTGCTCATCGCGAACTTCTCAAGCGGTGAGAAGAAGGTCGAGCACAACATCAACCGGCTCTACGCAAGCGACGACCCTCAGTTTATTCGCTCGATGAGCCTCCTGCTGGGGCCACCCGTCGCATCGGGCAACCGCTTCAAGGTGCTGCTCAACGGCGACGAGATCTTTCCGTCGATGCTCGAAGGCATCCGCTCGGCCACCGAAACCATTACCTTCGAGACGTTCATCTACTGGTCCGGCGTAATCGGCGCGGAGTTTGCGACTGCACTGGCAGACAAGGCGCAAGACGGCGTCAAAGTGCATGTGTTGCTCGACTGGGTCGGCTCCTCGAAGATGGACCATCGTTACATCGAACAACTCAAGCGTGCAGGCGCCGAGGTGATTCAGTATCACAAGCCGCATTGGACAGGCCTCGGTCGTATGAACAACCGGACCCACCGCAAGCTGCTGATCATCGACGGGAAACTCGGCTTTACCGGCGGCGTGGGCATCGCTGAGGAATGGACCGGGCATGGGCAAGATCCGGGGCACTGGCGCGACACGCATTTTCGCGTCGAAGGTCCGGCTGTCGGACATATGCAAGCAGTTTTCATGGACAACTGGATCAAGGCGAGTGGCAACGTCCTGCATGGGCCGCGGTATTTCCCCGAGGTGCCGGAAGCCGGCGACGGCGTCGCGCATATGTTCAGCAGTTCGCCGACCAATGGCGCCGACGATATGGAACTGATGTACCTGATGGCGATCACGGCCGCGACCCGGAGCATTCACTTGGCGAGCGCTTATTTCGTGCCCGACGGGCTTGCGATCAACGCACTGGTCGAAGCTGCCAGGCGCGGCGTCAAGGTCCAGATCATCACGCCTGGCCAACGGATCGACACCCATACCGTGCGTGAGGCCTCGCGCGCATGCTGGGGTGATCTGCTCAAGGCCGGCATCGAGATCTATGAATACCAGCCGACGATGTTCCACTGCAAGCTGCTGGTAGTCGATGAATTCCTGGTCTCGGTCGGCTCGACCAACTTCGATAGCCGCTCGTTCAAGCTCAACGACGAGGCCAACCTCAACATCTATGATCGCGAGTTCGCGCGCGAGCAGACGGCGATCTTTGACGCCGATATCCGCCAGTCGCAACGCGTCACGCTCGATGACTGGTTGAATCGGCCGCTGCTAGAGAAGTTGATCGACAAGGCCATTCCCCTGCTTGACTGGCAGTTATAGGTTTCTTTGGCGATCAGTGGCCATTAAGCGAAGCCCGCCTCGCCGTTAACAACGCAACGATTCACCCCTGGGCAGTCTGCGCGCGCGCAACGGTCGGCCCCTCGCGCCCTCTCTAACCCCTCACCCCTGGCGTGACATCTGCCGCGACAAGCTTAGGCAGAGTGTTTATATTTGTCGTCCTGTTCACCGAACCCGAGCACCGAGCGGCGGCGTACGCGCCGACCCGGAGCCACTTGATTCTCGCCAAGGACACTCATGCCCGACCTCTCCTCGTTTCCGATCACCCACAAGTGGCCTGCGCAGCATCCCGACCAGATTCAGCTCTATTCGCTGCCGACGCCTAACGGCGTCAAAGTCTCGATCATGCTCGAGGAAACCGGCCTGGCATACGAGCCGCATCTTGTGCGCTTCGACACGAACGACCAGATGTCGGCGGAGTTCATGTCGTTGAATCCCAACAACAAGATTCCGGCGATCATCGATCCCCATGGCCCCGACGGCAAGCCCCTGCCGCTGTTCGAATCCGGCGCGATCCTCATCTATCTGGCGGATAAGACTGGCCAGTTCATCCCGAAGGATCTGACGGGTCGGTACGAAACGATTCAGTGGGTGATGTTCCAGATGGGCGGCATTGGACCCATGTTCGGGCAACTCGGATTCTTCAGCAAGTTTGCCGGCAAAGACTATGAAGACAAACGGCCGCGCGAGCGCTACGTCGCCGAGTCAAAGCGCCTGCTGGGTGTGCTGAATCAACGGCTCGCCGAGCGCACCTGGATCATGGGCGACAACTACACGATCGCCGATATGGCGACCTTTCCATGGATTCGCAATCTCGTCGGCTTTTACGAAGCCGGCGAGCTGGTCGAGATCTCACGCTTTCCCCATGTGACCCGTGCACTCGAGGCATTCCTTGGCCGCCCTGCGGTAGTTCGGGGTCTGGATAGTCCCAAGCGAAACTGAAAGCGCCTCAATAGAAGAGCAGTCCGATCGGGCTCGAAAGCCCGGTCGCTGCCGCACTCACGACGGCACAACCCGACAAGTTTCCGTCGGCGCCAATCGCACACCGGTCGACGACATTGCCGTCATTGTTGGCGATGTAGGCAGACGAGCCGAGCAGGACGATCGCCAATCCTTCTTCGATATCGCGCGCTCCCGAACTGCCGCACGCCGACAGGGTGCCGTCGCTTCCGATCGTGCAGCGAGTGACGCTCTGACCGCCTGCGCCGTAGTTCGTCAGATACATCGTCGAACCGGCGATCGCCATCGCGGTAGGACTGATCAGTGCCGTTGAATGCGCATCGCCGCAGTTCGACAATGCGCCGACACTGTCGATCGTGCACATCACGACGGTGTTGCCGCTGTTGTTCGCCATATACAAGGTCGAGCCGTTGATCAGCAGCGCATGAGGACTCTCCGAGCCGGGAATGATCAACGTGGTGCAGGCCGACAACATCGCATTCCCGCCAATATGACAGCGGCTCACAGAACCCGTGCCGTTGACGATAAATGCATTGGAACCGCTGACCGCCAGGCTTTCTGGACTGAACACGCCGCCTGAGAAATCGGTGCATCCCGACAGGCCTCCCGGGGCGATCGAACACGTCGTGATGGTGTCGCCGAGGTTCGGGATGTAGACAGTCGAACCGTTTTGCGTGATGCCCTGGGCGCCATTCAGTCCGATCGAACTCTGAGAAGTGCATGGCATCAAGACGCCGGTGCTGTCGACGGGGCAGCGCGTCACGCTCTGATTGCCGTTGTTGACGACATAGAGGTCATGCGCCGTCGGCGCGTAGGGAATGCTCGCGATGCCTGTTTGTGGCGCGGACGTGTCGTCGACGTAACTGAAGCCGAGCGACAGGGTCTGAGTGGCCGTCGCCACGGGCGGTGTGTAGCTCAGCGTGAGCTTGCACACCGCACCCGAACTCACGCTCTCGCACGGCAGCGTCGAGCTCGACATGCTCCAGCCGGCTGGCAGCGTGGTGAGATCGGTCGTCAAGGCCAAGCCGGTCACCGGGTTGCCGTCGTTGCTCGTGAACGTGATGTTGACGGTCTGGCTCGTGCGCAGAAACGATGTCACGGTTCCGCTCGGATCGACTGTCGCTACGACGGTGTTGGGCGTGGTGGTGGTACTGGGTGCGCTGGCACCGAAGCCGCCCTTTCCGGCACTCGAACCGCCCGTGCCGGGACTTGACGCGCCGGAGCCGGCGCTGCCAGCACCGCTGCCCGGCGCTGCGAGCGATATGCTGGAATCGCCCCCGCAGGCCGACAGTACAAGCGACGAGAGCAGGAGCGGAAGGAGCAGCAGGCCTCGCCGCCCCAAGGCCCGGATCCGGGCCGCAACACGATTTGCGTCAGAAACCACGATGCGCTCCCCAGTCGGGCGAGGCGTGTCCTCGCGCGTCGTTGGATGGAGGCGTTATAGACCTTCCGCACCCTCATCGTCGGACGATTTCTAGGCAAACGAGGACAGCGGCGTGGCAATCATCGGGTAGGCACGCGATCAACGAGGGCTTCGATACGATTCTTCATCGTGCCCTCGCAGATCTCACCCGGGTGGCAATCAGACAGACTTTGCGAGTTCGGCGTCGATCGCGGCAAGCAGCGCCGGATTGTTGGCTTCGGTATCGGGCGAAAAGCGATTAACGATGCTGCCATCGCGACCGATCAAGAATTTTTCGAAATTCCACAACACGTCCGGTGCCGGATTCGGCTCGATTCCATAACCTTTGAGGCGATCGCGGAACGGGCCGTCGCCGGTCGCGCTCGGGTGCGTCGTCGTCAGGGTGTGATACAGCGGATGCTGATCTTCGCCAACGACCGAAACCTTCGAGAACAGCGGAAACTTGACATCGAACGTGGTGCTGCAAAATGCCTTGATCTCGTCGTCGCTGCCGGGTTCCTGCCCCTTGAAGTTGTTGGCCGGGAAGCCGAGGATCTCGAGGCCCGCCACGCGCTTGTCTTCGTAGAGCTTTTCCAGACCTTCGTATTGCGGCGTCAGCCCGCACTTGGAGGCCACGTTGACCACCAGCAACACCTTGCCCTTGTACTCGCCCAGGGTCAGCGGGGCACCTTCGATGGACGTGACGGGAATATCGTAAATCGCCTGGCTCATGGTTCGACTCGCTTGAGAAAACGGGGGTAGGAAACGTTGGGGCGATCTGCCGACGCACGGCAGATGGGTCACCGTGGGGCGTGTCATGCCCCACGGCCACCCGCAGTCTGCCACGGCGCGGAAGGTTTTGCTTCGAGTGACGCAGCGGCTTACTGCAACGCACCCCATCGGTCGACGGCCGGCTCCGCCGACGCCCACTTCCAGCCATTGTCCTGTTTGCACGCGGTAGCCACGAACCAGTCTTCGTGGACGCCCGGGCCTTCACCGTCGGCCACCGAGAACGCAAACTCCCGGCAAGTCGCCAGCGCGCTGTCGAATTCGCGCAGCACCTGCACCTGGCCGTGGCCGTTCTCGACCGGCAGCGTGTGTTTGATGCGCCATGGCTGCCGGGTACCGATCGTCGAGTCGCTGGCCGCCAGCACGATCGCGTTTTGCTGATCGGCGTGCAAGGACTTCATGACCCGGTTGACCGCTTCGTCGGTGGCTGCCTGCACGGCAATGCCCACGCCGATGCCGATGGCCGGATTGCTGGTCACGACGCCGGTCGCCACGCCTGCCAGCGCGCCGCTCGCGGCTCCAATCGAGCCGCAGCCACTAACCAGCGCGGTGCCGGCTAGTGCCACGACCAGGAGTGGCAGCCTCAGACTTCTCCAACGCCCCGTCATTGCAAGGCGCCCCAGCGCGGCGTGGCCGGTTCAGCCGACGCCCACTTCCACTTCGCGCCGTCGCGGCACACGGAAGCCACATAGAACGCCGTATCGGCAGGGTGATCCTTCGTCGCATCGTGATCGACGGAGAACACGATTTCCTTGCAGTCGAGCGCACCGGCGCTGATGCTGCGGCTGACCGTCACGCGACCTTTCTCGTCATCCTCGATCGGGAAGGTATGCGTCGAGATCCAGGGCGCCACGCCACCAACCGGCAACGGGCCAGCAACCGCGGCGATCTGGTCTTGCGTCTCGGTATGGACAACGCGTTCAGAGTATTGGACACCCGCCTTGGCGGCGGCAACTGCGCCGAGACCGATGCCTGTCGCCACGGCGGCGTTGCGGGTTACGGCGCCGGCGATCCCGGCACCCGCGATACCTGCGCCAGCAATAGCGCTTTCGCTATAGAGAGAGCTACAACCGGAAAGCGTGCTGCACAGCAACACCCCCGACAAAATCGCGGCAAGCGCGACGGCGTTTGAGCAACGCCGTTGAACCAATCTATGCATGGTGCTTTCCTTCGTACGCCGTTCAAATCACTTTCGTTTTCTTGCATCCGGACCTGCCCCATTACGACTTGTCGCGAACGCCTCGGGATTCTGAAGCAGGTACCTAATGCGAGGAAAAGGAAAATTGCAAGCAATTGAAAATGACAGGAACCCGGCGGGATTTTTGTGCAAGACCGCCGGGGCTCAATTGCACCTCCCGACGGTAGGGCCCTCGTGTCCGGAAGTTCTTGCGCCTTGAGATGGCGCGAAAATGACCGGCCCATGACGTTCGACAGCGAAGTACTCAAAACCCCTTAGAATCCCTTCATGCCAACTTGAGCCGCAACTCATCGGCAGGGAACATCGATGAGCGGGCGCGGCGCCAAAGTGGGCTTACCGACACCGTGACAATGAGGATCGCGATGCGCCATCGTCTGTTGATGCTGAGTTTGACGTTGTTTTTCTTGCCAGCCTTGGCGCGCGCCCAAAGCGTGTCCGATGCGCAAGCCTTTGTGCTGAAGCTGTATCAAGCCTACGCGCACGGTTCACCCGACTATCTCGGGCACAACGCCACGCAGATATTTTCGGCGCCGCTGCTCAAGCTGATTCAGCGGGACGCGGCGCAGACGAAACCCGGCGAGATCGGCGCGCTCGATGGCGATCCGATCTGCGATTGTCAGGATTCAGCGGGATTTTCGGATCTTGATGTCACGGTCGTCGCCGGCGGCAAGGACCGCGCTCGAGCCGACGTTCGGTTTGTGATCGCTGCCACCGCAGTTGCGGTAAGCCTCGACCTCGTGGCCGTACACGGGCAATGGCGGGTCGACGACGTCCATACGCCGGATATGCCAAGCCTCGTTGCCCTGCTGCAACAGGACACCCGCGCCACGCCTGCATCCGGGGCGAATTAAAGCGAGTGGGGGTTTTCTTGAATTTTCACTTCAGGTTTTCGGCGATTCGCCGTTAACGAGCTCAAGACATGGGCCAGTGCAAGTGAAAAATTAATGACAACCCACCTTGCGGAGCAGCAATGAGATTTGTCGAAACAGCGTTCGCCTTTCACGGCCGCATCACGCGCGCGCAATGGTTGTTCCGGCTGATTCTGCTCGGGATCGCGGCTGTGGCCTTCGGCACCTTGGTCGACGCCCTGCTCGGCGAACCGGGCCTGGCGATTTTCATGGCCGTGCTCATCTGGATCGCCGCAGCGGCCGCCGCCCAGCGACTGCACGACATAGGACGCTCCGCGTGGCCGCTTCTGACGCTCGCGATTCCCGCATGCGGCCCGCTGTGGCTTGCCCTCCAGCTGTTACGCCGGGGCGTACGCGGCCCGAATCGTTTTGGTGACGACCCGACCGCGCGTACCGCCTAACGGGCAGTAGCGTTGCCTTCGGCCGCAGTTTCGGTCTCAGCGGCCGCTTTGACTTCGGCCGGTGCTTCGCTTTCAGCGGAGACCTTAACTTCGGTCGGCGCTTCGCTTTCAGCCGAGGCATTAACTTCAGTCGGCGCTTCGCTTTCAGCCGAGGCATTAACTTCAGTCGGCGCTTCGCTTTCATCTGAGGCCTTGACTTCGGTCAACACTTCGCCCTGAGCCGGGACCTTGGTGTCAGCCGCCACATCACCTTCGGCAACGGGCTTGGCTCCCGCTTGCGCTTTAGCCTGAGCATTGCCAGGGGCACGTCGGGCTCGGCCCGTTTCCAATGCCTTCGCACGCGAGGCTTCAGCCGGCAATACATGGCCGGCTTCGGCACCGGTCAGATCGACCCGCACAGCACCTTCCTTCAAGCAAGCCCAATAGCGTGCGCCACGGCACCACGTCTTGATCGCGTCGCGCAATTCCGCTTCGCTCAAGGCGAGCTCTTGCGACATCGCCGCGAGATCGCGAAAAACGCCGACCTTCAACGGGATCTTGGGAGCCGGATTACGGGGGAAAGCGAGCGGAAAACGTTTTTGCAGTTTGCCAATTGTCCGCACGACCGGGTCGACGGGTCTCTCGGCGACCGGTTTCTCGGGCTTGGCCGGGGGCGCCGCGGGGCGCGAGCGAGCCGGCTTGCGCCCATCCCTCGCCTGGGGCCGGTCCTGGGCGTTGGCCTGCGGCTTTGCCGGGGTGTGAGCCACGGCCCGACCCTGGGGTCTAGCCGGAGCCTGAGCCCTGGGCCTGCCCTCAGCATTCGCTTCTTTTGCTTTTTTAGACTCTTTCGCGTCTTTAGCTTCTTTAGCGAGTGCGATTTTCAGTGCAGCGAGTTGTTCGAAGCCCATAGCAGCCAGTCGGAAATAGAGCGCAGATTGTAGCAGCCCCGGCACCGGGGCATCAGCCAAGCGCTGTTACCGCCAGTAAGAGCGGGACTGCAGGGTACTCCGGAGACCGGGCAAACCGCCTGTTCGCGGCCGCCCGGCACCTCCGGCGCGCAGACATCACGCGTTGACCAGATCCTTGAATGCCTTGCCTGCCGTGAACTTGACGGTCGTTGCGGCGGCAATCTGGATCGCCTCGCCGGTGGCCGGGTTACGGCCGGCACGCGCAGCGCGAGCGCCCGTGGCAAAGGCGCCGAAGCCGATCAACTGAACCGTATCGCCCTTGGCGAGCGTTTGCGTGACCACGTCGATGAAGGCGTCGATGGCGCTGGCGGTGCCGGCCTTGCTTTCGCCAGTCACGGCCGCGACGGCGTCGATGAGTTCTTGCTTGTTCATATGGGTCCTTTGGGTTGGGTGGTCGGCCAACACGGCCGTCCGAGGTGGGTCGCACTGTAGCGCCGATTGGTTCGCCCGCGCAATGGCGATCGGCAGGCAAACGACACCGGTGAAGCCGGTCGATCCGGACCCCGCGCAGTGAATCTCGCCCTTAAAATCCGTTACAGCCCCTCTATTTCGGACAAAAAGTCCGCTAAGTTCAGAGTTGGGAGCTGTTTTTCTTTGGCTCACGTTCCTCTACATTGCCTCCACTACACCGCGAGGCTTTTTCGTGAACACCCCAGCATCTTCACCCTCATTTTCATTCACGCCGCTTTATTGGCTGGCCATTGGCACCTTTGCGGTCGGCACGGAAAGCTTCATGATCGCCGGACTGCTTCCCGGCATGGCAACCGATCTTCATGTCAGCATCGTGGCCGCGGGCCAGCTCGTGACTGTGTTTGCACTGGCCTATGCGCTCAGCTCACCGATCCTGACCGCGCTGACGAGCAGCTTCAGCCGCCGCACCCTGATGATCGTCACGATGGGGGCCTTCACCCTGGCCAATCTGGTGGCGTGGCAGGCCAACAACTATTGGGCGCTGATGATCGCGCGCGTGCTGCTTGCCATGACAGCCGGTCTGTACGTGCCGGGCGCCAACGCGCTGGCTGGCGCGATCGCTGGCCCAGAACGGCGCGGCTCGGCCCTCGCCATCGTCAACGGCGGCATCACCATCGCGGTGGCGTTCGGTGTGCCGCTGGGGGCCTTCCTCGGCGCCTATGCTGGCTGGCGGATGACCTTCGCCGGGGTCGCGGCGCTGTCGGCCATCGCGACAGCTGCCCTGGTCCTGGGTCTGCCGCGCGGTATCGGCGCAGGTCTGCCGGTGGCCACGCTGACCGAACGATTGAATACGGCACGGCAACCGGTCATTTTGATGACGCTGGTCGTCACCACCTTGTGGGCGATGGGGGCCTACACGATCTATACCTACCTCGCGCTGTTTATCGCCAAGGTCACCTTTCTGCACGGCGCGCAAGTCGGCTACGTCTTGTTCACCTGGGGTGTCGCTGCGGGGGCGGGCGTCTATCTGGGCGGCAAGGCGGTCGATCGCCTCGGTGCCCGCCACGTGATCGTGCCATGCCTGCTGGTCTCGATCGCCGCGTTTGCCACCTTGTCGGGGAGCGCCCACTGGTTGTCGAAAACCTTCGCACTGGCACCCGTCCTTCTCGCTGTGATCGCCTGGGGCATCGCGCACTGGGGCTTTTATCCCGCCCAACAGACGCGGCTGATCGGAATCGCGGGGCTCAAGGGAACACCGATCGCACTCTCATTGAACGCATCGTTCATGTACCTCGGTTTTTCGTTGGGGGCGGCGCTGGGTTCGCTCACGCTGCACTACACGGGCGTCGCCAATCTTGGGCTGGTGGCTGCCCTGTGCGAAGTCGCCGCGCTGGGCCTCACCCTTGCCATCGGCCGGCGTGTGGGCTCGGCCGGGATGCAGGCGGCCCAGGCCGTGTAATGCCGGCCACTCACTGAGCGGCGAAATGCTTGCTCATATGATCGATGAAGACGCGCAGCTTGGGCGAGGTGTACCGGCTCGCCGGCCATAGCATCCAGAACGTCACGGTCTTGTCGAGGAAATCGTCTAGCACGGTTAGCAGTTCGCCTTCGTCAAGCGCCTCGCGAATAATGAAGGTGGGCAGGAATGCGATGCCCTTGCCTTTCTGCGCGAGGTAACTGACGACCTCGGTCGCGTTGCTGGCGAAGCGCTCGGGCAGCAAGGCTTCCGGTTCATCGGCCTCGCGCCGAAACGGCCACACTTCGAACTTGCCGCTCACCGGGAAGCGGTGCAACAGGCAGATGTGGTCGATCAGCTCGCGCGGATGTCGGGGGGTGCCTCGCCTGGCGAGATAGTCCGGCGCGGCGACCAGCACCTGGCCGTAGGAACCCAGCCGCCGGGCCACGAGTCGCGAATCATGCTGATCGCCGGTACGGATCACCGCATCGAACCCCTCTTCGATCACATCGACCATGCGCTCGCTCATATCGATATCGAGCTCGACCTCGGGGTAAAGGCGCATGAAATCGTCGATGATCGGCATGAAAAGACTGGTCAGCTGCGGAAAGCTGATACGCAGTTTCCCCCGCGGGTTGCCCGACGCCTGCGATAACTCGGCTTCGGCCGCTTCGAGTTCGCTGAGGATGCGACGGCAGCGTTCAAGAAAGAGGGTCCCTTCCGCGGTCAGCGTGATACTTCGCGTACTGCGATGAAACAGGCGCACGGCCAGACGCTCTTCCATGCGCGCGATGCTCTTGCCGACCGCCGAGGACGACACGCCGAGCAATCGCCCTGCCTCCGTGAAGCTCCGGGTCTCCGCGACTTTCACGAACATGGAAATTCCGCTCAGACTATCCAAGGCGCCCGTCCCTCACACAATGTGGAAAGTGGAAAGCCCCGCGACCAATACGCGGTCAAGGGTGAAACCAACATGGCATCCGGTATGCACCACTAGATTCACCGCGTCTGCCGAGGTAAGGTTTGGAAAAGCAGAAAGCCCGTGCATGCGGGCTTCCTCTTTCGGACCTCGGTTGCGTCCCCAACGGCGATGATCTAGCACGACAAGATGCGCTGGATCATAGCAGTTCGACCCATCGCAAGCTGATCAGGCGGGATGGGCCAGCTCGGGGCTGAGGCAGGCGGTAAAGCGTGTGGTTAAGGCGTGCGCACCCATGCGGCTCACCCATCCGGCGACGGGACCGGGGCAAGACCCCGCCACGATTTGCGTGCCTGGATCCAACGCAGAGGCGACAGGTCCGGTTTTTGCTGCCCATCACGAGTTGAGCGATGGCTGGGCATCGTATATTGACGAATGCGCAACGGCGGAATAACGGACTCACGGCACGAAGCGCACTCAGCAGAAAATGTGCGCCTTTTAATCCATCGCCGTAGCAGATAGCAGACCGGGCAGCCCGGACGTTCGACGACGGGCGGGCTTAAGCAGCGCAACCGGTGCGCAGCGTTTCGGATCGGGAAGGCTATGAAGCAGAAGCGCAAGGAGTTTCCTGGGGTCATTCCGGACGATGGCAGCCGGCCTTATTGCAATGTCTGCAAAACGACCGTTGCGGCGTTCAAATATCGCCCCGGACTCAAGGTGCAGGATGGCTGGCACGCGTCCGTGCTCGAATACGACGGCGAAGACGTGCTGGTGATCCGGTGCCACGGGCAGAAATGGGTCATGCGCCGTGACCTTGGCGGCCGCTGGTTCGTTGATGCGGTGTCCCCCGATCAGAAGAGCGTCATCAGCGCCGTCGTGCCGGGCACCTCTCCTGCGACCAATAGACGCCGGCGAATCGCAAGCTTCGTGTTCCGCTCGAGGCGGAAGACGAAACCCGTCCCGACTGAATAAATATCCGAAACGCAGCACAGCAGGGCATGCCTCGACGCCCCACGGCCCGTCTCGGTCGCGAGCCCTCCCCGGGCTCGCGACGCCATACAATGCCGGCTGCGTACAACGTGCATCCGACGCCCGACCCGATGTGAATCCTGACGCGTAGCCCGCCCCGAGTCCCGGCGTGAGATCAGGTTCCCGACGCCGACTAGAAGCATCGGCATGCAGGCCCCTTCGCCATCACGCGACCATGATAAAACTCGAAGACCTTCTCATTTTTGTGAGTACGGCGGACAACGGCAGCCTTTCGGCGGCAGCCCGGCTATTGAACCTGACACCTTCCGTGGCCAGCGTCGGACTCAAGCGGCTCGAATCGGAACTCGGCGTGCGGCTGCTCGCGCGCTCGACGCGAAGCCTTCGCCTGACGCCGGATGGAGAGCGCTACCTCCAATACGCGCGCAACGTCATGAATGAGGTGGAGGCGGGCGAGCATGCGCTGGCACACGGCAGAAAAGCCATTGGGGGCACTGTGTCGTTGTCGGTCCCTTCGGATTTTGGGCGCAACGTGCTGGCAGGATGGCTCGATGCATTTCAGTCTCTGTATCCCGACGTCTCGTTGCAGGTGCGCATTGGCGACCATGTGACGAATATGTTCAGTAGCTCCGTCGACCTCTCCGTGCGTTACGGCACCCCGGAAGACTCGACACTGATCGCGCTGCCGCTTGTCGCCGACAACCGTCGTGTGTTGTGCGCCTCGCCCGAGTACTTAGCGCGTCACGGCAAACCGGCCATCCCTGACGATCTGCCGATGCATAACTGTCTGCGCTTTGCATTGAGCGACACGGTGCATGACCGCTGGACATTTCACGCTGACGGCGAACCCTTGACTGTCAGCGTACACGGCAACCGCAGCAGCAATGACGGCGAGCTGGTCCGGCGCTGGGCGATCGAAGGCCACGGCATTGCATACAAATCGGGCATCGATGTGCTACCCGACTTGCGAAGCGGCGCGCTCGAGGCCGTCTTGACGAACTACCAGGGCGAGAGTGCGCCGCTTCATCTGGTCTGCACACATCGGCTGATGCTTTCGCCGACGATCAATGCGCTGCGTGATTTCCTGCAGCAGCGGATCAAGCGCTTTCTTGCGCAACCTAACGGCCAAGTATCCTGAACGAGTGCGCTGCGTAGTCCCGCACGGAAGACGCATTCAGCAGAGCGCTCGAACTGCGTCACGGCATGATTCAAATGGCGCATCGAGATTGCCCGATATGCGCGTTCCAGACAGACTTTTCAAGCTGGCCGCTCGGCCCATGCCCGAGGAAAGTGCACGTTGAAAGCAGGGCGTTACCCTGCTCGAACTCGGCCTCGGCCAAGACCTGGGACAAGGTTATGTCCCCGCTTACTTTCCGCCCGAGCGCAGAGCACAGGTGGGCCATGGTCGGCAACGTGCTGGCCGCCTTTTGGCAAAGCCTCACCACGCTCGACTAGATGAGCCCGGCCACGCGCGTCGAGGCGCTGATCAAGCTGGGAAAGCTGCTGGTCAAGATCGGGCACCCCGCCAGATGGCGTGATTATTCGCCGCTGACCATCAAGCGCGACGATCTCGTCGGCAATGTCATGCGTGCGTCCCGGTTCGAGTAGCAGAATCGGCTCGCCAAGCTCGGCAAACCCGTCGACCGGACAGAGTGGCTCGCGACGCCGCAAACGACTTATGCGTATTGCGCCCCCGAATCCAACGAGATCGTGATGCCCGCCGCGATCATCCAGCCCCCACTCTTCGATGAACACGCGGATGACGCGGTGAACTATGGCGCGCCGGGCGTGATGATCGGCCACGGCTTGGACGATCAGGGCAGCCAATACGACGGCGACGGCAACCTGCGCGACTAGTGGACGCCGCAGGATCAAGAGAACTTCAAACAGAAGGCTCAGCGCCTGATCGCCCAGCGCAACGCCTTCTCGCCCGTGCCAGGCCACTACGTGAACGGCACACAGACCCTTAACGAGAACATCGCGGACAAGTCTGGCCTGGCTGTCGCATACAAGGCCTACACGCTCTCGCCCAAAGGCAAGCCTTCACCCGTCATAGACGCGATGACGGGTGAGCAACGTCTGTATTACGGCTTTGCGCAGGTGTGGCGCAGCAAGGCCCGCGAGGCGCATCTGATCGACTTGCTCACGTCGGATACGCATTTGCCTGATGAGTTTCGGGCCAATGGTCGGGTGCGCAACCAGCCGGGCTTTTAAGAGGCATTTGACGTCAAGCCAGGCGATGAGCTGTATTTGCCGCCCGAGGAGCGAATCATCATGTGGTGACGCTCGCCAGGGAGGGCCTAATAGCACCAGGTACGTTCCGGCAGGGTTCAGAAGCCCGCGGCAACGTACTGTCGACGTCCGAAAAGGCCACTTTTTTGCGCCTCCGCAGTCCGCCCGACAGGGTAGATACGAGGTAGCGGAAGCGAAATAAAACGGCGCCCACAAACTGGTGCACAATGGCTTCAGACCATCCCCCAGAGGTGCCGTGAAGAATTACCCCGTCATGGACGACAGTCCTGAATCGATCGCGCGTGATGTCGCAACCATTGGGCGCATCGGCGCGATCCCGTCGATCCTTCGTCTGATCTGCAGCAACACCGGCCTCGGCTTCGCCGCCGTGGCGCGTGTCACGGATGCAACGTGGACAGCCTGCGCCGTCGAAGACACCATCGAGTTCGGACTGCGGCCGGGGGGCCAGCTCGATCTGCGCTCCACGCTGTGCTTCGAGTCGCGTGCCGAGTGCCGCCCCGTGGTCATTGATCACGCGAGCAAGGATCCTGTTTATCAAACGCATCACACGCCGCGCATTTATCAGATCGAGAGCTATATCTCGGTGCCGATCGTGCTCTCGAATGGCATCTACTTCGGCAACCTGTGTGCGATCGACCGGCATCCCGCGAAGGTGTCCGATCCACAGACCCTCAAAATGTTCGAAGTGTTTTCGCAGCTCGTCGCTCTGCAACTCGAGAGCGAGAGCCGTCAGCAGGCCACCGAAGCCGCGCTGCTAAGCGAACGCGAGACCGCCGACCTCCGTGAACAATTCATCGCAGTGCTGGGCCACGACCTGCGCAACCCGCTTGCCGCTGTGGGCGCCACGGCCGATCTCCTTTCGCGGCGCAAGGCAGAACCCGACCTCGTCACGATGGGCAAACGGTTACGCTCGGCGACCACCCGCATGGCGCATCTGATTGACGACGTGATGGATTTCGCACGCGGCCGCCTCGGCTCAGGTATCGGGGTTTCACTTGCCGCATGCGACACCCTCAGCATCGCCTTGACTGACGTGGTGACGGAGTTAAGTATTGCGAACCCGGAGCGCACCGTCGTTTCGAGTATCGCGATCGACGACAGTGTGTACTGCGACCGGGTGCGTATTCAGCAACTCCTGTCGAACCTGCTCGGCAATGCGCTGACGCATGGCGCAGCAAGCGCGCCCGTGACGGTGACCGCCTCCGTCGAGAGCGGCTATCTGAATCTCGCGGTCGCCAACGGCGGTGACCTGATCTCTCCCGACAACCTCAAAAACGTGTTTGAACCATACTGGCGCCCCGCCAGCAGCGCGCCAGGCGGCGGTCTGGGCCTTGGGCTCTATATCTGCAAGCAGATCGTCCGCGCGCACCGTGGGCATCTCGAAGTCGTTTCTTCTTCGGATACGGGCACCTGCTTTACCGCGCGCCTGCCCGTCTCGCCGTAGGCCCCCTGCCTTTTTCATTGTGATGCCCTGACAACGGCCGCTCATCGCCGGGATAGGAGTAAGGTTCGACCGTGTGGTCCGACCAAGCCCCATCGCCCGGCGCCATGTCTCCTGACTGGCGTCTGCCGCGCGGTCGGTCCGCTCACGCGGTATGACCGATCGCCCTACCCCCGAGGAGCCCGTCATGAACGCAGCCATCGTCGCGCACGACCCAGACCGGCAATTGCTGCCCTTTCGTGAATCGATGCTCGCCATGCTCGGCGTGGCCTTCGTCGCGATGCTCGTCGCCCTCGACCAGACGATTGTCGGCACCGCGCTGCCCCGCATCGTCTCCGAGCTCAAAGGCTTCGACCTTTACGCTTGGGTAGCCACCTCCTATATGCTCGCCTCGGTCATCACCATCCCGATCTTCGGGCGACTCGGGGACCTGTATGGCCGCAAGCCGTTTCTGATCGCGGCCATCGTGCTGTTTACGGTCGCCTCGATCTTCTGCGGGATGGCAAACAACATGCTGTTCCTCGTGCTCGCGCGCGGCGCACAAGGGATCGGCGGCGGCATCCTGATCGGCACCGTGTTCGCGACTGTCGCCGACCTGTTCCCCGACCCGCAACTCCGCCTGCGCTGGCTGGTGTTCGTCAGCACCGCATTCGGCCTAGCGAATATCGTCGGGCCTACGCTCGGCGGCATCCTCACGCAATCGGGCGGCTGGCGCCTGGTATTTTTCGTCAACGTGCCGGTGGGCGTCGTCTCGCTCCTCTTCGTTTATTTCTATCTGCCGCATACCCGACACCCTCGAAAGGCCGGCCCGGTTCGCCTTGACTGGCTCGGCGCCCTCGTCCTCGCTGTCACGTTCGGCGCGCTGCAGCTGCTCATCGAGTGGTTTCCGAAGGAAGGCCTCAGCACCACGACCTACGTGCTGGGCGCGATCGTCGGCGTGTGTGCCGTGACGCTGGTGTTCTGGGAAAAACGCATGGGCGACCCGATCGTACCGATCGACATGCTGTTTGACCCCAAGCTCATGGCGCTCTTCGCAATGTCGATCCTCGGCGGCTTTGCACTGTTCTCGCTGGTCTTCTACGTGCCACTGCTGTTCCAGGGTGGCTATGCGATGTCGCCGCACGACTCGGGCATGCTGATCACGCCACTGCTGCTCGGCACCACTGTGGGAAGCGTGCTCAATAACCGGATCGTGACGCGGATACGCCGTGCCAACCCCATCATGTATGTCGGGTTTGCCATGTTCGCGCTGGCCTGCCTGTATCTTGTGCAGCTCACGGGCACCGAGCCGCATCTGGTGTGGATGTCGTGCATGGCCATCAGCGGACTTGGACTGGGGCTCGTCGCGGCGAACCTGACGATCTTTTCGCAACAGATCGTCTCGCGTGAAAATCTTGGTGCGGCGACCGCTCTGCTGCAATCGCTGCGAACATTTGGCGGGATGCTCGGTACGGTCATGACCGGCGCGCTACTCGGTCACCTCTATACGAGCGGGGTCCATCGCTCGCTCGATTCCTATCAGGCAAACCAGTGGTTCAAGTCGTTTGCCAGCCCCGAATTGCTGGTGGATCGTGCTGAACAGGCCGCGCTGATCATGCGTCTTGTCAGTGCGGGACAGGCGGGCGACGCCATGATGAAGTCAGCGCGCGACACACTCGTCACGTCGATCCACATCGGACTCGGACTTGCGGCCATTGCGGCGGTGATCGGGCTCTGCCTCGCGTGGTTTGTGCCGCCTGTGCGGGTCGACCATGCGCGCGCAGTCGTACCGGGCACCTAGGCCTGTCCCGCTTGATTCCGCTCGCGCCGCGTTGTGATTTGTCTGCCTGGCGGGATCGACACCTCTGAATTTCCAGCTGCGCCCGTCTCACCGACCGCGCAGCGTTTTTTCTCTGCTACCCTAGCCGCCTCTCTCACCTTTCCCCACCTTCCCATCGATGAGCCCGAAGTATTCGCTACGCGCCGCCCGGGCGACCGACTTGCCTATCATCTATATCGGCGAACTCGACTACATCCGGCAAATCGAACCTGAACACGAAGCACGGTGGAAAGACGCGCTACGCTGGCATCTCACGCAATGGACCGCGGCGATCGACCGGATGATCATTGCGGAAATCGGCAGCGACACAGCCGGCTATTGCTTCTGGGAAGTCCACGGCGAGGCGGCCGTCCTGGCATCGATCTATGTGCTGCCTGAACGACGCCGCACAGGCCTGGGCAAGCGACTGCTCGATCGCTTCATCACGGATGCCCATGCCGAGGGCTTTGGCAATCTGACGCTCGGCGTCAAGGAAGACAACCCGGCACGCCTGCTCTACGAGTCTGCGGGTTTCGTCTACACCCACGATGACGGCGAATATCGCCACTATCGCTATCCTCTGGTCCCGCGCACGTCCCAACCCGCTTAAGCGACTCGTTCTTCCAAATCGCGACTACCGGGCACGATGCGGGGGGTCGCCGTATACGCTCGTTCTGAGCGCTAGTCTCACCCGGATCCCTGGGCACCGGCTCGTCCTGCGTCTCATGACGGCGAACGATGTGTCATGGCGCCAGGTCGTTGATCATCACACCCTGCGTCGCGTCTCTCTCCCCTCCAATTATTTCCTTCCATTTCAGACGTCGATCGCCGTGTCCGTAAACGAGGTATGAATGTCATTTCAGACGCGACGATCCGTCTCTAGAATCTGGTCATCCACTCGCCGGACAGGCCGCCCAAAGCGGCTCGTCCGGTCAGCAGACAGCAAATTCGGGCGACCTGATATGCCCTTCATCTAACGAGCGGCCCCCCGGAGGGAGCCGAATGGAGCAGAAGATCATGACCTCATACACGACCCGCGGCACGGCCCTCATCACCGGCGCATCCACCGGCATCGGCGCAGTCTACGCAGACCGGCTGGCACGCCGCGGCTATGACCTGATTCTCGTAGCGCGCGACCGCGTCCGTCTCGACGAACTGGCAAGCCGCCTCAGCACGACAACCGGCCGCAAGATCGACGTGATCGCTGCGGACTTGACGGTTAAGGCTGACCTGCGCCGCGTCGAAGAACGCCTGAAGACAGACCCATCGATTAGCGCACTCGTCAACAATGCAGGCTTCGGTGCCACCAAGCCGCTGGCGGCATCGGACATCGACGACCTCGAGAAGATGATCGAGCTCAACGTCACCGCGCTGACGCGTCTGACCAGTGCGGTCGTGCCGAATCTCATTTCGCGCGCTGATGGGATGATCATCAACATTGCATCAATCGCCGCGCTGGCGCCCGAAGTCCTGAACGGCACGTATGCGGGAACGAAATCGTACGTGCTGACGTTTTCGCAGTCGCTCCATCACGAGCTCGCACCCAAGGGCATCCGCGTGCACGTCGTGCTGCCTGGGGCGACGAGCACGGACTTCTGGGACCGTGCGGGGGTGCCGGTCCAGCATCTGCCGTCGGAAATTGTCATGCCGGTCGAAGAAATGGTCGATGCCGCGCTCGCTGGCCTCGACCAGGGCGAGCTCGTGACGATTCCCGCACTGCCGAACGCCGAGGATTGGGCTATCTTTGATGCCGCACGTGTGGCACTCGGGCCGAAGCTGTCGCGCAAATCGGCCGCGCCGCGCTACCAGCAAGCGAGTGCCGCGAAGGTTTGAGGGCGCTCGTCGATCAATCGGAGACCGCGGCGCAAGCGATGCGCCTTACCTGGACGCGATCATGAAACGAGTTGGAGTGGTGATCTTTCCCGGCTTCCAGATCCTCGACATGGTCGCGGTCTCGGTCTTCGAGGTGGCGAACCGCACGTTGCCCGAACCTGGCTACGACGTGCATATCCTCTCGGAGCAAGGCGGTCAGGTCTCGAGTTCCGCGCATGTGAGGGTGGATTCTGAAGCGTTCGACGACAAGATCTACGACACGCTGCTCGTGACGGGCGCGATGGACGTGTCGCCGTCGTCGAGCGGCCTGCTCGAGTTCCTGCGCGCGAGCGTGACACGCTCACAGCGCACGGCCAGCATCTGCACGGGCGCTTTCATATTGGGCGAAGCGGGCCTGCTCGACGGACGCCGGTCAACCACTCACTGGCACAGCGCGCGCGATCTGCAACGCCGCTTTCCGCGCACGCGGGTCGAGGAAGACCGGATCTTCGTGGTGGACGGCGAAATCTGGACATCGGCCGGTATGACCGCGTGCATCGACCTGTGCATCGCCATGATCGAGCGCGATCACGGCGCCGACGTCTCGCGTCAGGTCGCCAAGACGCTCATCGTGCATCACCGGCGCGCCGGAGGACAATCGCAATTCTCAACGTTGATGGACCTGGAAACACGCTCGGACCGCATCCAGGATGCGCTCACCTATGCGCGTAACAACCTGCACAAACCCCTCAACGTCGAGCAGCTCGCCGAAGTGGCGCATCTGAGTCCACGCCAGTTCAGCCGCACCTTCCGGAGTGAAACGGGCCAGTCGCCCGCCAAGGCCATCGAAAACCTGCGCGTCGATGCTGCTCGCACTTTGCTTGAAGAGGCGAGGCATTCAATCGACGTGGTGGCGATGCAAACGGGTTTTGCCGACACCGAGCGGATGCGGCGTGCCTTCCTGCGCGCGTTTGGTCATCCCCCACAGGCGATCAAGCGCGCGGCGCGTGCTGCCGCCAATTAAGCGAATACGCTCAAGATCAACGGTAACCCGGCCTGGCACCTATACCGCGTCGGTCCAGGCCGTCGCGCGCATGCTGAAAGCGGCCACCTGGTCGGGTGTCAGGCCGCCGAGTACCGCGCAGCTCGCTTCGATCGCAGCGGTGTCACCGCTTTCGACCGCCTCGGCAATCTTGAGCATCTCACCCAGCGGACCTGTGCGATCCATCAGCGCGTCGCGCAGCGGCTGTGCGAGCCGCAGTTCATCGGACAGCTTTTGCGTCGGCATGTCGAGAATGACGTGCGTGAGCGAGAGAACTCCCGCCATGAACGCCGCGTCACCCCCCGCTTCGTCGCCCACATCGCGGCCTAGCTCGCCGGCCATCAATTCCATCAGCCGCGCACGCGTGCCCACCAGTTGCAGCAGAGGATCAACTTCGGGCGACAGCGAACTGCCGTCTGCGTAGACCAGCAACTGAACCCACCGCGAAATCTTGCGCGTACCGACCGCAAGGATCGCTTCGCGGATCGAGCTAATACGGCGGCCTACGCCGGCTGCGCCCGAATTCGCGAAGCGCAGAATGCGCACCATCAACTGCGGGCTCTGCTTGAGCGCCTGCTCGAGCGTCCCGATGTCCGCCTCGCGCGACAAGGCAATCAGCAAGTTCAGCAGACTTCGCTGGGCCGGCACCGCACTGCGCGAGCGCAGCACTTGGGGTCGCGCAAAGAAATACCCCTGGAACAACTCGAAACCAAGCATCTTGGCGAGCTCAAAATCGGCGTGCGTCTCGATCTTCTCGGCGAGCATCGTCTTGCGCTCGCGCTTGAGCAAACCCGCCAGCTTTGAGAGCCGGGTGCGGTCACACGCAAGGAAATCGACCTTGACGATGTCGACATGGCGGATCGCCTCGGCAAGCTCGGGCGTCCATTCAGTGACATCGTCCATTGCGAGCCGGAAGCCTTCACGACGCAGCTCGGCGCAACGGGCGATCAACTCGGCATCGAACACCGTGTCTTCGAGGATCTCGAGCACGAAACGATCCGGCGGGATCAGATGAACAATGTCGCTGAACAGCAGGTCACGCGAAAAATTCAGATAGCCGATGTGCGGTCCGATGGCGTCGGCCAGGCCAAACTCTCCGAAAGTCCGTGCCACGACGTAGGCCGTGGCCTCGAAGTTATCTCTGACGATCGCCTGGTTGTCGCTGTTCGCGCGGAAAAGCAGTTCATAGGCCTGGAGCGCTCCGCCATGCCCGAGAATCGGTTGGCGACCCAGGTAGACCAGCGCAGAAGGCGCCGGCTCGGAGTGCTCCGGAACGAACCTGGTTTCTGCCACTGTTGCGTCAGCGATCATTTGAACCGAATGCATGTACTTGCCTCCGATGCATGGGCACGTTGGGTCTCTTCACTCCGGACTGCGGCCGACTTTGCCCTTGATGCATTTGCTCCCCTCTCCTAGCCAGTCCTTGGCATGACGATTCGCTAGCCATTGCCTTCATGGAGGATCCGTTTGCGGACTTCAACACGCCACGTCGGAACCCCACCATTTCCGCGCCCATCGTCCCGGCTCTCCGCATCTGTCCCGTCCCTCGCTGTAACGGCAAACCGGGCGGCAATCTTGATAGGGACTTCGCATACAAAAAGAAACTTTTTACCGGTTTGGCAGGAGAGAGAATTCCGCAATAGGCGACCTACACGCGGCAGTAAGGCGCCACGGCTAGCGTTGGCACGCAGGCACTGCGCCCACGCACCAATCCGGTGAAACAAGCGCTGCCCTTGAACCGCGCGGGCCGCGATAAAATTCCCTGGAAAATCGAATCGATTTAGCGTCATTGTCTAGCGCGCAAAGTGCGTGAGCAGTATCGCGACGGGCGACGTTTCGCTGTAATCTGCTCACCTCGCTCAAACAGGCGCCCCTGCCAAGGAAAGACCCGACAATGACCGACGACAGCAACTCGCAGCCACGCCACGGGGGTCGCGTTCTTGTCGACGCACTGACGCGCAACGGTGTCGATACGATTTACTGCGTACCCGGAGAAAGCTACTTGCCGGTGCTCGACGCCCTGCAGGACACCCCTTCGATCCAGACCATCGTCACGCGGCACGAGGGGGCCGCGGCGAATATGGCCGATGCCTACGGCAAACTGACCGGGCGCCCCGGCATCTGCTTTGTGACACGCGGGCCCGGCGCAACGCACGCGAGTATTGGTGTCCACACCGCGAAGCAGGATTCGACACCGATGATCCTGTTCGTCGGTCAGGTCGAATCCGACTTTATCGGCCGTGAAGCCTTCCAGGAAGTGGACTATCGGCAAGTTTTCGGAACGCTGGCGAAATGGGTCACGGAAATCGACGACTTCGCGCGCATCCCTGAGATCGTCGCGCGCGCGTTCGCCGTGGCGACCTCAGGACGGCCGGGTCCCGTCGTCATCGCCTTGCCGGAAGACGTGCTCTTCGCCACCGGCCTGGTCACCGACGCCGAAGCACCCCAAGCCGTCTCGGCATCACCCGACGAACCCAGCCTGCTCGCGCTGCACACGCTTCTAGCCCAAGCCCAGCGGCCGCTTGTGATCGTCGGTGGCACCGGTTGGGATCCCCAGGCGTGCCGCGCAGTCGAGGAGTTTGCACGCGTCAACGACTTGCCCGTGGCCGCCTCCTTCCGCCGCCAGGACCTGTTCAACAATGCCGATGAACGCTATGTGGGTCAGATCGGTATCGGAATTTCGCCCGCGCTTGCAGAGACGGTGAAGTCGGCGGACCTGCTGATCGTACTTGGCGCTCGCCTGGGCGAGATCTCCTCCAGCGGCTATACCCTGGTCGAGAGCCCAATGCCGAAGCAGATCCTCGTGCATGTCCATGCGGATCCGCAGGAACTCGGCCGTGTGTACCAGGCCCGCTTACCTATCAACGCAGGCGCTGTGCCTATGGCACGGGCGCTCGCGCGGCTCGAACCCGTCGATTCCGGCGCGTGGCGCGAATGGCGTGCGGCGGCCCGACATGCCTACCTTGAGCACTCCACGCCGCAAGTCCGACCTCAGAACGCAAGCGGCGTCGATCTTGCACACGTGGTGCTCGGCCTGCGCAACCTCCTGCCGCCCGACGCGATCATCGCCAATGGCGCGGGCAACTACACGGTATGGGTGCATCGTTTCTATCGTTACCGACGCCCCGCGACCGAACTTGCACCTACGAGCGGCGCGATGGGCTATGGCTTTCCGGCGGCGATCGCCGCAAAGCTCAAGTATCCGCAGCGCACGGTCGTCTGCTTCGCTGGCGACGGCTGCTTCATGATGTATCCGCAAGAGCTCGCGACCGCGGTTCAGTATGGGGCGGCCGTCATCGTCATCGTTGTGAACAACAGCATGCTCGGGACCATCCGGATGCATCAGGAGCGCGAATACCCGGGTCGAGTCTCGGCGACCGATCTGCTCAACCCCGACTTCGTTGCCTTGGCGAAATCGTTCGGCGCGCACGGCGAGCGTGTCGAGCGCACCGAGGATTTCGCCGCGGCATTTGAGCGCGCGCAGCAAGCGGGCGTCGCTGCACTGATCGAATTGCGAACCGATCCGCGGCAAATCACGCCCGTCGCACGACTCAGTCCGTGATTTTGTCGAGAAAACGCAGGATGCTGCTTTCCACGATATCGCCCCGTTGCGCGCCGAACGCCGCCACGTGCGGCGCCTTGCCGTGCGCTTGCAGCAGTTCAAGGCTTTCCCACAATTCGAAAAAGACAAATGTGCGCGGGTCTTGAATGTCGCGATGCAGATCGTAAGTGATGCAACCCGAGTCCTTGCGGCTGGGCTCGACAAGTGCGCGCAGCGCAGCTTCGAGTTTGGCCTCCTGGCCCGGCTTGGCGGTATTGATCGAAACAACAGCAACCTGCGTCATGAATCGCTCCTCGCTTGAAAGGGCTCCCACAATACCGCAGGCCGGAGAAATCTGCCGGGTTCCCGACGCTCAGGAGCGGATCAGTAAAGGTGTGACGGAGACGATTAATTTCTGTTTCGCCATGCTTAGATTTTCCGCGGTGAACGCGCCCTATTCACACGATTGAAAATGTAAAGCCTAAAGGCTTCATATCCCCGTATCTCGGGGGCTTGGATTAGTTACTATCGCGCGCGGCTTTTAAGACAGCCGTTTGATTTTTCCGCCAACGCTCGCCAACGGTATATCCCTCTTCGGCCCAAGAGCTTGGCGGGATTGAGCTCGATGTGTTTACCTACATGTATTTCTGCACACAGTGTGAATCGCCCGATCATTTGCAGTCAGCGCGCAATCGGGAAAACCCGCACGAGCGATGTCGGAAAAATATACTCGATGAGAATAAAAAATATTTCCGCTGCCAACCGAAAATATAGAGGAAGAACTTCCACCAGAATCCCACGAGGTCGGAAATTTATTGAATTCTGCGATAAGCGATCGTAGCCACGTCCATATTTCACAAGATTACAAAACGCCTGATCCGTAAAATTATCCAATATCGTATTGATGTGCCGCCCAGTATTCCGTAAGCTTCTCGCTTTCGCTGTGCAGATTGGCGTCTCTCTCGTATATTCCCGATCTCGTCGCATAGATCCCGCTTATTGCTCAACAGACAGGAGTGCCTGCTGTGTCAGTAGCCGAACGCGCACAAGACGCATTACTTCGCCCTGCTCTAATGCGGGCCGCCATCTCATTGATTAAAGAAGGTGGCATCAACTCGGACTCGGTGCGCCAGGCAGCAGAGCAAGTGATTGCGACCACCGAGCCTTCTCATTCTTTAAAGAGCCAGTCTGATTTGTTGACCGCGATTGCTGAAGAGGCGATGTCGAGCCTCGTGACTGCGCTGCAAGGCGCGATTCTCGACGCCTCGCATTCGTCCGCGTTGAATCAATGCCGCGCCGCCGGCCATGCATTCTTGCGTTGGACCTACGATAATCCTGTGCACTTTCAGGTCATGTCGAGCCATTCATTGTTCGATTTCAAGGGATCGAGTCTCGCCGAGAGCTACGAACAAATCCGCATCGGTCTCAAGCGCCTGATCACCGCTGCCGCCGCGGACGGTGATCTGTATTGCGTATCGGTCGAAGACACCCTGCTATCGGCACGTGCCTTTCTCTATGGACTGGCCCGCATGAATCTTGACGGACAATTGCCTGGTTGGGGTGTGACGCACGACGGCGCGCTCGAGACGATGCAGCGATTGTTCGATAGCTATTTATTCCGGCTGCGCAGAGCGTTCTGACGCAGCGTTGAGGAGATCCTCATGTGAGGGTTCGTCCACAAAAAAGGCCCGCCTGGTTAGCGTCCGCGCGGGCTTCAATTTTTACCACCTCGCAGGCATCGCCCTCCTCCCGATCCGCGAACATGAACAATTCGTCATCTGCGTGCAAGCGTTCCGTGCGAATCGCGGGCTCATCATGGACACATAGTCTCAGCCGACTATCGTGACCACTCCACTTCAACGGCCGCGTTTTCCAACTGTTCGGAGAGAACCACCATGAAGACTCTTGCCGCTACCGCCGCCCTCCTGATTACCGCCGTCGCTGGCGCCACGTTCGCCACAGCAGCTTCTGCCGATGGCCTCACCCGCGAACAAGTCCGTGCTCAACTCGTCGAAGCCCAGCGTGAAGGTGTCGTGCCGACCACGCCGGCAGACTATCCGCCGAGCGCGAGCGAAATTGCACGCAACCGGACCACGTATCAAGCCCAGTTCGGTAAGTCGGATGAACCGGCGCGCTGGGTTTCTCAGGGCTGACCAATACGATGCGTGACGCGATGCAGGCCCTCTGCATAGATCGTTGCTTCGACCGGTCTGCTGAACAGATAGCCCTGCTGTTTGTCACAACCGATCGATTGCAGAAAGAGCGCCTGCTCGGTGGTCTCTACGCCCTCGGCTGTGACATTCATGCCGAGCGAGTGCGCCATCGCCACCACAGCCTGGGTAATCGCGACCGAGTCGCGATGCTCGGGCAAGCCCGCGACGAATGAGCGATCGACTTTGAGGTTGTGCAGCGGGAACCGCTTCAGATAAGACAGTGAAGAGTAGCCAGTGCCGAAATCGTCGACGGAAATGCGGACACCGAGGTCGGTCAACGCAGTGAGCATCGGCAGCAGCACTTCACTGTCACCCATCAGCAGGCCTTCCGTGATCTCGAGTTCAAGCGCATGCGCGGCGAGCCCTGCACGTTCAAGGCACGCTTTGACCCGATTGACGAGCCCCTCGTTGAACTGTCTTGGTGACAAATTGACTGCAATCACAAGTTCAGGCGCAATCGTTCTACGCCATTCGGCCGCCTGCATGCAGGCACGTTCGAGCACCCAGTCGCCGATCATCCCGATCTGACCGGTGTCTTCCGCGATCGGAATGAACTCCACCGGCGACACATGCCCCAGTTCCGGGTTGAACCAGCGCAGCAACGCTTCCGCGCCGACGGTCTTGCCCACCCGGCTATCTACGACAGGCTGGTAGACGAGGCTGAGTTCGCCGGCTGCAAGCGCCCGGCGCAATGACTGCTCGATCAGAAAGCGCCGTTGCAAGTGCTGGTTCAGATCCGCCGTAAAAAACTGGTAGTTGTTCCGCCCATTCTGCTTGGCGTGATACATCGCGGAGTCGGCGTTGCGCATCAATGAGGTCGCGTCCTGCCCATCCTCGGGGCTGGCACTGATCCCGATCGACACGCCCAGATAGTATTCGTTGCCCGCCACCGCGAACGGCACGGCGATCTTTTCGAGCACACGCTCGGCGAGCGTGGCGAGATCCGCAATGCTCTGGTAGCCGCTGACCACCACCACGAACTCGTCGCCACCGACCCGTGCGAGCGTATCTTCCTCACGCACACATTGCGAGAGACGATGGGCCACATGCCGCAAGAGCGTGTCGCCGGCCTCATGCCCCGCCGTATCGTTGACTTTCTTGAACCCGTCGAGATCGACAAACAGGATGGCCACACGGGCAGGCACGCCCTCGCCCTCCTGCGGCGCGAGCAGCTCGCGCATACGTTCGGACAGAAAAGCCCGATTGTAGAGCCCCGTCAACGAGTCGCGCGTCGCCAGATATCTGAGTTGTTGCTGTGCTTCACGCTCGGGCCCGATATCGTTGAAGGAGACGAGCAGCGCGCTCGGCTCCGTTTCGCCCGGACGAATGATCGGAACGACATTCTCTGTCAGCCAGATGGTTTCACCGCTCACCAGCTCCAGTCCGATGGTGTACTCGAGCAACGGCTGACCCGTAGCGAGCACGCGGCGGGTGGGCCACTGATGCTCGGGAAGCACCTCGCCATTTTCGTTGCGGGCGAGCCGCATCACTGAGTAGATGTCGCGGCCCACCAGGTCGCCGGTCGCACGCAACATGCGCTGTGCGCTCGGGTTGCATGCGAGCACGATTCCCGCTCGCGATTGCACGACGATGCCCTCGCGCAGATTATCGACGACAAGTCGATGCTGCTCCTCGCTCTGTGCAAGACGCCGCGCCATCGTGTCCTGATGAACGGCCAGCCCCACGCTATGGCTGATATCGCGGAGGATCGCCTCTTCCTCCTCGGTGGGGCGTCGCGTAGTACGGTGATACACCGCAAATGCGCCGATTACCGTGCCTGCATCGCCCTCGAAGGGGATCGACCAGCACGCGCGCAAGCCGAGCGGCAATGCAAGGTCACGATAGTCTTCCCAGAGCGGATCGGTGGCGATGTCTTCGACCACCACCATGCGCTGCAAGTAGATCGCAGTTCCGCAAGACCCCGCACAGGGTCCGATCGGGGTGCCGTCGATCGACGCACTGTAATGTTTGGGTAAGGAAGGCGCCGCCCCGACCCTGACATGCTGACCATCGACATCGGTCAGCAGGATGGTGCACGAGGTGCCTGCGCCCAGCAGCGCCTCGGCGCGCCGGCACACCTCGGCCAGCAGTTCCGGCAAGGGGGTGTTACGCGTGATCAGACGCAGCACACTTTGTTCGGACGCCAGGACTTCTTCAGCGAGGCCGGAGCGGTAGCGACCGTTCTCCATGGCGTTCGGCTCGACGTCAATCGCGATGTCTGCAGTTTGCGGACGAATCATAGAGTTCGCGCTCCTATCTCGACATCGGAACATCCGGCCCAACGCTGCATTGGGGTTTACGTTAATTGGCCACCGCTCACCGTCGGACGAACCACGGGACGAAATCGTACTTTTAGCGCTTCCATCATTTTGGCGCCATCGCGAAGCAAAAAAAACCGCACAATTTTTACGTACGTTGCGTGTTTAGCGACCGTGCGTGCATCGGGCGCGCAACGCGGAAGTTAGGCAAAATGAGTGCCTCCCCTACCCGCCCCCCTTGCACCCCAATGAAGACCCCCGCTTCGTTCCTTGCCGCCTTTCGCCATCCACTGTTTCGTGCCGCTGTTCTAAGTTCGGTAATCGTCTTTGCCACCGTGGCCGCGCCGGCGGCGCTGGCGGCAGACGCGTCGGCCGCCGACGCGCTCGACGCCGCGATCCATGGCCCCCAACGCACCGAGGCGTTTCGCACTCGCGATGTTTATCGGCATCCCGAGGAGACGCTGACGTTTTTCGGAGTGAAGCCCGAACAAACCGTCGTCGAGATTGCACCGGGTGGCGGGTGGTACACCGAGATTCTCGCGCCCTACTTACGTGAGCACGGCAAACTTTACGAAGCGCTCTACGAAAGTAACGACCCGGCACTCGCCGGCGAATTTACTCAGGATCGCGCACATTTCACCCAAAGATTGTCTCGCGACCCTGCCGTATTCGATCAGGTCAGCGTCGGCAGCCTGCGTGCGGGTCAGTTCACAGGTGTACCGGCAAACAGCACCGACATGGTGCTGACATTCCGCAATATTCATAACTGGATCAAGGACGGGCAGTTCGATGCCAACCTGCGCGCCTTCTATGCGGCGTTGAAGCCTGGCGGTGTGCTCGGCGTCGAAGAGCATCGCGCCAAACCGGGCATCTCGATCGAACAGGTGATCAAGACAGGCTATGTGCCTGAGGCTTATGTGATCGAGCATGCGAAAGCGGTTGGCTTCCAGTTTGCCGGCAGGAGCGACGTCAACAGCAACCCGCGCGACACCAAGGACTACGCAAAGGGCGTGTGGGCCTTGCCACCCACGCTGGCAGGCGGGGCCGACGATCGCGCCCGCATGATAGCGATCGGGGAGTCGGACAGAATGACGCTGAGGTTTGTGAAGCCCCTATAAGGACGCGAACGATCAGACGTTGGCGAGCGCCTCGATCGTTACGTCCAATAGCGCGCGCAACCGGGCAAGGCGCCGCAGGTCGCGGTGATAGCCGAGCCAGACATCGCGGCCCGGAGGCGCCTCGCCAAGATCGACACGCCGGAGCCCCGGTGTGGTGTCGCCGAGCGGGCAAGGCAGCACGGCAAACCCGAGGCCTTCCGCACACATACGCGCCTGAGCGCCGCGGTTGTTGCTGCCGAAACCTATTGTCGCGTCGGGCAGCATCTTCTTGACCCAGGTGACGTCCGGCAATGCGCCGAAAGCGCTGTCCATGCTGATCAGCGCTTGCCCACTGCCATCGCCGGCTCTCGGAGGCGGGAGATCGACGTGGCCGTATAGCGCATAGTCGACATGCATGAGCCGGCGCTGAATGATGTCGGGCTCGTCGAACGGCGTGATCCGGAAAGCGAGCTCCGCCTCGCGCCGCGCGAGACTATATCGACGCGCATCGGTAAGCAGTTCGAGCGCCACCCCTCGGTGGGCCGCGAGGAACCGGGCAAACACGGGCGTCAGCACATGAACACCAAACCAGTCCGATGACGACACGCGAAGTGAGCCGGTCAAACGCGCGTCTGAACCCGACAGCGCACGCGTAAAGTTCAACGCTTCCTCTTCCATCCGTTCGGCATGCGTAAGAACCATCGTGCCTTCGTCGGTCAATATGAAACCCTCTGACGTCCGCTGGAACAAGGTGTAGCCGACCGCCTGTTCCAGCATCCGCAGCCGCCGGCCCATGGTCGGTTGCGTCTGCCCAAGTTGTTTGGCGGCCGCGCCCAAAGTGCCAAGACGCGCAATCGCCAGAAAGACACGAACGTCACTCCACTCCAGATCTGCTCTATGCATTTTCGTTTGAGGTTCATGCCGATACGTTTATTTACATACCTTTTCGCATGGCCGAGTATGAACACATCGAAACGTTCAATCAACCGAAAGGCCCATCATGACCTCACACGCTCTTGTCCTCCATCGCCACAATGGCCCACTCGACTGGATGAAAATCTCGCGTCCGCAACCGGCGGCAGGCGAGGTGCTGGTGAGGATTGCCGCAAGCGGGCTGAACCCGCTGGACACCAAGATCCGCGCAGGCGCCGCGGCCCACGCCAAACATCTGCTGCCGCTCGTACTCGGGATCGATATGGCGGGGGTGGTCGAGCAGGTTGGCTCGGGGGTGAAGGACTTCAAGGTCGGTGACGAGGTCTATGGCATGACTGGCGGCGTGGGCGGCATCCAGGGCTCGCTGGCCCAGTATGCAGCGGTCGATGCAGCGCTGCTCGCCCTGAAGCCTGCCAACCTCTCCTTGCGCGAAGCAGCCGCCCTGCCGCTCGCCTTCATCACGGCTTATTCAGGCATTGTCGACCGCGCGCATGTGCTTTCAGGGCAAACGGTGCTCGTGCAGGGAGGGGCCGGCGGCGTCGGGCATGTCGCCGTGCAACTTGCGGCCGCACTCGGAGCACAGGTGTTTGCCACAGCCAGCGAACGCGATGCCGGGCTCCTAGGTCGCCTTGGCGCAATCTCGATCGACTATCGAGCGCAGTCGGTCGAACAGTACGTGGCTTCGGCCACCCAGGGTGAGGGATTCGACGTAGTCGTCGATACGGTTGGCGGTGCGACGCTCGATGCGTCCTTCGCAGCCGTGAAGCATTTCGGCCATGTGGTCAGCGCGCTCGGCTGGGGTACGCACGCGCTGGCGCCGCTCTCGTTCCGCGAAGCGAGCTATTCGGGCGTCTTCACGCTGTATCCCTTGCTCACGGGAACCCATCGTGCGCACCACGGTGACATATTGCGCGAAGCGACACGTCTGGCCGAAGCGGGCAAGCTCGTGCCCGTTCTGGATCCGCGTCGTTTCGACTTGCGCTCGGCCGAACAGGCCTACGAGGCCATCACCGGCGGCACGGCGCGCGGGAAAATCGTGGTCGACGTGGACTGACGCTGAGACGCTCACCACGCCTGTATCATGCGTGGCACGCTGAGCGCTAGACACGATGTCTCCTCTTGTGGAAGGGACCTCGGTTGCACAGGACTTGAGGATGCGGCGAGGCGCTTGAGTTGCCGTCGCGGTCGATCCGTCCTGGGATGACGTCAGGCGCGGGCGTGCCGACCCTTGATGCCTCTGAAAAAATGATTTCGCGCGACTTTGTTGGATTGATCCTGAGCGTAGCCGTCGTCGGCCTGGGCCTCGGCGCCACGCTGCCGCTCACGGCCCTCACACTGACTCAGGCGGGGTACGGCGCTGACGTGGTCGGTCTCATGACGGCCATGCAGGCTGGCGGCGGTTTGATGGTGATCCCGCTGGTCAGCCTCATCATTAAGCGATTCAGTGCGCGTGAAGTCATTGCAGGCGCGGCCATCACGGTGGCACTTGCCACCTTGCTCATGCAGTTCACCGCCAACCTCTGGGTCTGGGCGGGGTTGCGACTGCTCAGCGGCGCCTCGCTCATGTTGCTTTTCACGATCGGCGAAGCCTGGGTGAACGAGCTCGCCGATGACTCGAACCGCGGCCGTCTGGTTGCGATCTACGCAACGAATTTCACTTTGTTCCAGATGGCCGGCCCTGTGCTCGTCAGCTTGATCGGGGATTGGCATACCACGCGGTTCGCCGTTTGCAGCGCGATCTTCCTGTTCGCGCTGCCCGCGATCGGTCTGGTTCGCGCGGGCGCCTCCACCGCCTCTTCGCATGGCCCGCATGGCAGCTGGCGCCACGTCGTGCCGCGCATGCCCGCCATCGTCGCCGGCACCGCCTTCTTCGCGCTGTTCGACACGCTCGCGCTCTCCCTGCTACCTTTGTTCGCCATGTCCGACGGCGTGCCGGAAAGGCTTGCCTTGTTGTTCGGCTCGGCCGTCCTGCTGGGCGACACGCTCATGCAGGTACCGATCGGATGGCTCGCCGACCGGTTCGGCCGCGCTCGTGTCCACATCGGCGCCGCGCTGGCCGTGATCGCGCTGTTGCCCCTGCTGCCGTGGGCAGCGCCCAGACCGTGGCTCTGCTGGCCGCTTCTGTTCGTTCTCGGGGCGGCCGCAGGCAGCATCTATACGCTATCCCTTGTCGCCTGCGGCGAGCGCTTCCGCGGCGCCGCACTTGTCTCGGCAAGTTCCGTCGTGAGCGCTTCGTGGAGTCTCGCCAGCTTCGGCGGACCGATTGTGACCGGCACGCTCATGCGTAACGTCGGACCCGGCGCTTTGGTCGCCGTACTGCTTGCCAGTGCGGTGCTCTTTCTGATGGCCGCGCTTTGGGAACTGCGCAAAGGCGAAGCGTTTGCCGCCACCCGCAATTCCTGAGGGCACGGCACGCCGGGCTCGCTACAATGTCGAGCTCGACGTCGCCCGTTGAATCCCCGCGGGAGCGTTGCAGCACATCCGGGCCGAGCAGGTGACCCTTGCCGACACCGCCCGGGCCGCCGCCGAGAATTCGTTCCAATCTTTCCAACGTCGATGCGGACTCTTCCGCGTCGACGATCCACCTCGACCGAAAAGAGTATTCATGACCCCGTCTCTCTACAGCGCATCCGTCCCGGTTCTCAAGCAAATGTTGACCGCCCTGTCCGAGGTGCTCAAGAAAGCCGAAGCCCATGTGAGCGAGAAAAACATCGATCCGAACGCCCTGCTGCAGGCCCGCCTGGCGTTGGACATGCTTCCGCTGGTGCGCCAGGTACAGATCGCAGCCGATTTCTCCAAGGGCATCGCGTCGCGTCTCGCGGGTGTTGAAGTGCCGTCATGGGCTGACACGGAAGTGACATTCGACGACCTTCAGGCACTGATCGCCAAGGCACTCGCCTATGTTGGCGCTTTCGACACCGCTCAGTTCGAAGGCAGCGAAAACCGCGAAATCGTGCTGCGCCCGGGCACGCCGAAAGAAAAGCGGCTCATCGGCAGCGCGTATCTCTACTCGTATGGCCTGCCGCAGTTCTTCTTCCATATCACGACCGCCTACGCCATCGTGCGCCACAACGGCATCGACATTGGCAAGCGCGACTATATGGGTACTTACTGAACGTAGGGACGCCCTGGGTTCCTCGTCGAAATAACCCGAAAACGGTCTGCTATTCGATCAATCGCACGAGGAACCCACGGAGCACACTTCCCTTACCCCATTGATATGGGTTGCAGCGGCCCACATCGGTCTCGAGGTGGGGACCGCAGTGGAACGGGAAACGGTTCGGGGAAGAAAAATGAGCGCTTTGACGGTGGTGCTGTGTATCTGGGCTTTTGTTGCCTTCTGCGCAATCCTGTTCATCCGCGGCAGCAGCCCTCGGGTCGTCTGGCCCAAAGAGTTCGAGAAAGCCGACCCGACGTTTGCCCGGCTCGATGCGGGCGCCCGGTATGACGATGTGGAAATGGAAGCATCGGTTCGCTAACCGTCACCAGGCGCATCGCCCCACGCGCCCTACGCCGGCGCGCGTCGATGTGCCCGCTCGATCAATACACCCCGGCCACACCGACGGGCCGGTTCTTGAAGCGACGGTGAACCCAGTAGTACTGCTCGGGAAACCGCATGATCTGCGCCTCGAGAAATTCGTTCATGCTGCGCGCGTCAACCGTGTCGCTCCCTGAGGGGAAATCCTGAAGCGGCTTGAAAATACGCAGCTTGTAGCCGCGGAAGTCGGGTAGCACTTCCGTCACGAAAGGCACCACGCGCGCCTTGCCGAGTTTGGCGAGCCGCGAGATCGAAGTCAGCGTGCAAGCCTGCACACCAAAAAACGGCACGAATACCGAGTTCTCGATGCCCTGGTCCATATCCGCGGCGAGCATCACGGGTTTTCCCGCACGCAGCAGACCGAGCACCTTTCGTGCGCTGGTTCCGCGCTCGATCATCTCCGCACCGAACCTGCCCCGTTGCTTCCGCGCGACCTCGCACAAACCCGCGTTTGACATGCGCGTGTAAAGCGCTGCAATCGGCAGGTTCAACGAGTACAGCATGCAGCCGACCTCGATGCCCACGAAGTGGAAACCCATGTAGATCGTCGGCGGCGCATTCTTGTCATCCAGGTCGATTTCGCTCTCAAGCTGGACCAGCTTGCGAATCGACCGCTCATTGCCGAACCATTGGAAGCCGCGCTCAAGGTAACTTCGCACAACGTGACGAAAATGTTCGCGGCCGAGCGCCTCGTACTCAAGCAACGTCTTCGCCGGGAAACACAGGCGCAAATTGACGAGAACGATGTGTTTGCGTCGACTGGGGATCGCGAACAACAGCGCGCCGAGTCCGCTGCCGAAGCGCGCGACGATCGTGTAGGGAAGGGCGGAAATGGTGCGCAAAAGCGCGACAACAAGCATGACGCCGACTTGGGGCAAGGCCGCTCCCGGGGGCGAATCCGGGCCTGCGAAGCGCGGCCACCGGTAGCGGGGGACGTCGGTTCGAGAAGATGGCACGGATCCATGTTGACCGTGCCACGCACTTTTGCGTTGGACTCACCGGGGGTGCGAGTATGTCACGCCTACCGATTTAAAAGGAAGCCACCGTACCGAACGGTAATAATTTAAGTGGCGTCAGTTACATACCTCCTCCCATTCCTTCTTCACAATGCGCAATTCCATGGCCCTTTAGGGCTATTATCCGACTTGTAAGCTTTCTGTAACTCCAGGCCGGTCAGGCTCATCCGTGAGCGCTGCGTTCGATTCGGTACCGCCGGTCTACTTTTGTCGCGAAAAGCGAGTGTTATGCGAATTCTTTTGATTGAAGACGAGCGCCCGATTGCGCGTGGCATCCAGAGCAGCCTCGAGCAATCAGGCATGAGTGTCGACATGGTTCATGACGGCGTGTTCGCCGAGCAGGCGCTTGCCCAGCATAGCCATGACCTGATCATTCTGGATCTCGGCTTGCCGGGCATCGATGGTATGACCCTGCTGTCGCGCTTTCGCAAGACTAACCAGGTCACCCCCGTCATCATCCTGACGGCGCGCGACGAACTGCACGATCGCGTGCAAGGCCTGAACAACGGGGCCGACGACTACATTCTCAAGCCGTTCGAACCCGCCGAACTCGAGGCACGCATCAATGCCATCCTGCGCCGCAAAGGCGCGGCCAGCGAACAAATGCGCCCGGAAGTCCTGCTGGGCGGCATGCGCCTGTCGGGTGTCGACCAGCGCATCTTCCACGACAACAAGCCCCTCGAACTCTCGCCGCGCGAGTTCGCCGTGCTCGAAATGCTGCTGGTGCGTCATGGCCGGGTGGTCAGCAAGGCACAGGTGCAAGACCACCTCACGCGTTCAGGCCGCGACCTCGGCGATACCGCCATCGAGGTCTACGTGCATCGGGTGCGCAAGAAGATCGAGCATTGCCGCGTCGAGATCGTGACGGTGCGCGGCTTCGGCTATCTGCTGCAGGAAATCCGGCCGACGCCGGAGCCTGTGGTTGTGGCTCCTACGGCCGAATAAGTCGCGCAGCCGGTTCGCAGCGGAAACTGCTCGCTGCGTTCCGATCGCCATGACCGTCGTACGTCGGCACAGTCGGATAGACGCAGACCGGACGCTCGAACTGGACGCCTGTCTCTTTCTTGTCGCCGATGTACTTGGTTGCGATAAACGAACTCGGCGCCTGATCGTGCTCGACCCAGGCCTGCAACGCGCTGACCACATCGCGATCGGTGCTGGTACTGACCGGTGGCACCCCCCCTCCGACCGTGTTTGCACCGGGACCGCCGCCGCAGTGGCTCATGCCCGGCACCATCACGAGACGGAAGAAGTGCTGGGTCTTGGGCACCCCACCCTCGCGCCGCGCCACGTCTTCAAAGTATTCGATCGGCAAGGTCTGCGCATTCAATGAATCAGACCAGCCCTGCGTCATGATGAGCTTGCCGCCGTGCGCCTTGAACCGCGTGAGGTCGGTATGCATGGCGTCGCTGGACGGTGCGAGCTTCGCATCGAGCCGATCGCCGTCAGCCGCAAAATCAAATGTCGTCCAGTCCCAGTTGGGATTGTTGAACACCACATTAGCGACCAGGGGTTGCGCATAGTTCGGCACCAGTGCGCCCTGGATCAAGGCCCACTGGCTCTCGCTCCCGGGTGCAAAGCCGGGATAGAGCGCCTTGCCAGTGCGTGCGTCCAGTACCGGTGAATACAGTCGAGCGGCTTCATGCGCCTGCGCGGCACTCAGGCAATGCGCAGGGTCATCCCCGGCCTTGCATTGAACCTGTGCGGGGTCGAAGTGACAGGCCAGTGGATTGGCGAGAAAGCCGTCCCTCACGGCCCCGTCGCCGCCGCAATGCTCGAGCGCGGCATGATTGAGCACGGCAAGTGCATCCGGGGTGAGCTTCGAATCAGGTTGTTGGGCCGGCAACCGCGCACCCCACAGAAAGCTCTCCATCAAATGGCTATAGCCCATGCCCGGTGAGCCCGCATGCACGCCATCGTAGTCCTCCGGATAGTATTCGACTTCCTCCATTGCTTCGGCACCACCGGTCGAGCATCCGCTGTAGTAAGCGTGCGCGGCACCATGGCCGTAGTAGGACTGCACGATCGCCTTGGCCGCGACTGTCATCAAGTGGATCGACGTATGGCCCCAGTCGCGCAGTTGCGTCGGGTTGGTGGCCCAGTCGAGGCGCTGGCCGACCGCACCCTGCGCGCCGCCGCGATGGCCCGTATCCGTATTGGCGGCGGCAAAGCCCCGCGCGACCGCCGGTGCGAGTTCGCTATAGACAATCGAACCGCCAAAGCCGCCCGAACCGACGCCGAGCAACCGACCGTTCCATCCGTCGAGCGGGAGCCACACCTCAATGCCGACGTGTTCTGCCGGCTCGGTACTGACCGTAGCGACCACACGGCATACTGCCGTCGAGGTTTGCACGGGCTTGCCATCGGGATCCTTGAAACTGCTGCCGGCAGGCAGCACGCTGGCGGATTCGATTTGTGTGTCTTTGATCGATGCCTGTCCGAGTGCACTGCAGGCCGCGGCGGGATCATCGATCGCAGTCTGGATCGCCTTCGCCGATGCGGTGCCGGGGTGGCAGACCGTCGAGGCAGTCAGCAACCATGCGCAGGCGATGCGGAGCGCCCCGGACAATGGCGACGTCCTTGCTCCGGCCAGCGTGTATGGCACGTCTTCGACTTGAGTCTTGGTAGTCTGGGTCGCGGAGCTGGGCACCCTGCGCTGCCGGGCTATCTGTTGCGACTGACTGGCTTCGTTCGACTTTGCAGCGGACACCATATCTCCTCCTGTTTTGACAAGGAACGCGTCGTACCCGCGTAGGAAGCCAAGCCGAAGCTTGTTTGCCTGTTGGCCGACACCTTTGCTATTCGCACGCTCTCAGCCCGAATTGTGCCGATTGTGGGTACGTACACTACTGCGTCACGCATTCTTCCCCATCAGCGTGTGCTGCCACTGCTGGGCACGTCGCGCTCCGGCTCGGGGACATCGAGGTCGAGCAGCGCCGAACTCAGCGATTTGCCATGTGCATCGAGCGCGAGTGAACGCGTGACACCGCCCCCTAGCGCATTCTTGAGGACAAAATTCATCGCACCGATCAAGGGCAACTCGTAGCGAGTGACCTCCCCGCGGACCACATCGCTCAGGTGCGCTTTGACGCGCTCGGGCGTCACATACGCAAGCAGGTGTGCATAGTCATCAGCGTTGTGGCAAATCACCGAGACATTGAGCGTGTTGCCCTTGTCGCCTGTGCGTGAGTGCGCCAGTTGCCGGAGTTTCATTCAGACCTCAACCAGTTCAAATGAAGGCTGCACGCATTCGCGGGGCAGCAAGACGGATTGCACGGCGATGACTTCACGGACGGTCTTGGTGACACCGCCGCCGCCAGCCGGACCGTTGGTATAGAGTGTTTCGAGCTCGTTGCCGATGCGTACGGCCTGCTCATGCGAGAGCGTGCGACCGACAACCCGTGCACGCACTTCGTATGGATCGCCGTGCTGCGCGCCGCGCATTTCGCCGTGCAGTGCGTCGATGCCGATCAGGTCGAAACGCAGTTCCTGGGTGTCGACGCCAGTCATCTTCAGCCGCTCCCTGACAATATCGAGTGCGAGCCGGCCTCGGGCGACAGCGCCGGGACCCGCGTAAGAAATCTGGCCCTCGCCGATAAAGCCGTCGACATAGGCCACCGACACCTTGAGCGTCGATGTGCGCGGCGTGCCGCGCCCCCCCCTTACGCGAACACGGTTGGAGGCTTCCTCGGTGATTCGGACCGTCGAGAAATCCGCTATGACATCCGGCTGCAAATAGCGTTGTGGATCATGGATTTCGTAGAGCAGTTGCTCCTTGCAGGTCGCCTCCGTCACTCGACCGCCCGACTGTGTAAGCTTGGTGATGACAACCGAGCCATCCGTGGAAACCTCGCCGATCGGAAAGCCTAGTCGAGCAAGATCGGCAACGTCCTTGAAACCCGGGTCGGCGAAGTAACCACCGGTGATCTGGCCCGCACACTCGAGCAGATGGCCGACCACAGTGGCCTGTCCGAGCCGTTGCCAGTCGTCGAAGGCCCAGCCGAACTCATGGATCAGCGGGGCCGTGAACAATGAGGGGTCAGCCGCGCGACCGGTCAATACAACGTCGGCGCCCGCCCGCAGCGCGGCCACCAGGGGCTCCGCGCCCAGATACGCATTGGCCGAGACGATGCGATCCGCAAAACTCGCCACCGCTTCGCCAGACTCTTCGAACCGATAGTCGCCTCGCCTGACAACCTCGAGCACATCGTCACCGCTGACCGCGGCGATCTTCAGGCCACCCAGGCCGAGCGATTGCGCAATCGCAGCCGTTCGGCATGCGGCAGCCACGGGGTTGGCCGCACCCATATTTGAAATGATCCTGACCTTGTTACGCACAGCAATGGGCAGAACCGCCCGCATCCTCGCTTCGAGCAGGGGATCGTAGCCCTTCTCGGGATCGCTGCGCCGTGCCTGCTGAGCCAGTGCGATCGTGCGCTCGGCGAGGCATTCAAACACGAGGTAATCGAGCGCGCCGTACTCCGCGAGTTCGACCGCCGGTTCAATGCGATCGCCTGAATAGCCCGCGCCCGCACCGAGCCTCACCACACCTGTTTGCTTGACTGCTGACATCCTGGTCCTGCTCGATCAAAGAGGAAAAATACCCAGCACGACGCAGGCGATCGTCATAACGATCGATGCGCCGAACAACAAGGGAAACGTGAACTTCTGGTGGTCGGCGAGATCGATGCCGGTCAGTCCGCAGACGAGGAAGGTCGCCGGCGTCAGCGGGCTGATCGGAAAGCCCGTGGTCATCTGGCCGAGCAGTGCCGCCTGCCCGATCTTGACGGCTGGAACGCCGAGTTGTGCAGCCACTTCCGCAATCACTGGCAGCACGCCGAAATAGAACGAGTCAGGATCGAACAGCAGGCTTAAGGGCATCGAAAGCAGACCGAGCGCGACGGGAATGTGGCCAGCCATCGACGCCGGCACGAAGCCCACGGCGGTCTGCGCCATCGCCTTGAGCATGCCGCTGCCCTGCATCACGCCAGTGAACACGCCTGCGGCCAGCAAGATACCGGCCATCATCAAAGCGGCACGCGCATGGGCATCGATGCGCTGGCGCTGCATGTCGACATTCGGATAGTTGACGAGCAGTGCGATGCACAGGCCGACCATGAACATGATCGCCGGTGGAATTTTCTCGCCCATTGCGACCATGGTGCCCAGCACGATGACAGTCAGGATGATGTTGAACCAGAAGTTGCGGGGGCGACGCAGCGCCTTCTGCTCCTCGTTCAGTTCACGGGTGGGCATCGGCACCGACCCGCCCGCCGCCGTGAGGCCCAGCCGCTTTTCCTCGCGATGGCCGAGCCACCACGCCATGGTAAAGACAAACACGAGGCCGATGATCTGGATGGGTATCAGCGGATTGAACAGCGCCGACACCGGCAGATGGAGCGAGGCCGAGGCGCGGATCATCGGCCCGGTCCACGGCAGGAAGTTGATACCCGCCGCCATCGACGCCGCCGCGGCCAGCACCCGACGATCCATATTGAGCCGGTCGTAGAGCGGCAGCATGGCGGGAATCGTCACCAGAAAGCAGACCGCACCTGAGCCATCGAGGTGGATCAGCAGGGCTAGCAGCGTGGTTCCCATTACGATGCGGGTCGGCCGAGTGCCGACCATTCGCAGGATCCGGTCGATGATCGGGTCGAGCGTGCCTGCATCGGTAATCGTGCCGAAATAGAGGATCGCGAACACAAACATGCCGACCACGGGCGCGAGGCTCTTGAGGCCGTCGATCACGAACTTGCTGGTCTGCAGCCCGAAACCACCCACCAGCGAGGCCACGATCGGCACGATGATCAGCGCCACCAGGGGCGACATTCGCTTCGAAAGAATCGCCGCCAGCAACACGACGATAGTAACCAGACCCAGTAATGGCAGCACGTTGTTGTCTCCGATCTTGTCTTTTATTGCGCTCAAGCGTAGTTTTGGAGCGTCGATAAAACAATTGAAACGATTTGATCGCAGCAATTACATTCCATGATGGATTTAAATCTCCGAGAAATCCGCGCTTTTATCGCCGTCGCCCAGACTGGCAGCTTCACCCGGGCCGCGGGGCGACTGCATCTCTCTCAACCGGCCCTGACCGTGCAGATCCGCCGCCTCGAGGACATCGTCGGCGCACGTCTGTTCGACCGCAATAGCAGAAGCGTGGCGTTGACGCCGGTCGGGCGAGAGTTGTTGCCGGTGCTGCAGAAGTCGCTCCACGATATGGAGAACGTGTTGCACGATGCGCGTGCGCTCAGCGAAGGCACGCGCGGGCAGATCCGCATCGCGTGCCTGCCTTCGTTCGCTGCCAGCGTGCTGCCTGACTTCATTCTCGCGTTCAGGAACACCATGCCGACGGTGGCATTCACCATCCGCGATGTCGTCGCGAGTGTGGTAAACCAGCTGGTCCGCAATGAGGATGTCGATCTCGGGCTGACGGGCGGCGATGTGTCCGACCCCGCCCTTGAAGTGCTGCATGCGGGCGAAGACCGCTTGTGCGTGATCTGCCCGAGCGGACATCCACTGACGCGCAAGCGGCGCGTGCATGTCGAAGACGTCGCGCGTTTTCCCGTGGTGTTGACCGCCGCCGGCACCAGCGTGCGGGCCGTCGTCGATGCCGCGTTCGAAGATGCGGGCTGCACCCCCGCGCTGACTTGCGAGCCGACCTACATGATGACCGCTGTGGCCCTGGTGCGCGCGGGTCTGGGCGTCACGATCCTGCCCGCCAGCGCACGCGAGATCCGCGCCGAGCCGACACTGGTGTCACGGCCGATCGACGATCCGCGCTTCGTACGTCGCATCGCGCTCGTGAAAAAGCGGGGCAGAACGCTGCCTCCGGTCACACGGGCGTTTATCGACGCCATCGCACAAGCCCTCACACCGTCACAGTCAACGCCGCCTTCAGCGTCTATAGTGAAAGCTAATTCGACTCGGAAAAAAGGTAGCGTGATATGAAATTGAACGTCTATCGCACCGCAGCGATACAAGTCCTGTTCGTCAGCCTGCTGCCCGTTGCAAGCGCCCAGGCGCAGATCAGCGACATGCTGAAATCCCAAATGGGCAACAGCTCGCAAGGTGGCGCCGACTCGTCCGCGGGAGGTCTCAGCAGCCTGGGCAGTCTCGGCGGCGGCTCGCTCCAGTCGCTGACGTCGAGCAGCACCGGCAATGTCGCCGGCGTCCTCGAGTTCTGCATCAAGAACAATTATCTGAGCGGCAACGGGGCTTCATCGGTCAAGGACTCGCTGATGAGCAAGCTCCCTGGCGGTGCATCCTCGTCTTCGTCGGACAGTGGCTATCAGGATGGCTCCAAGGGTGTGCTCGACAGCGGCGGCGGCAAGCAGCTCGATCTCAGCGGCGCCGGCCTGAAGGCTGCCGCGACCAAGCAGGTGTGCGACAAGATCCTGAGCCAGGGCAAATCGATGCTGTGAGCGTCACCGTCTTCGGCGATCTACAGTAGCCCCCCGCCGTCGACATCGACGGTGGTGCCGCTCATGAAGCCATTGGTCATCAGCAGCAGGTAGGCGTCGGCCAGTTCCTCACTGGTGCCGACCCGGCCTACCGGGATGCCCGCCCCCACCTTGACTGCCATCGCCAGGTGGTCTTCTGCGGACATGGGCCCCCACATCTCGGTGTCAATCATGCCGGGACAGATCGCGTTCACACGAACGGGCGCCAGTTCCTTGGCGAGCGTGCGGGTCATGCTCTCAATGGCCGCGTTCATGGTCGCCTTGACGATCGTGCCGCCCACGGCCTTGCGTGCAAGCAATCCCGAGGTAAAGGTGATCGAGCCGTCGCGTGCGATCACTCGCGCCGCATATTTCGCGGTGCGGATCTGACCGAAGAGCTTCACGTCGAAGGCATCCTTAAGGGCGTTCATGTCGAGTTCTGCCAGCGTCGACGATCCGATCACGGGGCCCGCCGTGGTCACCATATGATCGATCGCACCCATGCCCGTGAAGAACCGTTCGACGGCCGCTTCGTCGCGCACATCCAGCTTGGCAGTCTCGATCTCCGAACGCCAGTCGGCCGGCGTCGCGCGACGCCCCACGGCGATCACGCGCGCGCCCTCGGCTGCGGCGCGTTCGGCCACCGCGCGACCAATTCCAGAGAGTCCTCCGACTACTACGACAGTTTTGCCTTTCATCTTCGATTCCTTTTGCATGGGGGCCAATGCAGAAAGCTTACCCGAAGGTCAAATGATGCGTACTTGATGTCAGTTTTCGATCGAAGACAGGGGACGATGGCGCACAGCACTGACACGACAACCGCCTGAGGGCTTCGTAAAATTCATTCGCTGCATCAGACTTGCGAGTTCTTATTGAAATCCGTAAGTTGTCGAACCGCTTGGCCATCGATTGCATCGGCACGGCTTTCAAAACACTTGGAGCGACCTTGAGAAGAATCAGCACCGCGCTTGTGGCGACCCTCGCCTCACTCGCTGTTGGCCACGCTGTTGCGCAAACGACTCCCGCGCTGACCTACCCGGCTGCCATGCGGGACGACACCATCGATCATCTGTTCGGTACAGCGATTCCCGCGCCTTATCGCTGGATGGAAGACGCAACGAACCCCGCTCTCGCGCAATGGGTCGACGCGGAAAACCAGCTCACGCGCCGCTACCTCGACGCACTGCCCCTCCATGCCTGGTTTCAGACTAATCTCAAGTCGCTCTGGAACTACGAAAAATTCAATGCCCCGCGCCGTGTCGCGGGCAAGCTGTTTTTCCAGCGCAACAACGGCCTCGAGAACCAGTCGCCGATCTATATGCAGGACGAGCTGGGCACGGCGCCGAAGATGGTGCTCGACCCGAACGCCCTGTCCCCTGACGGGTCGGTGGCCCTTGGCGAGTTTGTGCCCTCGCCCGATGGACGCTGGCTCGGTTACGCCTTGTCGGCCGGTGGCTCCGACTGGTACGAATACCATGTACGCGATCTCAAGACCGGTCAGGACCTGAAAGATGTGGTCCGCTGGGCCAAATTCTCCGACATCTCGTGGACCAATGACGGGAAGGGCTTCTTCTATTCGCGCTATCCGACGCCTGCCGAAGGCAAGGCACTGACTGCGGCCGTACGCGACCAGAAGCTTTACTACCACGTCATCGGCCACGACCAGTCGGAGGACCGCCTTGTCTATGAGCGCCCCGACAAACCCGAATGGTTCATTGGCGCTTCGGTCTCGGAAGACGGGCATTATCTCTACATCCAGATGAGCAATGGAGCCGCCTCGAACAACGACTTCTATTACGCCAACCTGGGCGACCCCGCGCATACCCGGATCGACCCACCGATCGTGCCGCTCTTCACGAAGAACGACGCCGAATACATGCAGCTCGGCAATATCGGTTCGACCCTGTTCATGCAGACCACAGCGGGTGCGCCCAAACGGCGCATCGTTTCCTTCGATCTTGCACATCCTGACGCGGCACACTGGAAAACAGTGGTGCCCGAATCGAAGCAGGTGATCGACGAAGCGCTGCTCGCCGGGGGCAAGGTGGTTGTCCAATATCTGGTCGATGCGAAAAGCGCACTTGGCGTATTCGACCCGGATGGCAGGCGTTTGCCGACTCCGCAAACCCCGGGGATCGGATCGATCGACGGTCTTAGCGGGCGTAACGACATGCCCGAGCTGTTCTATGGTTTTGCCTCGTTCCTGCAACCTAACACGATCTATCACGTCGATCTCACGAGCGGCAAGACGGATACGTTCGCGCAGCCGAAGATCGCGTTCGATGCGTCGAAGTACGTCACGCGACAAGTCTTCTATCGCTCCAAGGACGGTACCCGCGTGCCGATGTTCATCACGATGCGCAAGGACCTGCCGCTCGACGGCCGCAATCCGACCGTATTGTATTCGTACGGCGGCTTCAAGGACCCTGTCACCCCGTACTACTCACCCTCTGTCACGGCGTGGCTCGAACTCGGCGGCATTTACGCGGTGGCCAATTTGCGCGGCGGCGGCGAATACGGCGAAGCATGGCATCAGGCCGGCATGCTGGCGAACAAGCAGAACGTGTTTGACGACTTCATGGCCGCGGCTGACTACCTTGAGAAGTCGCATTACACGTCGCCGCAGCGCCTTTCCGTGCAGGGCTATTCGAACGGTGGCCTGCTGGTCGGCGCGACCATCACACAGCATCCGGCGGGGATGGGGGCAGCCTATGCGGGCGCGGGTGTGATGGACATGTTGCGATTCGACAGGTTCTCCGGCGGTGCGCTTTGGGTGCCGGAATACGGCTCGCCGCAAAACCCCTTGGCATTCAAGTGGCTCAGGGCGTATTCGCCACTGCAGAATATCAAGGACGGCACCTGCTACGCGGCCACCATTGTGACTACGTCCGATCACGACGACCGCGTCGTTCCGAGTCATTCGTACCAGTTTGTGGCGGCGCTTCAGCACGCACAAAGCTGCGCGAATCCGGTGCTGATCGATGTCGCGACGCAGACCAGCCATGGCTATATGCCGACGGACAAACGCATTGCGCAGGCCGCCGACGTCTGGTCATTTCTGGGCCATAACCTCGGGGTGACCGCGCCCAGCGGCATGCTCAATGCAGCGACCGGCGATACGGCGCAAGCAGCGGTAATTAAGTAGGCGCGCCACCGTCGCGGCATAGGAGTACTCTTTCGAGGTGGGTATCGTCTGGCCACGATGCCCCGCCTGAAGGAGCGCTCCATGAATGCGAAACGCGCGGCCGCCCTCGCCTGCACGCTCGTGCTGGGTGGCTGTTATTACGTCCCCTACGGGTACTACCCGTACGGCTATGGCTATTTCCCAACGGTACCCGCCAGCGCCACCCAGCGTGAAATCCCGCTCAACCCCGACGGCACGCCGGTGCCACAACCGCCGCAAGCCGGTGCATCGTCGAGCGCGCCAGCACCGACCGCGGCCTACGCTGTGCCGGCCTACCCTGGCTACTTCCCCGGGTATCCGGGCTATCCGGTGTATTACCCGGGTTACGGAGCCTATCCGGGTTACTACGGCGGCTATCCATGGTGGGGGCCTGCAATCTCGATCGGCTTCGGCGGATATTGGGGCGGCGGGCACGGCTGGTATGGGCACGGGTACTACGGCGGTCACGGGTATTACGGTGGAGGACACGGTTATTACGGCGGTGGGGGGCACCACCATTGAAACGTCGCCTTTCCGCAGTCAGGCTCAAGCCTACAGCCGCGGTGCCATTCCTGCCTTCCCTCTGGGGTGACCACGTGGTCGCCGCACGATGTTCGAATCGACGGCGATGCGCCGTTGCCTCAAGGCTGTAATACTCTCGGGGAGCGGTGAGGAAAACATGGCGTTTGAACCGCCCGAGTCTCTTTCGTCAACCCAGACCGGATGAAGCCCAAGCATGACGGCATCGCGTCGCAGTTTTCTCGTTCTCAGCCTTGGGGCGAGCGCCTCGCTCGCCTTATCTCGCTTCAGCGCCGCCGACGGCGCCGAGCTTAGCGAGTCCGACCCGGCCGCGCAAAAGCTCGGCTACAAGCAGGATGCGTCGACTGTCGACAAGGCGAAGTTCACCAATTACAGCGCTGGGCAGGAGTGCAGCACCTGTTCCCTCTATCAAGGCAAGACGGGTGAGCCGCTCGGCGGTTGCACGTTGTTTGGGACCAAGCTGGTTGCTGAGCACGGATGGTGCAGCTCTTATAGCAACTTCTAGAGCACATCCAGCGAAGGCCATGTGATGCGGTTCACCCTTGGCTACCGGCAGCAGGCCGAGAGGTCGTTATGTCTTGCCCAAGCGAACCGGCGAACCGCTTTGTATGCTCAGCGAGATCAGACATCGTGACCACACGAGCCCCGCAGGCCTGGGCCAGCGAGTCGTCATGGGTTGAGAACAGCACAACCCTGTGCCTCGACGCAGTCACAAAATATTCGATCAACACCTCTCGCGCCGTGTCGTCAATCGCAATGCTGGGCTCGTCGGCGATGATGACAGCGGGATCGCCGATCGACGAAGCCGATAGCATGAGTTTTTTCTGTGTCCCCAACGACATCTGTTCGACACGGATGTCGAGATGGGGATCCAGACCCAATCGCGTCACCCGTTCAAGCGTGTCGGGTCCGAGAGAGCAGTGCTTCGCTGACGCAACCAGGGCGAGAAATTCGCGGCCGGTCATGAAGGGGTAGATCGGACAAGCGTCAGGCACATAGGCAAGCCGGGCCTTCGCCTGCAGCGGCTCCCGTTGCAGCGAGGCGCCCGAAATCCGCACCTCGCCTCCGTCTGTTGCGACCACTCCTGCCAGCATGCCAAGCAGTGTCGATTTGCCGCTCCCGTTCGGGCTTTGCAATGCATGACAGCCGGCCTCAAACTGGTAAGCAAGCCCGGAGAAGACGGTTTTGCCACCGTAATGCTTTTCGAGTCCTTCGAATCGCAGCATCTTGATCCTTTAAAGAAAAAGTAACCAGACGCCGATTGTCCACGTGCTGGTCAACAAGAAGGCACCGATCAGGGATTGACGCGGCAGATGAACCTGCGGTATGCGTAGAGCTGTAAGAAGCGGAACGAAGAGTGCTGCGCTGGCGAGGCATGTTCCCGTTCCGGCAACGCTCGAAGCCGATCGATGCAGTGCGACCGCGATCGCCAACGCAGCCGCAAAAGGCAAGCCGCTGACAACGACGACAAAGGTGTCCGCTCTAGCCAACGCCGGCGCCGGAATAGGCAATGCCGCAAAATACGATGTCGCGCGCTCATGCTCGCGCCTGAGGTCCCGATAGGCCCCCGCTGTGATCATCGCAATCAGTGCCTGCGTTAGCAGCGCAAGCGGCAAAGCACGCGAGTCAAAACCCCAGATGCGCATCAAGAGGATCGATCCCACCGTCGCGAAGAGCGAGACTAAGCCTCGCGATACCGTGGCGGTTCGATAGCGGTCGAGCAGAATACGAGCCGATAGACGGTAGAGCGGTGCAAGCGCACTGGACAGCATGCGATGGCGTTGCGCCTGGGCTTGGGCTTGGGCTTGGGCTTGGGCTTGCGTGCAAAGAGCCTTGGTGCCGATCAATCGATCGCGCAACGACTGACCACCCGCTCTCGGTTCCTGCAATGTAGGCTCCCCTGCGAGTGCCGACAACATTGCAATCGCCGAGCCGGCCTGCATCAAGAGCCCAAATGGCGGCGATAAGTGGACCGCGTCAACCGCTGCCAACGTGAATAGAAAAATCCAGGGCAACTCGCGATATAGGGCGCGTTCAAGAACGGCCATCTGAATACTTGTCGTCAACAAGACTAGGTTCAAGACGTAGAGCATCGATAGACCCGGCTTGGACAACGAGGCAGTTGCGAATAGCGCTGCGTAGACGGGCAGAAACAGCGGCGTATTGGCGATCGACAAAATGATCAAACTGATTCTTCGAGAATGCGCGGGTGACACGGGCAAGGACTGGAGGTAGTCCGCGAAAATGCCCCCTCCGACAGCATTGCGCTGAATCATTATCCAGAGGACTCCTGCTCCTTCGTACAGTACGAGTGAAGCAAGCCGTGCGCCGAAGCTGTGTTCGCCCGACAGGCCGAATAGCGCGGGCGTCCCCAGAACGCGAGCCTGATCGAGCACCGGCATCAGCGCCGGCGAAGCCAACATGGTGATCAGGAACAGCGCTTTCCAGTAACGCCTCAATAAGCGGCCAGTTTCAAACGCATACCACCGGAAGCGATAGAACAACAAATCCATGGGAATGCGCAGAGCGTCTATGCCAGAGTTAGGCGGGTTCAATTTTAGCAAACTCGCGGCGATATTTGACGAAGCCACGCTTCGTGTTGCCGCGCAATCCTACGCCTTCGAAAAACCGATGGGCATCCGCGCGAGTGGCCGAACTAAGCAACATGATCTTCGAGCAATCTCGCTCGACGCACAGTTGCTCGATACTTGCAAAGAGGGTCCGACCCATTCCCACCGAGCGATATGCGAGATCGACCACGACATTTTCGACAACAGCGAAAGGCTGCGTGCCATACATCACATCGCTGCAAAGGGATACAAGCGCAGTTGCGTGAACCACGCCGTTCTCTTCCACCACCAGGAGCACCGTATTCGGATCGCGGGCCACCTGCTCAATCCTTTCGCCACTGACCTGCACGTTGTCGGCTGCGACAAGTTGCCGGTATAAGGCCTCGACTGCAAGTGCGTCAACCGCGGTGGCTTTGCGAATGTTCAAGGGATACTCGACGAAGAATTGCCAACTTGGGTACCGGAGAAGAAGCCATTTTGGATTATCCGCAGAGCCTTGAATACTTTTCTGCAAATAAAAAACGGGGCCTTTCGAGGCCCCGTTCCTTACAACTACATCACGACGCTATTAGCCATGATGGTCGTGGTCGTGACGCGGATCATGGTCATGCGGATGGCGATGCATCCAATCATCATGGGCCCAATAGCGGTGGCCATCCCAATAGCGGTCGCCATGCCAGCCAATATTGATACTCACATCGACCGGGGTCATTTCCGGTTGGCCGTAGGTCGCATAAGCAGGTGCCTCACGTACCACTATCGTATCTGCGTGCGCGGCGGCAATGCCTGCGCCCATCAATGCCGTACCCGCGAGCACCGTGGCAATCACCGAACGTGATTTCTTGATCAAGGTCTTCATTATTTAACTCCTCAAAGTTGCGCTGTCGCCGGGGGGTTGAAGAAGCGTGTCGCTAATCCGGCGCCGCTGGAACCCAATGTACCCAGACCTCACATTTATAAACGTGAGAGGTTGTAAGAATAGATTTCGACATTGGCCTTTGAAAACGGCTGTTCCGCCGACGATATTCCCCGATATGCAGTGCACATGCCAATAGTCGATCGTGGCACGCCGATTGCGCGTGTCAGGCATCGTTACATTTAACCCCGTGCCACAGGCTCCATCAATTTTTCCGCCGCATTGGAGGCCCTCGCACGTCCGGAATTCGGTAACGCTGCTATCATACCTGTATATATATACAGTTCATTGTCGATCGCACCCGGTGCTCTCCCCAGACTTCCGCTTCTACTACTTGACGAATTTCGAGCGCGCGCTCGCATGGATCGCCGAACGTTACGGCGACCTGCTTGCGCCGCCGGAAGAGGCGTTCCTGCGCGAGTTTGCAACGCTGCCGCTTGCATCGCGAGCGCTGCTTGTGCGGATGTTGATGCGTAAGGGACGCTTGTTTCGTTCGAGCAAGCTGGCGTATGAGGAAATCGGCGATGCGCTCGCCGCGGCCACGCCATTGCTTGCGTTGGGTTGGCTCAACGCCGAGCCCGAACTCGCCATCGATGAGCTTTTCGCGCTTCTCACAAAGGCAGAACTCAAGCGCATCTTTGCGGCAACGAGCGGCGGCGCAAACGTGACCAAGACCGCATTACTCGATGCGCTACGCCCTTCCTATACCAATGCGCGTCGTTTTGAGGCCTGGCTCGATATCACGTACGGGGTCGCAGATGGGGTCCCGCACGCAGTAGTCGGGGGCGTCAAAACGGGAGCCGCCCGCGATACACCTGTTCGACCGTGCGGATTGTTTGATCCTGAACCATTGATCCCTGAGCGCGCAGAACGGATTTTTGACGTCACGATCGCCCCCCTCTGCGAGCGTCTGCGTCTCATGTTCTTTGGCAATCTGCGTCAGACTTGGGCTGAGTTCGTTCTGGCCGAACTTGGCATTTTTCAGTACGAGCGTGTCGCGTTCGATACATCATCGCGTGCATTCCAGCAACGAGCAGACATCGACCGCTATATGCTGCTCCAACAGTGCCGCGATACGCTCGACGCAGAATTCGACCTTGAGCCGCTGCTCGCCACCATCGAAACCGTCGCAAGCGACAACCCGTGGATCGAGAGGCGCCGCGCTAAACTGCTCTTCCATATCGGCCAGCATTGCGAGCGTGGCCAGGACTGGCAAAACGCGCTCTCGGTGTATCAGCAGTGCCGTTACCCTGGAGCGCGTCATCGGCGCCTGCGTGTGCTCGAACGCAGCGAATGCTACGAGCAGGCATGGCCCATTGCGCTCGAGGCGCTGGCCGCGCCAGAGAGTGACGAAGAGCGCCAGCGCGTCGCACGGATGATTCCACGACTCAGGCGGCGGCTTGGCGCAACGCAATCGCTCTCGCCATTGCCATCTCTCCTCCAGTCGGCAACGAACGCAGCCGCCAACTGCATCGATCGTATCGAAGTTGTGCTCCCTCGCCCCGCGACACCGACGCGCGTTGAACTGATTGCCCGCGACCATCTGGCGCGCGACGATGCTCCCGTCCATTACGTCGAAAACGCGTTGTTCAATTCCCTCTTCGGCTTGCTGTGCTGGGAGGCGATCTTTGAGGCGGTGCCTGGCGCCTTTTTTCATCCGTTCCAGAGCGGTCCTGCCGACCTTTACGCCCATGACTTCTACACACGGCGCGCCACTTCGTTCGATGCCTGCCTCGAACACCTCGCGTCGACGCGTTATCGTGAAACGATCCTGCGCTGCTTCGCGCAAAAACGCGGGATACAGTCGCCCTTCGTCTCCTGGGGCCTGCTCACCGACGAGCTCCTCGCACAAGCCCTCGACTGTCTTCCCGCCGCCCATCTGCGCGCGTGCTTTGGGCGTCTGCTCCGTGACTTGAAGGCCAATCGCTCCGGCCTGCCTGACCTGATCCAGTTCTGGCCGGCCGCGCAGCACTATGCGCTGATCGAGGTCAAAGGGCCCGGGGATCGTTTGCAAGACAACCAACTTCGCTGGCTGGACTTCTGCGCGACGCATTCGATACCGGTCAAGGTTCTCCACCTGCGTTGGGCACACGAAGCGCACGAGAGCGGCGTGTCATGAGTTACACCGTTGCAGTGCGCGCGTTGTGCGAGTTCACCGCCCGGGAAGGTAATCTGGATTTACGCTTCACTCCCGCACCCACCGCGCAGGAGGGGATCGCGGGTCACTCACTCGTCGCCAGCAGTCGTGGTCCCGGGTACGAATCGGAGATCGCGCTGAACGGCAGCTACGACGTTCTCCGCGTGCGCGGGCGTGCCGACGGTTACGACCCGGTTTCGAACCGGCTTGAAGAGGTCAAGACTTATCGCGGCGAGTTCAGTTCGATTCCTGGCAATCACCGTGCCTTGCATTGGGCGCAAGCGCGAATGTATGGCCATCTGCTCTGCGAAACGCGCGGCCTGACCCAACTGAAGATCGCACTGGTTTATTTCGAAATCGGGAGCCAGAAGGAAACGGTCCTCGTCGAATCACAGACCGCCGCATCGCTTGCCGAGCACTTCAACTTGCATTGCGCGAGCTTTCTCATTTGGGCGGTGCAGGAGCACACTCACCGCTTGGAACGCGACACTGCGCTCAGTGCTCTCACGTTTCCTCATGCGACGTTCCGTCCGGGACAGCGCGAACTGGCCGTGGCAGTCTATCGAGCCGCCCGTGAGCAGGGCGCCCTCATCGCTCAGGCACCTACCGGTATCGGCAAGACGCTTGGCACCATTTTCCCGGCGCTCAAGGCATGCCAGGGCGAGCGTATCGACAAGATCTTTTTCCTCGCAGCAAAAAGCTCAGGGCGGGCGCTCGCATTGGATGCGATCGACCAGTTGCATGGGGGATCGGCCAAGCTGCCGCTGCGGACGCTGGAGTTGGTCGCTCGCGAAAAATTCTGCGAGCATCCGGACAAGGCCTGCCATGGAGAATCGTGCCCGCTCGCGCGCGGCTTTTATGATCGGCTGCCAGCCGCACGTAGCGCGGCGCTCGCCGAAACCCGACTCGATCGCGCAGCGGTGCGTGCCGTCGCAGCGTCCCACGACGTCTGCCCATACTATCTCTCGCAGGAGCTCGCGCGCTGGAGCGATGTGGTGGTCGGTGACTACAACTACTACTTCGACACGAGCGCATTATTGTATGCCCTGACGCTCTCGAATACATGGCGAGTCAGTGTGCTGGTCGACGAAGCGCACAACCTCGTTGAGCGCGCGCGTTCGATGTATTCGGCGACGCTCGAACTTAGCGCCCTCGCCACGGCGCGCAACGCCGTGCCGACCCGTATCAGGAAATCGTTCGACGCCTTGAAACGGCAGTGGACCGCATTGACGCAAGACCAGACGGAGCCCTATCTGCTCCATGACAAGATTCCCGTACGTTTTCAGACGGCGGTGCAAAGCTTGACGACCGCGGTCACGGATCATCTTGCGGAAGCTGCATTTTCGGTCAACGATGCCCTGTTGAGCTTCTACTTTTCAGCGCTTCATTTCGGCCATCTTGCCGAAGTTTTTGGTCCGCATTCGCTGTTCGACGTCACTCTTTCTGCTACTGCGCCGGGTACATGCGGTAGTGACGAGACAACCTCGACACTGTGCATTCGCAATGTGATTCCTGCCGGCTTTCTCGCGCCTCGGCATACCTCGGCGCATATGACCGTGCTGTTTTCCGGGACGTTGAGTCCCTACCATTTCTATCGCGATACGCTTGGCCTGCCGGATAGCACGCGCTGGATCGACGTGCCGGCGCCATTCCGCTCCGAGCAGCTTGCGGTTAGTGTGATAGGTAATGTCTCGACGCGTTTTCGCGATCGCCAGCGCTCACTAAAGCCGATCGTTGGACTGCTTGCAAGCCAATATGCGCTCAAGCCGGGCAACTATCTATGCTTTCTCAGCAGCTTTGAGTATTTGCAACGTGTCGTGCAACTGACGCGGGAACGGTATCCGGATCTGCCGATCTGGGAGCAGACCCAGGGCATGGACGAAGCGGAGCGCACCCGGTTCCTCGAGCGCTTTACGACCGAGAGCAAAGGCATCGGGTTCGCGGTACTTGGGGGGGCGTTCGCCGAAGGCATCGACCTGCCGGGCGCGCGGCTGATTGGCGCATTTATCGCGACGCTAGGTCTACCTCAGATCAACCCGATCAACGAACAGATGCGTCGCCGGATGCAGGATCGCTTCGGCAACGGGTATGACTACACTTACCTCTACCCTGGCCTGCAAAAAGTCGTGCAGGCCGCTGGCCGCGTGATCCGCACCGAACAGGACACCGGCACCGTCCACCTCATCGACGACCGCTATCGCCGCGCCGAAGTCCGCGATTTGCTGCCACGCTGGTGGCATGTGGATGATGTGCTGATTTAACCGCAGACGCAGCCATCCCAGCTGCATGCCATAGGCTTGGAGCAATCCAATGACTCCATCCTTGCCTCTGTGACGCCTGTCACCTCGGTCACTTTTCCTTCACACATCCCGAATACTGCAAAACTGAAAGAATTCCCACATAATTCGCACCGCGTGCAGCTGTGCAGTGTCGCCAGCACGCGCGCACCGGGAGACAGCCGCGCTCACACTCGCGGCTCGATGCGGCAGGGTCGACTTCGTTCGCCCTGCGCCGGAAGATCCACTCCGAACAGGTAATAAGACTATGCCGAACACCGACCAGGAGCCGCAACCTCGCCTCGTGCGCTGGCTGTTGCTCATTCCTTTTGTCGCCCTGCTCTGGCTGCCTTTCTATAACGATACGCAGCCAGCCTTCATGGGATTCCCCTTCTTCTACTGGTACCAGTTTCTGTGGGTCCCGCTGACCTCGCTGCTGCTCTACATCGTGTACAGGAGCACCAAGTGAGCGATTCGATGCCGATCAATACTGTGGCGATGACCGTTTTCATCGTCTTCTTCCTGCTGGTGACTGTCATCGGGTTTTTCGCCGCTCGCTGGAAAGCCGGCGACATGACGCAGTTGCATGAGTGGGGCCTCGGCGGACGGCAGTTCGGCGTGGTGATCTCGTGGTTCCTCGTCGGCGGCGACTTCTATACCGCGTACACGGTGATCGCCGTGCCCGCGCTGGTGTACTCGGTCGGCGCCTATGGGTTCTTCGCGCTGCCCTATACGATCATCGTCTACCCGTTCGTTTTTGCGGTCATGCCCAGGCTGTGGAAAGTCGCCAACGCGCGCAACCACATCACGGGCGCCGACTATGTGCACGGTGAATACGGCGGCAAGTGGTTCCCGGCAGCGATCGCGATCACGGGGATCATCGCAACGATGCCGTATATCGCGCTGCAACTGGTGGGGATGCAAGTCGTCATCAAGAGTCTCGGCGTATCGGGCGAAATGCCGCTGATCGTCGCGTTCGTGATTCTCGCGCTCTACACGTATGCAAGCGGTCTGCGTGCGCCAGCGATGATCGCTTTCGTCAAGGACATCATGATCTACATCGTCGTGATCGCAGCGGTCATCATCATCCCGCAGAAGCTCGGTGGCTACGGTCCGGTGTTCGACGCAGCCGACAAGTTCTTCGCGGCCAAGGGCGGTGCCACGGGCATCATCCTGAAGCCATCGCAGTTCACGGCCTATGCCTCATTGGCGCTGGGCTCCGCGCTCGCCGCGTTCATGTATCCGCATACGATGACGGCCGTACTGGCTTCAGGTTCCGCAGCCACGGTCCGCAAGAACGCGATCTTCCTGCCGGCATATACGATCCTGCTGGGCCTGATCGCCTTGCTCGGCTATATGGCGATCGCAGCGGGGGTGAAGGTGCATGCGGCCAATGAAGTGGTGCCGGCTTTGTTCAACACCGTGTTCCCTTCATGGTTTGTCGGTTTCGCGGCAGCGGCGATTGCGATCAGTGCGTTGGTGCCGGCGGCCATCATGTCGATCGGTGCAGCGAACCTGTTCACGCGCAATCTCTGGCGTCCGCTCGTGAATCCGAACATCACGTCGAGTCAAGAGGCGGCGAACGCCAAGCTCGTGTCTCTGGTGGTGAAGTTCGGTGCGCTGCTGTTCATCATCTTCCTGCCGACGCAGTACGCGATCGATCTGCAGCTGCTGGGCGGGGTCTGGATCCTGCAAATTCTTCCGGCAATCGTGTTCACGTTGTACACACGTCGTCTGTCGATGCCGGGCCTGTTTCTCGGCTGGCTCGTTGGTATCGTGATCGGCACGACGCTCGCGATCATCCAGGGGCTCAAGCCTGTGTATGCGCTGCATATCGGCTCGTCGACCTTCCCGCTCTATATCGGGTTGATCGCCCTTGCGGTGAATATCGTCATCACTTTTGGGGTGTCGGCGATCGTGCCGCGCCGGGAAGTCGCTGTCGCGGCCTGAGAGGAGCGATACATGAGAGCGGTCGGTTGACCTAGTGAGCTGAAGCGGCAAAATGGAGCCGCGGCGGCGACCATCAAGGATGGCCTGCCGCACAGCACGGTCTGTGGCTGCAAAGCGGGCTAAAACGCCGTGCAGGAATGAAAAACGGCGCCGGTTAAAAAACGGCGCCGTTTTGCGTTAACACGTAAAAGCACAAGCCTCAGCCGGACGACACGGCGTCCTTCACACTGCGTTTTCGGCCTTCATCTCCGCGCCCAACGCATCACGCACCTCAGCCGCGATCTCAAACGAATGCAAGCGCGCTGCATGCCCATAGACCATCGACGTCAACATCAATTCATCCGGACGATGCTCCGCAATAAACGCTGCGGCCTGATCGCGCACCGACTGCTTCGAACCGACAAACGAACACCGCAGCGCCCGTCCGATCGACACGCCGTCGACTTCGCTCCAGATGGCATCCATTGAATCGACCGGGGGCCGCAGCTTGCCGGGCGTGCCGCGCCGCAACTGATAGAACTGCTGCTGGACCGAGGTCATCAGGCGTTCGCCTTCCCGATCGGTATCGGCTGCGAACACATTCACGCCCAACATGAGATGCGGCGCCGCGAGCTGCGTCGACGGCACGAAGTGGCCGCGATAAACCTCGATCGCACGTTCCATGAAGTCCGGCGCAAAGTGCGAGGCGAAGGCAAAGGGCAAACCTAGATCAGCCGCCAGCTTCGCGCTGAACAGGCTTGAGCCGAGCAGCCAGAGCGGCACTTCAAGACCCGAGCCCGGGACGGCCTGAACACCCGACACACCCCGCCCCGAAAAATAGGCACGCAATTCCAGCACATCTTGCGGGAACGTATCGGCGGTGTCGTACGAACTTCTGCGCAACGCACGGGCCGTATGACCATCGGTACCGGGCGCGCGGCCAAGGCCCAGATCGATACGCCCTGGATACAGCGAGGCCAACGTGCCGAACTGCTCGGCAATCACCAGAGGCGCATGGTTAGGCAGCATGATGCCGCCCGAACCAACGCGGATTGTCGAGGTGCCCCCCGCGATATGACCGATCACCACCGAGGTCGCCGCGCTCGCGATACCCGGCATGTTGTGATGCTCGGCGAGCCAGTAGCGGCGATATCCCCAGCGCTCAGCATGCTGGGCGAGGTCGAGAGAATGGCGAAACGCGTCGGTCGCTGTAGCGCCTTCGACGATCGATGAAAGATCGAGTACTGAGAATGGAATCATTGCGGTCACGGCTAAAGCCTGAAGCGCCCAGGCGGCGAACCAGCGGCATGGCCATGCGGGGGACAGCTCCACGACGCGGTTGGCCGCCAGAATACTCTCCTTACCAATTTTGTTTTGAAGCCACACCGGCCGCGTGGCTAATCGGGCCCGCTAGGCCCCGCCCACCGGCCTTTCGGTCAGCACATCCGAAATAAATTTCGTCGATTCCTTGAATTTCGTTCTATTTCGATATATCGTAAGTTCATTACTTTAGATACAGTGAGGCGAACGAGATGCATCGACATAGAGACCATCGGGAACACTTCTTCGAACACATGGCCGAACACCATGACCGCTTTGTGCGGATGATCGGCCATCGCCACCACCACCGTGGCGGCGGCCGCTTTGGCGGCGGAATGGGGGGGGACGACGACCTCGGAGACTTCCGGGGCGGTGATGACGGCGGCGCACGCATGGGCCGCATGTTCGGCCACGGCGACCTGCGGCTCGTGCTGCTGGCGCTGATCGAGAAAGAAGCGCGGCACGGTTACGAATTGATTCGCCTGATCGAGGAGATGAGCGGCGGCGCGTACACGCCGAGCCCGGGCGCGATCTATCCGACGCTCACTCTGCTCGAGGAAGCCGGCCACGCTGAGGTCGCGAACACCGGCAGCAACCGCAAGCAGTACACGATCACGGAAGAGGGACGTGCCTATCTCGAGCAGAACCGAGACGTCGCGGATTCACTGGTCGGACGAATGGACCTGGCAGGACGCATGGCCAACAAGATGCGTTTGCCGGCGACGCTGCGCACCGCGTTCCGCCAATTGAAGGCCGCCGTGCTCGGCCACCCCCACAACTGGGACGCGGACGAAACCGCCCGTGTCATCACCATCATCGAACGCGCCGCTGCGGAAATTGCGGCAGGCAGCGCCTCGAAATCGAAATAACAGGGCATCCAACGCATGACACGACTCCATGAAATCAAGCGCGTAAAGCACGATATCGTGCTGCGCATGCTCGAAGTCAGCCAGGTTCAGACGGTCTCGCCGAAAATGGTCCGGGTGACCTTGATCGGCGATGCCCTCGCGGGCTTCAGCAGCCCATCGCCCGATGACCACGTCAAGGTCTTCGTCCCTTTACCAGGCCATACCTACCCGACGGTGCCGACCATGACCGCCGACGGCCCGCGCTTTGCCGAGGGCGTACCGCCCTCGCCCGCACGGGACTACACGCCGCGCCGCTATGATGCTCAGGCTCGCGAACTCGTGATCGACTTCGTGCTGCACGGCGATGGCCCCGCATCGACCTGGGCGAGCCAGGCGCGGCCCGGGCAGACGATTGCGATCGGCGGCCCGCGCGGCTCGCGCATCGTGCCCAACGACTTCGATACCTATGTGATGATCGGCGACGAGACTGCGCTGCCTGCAATCGGACGCTGGCTCGAGGAATTGCCGGCTGGCGCACGCGCCATCACACTCATTGAAGTGGCCGACGAAAGCGAAATGCAGCCGCTCGTCTCGCAGGCCCAGGTCGAACGGCACTGGTTCTTTCGCGATGGCGCCGCGCCGGGTACGACGAAGCAGCTTGAAGACGCAGTGCGCGCCCTTGAATTTCCGGCCGGGGATACCTTTGTCTGGATCGGCGCAGAGTCGCGCACGGTACGCGGCATCCGGCTCTATCTGCAAAACGAGCGCGAGCACAACCCTGACTGGATGAAGGCGTCAGGCTACTGGAAGCTGTGGCCCGACGACGAAGACTGATCTGTCCATCAGCGTGCGAGACCTTTCCGGGAGAGGCCGGCTCAATCCTGGGCCGCGCCTTCCACCCCCACTCCTGCGCTGTACGTTGCAAGGTTGCCTCGCATCCGTTTGAGTAACTGCAGCAGCGTCTTCATCTCGTCTTTCGAAAACCCTTCGGTCATCCGTGAAGTCATGTCATCGCCCAGCGCGAGCGCGGCTTCGAGGCGGCCATCGGCCTTGCCGGTCACGCTGACCCGGAAGGCGCGCCGGTCCGCCGGATCGGCCTGCCGCTCTACCCATCCCGCTGCCTCCATGCGATCGAGCATGCGCGCCACCGTCATCGGCGTGACGTCGGCCAGCGTGGCCAGATCCGTCTGTCGTAGCTCCCCATAGGCACTCAGGTACAACAACAAGCGGCTCTGCGCACGCGTGAGCTCGATTTCGGCTTTCGCGCGCTGGTCGTACAGCACGCCATAACGCCGCGCAATGTCGGCGACCAGAAAGCCCAAGCGATTATCTAGGGAACGTTTCATCCGGATCCAGGGAAAGGTCTCGGGCTGTATGGTACGACGCCGCGTGCATGTCAGGCCAACTCACGTCGCCTCTAGTCACATCGAGTCACATCAGGCCACCGCAGACCCTGTCGGCTCACGTCAGGCCACTCCCCGTCAAGTCCTGTCGTCCCCGGGGCAAATGCCGCTAGCGCGATAAGCTGCAATATAATATGCTAGCTTATCAATTATTCGCCTGGCGTCCTTCGCTCAACCCGAGCCCTGTCCATCGTGAGTTCCCAGTCAGCCGCCGTCGCGACGCCCGTGCCCGTACCGGGCGCCGCTCTCAATCGAGGCATGATCACTGTGTCGCTGATGCTCGCGACCCTGATGCAGACCCTCGACAGCACGATCGCCAACGTGGCGCTCCCGCATATGCAGGGGACGCTGTCTGCTTCGCAGGACGAGATTACCTGGGTGCTCACGTCGTACATCGTGGCGGCGGCCATTGCCACCCCGCTAACCGGATGGCTGAGCTCACACCTGGGTGTCAAACGCCTGCTGGCGGTAGCGATCGGCGGCTTCACGCTGGCCTCCGCGCTGTGCGGGATGTCGGAGACGCTCACCCAGATCATCGCCTCACGTCTGCTGCAAGGCATCTTCGGCGCTTCGCTCGTACCGCTCTCGCAGTCGATCCTGCTCGACATCAACCCTCGCGAAAAGCAAGGCCAGGCCATGGCGGTGTGGGGCATGGGCGTGATGGTCGGACCCATTCTGGGCCCGACACTCGGCGGCTGGCTGACCGACAGCTATAACTGGCGCTGGGTGTTCTTCATCAACCTGCCGGTCGGCGCCTTTGCGCTGTTCGGGGTCTTGACCTATTTGCCGGACACGCGGCGCGCCATCCGCAATATGCTCGACTTTTTCGGCTTTGCGACCCTGTCGATTGCCATCGGGGCATTCCAGGCGATGCTCGACCGGGGCGAGCAACTTGACTGGTTCAGTTCGCTCGAGATCCGCATCGAGGCGCTGATCGCAGTCATCAGTTTCGCCTTCTTTATCGTCCACACCATGACGGCGGGCGAGCGCTCATTCTTCCGGGCCACGCTGCTACGCGACCGCAACTTTGTGACGGGTACCTGCTTTATCTTTGTGATCGGCGCGGTCATGTATGCCACGCGTGCGTTGCTGCCACCGATGCTTCAATCCCTGATGAACTATCCGGTCGCGACAACCGGTCTGGTCACCGCGCCAAGCGGGGTCGGCACGATGATCGCGATGCTCGTCGCCGGCCGCCTGCTCGGCAAGATCGAGACACGGCTGCTGCTGTTGGGCGGCTTTCTGATCTCGGCATTCGCGCTCTATCTGATGATGGGTTACACGATTGTGCTGTCCGCCTCGGACATCGTATGGCCGGGCGTGATCCAGGGCTTCGCCAGGGCTTCGGCCTCGGACTGGTGTTCGTCCCGCTGAGTACGGTGACCTTCTCGAGCCTGAGCGCCGAGCTGCGCTCCGATGGCACCGCAATCTACAGTCTGATGCGCAATCTCGGCAGCAGCCTCGGCATTTCGGTCATCCAGACGATGGTCACGCGCAATACTCAGATCTCGCATGCTTCGCTCGTGACTTATGTGACACCGTTCAGTGCCGCCGTCACGGCTCAGGTCGACACGGCTTCGCAAAGCGCCATGGCCGCGCTCGACCAGGCAATCGGGCAGCAGGCGTCGATGATTGCCTACGACGATGCGTTCAAGCTGATGTTCATCGCCACCCTGGTGGTCGTGCCGATGCTTGCCCTGATTAAACGACCAAAGCGTGAGACCGCGCCCGATCCGGAAGCCGTGCATGTGGCCATGGATTAAAAAAATGGGCAACTTGCTGCTGCGCAAGCCGCCCGTCGTCTTATCTTCCCTGCCGGCCGGTCGCATCGGCTTGATTCAGCCTGCTGCCTGCCCCGGCCAAACCGCTTGCGCCTGGCTTTCAACCGCGACCGGCCTCAACCAGTTGCTTGCGGCGGTTCGCCCCTTGGCGCTCATGCATCCAGCCCGGATATTCCGGCGGCAGCGCGCTGACTTCATTCAGCGCGCTGATCTCATCGGCGCTCAATTGAACCTGCGTCGCGGCAATATTGTCATCCAGTTGCTCGATGCGCTTCGCCCCGATGATGACGGTTGTGACCTGTTTCTGATGCAACAGCCATGCAAGCGCGATCTGCGCAACCGACACCTTTTTCGCGTCGGCGATCCGTCGCATGACATCGACGCAATCGAACGCACGCTCTTTGCTAACCGGCGGAAAGTCGAAGGTCGAGCGGCGGTTACCCGCTTCTCCCTGTTGGTCGCGCGAATACTTGCCACTGAGCAGGCCACCCGCGAGCGGGCTCCAGACCATCAGGCCGACATCTTCACTGCGCAGCAAAGGCACGAGTTCACGCTCGAGATCACGGCCGGCGATCGTGTAGTAGGCCTGCAGCGATTCGAAGCGCGCCAGTCCGTGCTTGTCGGCAATCCCAAGCGCCTTCATGATCTGCCAGGCAGCCCAGTTCGATACGCCGACGTAGCGCACATGACCATGCTGTACCAGCGTGTCGAGCGCGCGCACCGTCTCCTCGATCGGCGTGGCGGGGTCGAAGCCATGGATCTGATAGAGGTCGATGTGGTCGAGTTGCAGGCGCTTGAGGCTCGCCTTCACGCCTTCGAGAATGTGGGCGCGCGATGCACCGCGTGCATTGATCCCCTTGCCGGTTTCGCCGAACACCTTGGTCGCGACGACGACATCTTCACGCGGGACTTTGAGGTTTTTGAGCGCCTGACCGGTAATGACCTCGGACTGACCACCCGAGTAGACATCCGCCGTGTCGATAAAATTGATGCCCGCCTCGAGCGAACGCGCGACGAGCTTGTCGGCGTCGGCTTGCTGAACCGTGCCGATCTGGCTCCACATTTCGCCCGTGCCACCAAAGGTCATGGTGCCGAGGCAAAGCTCCGACACGAACAGGCCCGTATGGCCGAGTTTGTTGTAACGCATCTGTTTTCTCCGAGGGTCCTACCGAGGTTGCCGCCCGACACCCGCCAGCGGCATGGAAAGTATGCTGCGGGCAGTCTGCGCCGCGCGCGTGAGAGGCCGGTAGCACGATCCTCTACAAAGATTGCTTGATCCTGCAAACCCGAGCCACAGCCTGCGACAGCCGCCGCCTGCCGGAGTAAGCTTAGGCTCTCCCCAAAGTGCCATCCGAACGCCGCAAAGTATGGACATACAAGCCTCTCCCGATGCTGCACAGCAAGCCAGATTCGACCGGCAGCTCGCCGAACTGGTCGAATTGATTGAACGATTCACCGATCACGAGGGCACGCACGAGACGCCGGTGCCGGGTCTGTATCTGCACCGGATCTCACGTCCGGTCGCACCGCACCACGGCTTTGCGCATCCCGCCCTCGCGGTGATCGCGCAATGTTCGAAGAAGATTCTGGTTGGCGAGGAAACGTATGTTTACGATCCGTCGAGCTATCTCGTCACCTCCGTCAATCTGCCGTGCGTCTCGCAGATCGTCGGCATGACGCCGGAGCACCCGTATCTGAGCATGCGCTTCGACCTCGATGCCGAGAAGATCGGCGCGCTCATGCATGAAGCGGCGCTGCCACCGGCGCCGCAAGAAGCGAGCCGCGGGCTGTTCCTGTCGCGCATCGGCCTGCCGCTGCTCGATGCGGTGCTGCGTCTGGTGCGTCTGCTTGAAACGCCCGAGGAAATTCCCATCCTCGCGCCCTTGCTCGAACGTGAAATCCTCTATCGCCTGATCGTCGATGGCCAGGGCGCAAGGCTCAGCCAGATCGCACTGGCAGGCAGCCACACGCATCGCATCGCCAAGGCGATCAGCTGGTTGCGCGACAACTATGACCAGCCGCTGCGTATCGAGACAATCGCGCGCAACGTCAATATGAGCGCGTCTTCATTGCATCATCATTTCAAAGCGGTGACGGCGATGAGTCCGTTGCAGTACCAGAAGCAGCTTCGTCTGCAGGAAGCGCGACGCCTTATGCTCAGCGAGGTGCTCGACGCCGCCACGGCAAGCCATCGTGTCGGCTATGAAAGCGCCTCTCAGTTCAGCCGCGAATATCGTCGCCTGTTCGGCGCCCCGCCTGTGCGCGACATCGCCAAATTGCGAGCCGTATAAAGACAATCGCCGCAGCGGCTTCGAAGCCCGCTGCGGCGATGTATGTAATTCCTGCCGGGGACGTGTAAATCCTTTTATCGGCGGTGTGCTGGGTCAGCCTCAGATCCGCGAGGCCGGCCGGTCGTCTTTACTCAGTGCGGCCATGCGAGCCGGTATTTTTCGGCATCTGGCATAGCAGGCGCTCCAGGCCCGGTTCGACGCATCGTGCACGCTCCGCCGTAGCCGTCTGGCTGCTGGCCCGCGCGGCTTCAAGCATGCGGGCTCCGGTAGATTTTGGGCTGACGGCGGCGACTCGGGCCATCGTGCGTTGGGATTGCTGCTGCATGTTTTCCTCCGAAGTGACAGTACGCGCGCCCAAGGGGCGGTCGATTTGTTATTGCAAAATCCGGACCAGGGAAACGCACCTCTTGACCGGGTGGCCGCGCTTGCCCACCTCTAACCTGACGCATGATTGTCACAAGCCGCTCGACCCGCGTGTGATGTCTTTCGAACGAATCACGCGAGCTGCGAATAACCACGCTGGGCAGCCTCGCGCTCTATTCGAGTGATCGTGTCATAGTCCACCAAGGACAATCGTACAAATGAGCGAATCTTCAGTCGCTGCACGAGTGCCCGATCCTCATCGAGTGACGCATCGAGTGCCTTGTGCAAGCGTTCGACAGCATCCGGGCTCATTTGTTTCGAAGTAATCAGTGGTAGCCCAGGTGTCGCCACGGTATGACCGATGATGCGTAGACCACGCGTGAGATCGGGTAGCACGTCGCGCGCAAACGCATAGGTCACACAATCGATTGCGGCGATATCCGCGACGTCATTTCTGACGGCTTCCATCGATGCGCGATGAGACCGCGTGGTCGTCACTGTCGAGAAGAAACGTCCGTCGATCGCCAGCGGCGCGACTACATGCCGGAAGACATTGAACCCGCTGTTGGAATCTTCGCCATTGATGGCGGCGCGACGCCCACGCAAAGCCGCCAGCGTATCGGCAGGGTCGTCGTCTCGCACGACCAATACGCTCCGATAGTCGGCCCCCTCGCAGCCCTCGGCATCGAAGACAGGCGTGGCAACCACTTGAACCCGGTCGGCCAGCGCATGGGTGAGGGGATAGCCACAGGTCTGCGAAAGCAACAGACGGTCGCTCGCCCAGAATGACTCGAGATCGGACTCGCGCGCCACGTCGATTTCAACCGGCTCAAAGCGCCCCGAAGCCTGTGCCTGCAAGCGCACGATGACTTGCTCAAGCCACCTGCGCCAGTCGGCGGCGAGCGCCGGGCTCAGGTTGTACATCGGCAGCCCCGCCAGCCACGCGCGCGGATGTGAGCCCTGCGTCATCAATCGAAGCTCCATAAAGCGGATGGGCGACCGGCGCCACCGGACGCCATGCAAAGCGACGCAACCATTCGCCATAGCCGCGAACCAGGTAGCCGCCATTGCGCACATGATAGCTACTGCGCCGTCGGGTATAGACGCGCCCCAATGCGAACCACGGTACGCCGGGCAAATCATGATGCACGGCGTGGAAATTATTGTTCAGGAAGAGCAGCCGCCACGGCCAGGCCGCTTCATTGATCACGCTACGCTCGGCAGGATCGACCGCCACCCGATGTTCATGAAAAGAGCGGATCGCGCTGAGCGACAAGGCCGGATAGCTCGCGCCGAGCAAAAAGAGCGCAGGCGAGATCCCGCAGCGACGGTCGAGCCAGACCAGCAGCAAAGCGAGTGCAGCGATATGCAGCAGCCAGCCCGGCAGGTCACGTCGGTCGCCCGCACGAATTCGGGTTACCGCGTCACCCAGCGTGGCGACGATCGCGAATGCCGGCCCGATTAGGATGCGACCCCCGAACGTGTTGCGAAAGGTCATCAGCGCGCGCATCAGCGGCCGCTTGGCCGTCCACGCATGCTCACCCACGAAGAAGCTCTCCGGATCGGCCCACGGGCGCGTGAGGTCATGATCGCAATGATGCTGGAGATGCGTGCGGCGATAAACACCGTAGGGAAACCAGACCGCAAGGGGCGCCGCTCCGATCAGCGCATTAAGGCGCGGAGAGCGAGTCGGATGCCCGTGCAGGAGTTCGTGCTGGAGCGACATATACCAGGCACTGAGAACGGCGAGCAGCGGAAGCGCCACCGTCAGGCCGAGCCGCTGCGCATGGAGCGCGACGCCGAACCAGCCGCCATAGATGACCCCGATCACCAGCCAGGTCGGCCACTCGGTGCGCCAATGCCACGAGGCGGCGGCGGTAGTCAGTTCCTGGCGTTGCGTGTCGTCGAGGTAGTGCGGCATCGGGTATCGCGATCAGTTCGACTGCCCGCCCCCTCTGAACCGGCCAACCCGGTGTCAGGGCGATGACAGTGAACCGAGCTTGCCAGTGCGCCGTGCGGGCGAAAACGAAGAAATCGGACTAAGGATATGTACGAACCCACATGCGTGTGGCCGGCCGGGCAGCGAGCGCACGCCGCCAGTGCACACTGCTATGCAAAGCAGAAATGCTTATAAGACATCGAAGAACGGCCTCGATGCCCGCGCAGGCCTAGACGATATGACGCCCGCTCAGCGAGGCGATCTGCTCGGCGTCGTAACCGAGCACGTCTGAGAGCACTTCGCGCGTGTGCTGCCCGAGTGTTGGCGGGGCGCGCCGATACTCAACCGGTGTCTCCGACAGCCGGATCGGGCTGGCCACGCTCGGCGCCGAGCCGGCTGGATGTGGCAGATCGACGCGCAAGCCGCGCGCGATCGCCTGCGGGTCGGCAAACACGCCCGCCAGATCGTTGATCGGACCACACGGCACCCCTGCGGCCTCGAGCGCAGCCACCCAGTCTTGTGTGGTCCGCTCACGCGTGCGTTCGCAGAGCAGCGCAACCAGGACGTCGCGGTGACGCACACGGTCTCGATTGCTTGCAAAGCGTGGATCGTCGGCAAGGGCTGCGCAGCCGGCTACGGCACAGAGTCGCCGGAACTGCCCGTCGTTCCCGACGGCGATGATCATGTCGCCGTCGGACGTCGGGAAATCCTGGTAAGGCACGATGTTCGGGTGGCTATTGCCGAGCCGTACCGGCGCCTTGTCCGTCACCAGATAGTTGCTCGCCTGGTTCACGAGCGCCGCGACCTGCACATCGAACAAGGCGAGGTCGATGTGCTGGCCCACGCCCGTGCGTTCACGATGCGCCAGCGCGGCGAGAATCGCATTGCTCGCGTAGAGCCCGGTCAGCACATCCGTCAACGCCACGCCGACCTTCATCGGGCCCGCGCCCACTTCGTGCTCGGCGCGTCCGGTCACACTCATCAGGCCGCCCATCGCCTGAATCAGGAAGTCATATCCCGCCCGATCCGCATAGGGACCGGTCTGTCCGAAGCCGGTAATCGAGCAATAGATGATGCGTGGTGCGACTTCGCGGATCGACGCATAATCGAGCCCATAGGCCGCCAGCCCACCATGTTTAAAATTCTCGATCATGACATCCGAGCGCGCAGCCAGTTCACGGATGATCTTCTGCCCTTCCTCACGCGTGATGTCGACGGTCAGCGAGCGCTTGTTGCGATTGGTGCTGAGGAAGTAGGCCGACTCGCTGGTCTCGTTGCCCTCGGCGTCGTGCAAAAACGGTGGCCCCCATGCCCGCGTGTCGTCGCCCGCGCCCGGCCGCTCGATCTTGATCACGTCCGCGCCCAGGTCGCCGAGCAACTGGCTCGCCCAAGGCCCGGCGAGCACCCGCGACAGGTCCAGCACCCGCAAATGGGACAACGTGCCCTGCTCGCTCATATCGCTCCTCCCCCGTTCTCCGGGTGCATGTTTTATTGTGCCTTGACGATGACCTGCGACATCGCGTCGCGCTCCGCCTTCAGCAAGACCGGTCGCGAAGCCGTTAAATCGGCCGGCGCACAGACAGTCGAAGCGAAGTGCGCATGCAGATGCCGGGTAACCTGAATCATATGTGTCTGCGCATCGAACAGATAGCGGGACTGATAGTCGAAGGTCTCGCTATGTAAATCGGTATCGGTGGGAATATCGATGACGCTCAGGTTTGACGGAAACACGATCACGCCAGTTTCGTCGAACTCGCCGTTCGGGCAGACGTAAGGCTGTGTTCGCGTGCGCTCCAGGAGCCAGCCGCGCAACTGCGAGGCGATTCCGCCGGACAGGCTGCTGAGCGCGCCGATCGCCGTGGTGCCGGTCGGCCAGACAAGATGCTCGAGTGTGCCGTGAATCGACGTCTCGAACGCGCCCGTGGTGACCTCGAGGGGGCTGGTCGTCATCGTGCCGCTGCCCTGCAGCCCACTCGCCTGAAGGCGCTCCGTGACCACCGCCGCACGGCGTTGCGCACTCGCTCGGCGCAGGCGGTTACGCTCGAGTTCGGCGCTCGAGCCGCCGTCTTCGACGTCATAGGCATAGTCCGTCGTGCCGTCCGCGCCCACCTGCATCTGCAGATGAACGGTGCGCGTCACGGCCTGCGTCGCGGGTGTGCGCACCAGCACGCCCTGGTCAACCAGCAAGGCGGGGCGATCCATGACACCCGAGGGGAGATAGCCGAACTCGATGCCGCCCGCCGTCGTGTCTGCAAAGGTCTGGAGATCCGGCATCCAGACGATCACATGATTGATCGCATCGCCGCCGTAGCCAGGCACGGTCGGCAACGTATAGACCCCGCCGAGATTGAGCAACGCGGGTTGGTTACGAATTCCGGCGGCGCTCAGCAAAGCTCCGAACAACGCCACGTGGTCCTTGCAATCGCCATAGCGGTTCGCGAGGATGTCGGCGACTTTGTGCGGCGAGGCCGCGGTCTCGCCAAGAAACAGCGCAACATAGCGGATGTTCATCCGCATCCAGTCGTAGATCGCCCGGGCTTTGTCGCGCGGATCGGTTATTCCGCGTGTGAGTGCGTCCGCGAGCGCGTGGACCGCGGGGACGTCGGCGCTCGCATCTCGTGCCCCGTCACGGTAGGTCGCCGCAAATGTTGCGTAGTCGGAAAAGGTTGTGACGAGCAGCCGGTCGCCGTAGCTCGCGATCGCAACCGAGCCGCTTTCCGGGCGGTCGAAATGGGTGCGCCGATAGTCGAATTCATAGCGCGTACGCCCGCCCTCGCTCACGGGTGCGACTGCGGTGTAGCCGTGTGCATCTGCATGGAGTGGGCGACTCGCGGGCAAATCGAAGATCAGTTTCTGGCTTTCGATCGGCACGCGCGCCGGTTCAGCCAGATGACTGAACTGACGCGGAATCGTCGGCTTGGTCCGCAGCTTGTGAAACTTCAGATGTACGCGCGAACCGGGGCCGACCGCAGGGAAAATCACCGCCTTGAGCTCGGCATCGCTGAAGCTGGGCGCATCGGCCGAACGCGGTTCCTGCACATCGCGAATCGCTTCCGAGCCCACCGGCACATGCGTGCCGTCCGCTGTAATTGTCTCTGCCTCGAGCACCTGGACCTGATCGAGATTCTTGTCGAACCAGATATAGCGCTCGGCGATCTCGTCGACACCGGCAGTCGTGTTCGCGCGCAGGACAGTGTCATCCACTTCGTCGATCGAGCCGTCGTCCCTGATCGAAAAGGTATGAATGTCGCTCTCGATGACAGACGGCGCGAGGTCATCGCTGCCCGACGCCACCGTCGCATCGAGGGCAAGCGCCGGGGCCGCGTGCAAGACTACCGAGCCAACCGACGACAGCGCCCATACCAGCGCTAGCAGGACATGTTTGGGCACGTTGCCTCCGCCTCAGCCACGTCCGACAAACGGCATCTTGGTCGCCATCACCGTCATGTTTTGCACATTCGCCTCGAGCGGCAAGCCCGCCATATAGAGCACGGCGTTAGCAACGTGCTCGAGGTCGATACGCGGCTCCACCGCCAGTTCGCCATTGGCCTGCAAGACGCCCTGCGTCATTCTTTCGGTCATATCGGTCGCGGCGTTGCCGATATCGATCTGTCCACAGGCAATATCGAACGCACGGCCATCGAGCGACAGCGCCTTGGTGAGCCCGGCGACCGCGTGTTTGGTTGCCGTATAGGGCGCGCTAAACAACCTCGGCGCATACGCCGAGATCGAACCGTTGTTAATGATCCGGCCACCGCGAGGCCGCTGCGTCTTCATCAGATGGAACGCGGCGCGACTGCACAGGAACACGCCCGTCAGATTGGTATCGACCACGGCTCGCCATTGCTCGACCGACAACTCGTCAATCGGTACCGCCGGGGCACCGATGCCTGCGTTGTTAAACAGCAGGTCAAGCCGGCCGAAGTGCTCGCGCGTGCGCTCGAAGAGTTGCTCGACGCTGTGCGCGTCGGTGACATCACTTTGCACAGCGAGCGCCTCGCGCCCAGCCGTCTGCGCGTCGCGCACGAAGCTTTCGAGCGGAGCCAGTGCGCGTGCGGCAACCACGACCCGGTACCCGGTATCGAGCAACGCCTGCGCCACCGCCCTGCCGATCCCGCGCGATGCGCCTGTCACCAGTGCCACTTTTGCCTGACTGCTCATGCGGACCCCCTCCTCTATAGGTTCGACAAGCTTACCAGTCCCCGCCCGCTCCCTTATCGAGCACGCTTATCCGGCCTTGTCCCTGCCTCAGCGAGAGTTTTCGTAATGATAATGAAAGAAAAACACACGACCCTAAGGCCTTCACTTCGGTGTTAGCAAAACTTACAGTTTCCCGGTTCACTTTCGATAGCTCGCTCGTTAAAGTATGGCTCCTCTTGGCATCGACCATCCTTTCAATACTTTCAAGGAGCCCCTATGACGATCCGTCGCGCACTGACTTCGCTTGTCCTGATGACCGGCCTGAGCGCCCTCGCCCCGCTGAGTGCGTTTGCTGATGACCATCACCCTGCGCCGGTCCATCATCACCACCATCCGGTCTGCCACTACGAGCATCATCACAAGGTTTGCCACTGATCTCGTCGCCCGCGAAGCAATCGCGACGAAGGCACGCGCAATACCAGGCAGTAGAAGGAAAAAAGCCGCAGACAAAAAAGTCCGCGGCTTTTTTTCGGGTCGACCAGCAGGCTGACCCTTCAGTCAACGCGTCAACGCGACGCGCTTAACACCACTTACATTCCCAACGCCGGATCGCTCGCGCTGACCTTGCCCGTTTCAACGTGGCCGGCAAAACGACGCTTGAAGGTCGCATCCGAATCCGACGTGACCGTCAGGTCATACCAGCCATAGCTCGCACGCAGGTCCCAATCGACTTCGACATCGTCACCCGGATGAACCTTCTTCGTCCGCGGCACGCTGCTGCCATACGCGCTCGTGATCGTGAAGGTGCATGCCGTGTTGCCGTTGTTCTTCAGGCGAAGCTGCACATTGCCGTTCGCGACATCGTAGCCGTTGGCGATTTCCGGATTGGCGCTGTCTTTCTTGCTGACCTTCGCCGCGCTGCCATGGAACTCACGCAGGAAGCCATTCGGGCCGAACACGGCGAACGAATAGGCCCCTGCTGAACCGGCCGCTACCAGCAGTTGGTCCGTCAGCTTCTTGCCGGCCTGCACCGTATATGACAGGGGTGCATCGACGCCGCCATTCGGATAGACCAGGAAGTTCGCGCCCGCATCGCCGGTGTTGCTGAACTCGAGCTGGAACTTGCCGTTCGACGCATCGATCTTGCCATGCACGAAGAACTCATAGGGCAGCGCACGCGCGAGGCGCACGCCCGCCTCTTGCTTCGGCAACGACTGGGTGGTCGGCGGTACCGGAATGTAGTTCGGGTGCCGCAGATTGTCCTTCGGCTCGAACGCGCTGGTGTCGGGCAGGCTCGGGATCGCGTCGTTCGGGTTTTCGAAGTTGAACGCCGACGTCATGTCGCCGCACACGACATTGCGCCACGCAGTGATGTTGCTTTCCTTCGCGATACCGAACTGATTGCCGAAACGCTTGTCGATGAAACGGATCAGCGACGTGTGGTCGAACACTTCCGAGCACACATAGCCGCCCTTGGTCCACGGCGACACGATGATCATCGGCACGCGCGGTCCGAGGCCGTACGGGCCAGGCGGAACCGTCGAGGTGCCGGCATAAAACTCATTGGTCGTCTCGACAGTCGACTGACCGGTAGCCGAGGTCGACGAGGCGAACGGCGGCGAGATGTGATCGAAGAAACCGTCGTTTTCGTCGAACGTGACGATAAAGGCGGTCTTGCTCCAGAGCTCGGCGTTCGAGGTCAGCACGTCGAGCACCTGGTCGACATACCATGCGCCGTAGTTGGCGGGCCAGTTCGGATGTTCGGAGAACGCTTCCGGTGCGACCACCCACGAGACCTGCGGCAACGTGTTGTTGGCGACATCCGATTTGAGGATGTCGAACAAACCATCGCCCTTGAGAACGTTGGTGCCAGTCAGAGCCTTTTGATACAGCGGGCTGCCCGGCTGCGAGGTCTGATATTGCTTGAAGTACAGCAGCGAGTTGTCGCCGAAGTTGCCGATGTAGGCGTTAGAGGTGAAACCCCATTCGCCCGCAGCGGTCAGGCCGTTGCCGACGTCCTGATAGATCTTCCACGACACGCCGGCACGCTCGAGCAACTCAGGATAGGTCGACCATGCGTAGCCTGCCTCGGCATTGTCGATCACCGGGCCGCCGCCGCTGCCGTCGTTGCCGACCCAGCCGGTCCACATGTAATAACGGTTCGGGTCGGTCGGCGCCATGGTCGAGCAATGGTAAGCGTCGCAGATCGTGAACGCATCGGCCAGCGCGTAGTGGAACGGAATGTCCTCACGCGTCATGTAGGCCATCGTGGTCGTGCCCTTCGCCGGCACCCACTGGTTGTAGTGACCGTTGTTCCAAGCACCGTGCGTCGAGGTCCAGTCATGCGCGAGGTCGACGATGAACTGCAGGCCAAGGTTGGCCGCGCTCGGATGGAACGGCAGCAACTCGCCGCCCGTTCCGTTGGGCTGGTTGAACACGGGCTGGCCGTTGGGCAACGGCGTGGTCCGCGTATCGCCAAAACCGCGCACGCCGCGCAGCGTGCCGAAGTAGTGGTCGAACGAACGGTTTTCCTGCATGAGGATCACGATATGCTCGATATCCTCAATGCTCTTCTTCTCGTTGTGCGCTGGGAGTGCGAGCGCTTTGCGGATGCCGTTGGGCAGGACGCCCAGCGCGCCGGCGGCGCCGGCAGTGCCAGCGACCGTGCGCAAAAAGTCACGCCGATTCTTCGAAGTCATGGTTGTTGACGCTTTCTGAAAGGGGGAAGAGACGCGGTCGCACGCTCGTGTGCTGGCGAACGTGGGGTCGATCGCACCAGGGTGTGATGTTTTGGAGCTATTGCGCGTAGTGCATGACCGGGGGGGCCAGGCCATCTGAAGCGGGACTCGCCGCATTGGCGAGCGTGGGCGAGTTGGGCTGCAAGGCAGACGAAGCATCTGCCTGTGACCCGCCCGCATTCGAAGCGCTGCTGTCGTCATCATGGCCACCACAGGCGGCGAGACACGCACAGACGAAAACGCCCGATACACCGAGCCTTAACGCGCGCCCAATCGATATCGGGGCCATGGATACACGGCGCGCGTTGAGGCGAGTGTTAAGCTTGGATCGGGGGTGTCCGAACATGGTGTGTTCTCCGCAAGTCGTTGGTGTGACTGCCCGACGCAAAAAGCGGCGCTCACAGGCCGACGACAGCATACGGAGACAACCATGTCGAATTCGTGAATCAAACGCTCAAATGGCGGCTGCGACTGAACCGTTGGCGGATGATGTCGAAGACATGACAGATCGGCATGCGAACCCATGCCTTCTGATGCAGGGAAAAGTGAGGCCTACGGCATGGAAGACGTCGAATCGCGTCAGGCCGTGCGGGCCCAGAAAACGCGATCGCGGCCGCCGTGTTTCGCCTGATAAAGCGCGCGGTCCGCGCGGTCGAGCAATTGTTCGATGCGATGATCGACCCCGGTACGCTCCGCCGCACCGATACTGACGGTGACGGCACGCGACGGACGTCCATCGGCCTCAAGCCTGATTGTGCGCACCGCATCGAGCACGCGATCGACCAGTTCGGCGACGCGGTCCGGGTCGGTATGCCGCACCAGGATCGCAAACTCTTCTCCGCCGAGACGGCCGAACAAATCCGTCGGCCAGGTCTGTTCACTGACGGCGCGTGCAAAACGCATGAGCACCTGATCACCCGTCGCGTGGCCGTATTGATCGTTGATCGACTTGAAGTAGTCGATATCGAGGAGCAACAAGGTATGGACGATGCTCGCGTCACACGGTGCGTTGAGTTCGTCCTGCGCGCTTTCGATGAAGGCGCGGCGATTTAGGATATCGGTCAGCGAATCGATGCTAGCGAGCTTGCGCAGTTCGCGTTCGAGTTCCTTGCGTTCGGTGACATCGCGATAGATTCCCTCGACACCGGCAAACCCGCCCTCTTCGTCGTATAACGCACTGCTGCTGATCGAGATATCGATCACGCGGCCATCCTTGCGCACCATCTGGCCCGGGAAGTCGGCGACTTCGCCGAACTTGAGAATCGCTTGCTTGAAGGCATCGCGATCGGCAAGGTTCGGGTAATACTCCTCGGCCGTGCGGCCGACTATCTCGTGCGGCTCGAAGCCGAGGACGCGCCTCACGCCCGGCCCTACGAGCTGAACCACGCCCTTGGCGTCGGTGCGGTAGTAGACGTCCTGCATATTTTCGAACAGACGCCGGAAATGCTCTTCGCTGCGGCGCAGCCGGTCACTCGTCGAATTGTCCTCGCCGATTTCCATGGCCGAGACCAACAGGCTGGGCTGACCTTCGTAGATCACGGAGATGCTCGTGACCAGCACCACCCGGACACGGTCGCGGCAGGTCAGTACGCGAAACTCGATCGGCACGTTCGCGACCTTGCTCGCAGCCGAGCGACGCATGCGGCTGATGGCGTGGAACTGGTCGAGCGGATGGACGAAGTCGACAATCGGACGGCCGATCAGCCCGCACGGCTTGTCGCCCTCCTCCTCGGTCTCGAGCAGAAGATGGGCGCCAGGATTGGCGTAGACCATGCGGCCGTTCGTCACGACGAGCACGGCGGCCGGCAATGCGTCAAGCAGATAACCGTAGACGGTGTCTTGGCTCATATTCTTATGGTTTAGCTATCGACGTAGCGGGTCCAGCGGCGGCTGGCGCTTCCTTCGATTGACGCGCGGATCTCCTGCGCACCGATGTATGACCTTACAAACCGTAATATTCAACAATCCCTTCCAGCCGGTGTCTCGAGAACACCGCCCCCCGCTCCGGTACGCCGGGCGAGACGACAACGCGGATGCGTGCTGTCGACGCATAGTCCGCTCGTGAAATTGGATGATCGCGCGTCCACATCATATTCCATCCGGCTGCCTTGATGACTTGGGGCAAGCGGGGGGATGACAAGCCTATTTTGCGGTGAGTGGCATTGAGCAAGCTTGGTTACCAACGTGGGGCAAAGGAATCACAGGTTGCCGGAGTGAAGCGGTAACGCGCGGGATCAGGCGGAAGTGAATCAGGCGCCGTGCTCGAGCATCTCGATCAGCGCGGTCAAAGCAAGGCCGCACGGCTCCATGACCTTGAGTGCAAGAAGATGATCGGCGCGTGTGCGCCCGAGGTTGACTGCGGCGATCGGTGTGCCCGCACGGGCGGCCTGCTCGCAGAAGCGAAAGCCCGAATAGACCATCAGTGACGAACCGACTACGAGCATGCCGTCCGCACGCGCGAGTGCCGAAGTTGCCGCTTCGACGCGCACGCGCGGCACCCCCTCGCCAAAAAACACGACATCGGGCTTGAGCACACCGCCGCAGCGCTCGCAGGCCGGTACGTGGAAGCGGTCGAAGCGCGTGGATTCGAGTAGTGCGTCGCCATCAGGCAGCGGCGTGGCCGTGGCACTAAGCCAGTCAGGATTGTCTTCTTCGAGCCGCTGCTGAATGGACGCGCGCGTGTGGCGGTGTCCGCAATTGAGGCAGATCACATAGCCGATGTTGCCATGCAGTTCGATCACGTCGACACTCCCTGCCGCGGTGTGCAAACCATCGACATTCTGCGTGACGAACTGCTCAATACGCCCGAGCTCACCGAGCGCGGCAAGCGCATAGTGCGCGGCGTTGGGCCGTGCCTTCGAGACCGTGGGCCAGCCGATCATATTGCGCGCCCAGTAACGCTGACGGCCCGTCTCCGATTTGAGGAAGTCCTGCAGCATCACCGGATCTCGGCCCTTGCGCTGACCGTCGGCATCGCGATAGTCCGGAATGCCTGACGCCGTACTCACGCCGGCGCCGCCGAGCACGAACACGCGCGGATGCGCGCGCATGAACTCGGCAAGCGCAGCGACGGCATCGGAGGGAGCAGCCGCAGCGCCAGGCGCCGCGGTATCGAGCGGAAAATCTGCAGGCACGGAAGGGGCTGAAGTCAGGGCGCGCAAGCACGGTGAATGGACTGACCCCAAACATACCATGCCGCGCGCATTCAGGTGCCGCGGCTACGCTTCCATCTCGAGATCGGCGTCGTTCTCGGCGGCGCGTGCCAGTGATGCGGATGCCGACGCGGTCAGCGAGGCCAGCGTCTCGCCGAACGCGGCGTGTGCGTCATCGGCGCACGCGGCGCGGTCGAACAGCTCGACCAGCCAGTCGACGAAGGCACGCACGCGCGGCGATGCCTGGCGGCTCTTGACATAGGTGACCGACACCGGCGTCGCGAGCGGCGCCCAGGCGGACAGTACTTCGCGCAACTGCCCCGAACGCAGATAGGGCAGCGCCGAGATCCGCGTGGGCTGGATCAGGCCCAGTCCCTGCAAGCCACAGCTCAAGTAGGCATGGTCTTCGGTGACCTGGACATAGCCGTCGACCTTGATCTCGACCTTCTCCCCTCCGACGGCGAAGTCGAAGTTCGCATTGCGCCCGGTCTGCGACGACACGCAGTTCACCGCGACATGTGCAGGGAGATCGTCGAGCGTCTTCGGTGTGCCGCATCGTGCGAAATACGCAGGGCTCGCGCACGTTACGTGTCGAAGCATGCCGAGCCGGCGCGCAGCCAGCCCGGAGTCAGGCAGCTTGCCGAGCTGAATGCAGCAGTCGACGCCCTCGCCGACCAGGTCGACCGGTCGATTGCTGAAGCCGAGCGCCACTTCGATCTGCGGGTGGCGCGCGTGAAACTCACCGAGCGCCGGCAACACGAGCGCCGTGGCGACCGCGCTTGGCATCTCGACGCGCAAACGCCCCTGCAAATTGCCAGTGCCGCCGCGCAAGGTCGCCTCCATCTCGTCGAGATCGGCGAGCAGGTGCTGGCTGCGTTCGTAATAAGCGGCGCCCTCGGGTGTGAGGCTCAGGCGGCGCGTCGTGCGAAGCAGCAGTTGCACACCGAGCAGCGCCTCGAGATCCTGCATGAGCGTGGTGACACGCGCACGCGGCATGCCGAGCGATTCTGCCGCACGCGCGAAACTGTTGCTGTCGACGATGCGGATAAACGTCCTCATCGCGTGGATACGATCGATCATAGTCGAATGCCTCGTGTCGATATGGACGCTATCGTAAGGTTCGGCCCGGCCTGAGTGAATACCCGAAGCTCCAGGATGCTTGCCCGATTCTGCACACGCGCGGAGGATCGTCCAATGCGGCCCGGCACACGACGTCGCCGCATGCCGAACCGGGCGCCCTCACGCGCCGCGACTCACCGCGCGCACGCGCTCTCACACACAAAGTGCCGCAGATACGGAAATCGAGGACAATACGCACCTTCGCGCAACCTCGAAAGTAGCGACCGCACATTATGGAAGCGCCGCAAAAGCGTCATGCACTGATTCGAATGAAAGTCTTCGCGACGGCCTTGCTGGTCGTCGCCGCCGCTTTGTTTATCCTCGCCAAGAGCCATCACGACGCCGGGAACTGGGCCTGGCTTGCCGCATTTTCCGAAGCGGCGATGATCGGCGCGCTGGCCGACTGGTTTGCTGTCGTCGCCCTGTTTCGCCATCCGCTCGGCCTGCCGATCCCGCATACGGCCATCCTGCCGGCCAACAAGGCGCGTGTTGCCGACAACCTCGCGGAGTTCGTACGCGACAAGTTTCTGGGCACCGATGCGCTGGTCGACAAAATCGCCAGCTTCGACCCGGCAGGCCGCCTCGCCGGCTGGCTGACCGAGCCGAAAAACACCGAGATGCTCGGCGAGAAGGCGCTCGCTGCCACCACGCAGGTACTCGGACTGATCGACGACGAGCACGTCAAAACGATGCTCTACAGCGCCCTGCGCCGCCGCGCACAGGATTTCGATCTCGCAGGCGGCGTCGGCGCCTTGCTCTCGACGCTCACCGCCGACAACCGTCATCAGCGCCTGCTCGACGAAGGCCTCAAGGAACTCGCCGAGTGGCTCGAACGGGCGGAAGTCCAGCAGATGCTTGCCGACAAGATCGTTCAGGTGGCGGGAGAAGAGTATCCGACGCTGATCGGCGCGCTCGGCTTCATGGGCATGAAGGCCGAAGATCTTGGCCTTAAGTTCGCGGGCGGCCTGGTCCGCGGGGCCAACAAATGGCTTCACGAGATCAGCGAGAATCCCGAGCATGAGCGTCGCCAGGCTTTCGACCGTACCGTCACGCGTTTTATCGATCGTCTCAAGTCCGATCCCTCGTTCAAGCAACGCATCGACGAGCACAAGCTGCAGTGGCTCGAACGACCCGAACTGCGTGCTTACGTGAACGGGCTGTGGGAAGAGTTCACCGGCTGGCTGCGTGACGATATCGCGCGACCCGACTCGGCCCTGCGGGCCAAGGTCGTGGCCGCCGCGAGTACGCTCGCGCACACCCTTGCGAACGACCCCGCCCTGCGCGAGTCAATCAACGCGCATATGCACGACGCCATGCGCGCGGTCGCGCCCGACCTGCGCGACGGCATCGCCCGGCATATTGCGAGCACCGTGCGGCAATGGGACGATCGCACCCTGGTGCGCGACGTCGAGTTCAGCATCGGGCGTGATTTGCAGTTCATCCGCGTCAACGGCACGATCGTCGGTGGCGCGGTCGGCGTGCTGATCCACGCTGTCAGTGTATTCGTGGCCTAGTGCGATACCATTGCCTATCGATTCCGCTTACCCGATGCGGGATTTTTCATTCTTATTGCAGGAGCCCACGAGCATGTCCGAGTCAACCGTCGATGCAGGCCGGCAAGCGAGCCTGACTCGCGAGATCAAGGCCGAGTTCGAGGCGGCCGCGGCCGTCCTCGACGCTTTCATGAACGACGAGGCGCAGCTCGCGAAAATCGCGAACGCAGCGCAGTTGCTCGCCGACGCGTTCAATCAGGGCCATAAGGCGATTTCGTGCGGCAACGGCGGCTCGCATTGCGACGCGATGCACTTCGCCGAGGAACTGACCGGGCGATTCCGCGACGACCGCAAGGGTTTTGCAGCGATCGCCATCTCCGACGTCAGTCATATCTCGTGCGTCGGCAATGACTTCGGCTTCGACTTCATCTTCTCTCGCTACGTCGAGGCTGTCGGCCGTCCAGGCGACGTGCTGCTTGCGATCTCGACCTCGGGCAATTCGAAGAACGTGATCCATGCGATGACGGCCGCGAAAAAGCTCGGCATGAAGACAATCGCGTTGACCGGCAAAGACGGTGGGGCCATCGCGCGCGAAGGACTGGCCGACATCGAGATCCGCGTGCCTCATGTCGGGTATGCCGACCGTGTGCAGGAGATCCATATCAAGGTCATCCACACGCTGATCCTGCTGATCGAGAAACTCGCCCAGTAGCGGCTATTCTCATCGGCCATGACCCCGCAAGACCTCGAACTGCTCGTGACGCGCGAAATGCCCTTCGGCAAGTACAAGGGCCGGCTGCTTGCCGACCTCCCCGGCCACTACCTCAACTGGTTTGCCCGCGAAGGTTTTCCGAAGGGCGAGATCGGGCGCTTGCTTCAGCTGATGCAGGAGATCGATCACAACGGCCTCAAGCCGCTGCTCGATCCGATCCGGCAGCAGCGACCCCGGCTTCCCTGAACACCCCAAAAAAGATTACCCATGCAACTGATGAAAACGCGCCTCGCCCTTCTCCTGTCCTTGAGTTCTCTGAGCGGCGCTGCGCTTGCGCAAAACAACGCGATCGTAATCCAGAACGGCGAAGTGATCTCATCGAAGAACGATGCAGGAACAAGCGGCGCCGAAACCTCTGAAGTCCGTGCGATCGAAGCGTTCGACTCCGTCGAATTGAGCGCGCCGGCGCAGGCTACGTTCACTTTCGGTCCGAAATCGTCGATCACGGTGACGGCGCCGGCCGACATTCTTCAGCATGTCACGACGGACGTGAAGGGCGGCAGGCTGGAGGTCAGTATCAAAGGATCGGTGATCATGACAAAGTCATTAAAGGTGGCAATCGTCGGCCCCGCGTTGAAGGGCGTGAGCATCCCGGGTTCGGGCTCGTTCACCGTTGCTGGGCTCAAAGGCGAATCCATTGACTTGCGGATCCCGGGCTCAGGCTCGATTTCCGCGGCGGGAGAGTTGCGCAGTGTGCGCATCGATATTGCAGGATCCGGCGAAGTGGATACGCGTGCCGTGCCAAGCAAGATGCTCGAGGCGCGTATCAGCGGCTCGGGATCGGTGCGCGCCTATGCGTCCGATACCGCGAGCGTATCGGTGTCCGGATCGGGCAGTGTCCGCATCGCGGGCAACCCCGCGCATAAAATCGTCAAGGAAACGGGTGCGGGCGACATTCGTTTCGAATGAAGCCGCGCTGAGCGATCGCGCGCCTACGGCGCGCGGAGCCGCCCTCAGACTTCGGCCTCGCCTCCGAGCGCCTCGACCACGGCCGCCAGCATCTGCGCAAGCTCACCGGTCATCATCACCATGTCGGCGTCGAACGTTTCGTCTTCGCCTTGCACGGTCGGATCGGCGGCGTCCTTGATGATATCGAGCGGGGTGATGCGCTTGATCGTCAGCGACGGGGTCAGCACGAACGAGATGCGGTCTTGCCATGTCAGTGCGAGTCGCATGCACTGCTTGCCTTCTTCAAGATGACGGCGGACTTCCTCGCCTTCGAGTGAGTGACCCACATAGCGGACGGTCGCGTTGCCTTCACCGATCGAACGCAGCTCGGTATCCTGGTCTACCGTGAAACCGCCGGGGACCTCGTCAGGCAACAACCAGCGCGTCATCGCCGCCACCGGTGAAAGCGCGGTACGCACGCTTGCGAGCGGCAACTGATCGATCGACTTCACCAACAACGAGCGAACGTCGTCTGCGAGCGCCTGCGCCGCTGCATCGATCACCAGCCAGCCATGCCCGGGATCGATCCACACCCGGGTGTCACGCTGGATGCTGAACGCCCGCGGCATCAACTCATCCGTGACACGCTCCTTGAGCTCACGCAGTTGCTTGCGCCCGGGCTTGTAGCCCTGCTGCTCCTCGACTTCCTGCGCGCGCGCCTTGGTGACCTGATTGATCACGGACGCCGGCAGCAGCTTTTTCTCGGCACGGAACACCAGCAGCATCTGGCCGCCGATCACATGCACAAGCGCACCGTTGTCGCGAGGCGAGGCCCAGCCCTGCGTCTGCATCTCCATCGCGCCAGCAGGCTCGAACGCATACGCTGCGAGCCCTTTCTCGATCTGTTCTGCGGTAACGGCCCAGGGGATGGGGAGGCGGTGAAGCTGGAGGTTTTTGAACCACATGGAATGCGCGGGCAAAGCGAAGCATTCTATACGGGTGCACCGTCGCTACGCCAGCACGGATATTCGACAGACGAGGGTCAGTGCCCGTATCCTTCTGCCCAAAGCACCCGGAACACACCATCATGCTGATTGTTTTTGCAGGCCTGCCGGCCACCGGCAAAACTACGTTGTCACGCGGGCTTGCGCGCGCGCTCGGTGCGATTCACCTGCGCATCGACTCGATCGAGCAGGCCATCGCCGCAGCGCGAGTGCCCGCCGCGCCGGTCGGCGTCGAGGGGTATGCGGCCGCCTACGCGGTAGCCGAAGACAATCTGCGCCTCGGGCTGACCCTGGTCTCCGATTGCGTGAATCCGCTCGGGCTCACTCGTGACCATTGGCTGGACATCGGCAAGCGCGTCGGCGTGCCGGTGATCGAAGTGGAGACGGTCTGTTCGGATCGGGTCAAGCACCAGCGACGCGTGGAGTCGCGCCAGTCCGATATCGCGGGCCTTACGCTACCGAACTGGCAGGCGGTGCTCGCGCATGAATACGAGCCCTGGAGCCGCGACCGCCTGGTGATCGATACCGCTCGCCAGACGGTCGCCCAGGCCTTGAGCACGCTTACTGCGCTCGCGGCCTCGAAAAGGCGGCCGGGGTCTTAGTGATGTGAAGCCTGGGCACGCGAGATCGGCTTGGACGGCACCTTCGCATATTCGAACACCGGGATCGCCTTCAGTGCATCGCGCGTGGCGCCGGCCAGGATGTACTTGCCTTCGTCGTTCACGTCGATCTGCGAGACCGGGATCGCGACATCATGCCGCGCCACGTGAAGGAAGCGGCCTGCGCCAATAATGGCATACGACACCGAACCCTCCGGCGCGATGATGATGTCGTCGATCGTGCCGACTTCTTCGTTGTTCTCGTTATAGACGTGCTTGCCGAGAATCGCCTTCTTCACACTCCAGCCATTCACGATCACGGCTTCTTGCTCGATCGTGACACCCAGCGTTTCACCGCCGGCGACTTGGGCAACGCTTGCCTGCGATGCAGCCGCGAGCGTGAGCGCGACGAACATACCCATCAGACCTTGCTTGGACATAACTTGACTCCGGTTTCGACGCCGTCGCTGCGTAAAGCCGCGGGGCGCCGGTTCATTTCAGGGAATTGAGGCAGACATCACATCGAGTGCGATTGTATAGAGAGTTACCGAAAAGCTCAGAGCGACGTGGCGCGAGTAAGATTATGCAAGAAATCATCCGAACGGAGGCTCTCGCCATGATTGCATCGCATGCCGTCGAACTCGCCGCGCCGCGCTTTGAACATGGACCCGAGAGGAAGATCGCGGGCTTTGGTGAGCGCTATCTGTATACCGCGATCGAAAACATTCCGGCCCTCTGGTATCGCTTCGGCCCGCATATCGGCAAGGTGCCCGGCCAGATCGGCGTGATTACCTATGGCGTGTGCTCGAACGGCGACGATGCGGGCTTCGACTACCTGGCGGGTGTCGAGGTCGCGACTTTCTTGGGGCTCGACGAACGCTTTCGCACCATCCTCGTTCCGGCTGCGCCTTATGCCGTGTTCTCGCACAGCGGACACGTATCCAGTCTTCATCAGACTTTCGAAGCGATCTGGGGCAAGTGGCTAATCGACTCCGGCCGGCGCTTCGCTGCTACGCCCGTCTTCGAACGCTACGGCGAGGATTTCGAACCCGACTCGGGCAGCGGCGGTATCGAGATATGGTGCCCGCTCGCGGCCTGACCCAGTCAGTCGATCCCGTGAAAAATGGCGTCGTCGGGCCCAAGATAGGTCGGGCGCCGCCAGCTCGCGTCACGCATCGAATGCTGGACCTGGCTATCGACCCCTAGCAGCACGGCGAACAAGGCCATCCGTACCGGAATGCCGTTGTCTGTCTGCCTGAAAATTGCCAGACGCGGATCGTGATTTAGATCGATGCTCAGATCGTTTGCGCCCGGCCGGCCGTCTCGCGGCAAGGGATGCATCAGGAGGGTATCGGGTCCACATGCAGCATCGAGCAAGGCCTCGTTGATCTGAAAATCGGGCGTGTAGCCCTCGATCGATTCGTCTGCAAAGCGCTCTTTCTGAATGCGCGTTGCGTAGACGACATCGGCGCCTTTGAGACCTGCCACAAGGTCCGTCGTTTGTTCGACGACATGGCCGTGCCGCGCAATCTGCTCGATGATGTAGGTCGGCATTTCAAGCGAGACCGGCGAGATCAGGGTGAATTTGAGGCCACGATACAAAGCGAGCAGTTTGCTTAGCGAATGCACCGTGCGGCCGTACTTGAGATCTCCGACAAACGCGATATGCGCGCCGTCGACTATCTTGCCAATGCGCGAGAACTCACGCTGGATCGTATAGAGATCGAGCAGCGCCTGACTTGGGTGCTCGCCGGGGCCGTCGCCTCCGTTGATGACCGGCACGTTCGTTGCACGCGCGAACTCGGCGACCGCCCCTTGCTCCGGATGGCGGACCACCAGGGCATCGACATAGCCACTCATCACGCGGCTCGTGTCGTAGATCGACTCGCCCTTGGCCATCGATGAAAACGTAAAGCCCGTGGTATCGCACACCGAGCCACCGAGGCGGCAGAACGCCGCGCCGAAACTCACCCGCGTGCGGGTGCTGGCCTCGAAGAACAGATTGCCGAGCACCGCGCCTTCGAGGACGCGCGAGATCTTCTGCCGTCGCGCGATCGGTTGCATCACATCCGCGACCCGAAACAGGGCCTCGACCGACTCGCGCGAAAATTGGTCGACCGAGACTAGTTGGGGCCGGCCTTCGAATTCGATCTGTCCGGCCATCGAAGTCAAATATACGCTTTGCGTAGACTTTGCTGAACCGCCGTCGGCGCCGTCGACGATTTCCGAGACAAAGCGCCCGACGATCTCCGGCATCACCCGATTCTCCTGCGAATCTTCCGGAAGAAGCCATGTATCCAAGGCGCGTCGGCTCACACCGATGCGACTGGCAAATGCCTCGCGGGTCATATTGAGACGCCGCATGGCATCCCGGAGAAAGACTTGCTGTTGAATACTCATCGACGGTATCTGATTTTATATACGCTAAGCGTATATTAGAGAAGTGCAGATTGAAGTCAAGAAGAAACCCTTCGTATGCCAATCGACGACAGGCCGACCATTGACCCATCCGGTCCGGGCACGTGATGTGCACGGCGAGATCACGGCACCCTGCTGCCAGAGATCGATTTCGACACTACAAGGAGCGCCTGATCCGGTGAGTATCGACAAGGACACCGAGGAGGCCAGCCCCTCACTGCCTCGCCGGCGCGCGCCTCGACCGCGGCGCGTACCGAAGACGCGCGCGGCTCAGGCCAAAGACGATGCGCGCGCCGCCGCGGCCCTGTTCGAACCCGAGCCAGTCACACTCGATCCCGATCTTGTGTGCTTGCCCATCGCAGAGCGCATCCAGCAGTGGTTTGCTGTGCGAAACTGGCAGTCATTTGATTTCCAGCGTGACACGTGGGCCGCGCTCGGCCAGGGGTCGAGCGGGCTCCTGCATGCGACCACGGGCGCCGGCAAGACGTGGGCGGTCTGGTTCGGCGCACTGGCCGCATTTGCCGATCACGTCCCCCGTGCGCTGCCCGACCCGCTGACGGTCCTCTGGATCACCCCGATGCGCGCGCTCGCCGCCGATACCGCACGCGCCTTGCAAGCCTCCACACGCGAGCTCGCCGTGCCCTGGAGCGTGGGCTTGCGCACGGGGGACACGTCGTCGACCGAACGCGCGCGACAAAACCGGCGCATGCCGTCGGCCCTCGTCACAACGCCCGAAAGTCTCTCCCTGATGCTGACGCGTGCGAACGCTCGCGAGGAACTCCAGCATGTGAGGCTCGTCGTCGTCGACGAATGGCATGAACTACTCGGCAACAAACGCGGCACCCAGACCCAGCTCGCCCTCGCGCGCCTCGCCCACTGGCAGCCTAGCTTGCAGGTATGGGGCCTCTCCGCGACGCTCGGCAACCTTGAGTTCGCCGCCGATGTCCTGCTGGCGCCTGTACGCACGCCTCGCACCCGCGTAGAGGGCGAGCAACCCAAAACGATGATCGTCGACACGCTGATCCCCGCGAGCATCGAACGCTTCCCTTGGGCAGGACATCTTGGCGCCCGACAAGTGGCGCCCGTCGCAGAAGCGCTCGACCAGTCGAAGGCCTCGCTCGTGTTCGCCAACACGCGTGCGCAAGCGGAACTCTGGTACCGCGCTTTGCTCGAGCTTCGCCCCGAATGGGCGGGACTGATCGCCCTCCATCACAGTTCGCTCAGTCAGGACGTGCGCGAATGGGTCGAAGCGAGCCTTAAGAACGGCCAACTCAAGGTGGTGGTCTGCACTTCGAGCCTAGATCTTGGTGTCGACTTCCTGCCAGTCGAACGCGTCTTCCAGATCGGCTCGCCGAAGGGGGTCGCGCGACTCATGCAGCGGGCCGGTCGTTCAGGGCACGCGCCCGGGCGGCCATCGCGGGTGACGATCGTGCCGACCCATGCGCTCGAACTAGTCGAAGCCGCCGCTGCTCGCAATGCAGTCGAGCAGCGGCAAATCGAAGGCCGCGACATGCCCGACAAGCCCCTAGACGTGCTAGTCCAGCATCTCGTGACCATCGCGATCGGCGGTGGCTTCACGTCTGCGGAATTGCTCGATGAAGTGCGCACGGCCTACGCCTATCGGGATCTCACACAAGCGGAATTCGACTGGGTGCTGGCCTTCGTCGAGCACGGGGGCACTTCGCTTGGTGCCTACCCCGACTATCAGCGCGTCGTGCGCTCGGACGATGGCGTCTATCGCGTGCCACGCGAAGACCTGATCCGACGCCATCGAAACAACGTCGGCACCATCGTGGCCAATGCCACCGTTCATGTCGATTACGTGAGCGGTGGACGCATCGGTGCGATGGAGGAGTCGTTTATCTCTCGACTCAAGCCCGGCGACGTCTTTACCTTTGGCGGGCGTGCACTCGAACTGGTCCGCGTGCGTGATATGACCGCCTACGTCAAGCGCGCGACCTCGACACGCGGCGCCATGCCACGCTGGGCCGGCAGTCGCATGCCACTCTCTTCAGAGCTTGCTCAGGCAACGCTCGAAGTACTCGCTCAGGCTGAGCACGGCGTCTACGACGCGCCCGAGATGCAGGCCGTCCGTCCGCTGCTCGAGCTTCAAAAAGACAGTTCCGCCCTGCCCGAACCCGGCGTGCTGGTGGTCGAATTGTTGCGCTCCCGCGAAGGCCATCACTTCTTCTGCTATCCCTTCGCGGGCCGCACCGCCCATATCGGGCTCGGCTCTCTGCTCGCCTGGCGCGTTGCGCGCGAGCAACCCGGGACGTTCTCGATCTCGATGAACGACTACGGTTTCGAACTGTTGTCGGCCCAGCCGTTCGACTGGGAAAACAGCATCGCCAACGGGCTCTTGTCATCCGAGGGGCTGGCGCACGATATCCTCGCGAGCCTCAATGCTTCCGAGTTGGCCATGCGCCGTTTTCGGGAGATTGCGCGCGTGTCAGGGCTCGTGTTTCAGGGGCATCCGGGTCAGAACAAAAGCGCACGGCAACTGCAGGCGTCGAGCGGCTTGTTCTACGAGGTCTTTCGCCAGCATGACACCAACAACCTCTTGCTTGCCCAGGCCGAAGCCGAAGTGATGCTGCAGGAACTCGACTTTGCACGGATTCGAACTGCCCTGCAAAAGATGAGCGCGAGCCGCATGGTGCTGACCCATTTGAAAAAGCCGACACCATTCGCCTTCCCGCTCATCGTCGGGCGCATGCGAGAAAAAGTCAGCACCGAGAAGCTCGCCGATCGCGTCGAGCGCATGCTCGCCGAACTCGAGAAGGCACCCCGATGAGCGCCTTTGCAACGACGGATGCCATGACGATTGAGGTCGGCGGTCATCCTCTGTTAATCACGGCCCATCGCGCAGCGTTCGATCCAGTCCTGCGATGCCTGTTTGTCGCTGATGCGCATTTCGGCAAGGATGCCGTGTTCCGCGCTCGCGGCATCCCCGTGCCGATCGGTTCGACGGGAGACAATATCAGGCGTCTCGACGCGCTCATCGATACACATCGACCCGAATCGATCGTGTTTCTTGGCGACCTGCTGCATGGTCGCGAATCGCAGACCGACGAGACGATGGATGCACTCAGTGGATGGCGTGCGCGTCATCGCGATCTGCGCATGGTGATGGTCGAAGGCAATCATGATCGTCACGCGGGCGCACTGCCATCCGGACTGGGCATCGAACGCGTCGTCGAAGCGTGGCGGCTCGGGCCATGGGCGCTGTGCCACTACCCTCAGCAGGTTCCCGGTGCATACGCGCTTGCCGGGCATGAGCATCCGGTCTATCGCGTCGCGACCCGGGTCGATTCAGCGCGCCTGCCGTGCTTTCGATTCGGCCCTCAAGCTGGGGTACTCCCTGCCTTCGGCAGCTTCACGGGCGGTTTCGTGATCAACGACAGCGCGGCCGGCCAAGCAATCTACCTCGTGGCGGAAGGACGCATCCTCGAAGTTCGTTAGAAAAAAATACCGATGTCACCGCATGGGACCCGCGAACAGCCATTGACGCTCGACCCTCTCAGGGAAATGCCTTCTCAAGCCGCCGTGCTTCGCCGCCGACAACCCAGTCAGGGGCGTGCCGCGATGGCCGAGCGCTCTGGGCGCTATCTGCTAGAATCGGCCGGCCCACAGTATAACGCGCGCGACCGGGCAGAGCGTGCGCAGCAAGAGTCATTAGTAATGGAAATGAAAAGACCACGGGCCATGCTAGGCATGGGTTTCGTGATCGGAGCAGTCATTCTTGCAGGGTGTGCGTCGTCGAATAAGCAGGCAGTCGCGACCCGGGAGTCGAGCTACTTCGGCCCCCCGATCAAATTGAAAACGGCGGATAACGGATCCGCCACGCAGTCGCAGTCGCCCTTGGGCACCGACATCGCACTCACCTATTTCAACGCCCGGCGCGCTGAGGTGGGCCTGCCGGCGATGGCATTTGACGCGAATATCGCGCTCGCCGCATCAGAGCATGCGAACTATCTGCTGAGAAACAACGCGCACGGCCACGACGAGGTCGCAGGAGCGCCGGGCTTCACCGGCATCGACGCCACCTCGCGCGTGCGACGACATACTGATGTCTACGGCGCGAGCGAAGTCCTCTCCGTGTTCAACAGCCATCGACCCGCTGAAGACGCCATCGAGCAGATCTTCGCCTCCCCCTATCATCGCAGCACCATTTTCTTCGACTGGGTCCGTGCCGGTGCGGCTGCACAAACGGCTGCGACGTCCGTGACCGTTGTCGACTTCGCGGACATCGGGCATGCGCTCGCGGACAACGAGCTCGTCGCCTACCCCTACGACCGCCAGGCCGATGCGCCGGTGGTCTGGACCGACAACGAAGTCCCCGATCCGATGGGAGCCGGCTCGGCCTATCGCGGACGCGACGTCGGCTATCCGATCACGCTGTCCGGTGGACCGACCGCCCACATCGAACTCGACACGTTCGAACTCAGGAATGCAAAGGGCCGTGTGTTCCCCTGCCACATCGCGGCGCTCACCTCGGCCGACACCGGCCGTAACACCGCCGTCTGTACTCCCATGGAACCGTTGCAACCCGGCACACGCTATTTGGTTCATGCGGTTGGCCGACTGACCCAGGCGACCCGCTTCGCGAATGCACCGTTCGCACTCGACTGGAGCTTTACCACGCGTGCGAGCCATGCTGTGCTCGCCGCCGACAAAGCCGGCGTATATTCGAACGACATGTAAGTTTTTTTTGAGGCAGCGATGGCGCATTGGGGCATCACGACGGATCTCATGTTCAACCGCGCTGCTGGAGAAGTGCGCATCGAAGGGCGTTACACAGTCATACGCACCCCTGCGGCCCCCGACTACTACTTCGGCAATATGCTGGTCCTCGGGGACGCGCCACACGGAGACGGTCTCCCGACGCTCGAAGCCGATTTCGCGCGCCTGATCGGCACGCCGCCTGTCATCCAGCATCGCACCTTCCTCTGGCCGGTCAATGGTGAACCTGCCTTTGACCCGCAGCCCTTCACCGGTGCCGGCTACGCTTACGCCGAAAGCACGGTCTTGCTCGCGAGCCCGCGAGACCTGCTTGAACCCGATGCCATCAATACCTCGATCTCGATTCGTCCGTACCGTGACCTCCGCGACTGGGATGACTGGCAGGCCCTGTTTCTCGCCGAAAACGCCGGTATGTTTCCAGGCGAGACGTATCTGACCTTCATGCTCGGTCAGCAAGCCATGTATCGCGACCTGATCGAGGCCGGCCGCGGCGACTGGTGGGGCGCGTTTATCGGCGAAGAACAGGTCGCCAATCTCGGCCTGTTCTTCGAGGGACGCACGGGACGCTTTCAGTCAGTCATCACCGCTGCAAGCCATCGCAATCAGCGCATCTGCAAGACCCTCGTACATCATGTCGCGCGTGAAGGCCTCAAGCGTGCGGACCGCCTCGTGATGGTCGCAGACGAGCACTATCACGCGGCACGTGTCTATGAATCGCTCGGATTCAGGCGACAGGAACGCATGGCAAGCCTGTGCTGGTATCCCTCGCCCTGATCCTGTGTGACAGGTTCAACGCGAGCGGTCAGCTCAGCAGCGAAAAACAACCTTTGCCGTGCCCATGACTTCTTCTCGATGTTCCCATGAAGTCAATAGCGGACGAACAAACTCTGAACCGCCCCGCGCTCTCATGGCCTTGGGATAAGATAAGTCGCCCTCGCACACGAAGGAAATCTTATGACCACGCTTCTCGCAGGCCTGATCGTCTTTCTCGGCATCCATTCGATTCATCTCTTTGCGCCCGGCTGGCGCGACAAGCAGATTGCGTGGATCGGCCTGCTCCCCTGGAAGGGCCTGTATTCCGTGGTATCGATCATCGGTTTCGTGCTGATCATTCGCGGCTTCGGCCTCGCGCGTCACGACGCCGGGCAAGTCTGGCTCCCGCCTGTGGGGATGCATCACGCTACCGAACTCTTTACTCTGCTTGCCGCCCTGTTGATCACAGCGACCTATGTGCCGCGCAATGCGCTTAAGACTTCACTCCACCATCCGATGGTGCTCGGCGCCGCCTCCTGGGCTTTAGGACATTTGCTCGCCAACGGCAGCGCGGCCGATGTGCTGTTGTTCGCGGCGTTTCTTGTATGGGGCGTGGTGTCGTTCGTCGTCGACCGGCGACGCGATATCACGAACGGCACGCAATATCCGGCAAGCACCGCCAGGGGCACCCTTGTGACGATCGTGGTTGGGGTTGTGGTGTGGGTCGTGTTCGCGTTCTGGCTGCATGGACCGTTGATCGGTGTGCGTCCTTTTGGCTAAGACGCAACACGCAAATCATGACGCCGCCTGCATGCGGGTAAAATTCAGCGTCCTAATGGTGTACGGAAGCAATTAAATGGATATTCAGGAGCAGCTCGACCAACTCGCGCAGCGCGTCGACAGCTTGTCGGCTGACCCCAAGTCGTCGCATCGCGCATCGCCGGCCGATTTACAGACCGCTTTACAGACGGACTCACAGGCAGGCGCGCAGACAACGCCAACGACGTCCCCCACCCCGCAGCCACCGACACTGCAGGTCGCCCGCCCCTCGCAAAACGTCGTGACCATGACGATCGGCGGCCAGACGGTTTCACTGGGCCCGCACGATATCTCCGAGATGATCGACCAGCTCGCGCAGGCCCGCACGACGATGCTGCCCGAGGTGCCGATGACGGTGGTGCCCGGCAAGCCCTTCGCCGCCACCAAAGACCCCGTCATCGCCTCGCAGACCGTGGCGAACGGCGAGAAGCTGCTGGTGCTGCGCCATACCGGTTACGGCTGGGTACCGTTCTCGTGTTCACCGCGCATGCTGGTTGACATGCTCGCCGTGCTGTCACGCAAGTAAGCCCGGTCACTCGATCGATAGCCGCATAAAAAAATGGCCGCCGGATTCTGTGTGAATCCGGCGGCCATTCCAGCCTCATGCCGCTTACAACGGGCTCAGGCCTGTGTCATACACTGCACTCAGGCTGCAGCGTCTTTCAGCTTCTTCAGCGGACGCAGCTTGACCTTGACGGTCGCCGGCTTGGCCGGGAACCAGCGCTCTTCACCCGAGAACGGATCCTTGCCGAAGCGCTTCTTCTTGGCCGGCACATTTTGCACCACGACCTTCAGCAGGCCCGGCAACGTGAATTCGCCCGCGCCTTTCTTGTGGACCGCGCCGAGCACCGTCGCTTCGAGATGCGCGAGAACGGTCTTCACCACTTTCGGCTCGAGTTGCGTTTGCTCGACGAGGTGCGCAACCAGGCTCGACTTGTTGAACACATCCTTGAGCGGACGCAACGTCGTGGCAGCGGGAGCTGCCTTCTTCGCCGCCACAGTCTTTACCGCTGCCTTCTTGGCCGGTGCCGCCTTCTTCGCCGGAGCCTTCTTGGCAGCAACTTTCGTTGCTGTCTTAGCGGTCGCAGTAGATTTGGTCGCCATATAGAAAAGAGTTTGGTTTATTGGATCAGCACGCCACGTCACCGGAGATCGGCCACATCTTGCGCTGGCAAAATAATAACGGAAACATCGGCCTGCGCATCATCTGTTCACACTCAGGTGACAGTTTTTTTCATCAAAACGCGGTACAGGGGCCCACTTTTCACGTCTATCGCTTCCAGGAGCCGTATTTTGCAGCTTTTTTATCGCTCATGATCTAGGCGAATGTCTCCGTTGAAGCTGTGATGTTCGACTCGACATGACAGCGTGAGATGAGCACTCGCGCTCGCCGTGCCCTGCATTCTTGAGACCTTGCCCGCTTGAAGTCCCTCGCTTTTAAAGCACCGATTACGTGACATCACCGAGCTCACGGTTAACGGCCGCACTTTGCAAATCTTGACGCCCCGCACATCTCGATCAGCGCGCTCCTGCATGCAGCGCGTAGACACCTGATCGGACGGACCACCGGGAAAACACCGAGTTGACCCCTTAAGCGCCCCCTCATACACTCGCATCCAGTTTTAGTTAACCGATTAACAAAGCTTGTAAACCGCTCGCTTTCTATCACACACCAATCGGCAGATCTCACGCCAATGCGAGTCACCCTCCGCGATATCGCCGCCCGGGCCGGCGTTACCAAGGCCACCGTTTCGTACGCGATGGCAGGCAAGCCGAACGTCAGCGAGGAGATGCGCGCACGCATCGTCGAGATCGCGCGCGAGCTCGGCTACCAACCCAATGTCACGGCGCGCGCCTTGTCGGTCGGCCGGGCGCCGACGCTCGCCCTGATGGTCGAGAACATCGCCAACCCCTTCTACCCGGAGTTCGCGCTCGAAGTCGAACGTGCCGCACGCGAGCGTGGCCATTTCCTTCTCATATGCAATACCGACGCCGACCCTGAAATCGGCCGTCATTATCTGCGTCGCATCGCCGGACAACTCTCGGAAGGAATCGTTGCGATGGCCGGCCATCTGCGCATCGACGATGTGGTCGCCGTCAATCAGTCGGGTGTACCGGTGGTGGTCTGCATGTGGGAAGAACCTGAGGCCGCCCCGCCTGCGCCGTGCGTCACGGTCGATTTCGCGCATGCGGCGGCAGTTGCTGCCGGGCATCTGCTCGCACTCGGGCATCGTCGCATCGGGGTGCTGGTCGATGGTGATGAGCACGAGCTTCATCATCAGCGCCGCCTCGAAGGTTTTTTGCGTACCGCCTGCGAGGCGGGTGTCATTATCGACCCTCGGCATATCGTCCGCGCTCCCGATACGATCGCGGGGGGAACCGATTCGGCACGTGCGCTGCTCACCGCGGCGCCATCGTTGAGCGCGATCTTCGCGACCAATGACCTCCTTGCGCTCGGCGCGCTGCGCGCGGCCCACGAGATGCGCATCCCGATCCCTGGGCAGCTATCTGTGATCGGCATCACGGATATCCGCGCGGCGTCGGAGTCTTATCCCGCGTTGACGACGGTGGCGGTGCAGACGCGCGAAGTCGCCACTTACGCGATCGACCTGCTGCTCGGCCTGATTGACGGCAGCATCCCCGCCGATCCGCCTCCTCTGCTTGTCATTCCATCGCCGCCCGAGCTGAAGGTGCGCGAGTCGACCGCACCACCCGCCAAACCCTGACGCACTCGCCCATTTTTCTCAATCTGAATCCACGCGGCAACACGAACGGCCCACGAGCCGACTCAATCAAGGAGACACGACACTATGCAAACCCCTCACTGGCTGACCCGGGCCCTGGCGCCCGCGATGCTCGGCACCCTGCTCGCACAGGCCGCCACGCTGGCACACGCCGCCCCAGTCGAACTCACCTACTGGAGTTGGAACGACGATGCCAAGCTCGTCGACAAATACAACGCCGCGCACCCGGGCGTTCATATCAAGTTCGAGAAAGTGCCGGCGAACGACTACGACGCCAAGCTTCTGACAGCAACCAAGGCCGGCACCGCGCCTGACGTGATGATGGATCAGTACCAGTACATCCCGACCACCGTCACAGGCGGCGCCCTCGAAAACATCGGGCCGCTCGGCGTCGACAAACTCAAGGCCCGCTATCCGGCCTGGGTATGGAACCAGGTTCATCTCGGTGATGGCACCTACGCGGTACCGGTCGATATCGGCCCGGTAGCGCTCGCCTATCGGGCCGACCTGTTCGAGAAGTACCACCTCGACGTGCCGAAGACCTGGGCCGACTATGCCAAGGTCGCCGAGAAACTCAAGGCAACCGACCCCGATGTCAGCATCACGTCATTTCCGACCAACAATCCCGAGGCGTTTGCCGCACTCGCCTCGCAAGGAGGCGGACATTGGTTCAAGGCCGGCGCCGATTCGTGGCAAGTCGCCGTAAACGATTCCGGCACTCGCAAAGTCGCTGCCTTCTGGCAAGACTTGATCAGCCGAAAACTCGTCGTCGCCGAGCCCGCGTGGAGCGATGCGTGGTATGGCCAGTTGCAAAACGGCAAGCTCGCCACCTGGCTCGCTCCTGCGTGGGGGCCCGCATTCCTGTCGTCGATTGCCTCCGGCACGGCGGGCAAATGGAAGATCGCACCGATGCCCGTATGGGACGCTGCACAACCACGCGCGGCCAACCTCGGCGGCTCGGCGATCGCGGTGAGCACCGGCTCGAAGCACAAGAAGGAAGCTGCCAACTTTGCGATCTGGTTCGGCAGTGATCTGCAAGGTAGCATCTGGCCGCAGGCCGATGCAGGCACGATCTTTCCGAGCCAACTCGACGGCGTGACGCCAACGGTGCTCAACCGGCCCTTCCCGTTCTTCAATGGTCAGCCCGTGAATCAGGACTATGCCGCGGCCGCGAAGACCGTCGATAGCGCATGGCAGTGGCCGCCGAACCTCAACAAGCTGATGCAAAGCATGTCAGACGGTTTTGGCAAAGTCGCGAACGGCAGCACCACGCTGCCTGCCGTGCTCGATGCCACACAAGGCGTAGTGGTCAGCGACCTGAAAGCGCAAGGCATCGCCGTCAAGTAAGGCGTGGCCCCTGCGCGCTCCGAAGTCCGGGGCGGCGCGCGTCGATCGCGCCGCCCAGTTGTATTTGGAACTATGTGAAACCTCGCCCATGAGTATTCCTCTCATTGCCCAGTCTGCCCGCCGCAAATCCCGTCGTATAGGCCGGCGCCCCAATCCGGCGCCGTATCTGTTCATGCTGCCGTTCGGGCTACTGTTCCTGCTGTTTTATATCGGGCCGATCGTCTACGCAGCGTATTCCAGCGTGTTTCAGATGAAACGCAGCGGGCTGGGCTTCGGGCCCGCGCGGCTCGCCTTTGTCGGCGCGGCCAACTATCTGCACGCCCTGACCGATCCTGGATTTATTGCCGGCATCGAGCGGGTGCTGACCTATGGCGTCGTGCAAGTGCCCGTGATGCTCGGCCTGGCGCTTGCGATCGCGCTGGTTCTCGACGAATTCAGCTCATGGCTCGGCCGGCTCGCGCGAGCGGCGGCATTCCTGCCCTATACGGTGCCGAGCGTGGTCGGCGCGATGATCTGGGGCTTCCTCTACGAGCCGTCGCTGAGCCCGGTGGTCAAGCTGGTTCGTCAGTGGCATCTTGGGCAACCCGACTTCCTGTCGGCCGATGCCATCCTTTGGTCGATCGCCAACATTGCGACCTGGCAATGGACGGGCTACAACATGCTGATCCTCTTCGCCGCACTGCAGGCGGTGCCGCGCGATCTCTACGAGGCCGCGCGTATCGACGGCTGCAGCGCCTGGCGTCTTGCCTGGCATATCAAGATTCCCTCGATCCTGCCCGCGCTGGTGATGAACGCCCTGATGTCCATCATCGGCACGCTTCAGCTCTTCAACGAGCCGGCCATCCTCAAGCAGATCTCGACCAGCGTCAGCGCCGATTTCACACCGAATCTCTACGCGTACAACGTCGCCTTTGCCAACAACGACTATCACTACGCCGCCGCGCTTGCCGTGATGCTCGCCTTCGTGACCTTCGTATTTTCGTATGTGTTCATGCGGCTCGTGCGCCGCTACTCCGGAGTCTGAGGCATGTCGACTGTCAGCACCGCCACCCCCGCTAACGGCCTGCGCCGGCAAGTCTTGCCGGCGCTCTTCCTGTTTGTCGTGTCGATCTACTTTCTGCTGCCGCTTTACTGGCTCAGCATCGCCTCGACCAAATCGACCGGCGATCTGTTTTCGTCGCCAAGTCTATGGTTCGGTGAGCACTTTCATTTCTTCGCCAACCTGCGCACGCTATTTACCCACAGCGATGGCATCTTCCTTCGCTGGATGGGTAACAGCCTGCTCTACTCCTGTGCGGGCGCCGGCATTGCGGCCTTGCTCTCGGCCCTGGCGGGTTATGCGATCGCGCACTATGTGTTCCGGGGCCGCGATGCGATGTTCGCGATGATCCTTGGCGCGATCCTCGTGCCCTCCACCGCGCTCGTGCTGCCGCTCTACCTGCTGATAAGCGCGATCGGGCTGACCAATACAGTCTGGGCAATCCTGCTGCCGAGCTGCATCAGCCCCTTTGGCGTCTATCTGGCGCGCATCTTCGCGTCCGCGAACGTGCCCGCCGAATTGCTCGAAGCCGCACGCATCGATGGCGCGGGCGACTTCCAGATCTTCTTCAAGATCGCTTTGCCCCTGTTGGGCCCCTCGCTCGTGACCGTGTTCCTGTTTCAGTTCGTTGCGATCTGGAACAACTACTTCCTGGCGCTGGTGATGCTCAGCGACGCGCATCTCTACCCCGTCACGCTCGGCCTCGAGGCATGGAGCACCGTCACTGAGAATGGTTCGGGCGCGAGCTTCGATGCCGGCCTCGTGATCACCGGTGCCCTGGTCTCGATCCTGCCGATGCTGATCGGCTTTCTGTTTCTGCAACGCTTCTGGCGCAGCGGCCTGACGAGTGGCGCGGTCAAGGCCTGAGCTGCACAGGCTTGCCTATCACTGGCTTTGCTTTCCGACTAATCGACAAGGTTCTATTCCGATGATCTACGGTTGTGCGTGGTACCCCGAACACTGGCCCGAAGCGCGCTGGGCTGAAGACCTTCGGTTGATGCGCGAAGCGCGCATGAATATGGTGCGGATCGCCGAATTCGCCTGGAGCTCCATCGAGCCCGAGGAAGGACGCTATTCGCTCGACTGGATCGAGCGCGCCATCGAGGCCGCTGCCGCCCAGGGCTTTGCCGTCGTTCTCGGCACGCCGACTGCGGCGCCCCCGGCATGGCTGACGCAACGCTACCCCGAAGTCCTCGCGGTCGGTCCAAGCGGAATCCGGCGCAAACCCGGATCGCGGTGTGAATACGCGCCCGGCAACGAGACTTACCGGCGTCTAGGTCAGGCCGTCGCAAAGGCTATGGCCGAGCGTTTCGGCAAGCATCCCGCCGTGATCGGCTGGCAGATCGACAACGAGTACAAGAGTCTTTCGCACGACGACGATACGCGTGCACAGTTTCAGCAGTGGCTCGCGCGCAAGTACGACAGCCTAGCGGAGCTGAACCGGCGCTGGTGTACCATCTACTGGAGTCAGACTTTCACGGCATGGACGCAGATTCCCTTGCCTGTGCGCACCGCCGACACCTTCCCCGACGAGCACTACCATCCCGCCTTGCAGCTCGACTGGAAGCGCTTTCAAGGCTACCTATACAGCACCTTCCAGGCCGGGCAGATTGCCGAGATTCGCGCGCATGCCGATGCGCGGCAGTGGGTCACACACAACTTCATGGGGTTCTTCGATCTGTTCGATCACTATGAAGTTGCGGCCGATCTCGACTTCGTCTCGTGGGACAGTTATGTGCCAACTTCGCGCCCCGACCCGTTCGCCAACGGCGCGTCACACGATCTGATGCGCGGCCTCAAGCGCCGCAATTTCTGGCTGATGGAAACCCAGCCTGGCTTCGTCAACTGGCGACCCGCCAACAATACGCTCGACCCCGGGGAAGTGCGTACGCTCGCCTGGCACGCGATCGGTCATGGCGCGGATGCGGTGGCGTACTGGCAGTGGCGCAGTGCACTGAACAGCCAGGAGCAATACCACGGCACCGTGCTCGCGGCCGATGGCACACCACGCCCGGTCTATGGCGAACTTGCGGCGCTTGGCGCCGAACTCGAAGCACTCGCACCGGTGCTTGCGGGCACCGGACCGCGGCCAGCAGTAGGCCTGCTGCATAGTTATGACAGCCGCTGGGCACTCGATATCCAGCGCCATCATCATGCGTTCGACCCGCAGTTGCAGATCGTCGAGTGGTATCGGCCCCTGCGCGAGCTCGGGCACGATGTGGAAATCGTGCACCCGAGCGCATCGCTCGAAGCGTTCGAACTCGTCGTGGCGCCGAGCCTGCACCTGATCGAACCGGCGATGGTCGAGTCGCTCTGTCAGTTTGTCGAACGCGGGGGGCATCTGGTGCTCGGACCGCGTACTGGCGTGAAGGATGTCGATAACGCGCTTTATCCGATGCGTGGACCGGGGCCACTCAGCGTGCTGTCGCCGGCGCGTGTCGAGGAATTCTATGTGCTCGATGAAACGGTAGCGATCAAAGGTTCGATCGGTGCCGGACGTGCGCGTATCTGGGCCGACTGGCTAGAGCCGACCGGGCCCGCTGCCGAGGTGTTGCTCCGTTACGCTCATGAAGGTGCGTGGTTCGATGGCAAGGCCGCCGCCGTCACTCATACGGTCGGCAAGGGCCGCGTGACCTTGCTGGGTACGTGGCTCGATCAGACGACGATGCGCGCGCTGATGCGCAAGGTGGTTGACTGGGCGGGGCTTACGTCGTTGACGGGCGAGCTTCCTGAGGGGATTGAAGTCTGTCGGCGTGCGTGTGGTGTCAGCAATGTAAGTGACACAGCCAGCAACCTGGGTATCCGGCCGCAAACCCCATCAGCCGACGATCTATGGATTGTCATCAATCATGGACGCGCGCCCCAGACCCTTCACTTCGCCCGGCCGATGGCAGACTTGATAGCAGGACAACGTGGCGCAAGTCTCGATATCAATGGGCTATCCGTGCTCGTCCTAAAACACGCGCCGACGGAATAAACCCGCGCAACCGGACGTTTTTGACGCACAGGGCCGATCCATGCCGCACGTCAAGCGCCAGTCCTGGACCCTGCGAGGCGCCAAGCACTGGGATTGCGTCATGAGCCCAGCACGCGACTATGATAGTGTTTCCTTCAATGCCGTATCAGCGGAACGCTATCGGATTCGTGTGCCGCGCCGCCCTGACGGGCGGTCGCCTCATGGATGTCGGCATGACATTCGCACACGCGTTTACGCCGGCCTGTACGTCAGATGTTCCACTTCCGGAGACGCATATGAAACTCGCTCGCTTACTCGGCGCCGTTGCGCTGACCTTCACCCTGACCGCCCCGGCCTTCGTTTCGGCCAAGACGGTCGACGTCAAGGCCGACCTGCTGCCGTCGACCGAAGTCCCGCCCAAGACCAGCAATGGTCACGGCGAACTCGAGGGCACCTACGACACCTCGTCAAAGACCCTGCAATGGAAAGTCACCTACGCGGACCTGACCGGCCCTGCGTCAGCTGCCCACTTCCATGGTCCGGCACCAGCCGGCCAGAACGCGGGCGTGTTGATCCCGATCGCCAAGGACGATCTGCCGAGCCCCATCCAGGGCAAGGCAACGCTGACCGATGAACAGGAAAGCGACCTGATGACAGGCAAGATGTATTTCAATGTGCATACCGCAGCCAACCCGGGCGGCGAAATCCGCGGCCAGGTCGAAGCCGCGAAGTAAGACAGCGCTGAGCAGCAGGCCGGCGCGCGCGCTTACGGAACGATGACAATCGATCCTGTCGAAGCGCGGCGCTCGGCATCTGTATGCGCCTGCGCGATGTCGCGGAGGCTGTAGCGTGCACCGATGTTGGCGCGAATCAAGCCTCGCTCGAACGCATCGAAAACGTCTTTCGCATTCGCGCGAAATGCCTGCGGATCCGCGTTATGTGGGAATACCGAGGGGCGGGTGAGGAACAGGCACCCCTTCTTGTTCAGCAAATCCGTATCGAAAGGGGCCACTGGACCCGATGCCGCGCCATACAGCACGACATAGCCGAACGGTGCGGCGCAATCGAGCGATCCCATGAAGGTGTGCTGTCCGACCGCGTCGTAGACGACGCGCGCCTTCTTGCCGCCGCTCGCGGCAATCACCTGCTCGACCCAGTCCGCTTTTGAATAGTCGATCACGAAGTCGCATCCGGCTGCCTGCGCGACTTCGACCTTCGGCGCCGAACCCACCGTACCGATCACGGTAGCGCCGAGCGCCTTGGCCCAACTGCTCAAAATCTGACCCACACCGCCAGCGGCGGAATGCACGAGCACGACATCCCCGCGCTGCACCGGATAGGTCTTCTTGACGAGGTACTGCGCGGTCATCGCCTTGAAGAAAATGGCCGCAGCCGCATCGTCGGGCATACCGGGAGACAAGATCGCCAGCTTCGCCGCCGCAACATTGCGCCGCTCGGCATAGGCGCCGAGGCCTGCGTTCATGTAAGCAACCCGATCGCCGACTTTCACGTCGTCGACACCCGCACCGAGCGCTTCCACTACGCCAGCCGCCTCATGACCGAGGCCTGACGGGTTCGGCAAAATGTATCGCCCGGAGCGCTGGTACACATCGATAAAGTTAAAACCGATCGCCGTCTGGCGCAGCTGGACCTCACCGGGGCCAGGTGCCGGCACGTCGACGCTCACCAGGTGCATCGCCTCGGGCCCACCCGGTTCAGTGAGTTGCACAATCAGCGCTTGTGTCATGCGAGGGATCCTCTTGGTCGTGTGCGATAGCGGACCCCGATCATAAGACGAGCCTCAATCCCGCGATGGCGGTGAGGTTAAAGGGCAACCGCGCTTTGACGCAGCGTCACACCCCGCTTTGCAAAGCCCTGGCAAGAATCCCGAAGGTGCGTTCGTCAGTACGGTCAAAATGCAGCGGCGTCACCGACACCCGACCTGAAGCCACTACCGCCGTCTCGCTATCGGGCGTGTTTTCGCGGCGGCCGCGGTGGAAAGTGAGCCAGTGATACGGTAGACCACGCGGGTCGACCTGTTCGAGCACCTCGATGCCGGTCACGAGTCCCACCCCTTGCTTCGTCGGCGTCAGCGGACCGACTTGCGACGCATCGATATCGGGGAAATTGACGTTCAGACAGGTCGGGGCATCGTGAGCGATGGCTAGGAGTTGACGGATTACACCTGGGGCGATCTCGCGTGCCGTGTCCCAGCGCACGCGCTCCCTGTCGCGGAAGGTCAGGCTCAGGGCGATCGACGGCAGTCCGAGCAGCAGACCCGTCATCGCTGCGCCGACCGTCCCCGAGAACATCGTCTCGACACCGAGGTTACCGCCGCGATTGATACCCGAGAGCACCAGCGTCGGCGGCGCATTGGCCATCAGATGACGCGCAGCCATCACCACGCAATCGCCCGGCGTGCCCGCTACCCCGAAGCGTCGTTCGCCACGGCGGCTGACACGCAAGGGCGCATGCAGGCTGATCGAATGCGAGGTCCCGCTTTGATCATGTTCGGGCGCCACCACCCAGACTTCGTGGGCAATCTCGGCTGCGACGGCTTCTAGCACGGCCAGGCCGGGCGCATCGATGCCGTCGTCATTGGTCAGCAGCACGCGGGGCACGAGAGGGGAATTGGCGGACATCGCAGCACGCTCCTTAAGATCGGTTCGAAAAAGGCTCCAAACCAATTATTGCAGAGTCGCGTCGCGACGACGCGGGGCCGCGCATCGTTCAGACCAGGGCGTCCGGCTGGATCGAAGCCCAGACCGCCCCCACCGAGGCAATCGCTCCCGTCTGCGCAAAGCGTGGTGCATCTGCGGGATCGATCATCTGTACGTGCGCGAGTTTCACTTTACGATCGCGTTCGCAGAGAATTGCTCTCGCTCGTGCACGGGCAACGCTGAGTCCTCGTGCCTAATGCATACAGCGCAAGCCCGCGCTGCCTGAAATCTGCTCGCCATTCAGAGAACAGTCCGGGTTGCCCGCGACCCAACCGTGATCCGTCATGCGCCCAGGCTGGGTGGTGCCCCGATTCGAGGAAGACCAGCCATGATCGGCTGTGGCGCTCGAAGCGTGCACTTTTTCGTTGGCGGCTTGTGCAGCCCGATCATCTTCTGACGACTGGGCGTGTGCAAGCGCGGAAATGCAAGTAAGCAGTATGGCGAGTCGTGCTGGTTTCATTTTTTTTGAATATGTTTGGTCTATTGGATCCGGCTACTACGAACGTCGCAGTCCCGACGCATCTATGCACGTCGGCACCACGACTTCCCCGTCCGCAGTGTAGCCCGAACCTGTTTCGCCCATACGTGCGCCTTTCGATCAGGTCCGGGCCGGCACGCGAAAGCGAAAATTGACCTTCGCATGCCCGATCGCCGGGTTCAGATCGTCAGCAAAGCCTGCCTAAACGCGTCGATCCTGACGCAGCGGACGATTGAGCGGGACGCCGCCGCGCACTTCGCCACCCGCGTCTTCAAACGGCGGGCGATGGCGGAAGCCGAGATTGCCCGCCGCGACAGCGATAATCGCGCCGACGATCAGCGCGGCAAATGAGAACCAGCTTGCACGTGCAACCATGCGCGCCGCGACCTGGCTTGCTTGCCGGTCGTCATCGCTCAAGGCAGCGGGGCTCGATGCGGAGTCAGCAGTCGCCGCTGGCGTATTGCCCGCGTCCGATGACAACGTGGCCCCCCCGGCCATCGACGCATTCATCGCCAGGTTATCCGCCGCCATGCTCGCGGTGCCCCCGACGATCGCCCCCATCGCATAGGTGATCAACAGAACCGTGACCGCCCACGCAAGCAAACCGTGCAACCAGCCGAGCACCGTGGCGCATCGTCCCGCGAAGTACGAACCGGTGATCACAGAAAGGACGGTGGTCAGGATGATCCAGACGCCTGAACCAAAACCGAAACCGCGCAAAGGATTCGGGTGTGACATCGGCGAAATCAGCGAAGCGCCGATCGCCGTGCCGAGCACGCCGAGGATCAGATAGACAGCAAGCGACAAAATGACGCCTGCAATGATGGCGCCCCACGACACACGTGGTAGCCCTTCTTCTGTGGTCAGGATTCGCATGATGGTGCCCTCCGGAACGATGGACGCGTCGCCACCGGCGCGTTCGGGCGGGCTGGATTGCACACCACGTCGCGCACCACGAATGGGCAAGCGGCGTACCCGGCACCCTGCTCGCTTACCCTGCGAGCCTCCGGCTATTCATGACGAATGGGGTTCAGGCCGCGTCGACCTCAGTCGGTACTCTTCGGCGCGCGACGATAATTGCGTAAGACTGAGACGGCGGTCAGAAAACCGAGTCGGGCACTTTCGAAATCCGCCATGTCCCGGGCCGACAGGCTTTCGAGCGCGCAACACGGCCAGACGCGCTCATTGGTCAGCAGCGAATAGGCGCCGTCGAGCGCCTCCATGGCTTCATCGAGCCTGCGCTGCAGGTTCTCCGGCAAGTCGGGCGGGACGTTAGCCATGGTCAGAGCGACAAGAAGGGATGCAGAAATTCTAGTCGCCACCGGGCCGAAAGAAAACCAAGCCATATTGCGACAAGTTTCCGATCGGCTGCACGCCGCATTGACCGCCAGCGGCGCTTTGATTACCCTCGTGGGCGCCGCCTAAGCCGGGCTAGCTCACGGAGCACGAGAAGCGTGTCGCACCCAGGTCCCCCGTCACCCGACCTACCCTTGCCCTCGCGCAATTTTGGAGCGACGCGCCGGATTCTTTCAATTGTCTTCGCCGCTTCCGTGGTGATCCCGCTCGCCTGCCTGATTGGATACGCTTATTTCAGCTATCAGCGCGATATTTCCGATGTCAGCGACAACATCGATCGCCTCTCGCGCGTCGCTGAAGAGCAGGCGGTCAAGGTGATGGACCTGAACCAGGAAATGGCCTCGAGAATCATCGAGTTGCTGGGTCAGGGTGACGATGACGACATTCATGCGCGCGAAGCCACGCTGCATCGTGAGCTTGACGACATCGGCGGTGGCTACCCTCAGGTCGCTGCCATCTCTGTGCTGGGGGTGAACGGCAGCCTGCTTGCCAGTAGCCGCTTTTATCCGGCGCCGCCGGTGTCGATTCACGAGCGCGATGACTTTCTGACTGCCCGCGCGATTCGCCCCAAGCCCTATTTCGCCACGCCCCTGTTGGGCCGACTGACGAAGTCGATGGTATTCAACACGGCGATCGGGCGCACTGCCTCGAACGGCGCCTTCCTCGGCATTGTCATGATTGCCTTGCGGCAGGACTATTTCGTTCGCTTCTATCAGGAGCTGACCAGCCAGAACCCCGTGTTGCTGATCGGCTTGTATCGTGATGACGGCAGTATTCTCGCCCGCTACCCGAGCATCCCGCCGGGCGCGAATCCCGCGTCGAACACGCCGTTCGGTCAGGCACTGCGTGCCGGTGACAAGGCGGGCCATCTGAAGATGTTGTCGACCGTCGACGGCGTCGAGCGTTTTGTCGCCTACCGGCGCCTCGGTGATTACCCTTTGTATGTCGTGGCCGGCTACGCACAGCACGCAGTGATCATGCAATGGTGGCAACACCTCGCGCTCATCTCGGGTCTCACTGCACTGCCCTGTATCGCAGTCTGGCTGTTGATCCTGTTTTCGCTACGCCGTCTGCAAGACGAGCAGCAAGCCTGGGAACGCTGGCAATCGGAGGTCGGGCTGAGGTTGTCCGCTGAAGCGTCGAGCCGCCACCTTCAGCGCATGGGCGCGCTCGGTAACCTCGTGGCGAATGTCGCACATGACTTCAACAACTTGCTGATGGTGGTCTCGGCGAACATGGTGCTGGTTCGCCGCAAGGGCTTCCGCGATGCCGAGCGGGAGGTCGAGGCGGTCGAACGGGCCGCGGCAAAGGCCGAGTCAGTCGCACGCCGCCTGCTCAGCGTCGCGCGCAAGCAGCCGCTCAAGCAAGAACCCCTGGACCTCGCTTCATGGCTGCCTGCAGCCGAAGGACTGTTGCAGACCGCCGTCGGCCAGAACACAGAACTCGACATCGAAGTGCCCAACGATATCTGGCCCGTCTTTACGGATGCGACCGAAATCGAACTCGCACTCATCAATATCGCGCTCAATGCCCGCGACGCGTTGCCGCCAGGCGGTCGCTTCACAATTCGCTGCGAGAACGTGCGGGTCATGGCCGACGACGAAGCGGAATTCCATGGGGAATATGTTCGTGTCTCGCTCACAGATAACGGCGACGGCATGTCGGAAGCGGTCGCTGCCCGTGCGTTTGAACCACTGTTTACGACCAAACTGAGCGGCACGGGAACGGGCCTCGGTCTGGCACAAGTGCTGGCTGCCTCAGAACAGGCTGGCGGAACGGCTCGCATCGACAGCGTCATCGGCGAGGGGACGACCGTGAGCCTGTATCTGCGCCGCTACGAAGGGCCGCAGGTGCCAGTCGTACCGGGTAAGCCTGCCGACATAACAAGGGTGGCAGAAGTGCATTCTTCCGTGCTGGTAGCCGAAGACAACAATGAAGTTGCGGCAGCGGTAGCCGCCGTTCTCGAAACATTCGGATGCTCGGTGCGCATCGTCGGCAGCGGGGATGAAGCATGGGAGGTGCTCGGCTCCGGACATACTTTCGACCTGGTGCTCTCCGACGTCCAGATGCCGGGCAAACTCACCGGCATCGATCTGGCCGAACAGGTTCGTGCGACACACCCGCTGCAGAAAATCGCCCTGATGACTGGCTATGCGGACGAACTCGAACGCGCCCGGCACCTGCATATCCCGATTCTCGCCAAACCTTTCAACATCGACGAGCTTCAGTCGCTGGTCCCGGGGCTCTAGACTCCGACTTCAGGCCGCTGCCTCAGCCCGCGCCTTCGGTCTGCTTGCCGGCCTGCTCGGCCTGGGCCTTTGCCTCCTTCTCCGCGCGCTGCAGCTCCTTATGCCGCTCGGCGGCCTCCTTGACGTTGGTCGCCCCGGTCATCTGAAGATAGGCCGCCGCGAGCCGACGAAGCTCCTCCTCGCTCGCATCCTCGATGCCGATCATGTGGTTGCTTGCACGGCTAGTCGCAATCAACTCGTTGAGCTTGAGATGCAGCGCGACGCTGTCTTTATTCTGGCTTTGCTGAATCAGGAAGACCATCAGAAAGGTCACAATGGTGGTACCTGTGTTGATCACGAGTTGCCAACCGTCGGAATAGTGAAAAATCGGGCCTGTGATGATCCAGACCACGATGCAGATCACGGCCAGTCCGAAAGCCACTGGCGACCCGGCAAACCGGGTGACGGCACTCGCAAACGCATCGAATACCCGGGTGATCGGGTGCCGGGTCGCGTAAGCGGTGCTCGACGTGTCGGGAACAGTGACGAGTGGGTCCGTGCCGGACCCGGAAGGTTCAGTTCGCATCGCCATACTCCTCTTTGGTATGGACTCCGCTCAAGCAATGCGCATGCCGCGCTCGACAATGGCTGAACAGAAGCCTTCCAATTCGGGGCTTTCAGACGTGAGGAAGAGACTGGAAACAAACAGGCTTGAAACGAGGCGTGCCGTAACTCAGGCTACCTGCGTCTGCTTCGAATCGCGTGCCGCGTCCTTGCCGCCCGCCGCGCCGGCCTTCGCATCGGCGCGCGCCTGGCATTCCGGGCACAGGCCCTTGAGTTCTATCTCTTCGCCGCTCAGGCGGTAGCCCGACTGCTTGACCTGCGCCATGAGCGTCTTGCGCAAACGGGGCTCATGGAGCTCCTCGACCTTTCCACACTCCTGGCAAACGATCAGGATGCCGTGCTGGCAATGCGTGAGATCGTGGCAGACCGCAAACGCGTTAATGGTTTCGATGCGGTGGATCAGGTCGGCCGAGAGCAGGAAGTCGAGCGCGCGATAGACCGTAGGTGGCGCGGAGCCGGGATGCATGTCGCGCATCTGGTCGAGCAATGCATAGGCCTTGGTCGCGCGGCCGGAGGCCAGCAACAGGCCGAGCACCTTACGGCGAATCGGCGTGAGGCGCTCGCCGCGGGCCTGACAGTATTCATCGGCAACCTCGAGCGAACGCTCGATCTCATCGGGCGTAGGCGTGCCGCGCTCGGTGTCGGCCAGGGCGCCATGCTCATGACCGTGTTCATGGGCGTGGTTGTGACTCTGAGCATGCTCAGAGTCGTGCGCGTGCGCCGGATCGGGATCGTGCGAAATGCTGGACATGACTGAATTATAAGGTCTGCCGCCAATTAGAGCTGCCGCCGTTTGAAGCACCCCCAACGCCACCAGGGTCACCGCTCGCGCACGACGCGCAGGCGCTAATTTTTAGCCGCGGCGTCATGCGCTGCGAGCTCGCTGTCGCTCGCTCGACGAGCCAAATGCATTCTCCGCCGATGATGCAGTGCAATGCAAATGCTTTGGAACCGCTTGGCCGCGCTGAAAGCCTTGCCGCAAAACGCTTTTAACGCTCCACCTAACGTAAAAGAATGGCCGCGTAAATGGTCAATTTCACAATCGCGGCCGGCGAGGTTTTCGCTATGCTTGCCCGTCATCCGGCCCGGCGAGCCTTGCTCGCAGGCCATTCCCGGGGTTGGCGCGCCACCCCTACCTGGATTCCCCTGCCATGAGCCACCCGTATCAAGACCCGTCCCGTCCGATTCCCGAACGTGTCTCCGACCTGCTGGGCCGGATGACGATCGATGAAAAGATCGCGCAAATGCATGCGTTCTGGCTGATTCTGTCGGAAAACGGTGACCACCGGACCCGTTCGGATTCGTTTACCGGCGCAAGTGACCAGGCGCAGCTACAAAACCGTCTCAAACTCGGCCTCGGCCAGATCACCCGCCCCCTGGGCAGCCATAGCGTCGACGCAGCGACCGGCGTGCGGGCGCTCAACCGCCTGCAAAAATTCCTGCGCGAAGAAACGCGCCTCGGCATTCCAGCACTGTCGCATGAGGAGTGTCTGGTCGGCCTGATGACGCTGGGGGGCACCCTGTTCCCGTCGGCAATCAACTACGGCTCGACCTGGAACCCGGAACTCATCGAGAAAGTCGGTGAGGCCATCGGCCTGGAGGCACGTAGCCTCGGCTGCCACCAGGGCCTCGCGCCGGTGCTCGACGTCTCGCGCGACGTGCGCTGGGGACGCACGGAAGAAACCTTCGGCGAAGACCCCTACCTGATCGGCGTGCTCGCCACGCGCTACGTGCGCGGTCTGCAGGGCAAGCAACGCGATCTGCTTGCGACACTTAAGCATTACGTCGGTCACTCGTTCAGCGAAGGCGCGCGCAATCATGCGCCGGTGCATCTGGGCCCGCGCGAACTCAGCGATATTTTCCTGCTGCCGTTCGAAATGGCGGTCAAGCAGGCGAACGCCGGCTCGGTGATGCCGGCCTATCACGATGTCGACAATGAGCCGGCCCATAGCTCGCATTACCTGCTCACGGAACTCCTGCGCAATCAATGGGGCTTCGACGGGCTGATCGTGGCCGACTATGTGGGCGTGAGCCTGCTGTATCAACACCATGGTGTCGCGGCAGACCCGGCCGAAGCCGCCGCGCAGTCATTCAACGCGGGGCTCGACGTCGAGTTGCCCGGCGACGATTGTGCGTCCCATCTGCGTGAAGCCTTGTCGCGCGGGCAGATCACCGAAGCGAAGATCGACGAGATCGTAAGCCGCGTGCTGAAGGAGAAGTTTCGCCTCGGCCTGTTCGAGAATCCGTTTGCCGACGAAAGCAAAATCGACTTGCAGAACGCCAACGCGAAAGCGCTCGCCCTCCAGGTCGCAGAAGAATCGTTCGTGCTGCTCGAAAACAACGGCATCCTGCCGCTCGCGCCGAACAGCGGCAAGAAGATCGCGGTGATCGGCCCGACCGCCGACGACCCGCTCGCGATGGTCGGCGGCTATAGCTTCCCCGTGCACCTGATCATCAACGACATGCAGTCCGAGGCCACGGATATCGTCACGCCGCTGCAGGGCCTGCGCGCGGTCTATGGCGCCGATGCCATTCGCTATGCACCGGGCTGCGTGATCATCGCTGAACGCAAAGCGGGTTCGCCGGTATTCCCGGGTGATGTGACGGATGGTTCGACGCTGAATCTCGAATCGCCTGTCTCGCGCGATACGAGCCTGATCGGAGCCGCCGTGCAGACCGCACGCGAGTCCGACGTGGCCATCGTCTTTGTCGGCGACCTCGCGGGCCTGTTCCAGACCGGCACCGTCGGCGAAGGATCCGATACCGACTCACTGAACTTGCCGGGCGTCCAGCAGCAATTGCTCGAAGCCGTGGTCGCCACCGGTACCCCGACGATCGCTGTCATCACGGGTGGCCGTCCGTATATTCTCGATGGACTCGAACACAAGGTCGCCGCACTCGCGATGGCCTTCGCGCCGGGGCAGCAAGCCGGCGGAGCGCTCGCCAATGTCCTGTCCGGCAAGTCGGCGCCATCGGGGCGGCTGGTCGTCTCGGTGCCCAAGAGCGTCGGTGCAATGCCCTATTTCTACAATCACAAGCTCAAAAGCGCGGGCACGCCGATCGCGTTCCACTTCGGCAGCCGCTACCCGTTCGGCCATGGACTGGGCTATACCCAGTTCAGCTATTCGAACCTGAGCATTGAACAGGATACGGTCGACATCGAGACGGGCGAGATCGTGGCCTGCTTCGATATCCGCAATGAGGGCACGCGCGCAGGCGTCGAGGTAGCGCAGCTGTATGTGCGCGACGAACTCGCATCGGCCGTACGCCCCGTCAAAGAACTGAAAGGCTTCGCGCGGGTCTCGCTCGATGCGGGTGAAACCGCGCGCGTGAGCTTCCGCGTCCCGGTCGACATGCTGAACCTGACGAGCGCGACCCTGAAACGGGTGGTCGAGCCCGGCGTGTTCGAGCTGCAGATCGGCCCGTCGAGCGCCAATGTGCCGTTGCAGGCGAAGGTGAATGTGACGGGCAAGCTGCGTGAACTCGGCCGCAACTGGCGTATGGAAAGCACCGCGTCCATCGCTCGCGGCTAGGCGAAGGAGAGAGGCGCACGCAAGTCAAAACGGCTGCGGCAGTACAATCGAAAGATTACTTGTCCTGGCGACCGTTCATGCCTTTCTCTTTCCTCGTCCGTGCGCTGATCATCGGCGCGTTGCTGCACCTCTATATCGGGGTGCGCATCGTGCCGGCGCTGGCTGCTTTTCCGGTCGGACAGATCATCATGATCGTCTGGCTGGTCGCCTCGTATGTCCTGATCCCGATGGGCATGCGGGCGCGCCGCACCAAGAGCGACGATTCGTCGGCAATGGCCTGGGTCGGCTTGCTGACGATGGGTCTGTTCTCTTCCCTGTTGGTGCTGGGCCTGATGCGTGACGTCTTTCTCGTGATCGCACTGATCGTGTCTGCGCTCACGCATTCGGCGCTTCCCCCGCTATGGACTGAACTGTCGGCAATTGCCGTGCCGGTGCTCGCCCTGCTGTTCACGGTGATCGGTTTTGGCAACGCGCGCCGCCGCGCCGCCGTCGTCAAGGTCGACGTGCCGATCGACAACCTGCCAGAGGCGCTCGACGGCTTCACGATCGCGCAGATCAGCGATATCCACGTCGGCCCGACGATCCGTCAGAAGTATGTCGATGCCATTGTCGATGGGGTCAACGCCCTGCATGCGAACGTGATCGCCGTCACCGGCGATGTGGTCGATGGCGAAGTCGCACAGCTTGCTCCCCATACCCGGCCGCTCGGCCGCCTGACGGCTGAACACGGGGTTTATCTCGTCACCGGCAACCATGAATACTATTCTGGTGCCGACGCCTGGGTGAATGAATTCCGCCGCCTCGGGCTCAACGTCCTGCTCAACGAACACGTCGTAATCCACCATAAGGGCACGCCCCTCGTGATCGCGGGGGTGACGGACTACGGTGGCGGCCATTTTGATCCGGCTCACGAAAGCGACCCGGCTGCGGCCCTCGCGGGCGCACCCGCCGATGCAACGTTCAAGCTGCTGCTCGCGCACCAGCCTCGCAGCGCCGATGCAGCCGCAGGCGCCGGCTATACGCTGCAACTGTCGGGCCATACCCACGGTGGACAATTCTTTCCGTGGAATTTCTTCGTGCGCGTCCAGCAGCCCTTCACAGCCGGATTGAACAAGATGCGCTCGTTGTGGGTCTACACGAGTCGCGGCACCGGTTACTGGGGGCCGCCAAAGCGCCTTTTTGCTCCGTCGGAGATCACGCTGGTCAGGCTCGTGCCAGGCACTGCACGTGCCCACGGTTCGCGGCCGGACTATGGCATCGAACCCAAGACGCCCGTGGCGTACGAGCCCGTGACGAATTCGGCTAAGCTTCAGGCATAACCATCGACCAGGGAGGCTGACTCATCATGAAGCAGGTCGACGACCTCGCAACGATCGCCGATCCGGCGCTCGCCATCACCGAACGTACGGAACCTGCGATGTCGCAGACGTTCGCGCTCAAGCATGAAGACACGTTCATGGTTGCCGATGCATACGGCGACATTTACGGCAGTCGCGATGGGCTGTTTCGCGACGACACGCGGGTACTGTCCGCATTCCGGCTGACCTTCGGCCCTCGCGCGCCGTCGTTGCTGTCGGCCGCGATGGGACGCGACAACGTCGTGTTCACCGCGCACATGACCAACCATCCGCTGCCGGAACTCGGCGGCACGACGGCACCCGAAGGGGTGATCCACGTCGAGCGCAGCCGCTTTCTCTGGCGCGGCCGTCTGTTCGAACGCATCACTTGCCGCAACTTCGGCAACTCCGCCGTGACGATGCCGCTGACGCTCAGCTTTGCGGCCGATTTCCGCGACATGTTCGAAGTGCGCGGCTCGGAGCGCGAGCGCCGTGGCGAACTGTCGGCGCCGGCGATCCGCCCCGCGAGTGTCCGCCTCGCCTATTGGGGCCTCGACGGCCTCGAACGCACCTCGACCGTTGCATTCTCGCAGCCGCCCGAGCGGCTCGGCCCGAACCGCGCCGACTATATGGTCAAGCTGGCGTCGAGCGGAACCTTCTCGCTGTTCATCGAAGTCGGCCCCGATGCCGAATTGCAGGGCGAAGAGGCCCCGAATGCACGACGCTACCGGCGTGCGCGGGCTCACGCGCGCCTGGCAATGCGTGCGCACCGGCTCAACGGCGCGGCGCTCCACAGCACGACACCGCTCTTCACGCAATGGCTCGACCAGTCGCGTGCCGACCTGGCCTTGCTGACCAGCGACCTCGCGACCGGCCCCTATCCGTACGCGGGCATTCCATGGTTCTCGACGCCATTCGGGCGCGATGGCATCGTCACCGCGATGGAAACGCTCTGGCTCGATCCGAGCATCGCCCGCGGCGTGCTGCGTTTTCTCGCGAGCCGGCAGGCCACAGCCACCTCGTCGTTCCAGGATTCGGCTCCCGGCAAGATCATGCACGAGACGCGCAAGGGGGAAATGTGCGCGCTCAAGGAACTGCCGTTCGGCCTCTATTACGGCGGCGTCGATACCACCCCGATGTTCGTCGTGCTGGCGGGCGCGTATGTCGCGCGCACGGGGGATAACGAACTGATCGACGAACTCTGGCCGGCACTCGAACGCGCGGTCGGCTGGATCGAAGGCGTGATCGATGCGAGCCCGAACAAGGTGCTCGACTATGCGCGCGGCGAAAAGACCGGTCTGTCGAACCAGGGCTGGAAAGACAGTGAAGACTCCGTGTTTCATGCCGACGGGTCGTTCCCCACTGGCCCGATCGCGCTTGTCGAGGTGCAGGGCTATGCGTATCGCGCCTTGCTGACCATGAGCGAACTCGCGGGCCGGCGCGGCAACGACGCGCAGGCCACCCAATGGGCCACTCGCGCCCAGGCGCTCGCCGAGATCGTCGAATCGCGTTTCTGGATGGAAGACAAGGGCTTCTACGGCATCGCGCTCGACGGTGCCGGCAAGCTGTGTGCGGTCGAGGCATCGAATGCAGGGCACCTGCTGTTCGCCGGTTTGCCGAGCAAGGAACGCGCGGCGCGCGTGGTCGATCGCCTCGGCGAAAACTGCTTCCGTTCGGGCTGGGGCATTCGCACGCTCGCGCAAAACCAGGCACGTTTCAACCCGATGTCGTATCACAACGGCTCGATCTGGCCGCACGATACAGCGCTATGCGCGCTCGGAATGCGTCGCTACGGCGACCTCAACGGTCCGATCGAGATCCTTGAAGAGATGTTCGACGCGGCGTTCAGCTTCGGCATGCGATTGCCTGAACTGTTCTGCGGTTTTCCGCGTCGACCCGGCTCGCCGCCGATCGGCTATCCGGTCGCCTGCCTGCCGCAAGCCTGGTCGGCTGGCTCAGCCCTTTTGCTCGTGCAAGCCTGTCTCGGTGTCACGATCGATGGCCGGGCGCAGCAGGTGCTGATCGACGAACCGAGACTGCCGGCAGGTGTGCAGAGCCTGACCGTTCGGCGACTCGAGTTTGGCCCCTACCGGATCGACCTCATCTTCGAGCGTCATGACGGTGGCATCGCAACGCGTGTCGAAGGCTCGGCGGACGCCGTGGCACGCGTGCATGGCGACTGGATCCGGCGCGTCGTGATTTAAACGACTGGCATGTTGTAAGCGGGGATCCGCCGTGGCGCAGCCTGGCCTACGGCAGATCCTTGCGCCAGTAGACGCGCAGGATCTGTTCGTCGTCGTCCGGGCGCGAGCCGCCCCAGACGGGCACCCAGTTACCGGGCGGCCGCGTTGCGGCCTGCCCCTCGTACTGGACAATCAGCCAACGGCATGAAGTGGTGGGTTGCACTTCAAGCGGCCGATGCTCGATGCCCGTATAGAGTTCGAGCATGGGCGCTTCGGATTCGCCGAGGTTCGAGCTTGCCATGCAGTCCCCCACCTGCCAGAGCGGCGCGATGGTCTTCGCCAAGTCACGATAGACCGTCCGATAGTTTTTCGAATAGTCGATCCATGGCAGGAGCAGCGTAAACGTCAGGCCCCACAGCACACCGATGCTCGCCGCCCAACTCACGGCACCGCGCCATGCGCCCGTACGCGGCGCGAGTCGAATCGCAACCGCCCAACCCAGCGTCAACAAGACCGCTAGTGCCACCGCAGGGCGCGGGGTAACAAGGACGTAATCGAGCGGCAGCCAGCGTGACAGTCGCTCCAGCACGGCATGCTCCTCGAGCGGGCGACCCATGATCGCCCAGGCTCCCCAGATTGCCACCATACCGATCGCAACCATCACGCGGCTCAGGTAATCCCAGCCACGATGAAGGCGCGCAGGCAGACGCGGCAGGGCGTCGCACGCGAGCAAGGCGAGTGCGGGTGCGAACGGCAACAGGTAAAGCTGGCGCGCCGTCGCCGACAGACTAAGCACCGCACTGCCGACTGCGCACAGCACGAACGGCACGGCCATCGCCGCATTGCGCAGCCGATGCAGACTGCCCCGCATCATGCCAAGCAAGGCCAACGGTCCAATCGGGAATGCCGAAGTCAGCAACGCGCGCAGAATGAACAAATGCTTGTCGTTTTCCGCACCGAGCCGGGACACGGAGAAGCCGAAGAAGCGGCCGATATTGTTGTCCCAGAACCAGACTTTGAAGAGCGCAGGTGAGCGATGCGCGAGCGCCATGGGCCAGATCGTGGCAAACGGTACGAACACCAGCGTGGCCAGGAGAAGTGCGTAGCCATACCGGCGCTCGCGGCATGCGGGTATCAGCACGGCAATGGCAACCGCCGTCACGCCGAACACCAACGGCATGAACACCCCTTTCGCCATCATCGCGAGGCCCACGCCCAAACCGAGCCATAGGCCCGCCCGCGATGAAGATGATAGGCGTCCTGCCTCGACGATGGGGACCGACTCTTCGCGACCGACGGGGTACGGCATCATGCGCCGCCTCCACCGCCCCGCTCGCTCGAGCGACAACGCCAACGACAGCATGCCGTAAAGCGCTATCGAAGCGCCCGCGAGCAAGGCCGCGTCGGTCATCAGGTCATGGGAGTGCTTGACGACCATCAGGGTCGACGCAAACACTGCAAGCGTGCCGGCCACTCGTGCGTCAGTCAGATCGGGCAGCTCGTACACCTCGCGGACCGAGCGCGCGAGGAAAAGCAGGGTGATCGCTGTAAAGAACGCGCTTGCCAACCGTGCCGCATCGAACACCGGCAGCCAGTGACCAAGCAGCCAGATGAAAGCGCAGGCCGTCCACGCATAGAGAGGCGGCTTCTCCATGAAGGGCTGACCGGCATTCGTCGGTACGACCCAGTCGCCGGTCTTGAACATGTGTTCGATGATGCCGAAGGTATAGGTCTCGTCCTGCTTCCAGGGGTCGTGTCCGAGCACGCCGATCAGCACATAGGCCATCACGACCATGGCACTGAGCACCCGAGCAAGAAGCACACGTTCCTGCAACAGATGACTCCGCCTCGCATCATGAACCGGTGCCCGCCGCGCACGCACAGCGGACTCTTCTGCGAAGCGAGGGCTCATATCGCGCGCCGGACCCGGTAACGGGAAAAGCCGGGTAAACCATTCGACCCGCGTGGCGGCGCTCGGGACTTGAGCACGAACTAGACGCTGAAGCCGTGCTTTCAAACGGATAACAAGACTCACAGTAGAGGCTGATGCGGCGAGACAGGACGCGAGATATTACTGTCGATTACAGGATTGATGGGACTGAAAATACGAGGCGTCGCCAAAACCAGACGATTGCTGTATCGATGTCCGCGCCGGGTGAGGAAATTCAGAGAGAAGGCCATGCTGTCGATGCGTCATGACGATTACAAGACACTGACAGTGGGGAACGGGGAAGGATAAGACCAACAACGAAGAGAGAGAAGACCGAACTGCGCCGGCGAAAAAATCGCCGGCGCAATGGCAAAGAGATCAATGATCCGCGACGACCGGCATTGCAAACGACTCACCATCCAGCTGCTCGACACCGAGTGCCCAACTCAGCCACTGACTGCGCAGCACGACGACGCACAGGAACGCGAGCGCGGCAAGCGCGCCGAAGGTGGCAAAGCCCAATTGATAGCTTCCCGTGCTCTCGCGCGCCATCCCCATGATGACGGGCAGATAGAAACCCCCGATGCCACCCGCGGCCCCGATCACGCCCGACATGATGCCGGTCTTGCCCGCCCAGCGATGCGGCACGAGCTGGAACGTTGCACCATTACCGAGCCCGAAACACAGGTACATGGCGAGCAGCAGCGCAATACCGACCGTACGTCCGGGTGTCAGTGCGGCAAACGCGAAATCGGCGATCGAGATGCAGGCCAGCAGCACCGTCAACGCACGCACGCCCGAGATGCGATCGGCGACGAGGCCGCCGACCGGCCGCACCATCGCACCGATAAAGGCGAGCAGCGACATGAACAGGCCCGCATCGATCTTGCTCAGACCATAGAGCGTGGTCAGTAGTGTCGTGACATAGGAGGCCATACCGACGAAACCGCCGAACGTAATGCTGTAGACGAGCATCATGACCCAGGTATCGCGTTCGCCCAGTACCTTGCGATACTTCGCGGGCAATACAAAAATGGCAAGCAGTGCGCCGAGCACAGGCAAGAGCAGCACACCCGTCTTGCCGGTGCCAAGCATGCCCGCATGCACGAGCATCACGAGAGCGATCAGGCCCACGAGCGTGACCGCGAAGGCTGCGAACGAGCGCGGCACATTGCCGGATTTCTCGCCACGATCCTTGGCCCAGAACAGTATGGCCAGCGCAGCGATAGCCAAAAACGGCAAGCCGGCGCCGGCCGCCGTTTGCCAGCCGTAGTGCTGGGCAAGACCCGGGAACATGAAGCCATCGAGCACGGCACCGATATTGCCGGCCGCGGCAAGACCGAGCACGAGACCCTGTACCTTCACCGGATAGTTGCTGCCCGCCATCGGAAGCGCCACCGCGAAGCTTGCGCCGCCGACGCCGAGGAACACGCCGAGGATCAACAACAGCTCATAGGAAGCGGCCCCTGGCATCAGGAGCAAGACCACCCCCGGAATCGCCGACAGCGTGATCCCCATCAGCGCAACCACCTTGCCGTTGAGCGACTGATACAGGTTGCCCATCGTCACGCGCAGGATGGCCGCCGACAGTACGGGAACGGCGACCAGCAGCCCGACCTCGGCCGGGGTCATCGGGATCGACTTGCCAATAAACGGGGCAAGCGGGCCGAACAGGACCCACACGGTGAACCCGGTGTCGAAATAGAGGAAGCAAGCCAGCAGCGAGCGCCAGTCTCCGCTTTTGAGTGAATCGAGAACACGTGTCATGGATCGTCCGGTCGTACGCAAAATGAAGCGAGCCGCAATGTCGCAGGCGCGCGAGACTCTGCAAGATGCAGACCAACCACCGTAACGGTGTGGCACAGGCAAACGGACGAACGATTGAGCCATTTCGCTGCACTGCAAATGCGCAGCGTGCACTCCACGCGTGCGGCCCGCGTGGTTCCAGTGCCCTAGGCGTGCGTCCTCTTCTGCCGACGGGGTAATGGGAGAGACCCTTCAGCTTGAAGGGCGGCTTCTCCATCGAACGTTGCCCGCCGTGAGGTTAGTCTCATCGTTTCAGCCCAGTGACGACCCTTGCGTTTGCAACGCCGTTCAGCTTGTCGAGCGCAGCCCCCTACGTGGCCGATGGCGCCTATTGCGGCGCGCGTCGCTGCTAGCCGATCCGCACATGCGTTGATGACATTCCCGTGTCAGGCAGCAGGCTTGAGCGAGCGCATCGTGACCGCGGTTCCCTCTTTCGATCTCGGCGCGCTGCCAGCAACCAGTAGCTTGCGTGGCAAACCGAATGCAGATCTTGCGACTCGCAGCGTCCTGGTCGAAGGACCAATGTGGGTCGACGTGATGATCAGTGATCGATTCGTCGGGCACGAGCGTGTGGAGTTTCGCGCGGCGCTCAAGATGGAAGCGGACGGGATCACGTCATCTAGGCGCACAGCGCTGGCGCCCTGCTTCGAGCGCGCGCTGCTAATTCGGGGCGGCGTCGATGAGGCCACGCTCAATTTGGCGACGTCAGTCACCTCCCTGCCTTGGGCCATGCGGAAGATCGAGCGTGCATGGCCATCACCTCGTTGTCGGCGCACGCGAATGCAACGTTCGACGCCGCCGAGTTGCGTATCGACCTGTCGATTCCGCAAGTGCTGATGGCGCGCACTGCTCGCGGCACCGTCGATCCTGCACAGTGGGATTCGGGTATCGCAACCGCCTTCGCAAGCTACACACTCGACCTGCTGAGCGAGCCCGAGGTCGACACGCGCTCCCTGCACAGTGCGCTTCGTTACACAGGGGGCTTCAACTCGGGCCTCTGGCATTGGCGTTACCAGGGCATGCTCAGCGCCAGCATGCGCAAGCCCCTGGAGCACGTCCCGTCGCGTTGGTTCATCGAGCGGCCACTGCCCGATGCCGGGATGATGCTCGACCTCGGCACCGTCCATCCTGCGAATACCTTACTCGGTACAGTGCCCCTGCTCGGCGCAACGATTCGCAACGACGACCGGATGCTGCCCGATTCACTCCGTGGCTATGCCCCGCCGATCCGCGGCATAGCCACGCATCGCTCGACCGTCATCATCCGGCAACACGGAAGCGTCGTCCATAAAGCCACCGTTCCCGCGGGCCCCTTTGTTATCGACGACCTCTACCCGACAGGGAATCGCGGCGATCTCAACGTGGAAGTCGTCGACACCCCGCGCGACGTGCAGCGCTTTTCCGTGTTGTCCACGACGTCACCCCATATGGTGAGGCCGGGCACTGCGCGCTTTGCCTTGCCGAACAGGCGCGCGGCATGCTTCGTATCGAGCTCGCCGCAAAGGGATGGGCTTGCCAGTTTGATTGGATGCCCGAGTCTTCACCTGCCGCGGACACGCATGGAACAGCTGATCAATCCGATACAGCCCGCGTGTCTCACACAACCGACACCGTCGATCGGTCGTCGCGTATTGTGTGGCGATGACGCGTACGGATAGTGACGAGGCTTCCACGATAGCAATGACACTCATATCGATGCCCAATGAAGGACCCATACGACAACCTACTGGGATGCCGACAACCGAGCAGACAACCGTGCCGACAACGCGCTGACAGGCCTGCTTTTCCCCATTAGTTGACCTGACCCATGCGGCATCGACTGACCCACGGAGCGCGCCGTATCCGGTCCTTGTGCGCATGAAGACGCGCTCTAATGACTCTGACCGCACATCCGATTCAACAACGTGCGGGCGGTCACGTCGCGCGAGCACGCGCGACGCTCCCTCCTCTATCTGGAGATCCCACAGTGCGTCACTCGTTTATATGCATGCCCCGTTGCATTGCCTTGACCCTGAGCGGTGCAACGCTTTCATTGGTTCCCCCGGCACAGGCGGCCGATGGGAAGATTTGGTTCGAAGGGAAGGTGACATTGCAAACCTGCAAAATAAACGGCCTCAGCAAGAATGCCGATCTCAAAGTCCCGTTGCCGACGGTGAGCACCAGCGCGTCGACAGGCGTTGGCGAACGGGCTGACAACACGCCGTTCGAACTCAAACTGACCGAGTGCGCTGCTGCGGCCACCACCGCGTATCCGCACTTCGAACTCGGCTCGAGTGTCGACCAGACCATGGGATGCCTGGTCAATCTGGGTACTGGCCCGGGCTCTGCCACCAATGTTCAGGTCGCGCTGCTGAATGGGGATCAAAGCCCCGTCGATCTGGCCGCCGAGCCGAGCGAACAGAATGTGCAGATCGGTACGCTGAAACCCGTGACCACCGGCAGCCGCGAAACGTCGAAAACCACGGGTCAGGCGACGTTGAAATTCTATGCAGAATACGTTGCGACAGATGGCGCGGCTACGGGCGGCACGGTCAACACGTCGGTCCTTTACACGATGTTGTACGAATAGGACGAGCCCCTGCGCGGCGGGTGCAACGCAATCGAGTCGCCCGCCGCGCCTGCACGCAAGTCGTGCTTTGTCACGAAGCAGACCATCGGGTGGTGCGCGAGCTCGCACCGACGGTCAACACGATTGAACGTTGCGCCTCCTCGCCCCTTCAACAGACGGGATATGAATGGGCCATTGCATCGCCGCGGTACACACCACACACGACGCATCCCGCCAACTGTCCCGCAACTTCGGGGGCGTCTTCGGGGACGTCTTGAGACCCATCTTCAGGACCGCCCTGTGCGCCTCCGGGTGTCTCGCGCCGCAGGACGTGATCGCAAACGTCGTGGTCTCCACGACACGCGCGGTGGTCGAACTGCTATCCGGCGACGCCGCCATTCGTCTGCGAAACGCACGCGAAGCGCCCGCTCTGGTCCAGTTATGGGTCGACATCGGAGACATCGCATCGATCCCTGATACGAGCGATGCCCCCTTTGAACTCACACCTTCCCTGTTCGTGCTCGACGCGGGACAAACGCAAGCCGAGCAGCTTCACTACGATGGCGAGCCCTTGCCCGACCACAACGAACGACTCTACTGGATCAACTTGCTCGACGTGCCCGCTCGCGAACACACCGACGAGCGCTCATATGGAAACGCGAGCGCGACAGTGCGCCGGCCCGCACCCTCCTCGCCGCGACCAACCCCACGGCATTCCACGTCTCGTGCGCACAAGTGATCGCGCGAGGTCCTGAAGGCCAGGAGAAATCGCTGGGCCGCCAGACGTTCGCGCCCGGAGACACCGTGCGCTTTTCCTCGCGCCCCCTTCCGCAGCCGACACGCCGACGCCTGCATCCAATCCACCCCACCCGTCACGTGCCGACAACGTGGCTCCAGACAAAACGGCCTCGTCCGAATGGAACGAGGCCGTCTGCCACGCTATCAACGATTTTGGTTCACTCGGCACCTTCCGCGGTGTCGTTCAAAGCGAGGATTCATCGCAGCAACCCGACGCTGCGCCCTGAACCCACTCGAATCAGGCGGACAACTTCGCCGCGATCTCCGCCACATGCTTGCCCTGGAAGCGCGCGATATCGAGCTCGTTCGCCGATGGCTGACGGCTGCCGTCAGCACTCGCCAGGGTGGTCGCACCGTATGGCGACCCGCCCGTGATCTCGCTCATGTTGGTCAGACCTGCGCACGAGTAAGGCACGCCGACGATCACCATGCCATGGTGCAGCAGGGTGCTATGAAACGAGGTGATAGTGGTTTCCTGCCCGCCATGCTGAGTCCCGGTCGACGCGAATACGCTGCCGAGTTTCCCAACCAGTGCGCCCTTGGCCCACAAGCCCCCGGTCTGATCGAGAAAGGTGCGCATCTGCCCGGCCATATTGCCAAAGCGGGTCGGTGTGCCGAAGATGATCGCGTCGAATTGAGACAGGTCGTCGACGGTGGCAATGGGTGCGGCCTGATCCAGCTTCGCGCCAAACTGCTTTGCCATCTCGGGAGAAAGGGTTTCGGGCACGCGCTTCACGGTGACCTCGGTGCCGGCCACCGACTTCGCCCCCTCGGCGATGGCGCCTGCCATCGTTTCGATATGACCGTACATCGAGTAGTAGAGCACCAGCACTTTAGCCATGAAAGCCTCCATTGACAGGGTGGACCGTCGCCCCTGGGACGAGCATCCGACGGGGCACCTAGTATAGGCGCGAGATCATGACAGCAGCAGCCCGGCACACGGGCGCCACGGGTCTGGTGCGTGGCCTGCACAGGGATGGGCACAGCACCCCGGCTACGAGCCTGTCAGGCCGTCTTCGGTGGCAAGGCGTCGAGCCCTGCAGCCAGCAAGTCGCCCACCAGTCCATTCACGCCTTCGGGATGCGTCTCGGCCTGCTGCTTGAGCCGATCGACAAAACTCTGTTCGAGCTTGCAGGCAAACGGCACGAGCCCCTTGAGTTGGTCGAGCCGACGCTGCTCGCGACGATCGGGCTTGTCGGCATCCGGGCCACCGGCCTGGTAAGGGCCTGCGCGACGCAGGCTATTGGTGAGCTTGAGGCCCTTGTTCTTTTCGATATCAGTCTTTTTCACGCAGCTATCCACCCTTATAGATCAGTCTAGATCAGTCGAACTGGCGCGCATTGTACGCGCGCGGCACGCGCGACCTTGCATATCGCAGGCACGCGGCCCACACTGCGCGCGTCGTGATCCACCATGACGATGGCCGCTCCAGGCCGCAGTAGGCGCAAACCCTTATTTCGCGCCACAGGCCTCCGGTGGCTAAATAATGGGATAAAAACAGAATGAAATTCTGTTAGATAGAATACTCATTCCCGGACAGGAGACTTGATGGCGGCCTTACCGAACCCAGTGCCCACGCGCGCGCCAGGTGGCAAAACCACGGCCGCGATCAGCGCGCGGCTCGACCGGTTGCCGGCGACGCGTTCAATGTGGACGCTGGTAGCCGTGCTCGCCACGGGCGGCTGGTTCGAATTCTACGACTTGTTTTTCACCGCCTACGTCGGTCCGGGTCTGGTCAAGAGCGGGATCTACGCCACCACGACTGCCTCGTTCTTTGGTTTCTCGGGCCTCGGCGCATTTGTCGCGGCTTCCTTCGCCGGCCTCTTTATCGGCACGCTCGTCTTCAGCTCGCTCGCCGACCGCCTTGGCCGCAAATCGGTCTTCACGTTCTCGCTGCTCTGGTATTCAATCGCGACCATCGTGATGGCGTCGCAATCGAGCGCCGGCAGCATCAATCTTTGGCGTCTGATCGCGGGTATCGGCATCGGTGTCGAGCTGGTCACGATCGATACATATACGAGCGAGCTCGTCCCCAAGCATCTGCGCGGCCGCGCCTTCGCCCTGCTGCACGCGATCCAGTTCGCCGCCGTGCCGGCCTGTGCGTTTTTTGCCTGGTGGCTCGTGCCGCTCAAGCCCTTCGGCCTCGATGGCTGGCGCTGGGTGGTTTGGATCGGCGCCCTCGGCGCGGCGTTGGTCTGGGTGGTTCGCCGCCGTTTGCCCGAGAGCCCGCGCTGGCTGGCTCAGCAGGGCCGCGACGCCGAGGCCGATGCCACGCTCGCGCGGCTTGAGCAACGCGTGGCCGCCGAATACGGACGAGCGTTGCCGGAACCCGAAGCCAGCGTCGAACCTGCCGACGTCAAGGCGTCGTTCAAGGAGATCTGGCTGCCCCCGTACCGGCGCCGCACGATCATGCTGATGGTGTTCAACACGTTTCAATCCATCGGCTATTACGGCTTCGCCGCCTGGGTGCCGACCTTGCTGATCGCCAAGGGCGTAACGATCACACACAGCCTGCTGTATTCGTTCGTGATTGCGATATCGAATCCGATCGGCCCGATCTTCGCCGTGAGCATCGCCGACAAGATCGAACGCAAGACGATAATCGTTCTCTCCGCGCTCGGCATCGCTGTCTTCGGCACCCTCTTTGCATTTGAAACCGCTCCGGCTGCATTGATGGCGCTCGGCGTGCTGATCACCGTATCGAGTGCATTACTCTCGGTCGGTTATCACGCATATCAATCCGAATTGTTCCCGACTCGCGTACGGGCTCGCGCGGTGGGTCTGGTCTACTCGACCTCGCGCATCAGCGCGATGTTCTCAGGCTTCATGATCGCTTTTGCACTTCGCCATTTTGGTGTGCTCGGCGTATTTGGACTGATCGGCGTCTCGATGGCACTCGTGATCGGCTCAATTGGACTATTTGGCCCGCGAACCAATGGTCTCAATCTCGACGAAATTTCAAACTGACTCGACGCAACGTCGACCGCCCTGTCCAATGCAGTGGATAAGGGCTGGATTTACCGCTTTCCCACTATTTTCGTAAAAGTCGGTAATTTGAAACACCCCTCAAAAGGGGCGTTTCTTCCTGTATCCACCAGCCCCGCCTAACAGCGATCTTATTTTTCCCGTAAACTCCGTCCCATGCTTTTGGAACGGTGTTCAGTCGGTGCACACCCCGCCCGCTTCACGCTACGCAGCATGCAGAACGTGCTTTCCTGAACGTGTACGCTCACCTCGACGCCCCGCCGCTATGGCAGCGATCGCGCGAGCGCCTCAAACGAGAGCACTCCATGAAAAGAATCCTGATCGTAAAGGTCACCGCCCTGGGCGACATTATTCAGGCTCAGCCTGTGGTCGCCGACCTTCATCGCGCCTTTCCCGGCGTCGAAGTCGACTGGGCAGCCGATGAGTTGTTTGCCGATGTCGCGCGCTGGAATCCCGGTATCAGCCGCGTTCTGAGCGCCCCACTCAAAAAATTCAAGAAAGCGCGCTCCCTTGCGGATTTGCGTGCGATCGGCGCCTCGATTTCCGACCTGCGCCGTGAGCGTTATGACGCAGTATGCGATCTGCACGGGGTCTACAAGAGCGCGATTATTTCGTTTATCGCGCGTTCAAAAACTCGTTTCGGATATCAGAACGCGGATCTCGGGGAACTGGGCGCGGCCTTTGCCTATTCGAAGCGTTTCGCGCGTCGTCCCCGCGCCGGCACGTCGCAAGGCATGCGCATTACGTTGAGCGAAGCACTCGGCTATTCTATCGGCGACACACCCCAACAGTATGGTTTGCGCATCCCCGGTGCTGAAACGCTGGTGCGCGCCGACACGCGTCCCCTCGCAATGCTGTTTCACGCCACATCGAAAGACGACAAGAAATGGGCACATGATCATTGGGTCGCCATGGCGCGTCATCTGATTCTGAATGGCTTCAATGTGTTGCTGCCGTGGGGATCGGCGAACGAGCAGGCCGAGGCCAATGCGATCGCTGCCGCGGCGCCTGGCGCCGAAGTCCTGCCAAGGCTCAGCGTGCTCGAGGTCGCGCGCTATATCTCGCATGCGTCTCTGGTGATCGGCACCGATACCGGTTTTACCCATCTCTCGCATGCGCTTGAGCGTCCGACCGTACTCGTACTGAGCGCGACCACGCGAGACTCGATCGGCATCGATGCACCCGGACGAGGCGTGACTGTCGGCGATGCCGGGCACCCCCCGAGCTTGCGCGAGGTGCTCGACGCCGTCGAGTCCGTCAGTACACTATCAGGACGCGCAGAACTCATGCAGCATGTTCAATCGCCGCACGGGTTCGGCGACGAAAGGATTGGTCTCGTCCCAAGCATAACCCGCGAGCACTGAACTGATCATTCGGCGAATCGCAGGCGTCTTCTCCGAATAAAAGATGATGTCCTGCAGTTCGCCCGTGTACCAGCGCTCGACAAACGCGCGAAAGGTATTGATGCCCTTACGCAACGGCTCTTCATAGTCCGCTTGCCAGTCTATCGCTTCGCCGCGCAGTTGCCGGTCGAGCACTGACGAAGCCATCGCGGCCGAACGAAGTGCGATGGTCACACCCGACGAAAACACCGGATCGAGAAACTCCCCTGCATTGCCGAGCAATGCAAAGCCCGGCCCGTAGAGCCGCTCGACATTTGCCGAATACCCCCCGATGGTCCGCACCGGCATCACGAACGGCGCATCACCGATTAATCGGCACAAGGTCGGTTCGGCACGAATGAGCTCACGCAGCTTCGCTTCGCGCTCGCCTTCGCTGACGTCGAGGAACGCACTGTCCGCCACCACGCCGACCGAGGAGCGACCTTCGGAGAGCGGAATCATCCAGTACCAGACATGGGGATTCACCGGATGAATCAGCACCCCGATCTTGTTGCGATCGGTCGAACCGGCCGGCAGACCATCGCGGACATGCGAGAACAGAGCGGTGCGCGAAGGCATCCTTGAAGGTGTTTCGAGATCGAGCAGGCGCGGCAGCACACGGCCAAAGCCACTCGCGTCGAGTACGAAACGCGCATCGACCCGATAGCTCGCACCCTGCTCCGTCGTGACCTCCAGCGAGGGGCTGCTGCCGGGATGCATCGCTACGACCTGCTCGCCGAAGTACACCTCTGCGCCTTGCGCAGCAGCGCTATCGATCAGGAGTTTGTCGAACACGGCGCGCTCGACCTGGTAGGTGGTACCCCAGCCCGCCGAGTGCTTGTCGCGGAAATCGAAGGACGAGGTCTCGTCGCCCCGCACGAAGTACGCCCCATTCTTGAACTGAAAGCCGGCCTCGACGACCGCAGGCAGCATGCCGGCCGCTTCGAGGTAGGCCATGCTCTGCGGCAGCAGGCTTTCGCCGATGCTGAAGCGTGGAAAGTGCTGGCGCTCGATCACCCGGACCGAATGGCCGCAGCGGCGCAAAAGCGCGGCCGCAACCGCTCCGGATGGCCCTGCGCCAATGATCGCGACATCGACGCGAACGTCTCGCGGGGCACGTTCCGGCTTGCCTGCATGGCCCGACTGTCTGGTTTCCATCAATCTACTTCCTCGATCGCGTCAGCTACATTTTATTTTATGGACCGCTGGTGCACTATGCAGGGCCGCCAGCGAGGTCCGATTTACAATGACGGCGCCCAGCTTCATCCGCGCCCACGCTTTCATTCCAGGATTGCCTATGCAGCGATCGACTGCACCCACTTCCAGCCGTTTCGTTCCGGAGACTGCCTTCGGCACCTGGTTCCTGCGCACCTATACTTGGGAACACCACGTGCTCCGGGTCGCAATCGCTGACCTCAAGCGTCTGCTGGGCCCCTCGCTCGACGAGATCGGGCCCGCGCCGCTGATCGTCGACGTGGGCTGCGGCCAAGGCATCTCGTTTCGCCTGCTTGACGACGCCTTCAGGCCACGCCGCATCGTCGGCTTTGACGTGCATGGCGAGTCACTCGCCCTTGCCCAACAAGCCGCCGATCGCTTCGAACAGGCGGGTGGGCCATCCGCCGAAGCCCATCGCGGCGATTGCGCGCAGTTGCCGTTCCCCGACGCAAGCGCCGACATCGTGTTCTGCCACCAGACCTTCCACCATCTCGTCGAGCAAGAAAGCGCGCTCGCCGAATTCAGGCGCATCCTGCGCCCGGGCGGATGGCTCCTGTTCGCCGAGTCGACCGACGCTTATATCAAGTCGTGGGTCATCCGGCTCTTGTTCCGCCATCCGATGGAGGTTCAAAAGAGCGCCGACGGATACCTCGCGATGCTGCGCGAACACGGCTTCGTCTTCACGCAGGACCATGTGTCGCTGCCCTATCTCTGGTGGAGTCGCGCAAAAGACTTCGGCCTGCTCGAGCGCTTCGGGATCAAGCAGCCTCCTGCGCCCGGCAAGCGTCGCGAAACCCTCGTCAATGTCGTGGCGCGCAAGCCCATCTAGGCACCTTACTTGCGCAGACGTACGATCTCGCCCTTGAGCGCGACGCCCGCAATCACCGCCCCTGCGCCGCACACGTAGTCGGTCTCGCTCGAGGTCTCGTTGTCCTGGTAGTTGCTGCGGATGTTGATCACCGCGTCGCCACCCTGCTGGCGCGCGCTCTCCTGCAACTGCAGCACGGCCGACAGGAACACGTGCCGGCAGGCTTCCTCGTCGGTCTTGTTGAACGCATTGGTCTTCTTGTTGGTCGCCACCTCGCCGAACGACTTCTCGACGCGCGGATGCGACTGGCTTGCGAAGTACAAGGCTACGTCGTCGTGAACCTTGTCCTTCCCTTCAGCCCCGCCCAATGCATCGGCAACGGCATGGTCAGCGATACTGTCGCGCGCCATGGCAAGGTGGGGCACTGCTACCGCGAAAACCAGCGTGGCCAGGGCGGCCGTGACCATATTGCGATTCATCATTGCGTAGCTCCGTTGAGTGAGAAAAAGACAAACGGCCGGTGCCTCATGGCACACCGGCTTCACGAATCTGCTGAAACACCAGCGCCGCACAACTCCCGCCAAAACCGAAGTTGACCGACATCGCACGCTGCAGTGTCGCTTCACGACTCTGTGTGACCACAGGAAGTGCATCGAGCGCCGGGTCGGGGTCGTCAAGGTTCTTGCAACCTGCGATAAAACCATCGCGCATCATCAACAGCGTGTAGATCGCCTCTTGAGCGCCGGTGGCGCCCAGTGAATGCCCGGTCAAACCCTTGGTCGACGAGAACGGGGGCACCTGCGTGCCGAAGACTTCGCGCAGCGCGTCGAGTTCGGCAGTGTCACCGGCCGGCGTCGATGCCGCCTGCGTGTTGATGTAGTCGAGCGGCGTGCAATCATCACCCAGGGCCAGACGAATCGCCCGTGCAATACCACCTGCACTCGGTGCGACCATATCGTCAGGGTCGGTGCACGCGCCAAAGCCAATGAGCTCCGCATAGATCGTGGCGCCCCGAGCGCGAGCGCCTTCCAGCGACTCGAGCACGACAACGCCCGCACCCGACGCGATCACAAAACCATCGCGCCGCAGGTCGTAGGGACGAGAGGACTGTACCGGCGCGTCGTTGAAATTGCGCGATAACGCAAACATCGCGTCGAATGCGAGTGTCATGCCGTCGAACAATTCCTCGGCCCCACCCGCGAGGACGATGTCTTGCGCACCCGATTCGATCAGGCGCATCGCCTGGCCGATCGCCAGTGCCGAGGTCGTGCACGCCGACGAAGGCGAGTAGACGATGCCCTGCACCCCGAACAAATGCGCGACGCACGCGGATGTCGTGCTGCTCATGGCCTGCGGCACCGTGAATGCGGGGGCGCGTTCGACCCCGCGTTCACTGACGATATCGAGTTGTGCCCGATAGGCCGAAATCGCGCCGACGCCCGAACCGATGATCGCGCCCGTGCGCGGCGAGGCAAGCTCATCGGCGCTCAGTTCCGCATCGGCAATCGCCGCGGCGGCCGCATGGCAGGCAAAGCGCGCCGTTTCGCCCATGAAGCGTTCGACCTTGCGCGGAAAAGGCGCGGCGTCGGCGACCGAGGCCACTCCTGCCACCTGGCTGCCGAAACCGCGTTGCCCGTAGGCATCGGCATGCGTGAGCCCACTGGTTCCGGCACGCAATGCCGTTGCCACGCCCTCGAGCGTATTGCCGAGGCAGGATACGATGCCCAACCCGGTCACCACGACCCGTCTGCGCTCAGGCAGACCACTCGGCACGCGCCCCATTCCGCGAGCCTCGTTCACGAATGCCAGCGCCGCAACACGAGCGAGGTATTGATGCCGCCAAACGCGAAGTTGTTGCTCATCACATGTTCCGCATCGATGGCGCGGCCATCGTGCTGGATATAGTCCAGTGCCGCGCAGGCGGGGTCGATATCGTCGAGGTTCAGCGTCGGTGCGTACCAGTTGCGCTTCATCATCTCGATGGTCCACCACGCCTCGAGAGCACCGCATGCGCCCAGCGTATGGCCCACGTAACTCTTCAGCGAACTGATCGGCATGCGTGCGCCGAACACCTCCGCTGTCGCGTGACTCTCAGCGACGTCGCCGCGATCAGTCGCCGTGCCATGCGCGTTCACGTAGGCAATCGCCTCAGGGGCAAGGCCGGCATCCGTGAGCGCCAGGCGCATCGCCACGGCCATGGTCGCTGCAGTCGGCTGGGTCATATGACTGCCGTCAGAATTGCAGCCGAAGCCGACAATCTCGGCGTGAATGGTCGCGCCGCGCGCCTTCGCATGCTCGAGTTCTTCAAGTACCAGGGTCGCCGCGCCTTCGCCAACAACCAGGCCATCGCGCTTCACATCGAACGGACGCGGCGTCAGCGAGGGCGCCTCGTTGCGGGTACTCGTCGCATAGAGCGTGTCGAACACCGCGACGGCCGGCCCTGACAACTCCTCGGCCCCTCCGGCCAGCATCATCTGCTGCTTGCCGGCCTGAATCGCTTCGTACGCATAGCCGATTGCCTGGCTTCCCGACGCGCAGGCGCTCGACGTCGGTACGACTCGTCCCTTGAGGTCCCAGAACAGGCCGACGTTGACCGCCGTCGTATGGGGCATCATCTGGATATAACTGTTCGACGTAATGCCTTGCATCGAGCCTGTGTCGAGCATGCGTGCGAACGCCCGGATCGGCTCGACCGAACCCGACGACGAGCCATAGGCGACCCCCATGCGACCATCGGAGATCGAGGTATCGTCCGTCAGCCCCGCATCGGCCAGCGCCATCTCCGAGGCCCGCACCGCCAGCATCGACACCCGCCCCATTGCCCGCGTCTTGCGGCGTGGGTATTCGGCGGGCATCTCGAAGTGGGTAACCGGCGCTCCGAGCTGGGTATGCAGCCCGTCGAAGCGGGCCCAGGCGGGTACCTGCACTACCGCATTGCGTCCCGCACGCAGCGCTGCCTCGATGTCGGACCACACGTCGCCGAGCGCCGTGACGCCCCCCATACCGGTGATGACGACGCGCTTCATCAGATGATCCCGCCGTTGACGCCGATCACCTGACGTGTGACATACGAAGCCGAATCGCTCATCAGGAAGCCAACTACCGAGGCGACTTCGTCCGGACGTCCAACGCGGTTCATCGGGACCAGCTTGAGCGCCTGGTCGAGCGGGATTTCGTCGAGCATGCCCGTGTCGATTAGACCGGGCGCCACGCAATTCACCGTGATCGAGCGGCTGGCGAGTTCGGCGGCAAGCGCCTTGGTTGCGCCGATCAGCCCGGCCTTTGCCGCACTGTAATTGACCTGGCCACGGTTCCCCATCACACCCGAGACCGAGGCGATCGTCACGACGCGGCCGCCCTGCTTGGCGCGCACCATCGGCATCGTCAGAGGGTGCAAGACGTTATAGAAGCTGTCGAGGCCCGTCTCGAGCACCATGTCCCAGTCCTCCTCGGTCAGCGCGGGAAAAGCCGCGTCACGCGTGACGCCAGCATTGCAGACGACGCCATAGTAGGGCCCGTTTTGCTCGACATCCGCTTCAAGCTGCGCACGGCATGCAGCGCGATCGCGCACGTCGAACTGCATGACCCGCGCAACGCCACCTTGCGCCGCAATGCCCGAGGCGACCGAATCGGCCTCGCTGCGGCCCTGACGGCAATGCACCGTCACGGCGAAGCCGTCGGCCGCGAGCCGGTAGGCAATGGCCCGGCCAATGCCGCGGCTCGCACCGGTGACGAGGACGCGTCGAGTCATGAATGCACACTCCCTTTGATGAATTGTTGAAAGTTATCGGGTTGGTAAACCTTGACCACCGCCCTTGCCAAACGCGTGCTGCCGCTGTCGCTGCCGTCGTCTGCGCGGCCGCTACCGCTACGAATCTCACAGTCGTAGGCGCCATGGCCACCATCGACCTTGATCGTTTCACAAACATCGATATAGAGCCGTGCATCGCACGCAAAGGCCTGCGTGAAAACATCGTAGCGCCGTGCACCGAGCAGCACGCCAGGTTGCGCAGGTCGGTGTTCCAGTCGCAAACGCAGCGCAACGTGCGCGGCAATCGCCTGCGCCATCAATTCGAGTCCGATCCATACCGGCATTGCACCCTCGGCGTCCGCGTACCACGCTGTGCCGTCGACTTGGGTCGACGCCATCAGGGTCAGTTCGGAAAACGACTCCACTTGCTCAAGCAGCTTCATCGTGCCGCGATGTGGCAACAAAGTATCGACCGACGGGAAACCGTCCGCGTAAGCGGTGTCGAAGATCGAGGCACCTTCGTCGGAGCGCGTCATGTCAGTCTGCGCCCAGGATCAGGCTGGCATTGCTGCCGCCAAAGGCGAACGAGTTGCTCATCGCAAAACGCCGACCGCCGAGCGTCCGTGGTGTCTCGACCAGATCGAGGGTGGGCAATGCCGGGTCGGCGATACCGTCCCACACATGGAGTGGCAGATGCGTCGTCTGCCCTGTCAGCGTAAGCCAGGTGAACGCCAGTTCGATGGCACCGGCCGCGCCGAGTGTATGGCCGACCAAGGGTTTGGTGCCGCTCGTCGGCACACCGTCGGGGAACACGCGGTCCATCAGCGCTGATTCCATCTCGTCGTTTTTAGGAGTCGCGGTCGCGTGCAGGTTCACATACCCCACGGCGGACGCTTCGATCCCTGCATCGGCGAGCGCTCCGCGCAAGGCGAGTTCTCCCCCCACTCCTTCAGGATCCGGCGCGGACAGATGATGCGCATCGCTCGATTCGCCGACACCTGCGAGCCACGCAGGTCCCGCTTCGCGGCTCATCACGAACAGTGCTGCACCTTCGCCGATATTGATTCCAGAACGCCGCGCGCTCAGCGGATTGGTCAGGGTCGGCGAGGTCGAGGCAAGCGATCCGAAGCCGAGCAAGGTCAGCTCACACAGGGAGTCCACACCGCCGACGATCACCGCGTCACAGAGATCGGCGCGCAACAGGCGGCGTGCCGATGCAAAGGCTTTCGCGCTCGAAGTGCAGGCCGTCGATACCGTAAACGCAGGGCCGGCCAAACCACACACTTCAGCCAGAAAGGGAGCGACGCTGCCAATTTCCATCTGCCGGTAGTCGAAGCTCGGCGGCAAACTCCCGCCCTGGTGCTGATGGTAGAGCGCAGCCTCTCCCGCTTCGATGCCTGAGGTGCTGGTGCCTAGCACCACCGCAATCCGGCCGCCGCCGTAGCGCGTACGCATCTGCTCGAGGGTCGGTTCGATCTGCGCAAGCGCGGCCAGCAGCAGGCGGTTGTTCCGGCAGTCGAGATAGCTGAGTGATGCAGGGGGCGCCACATCGAGCGGACTCTGGACCCGGCCGACAAAGGCATGCGTCCGACCGATCGTCGCCTCGCCCATGCCTGAGGTATCCCCGGCCGCGAGACCGCGCGCGATCGTCGCCACATCGCCGCCCAGGGCATTGACCATGCCGAGCGCGTTGAGGAAATAGCGCTCCGTCGTCAACTGGACCATGCATGCTCCAGCTTGTCGAACAGCACGGACGGCGAGACGTACTGGAGTGCCTGCGTCTTCGAACAGACGGCGACCTGGATCGTATAACCCTTCGTGAGCTTTGCTCCACTCACGTGATCGGTAATCAGATAGCCGATCTTCAGGCGGTTCTCGAACTCGACCAGTTCGGCCCGTACATCGATCAACTGCCCATACACGGCCGGCCGCACATACTTCAAATGGCATTCTACGACCGGCCAGACAAAGCCCGAGGCGAGCATGTCCGGGTAGTCGTAGTCGAACGCGCGCAGCAGCACACCGCGCGCGATTTCGAAATACTTGATGTAGTGCCCATGCCAGCAGACGTTCATCGCATCGACGTCGTGAAACGGCACCTCAATGGTGGAGACTCCCGACAGCACACGCCGCGCGACGGGTACGGCGCGCGGCGGCGATTCGCCACAGTCACGTTCTGCCATCGGCTACTCCCTTGTCGTTCGATTCTGGCCGCTGCCAGAAGTCGAAGAAATTGAACCACTGATACGGGGCCTTCCGGCAGAAAAATTCGAGGCGGTCGGCATATTGTTGCGCATAACCCCGCAGCCGTTCCGTGCGTTCAGTCCTTGGCAGCATGACACGCTCGGCAAACGGTTCGAAATAGAGCCGGTAGCGACCGCTTTCCTTGAGGCAGAAGAACAGATAGACCGGGCAACCCAGCGAATGCGCGAGCACATAGGGCCCTTGCGCAAAGCGTGCGGGGGCGCCAAGAAACGCGGCCTCGGTCGTACGGCCGTGCAACGCGGAATCGCGTGCGGGAACCCGATCGCCGACGATCACCAGCAACTCGCCCGCTTCGATGCGCTGTTGCATCATCATCGCGGTGGCGGGACCCATATTGGTCACATGCACGAGTTGCATGCCGAAATCGTCATGCGCCTTAGCCAGCACGCTGTTGAAACGCTTCGCATGCTCGACGTAGACGATGGCCGTGATCCTCGCGTGGCCACCGGTCACCGCGAGGGCACGCGTCATCTCCAGATTGCCGAGGTGCGCACCGATGATCAACGCGCCACGTCCGCTCGCGGAGAGCGCGTTGAACGCGGCACGGTCTTCGAACTCGACGTCATCCATCGAGAGCCGCCCCGACCACGCGGCGATCTTGTCGAGGCCCGACTGCGCGAACGACAGCATATGACGGTAGGCCGTGCGCCAGCCGGGCCGAGGCACGTGCGCATCGACACTGCTCGCCTCGTTCAGGCGGGCGAAATAGCGAAACGACGCCTCGCGCGCGGGGCGCCCCGTCAGGAGAAAATAGAACACGATCGGGTGCAGCCACCACGACGTGACACGCCGGCCAAGAATCCGCTGGCTCAACGCGAGCAGCATCATGCCGAGGCGGCTGCCGCGCTCGGCCATGCGCCACCACGACGTATCCGTCGACGACGTTCGCCAGATCTTGCGGCCCAGGAGCATCGGCAAGCGCGGTACCATGCCGGTCGCGAGTCGTGTGTGACAGCCGCTGATACGCACGTTGTCCCACAGTACGTCGAAATGCGACAGGCCGTCGGGCGCATAGACCACACGGGTCGGCAGCCCGACAAAACGCAGGCCTCGCCAGTGCAGGCGCACAAGGATCTCGATATCGAAGTCCATGCGCGTGCCAAGCTTGACCCGGTCGATCAACGCGCAGACAGCATCCAGCGGATAGACCCGGAAACCGCACATCGAGTCGCGGATATCGAGCGAGAGCGTTTCGATCCAGACCCAGACATGCGTCGCGTACCGGCCGTACAGCCGTGACTTGGGCACACTGTCGTCGTACACCGGCTGCCCGAGAATCACCGCTTCGGGCGCGGCACGTGCGGCATCGATAAAGCGCGGCACGTCGCCCGCCTCATGCTGGCCGTCGGCGTCGATTTGCAGCGCATGCGTGAAGCCAGCTTCGCGTGCGGCGCGCAGCCCGGTCATCACTGCCGCACCTTTGCCGCCGTTCTGCGCGTGACGGAGCACGCGAACCTGAGAGGCGTGCTGCCGCTCAAGCCCGGCGAGGACCTCCTGGGTCGCCACATCGCTGCCATCGTCGACGATAAGGACCCGATGGCCGTGCACGAGCAGCCCCGCGAGCGTCGAAGGAATTTCATCCTTGTGGTTATAGATCGGGATCACGATGCAAGGCATTACGCGCATGCGGGCTCCCGATAAAGAATGCGGCCCGACGCACACGGCTGACCGGCTGAAGTGAAATTGAAGTACACACGCTGGCGATCTGCCTCATGCGTCATCGTCAGCGTAAGGATGGCACCAGGCAGCACCGGTGCGACGAATTTCAGTTGTTCGAGCGACGCCACCTGACACGCAAAAGGAAGATGCTGGGCAGCGAACCGCATAACCCAGTCGACTTGCACGACGCCCGGCAAAATCGGCAGGCCGGGAAAGTGCCCGCTGAAGTGAATCAGATCGCGCGGGACCCGCAGCTCGAACTGCCATTCGTGCGCCGTCCGCAATTCGGAGAGGAGTTCGGGCTGGCCGGCCGACGGATCGAACTGTGCCGCGAGCGCCGCGGCCGCCAGCTTGCCGCGCGCATCGACCGGCAGCGCAAACCGCATCCGCCAGTGACGTGGCAGAACGACCGCGTCGAAGTGCTCGGCCAGATGAAGCCGCAATGTCTTGACCAACGCACCCCGGCCTGCTTCACGCAGGCAGGTCGCGCCAGCTTCGCTGAGAACGACCACAGCACCAATGCGCTCGCGCCCCCCGTCCTCCTTCGTGAGCAAGACGGTTGCCGCCTCTTTCACAAACCCATGCTTGCCCAACTGCTGCTCGATCTCAGGTAGTGACACGCGCTTGCCGTCGAGCTTGACGACTCGATCGAGCCGCCCCGTCAGCATGAAGCGGCCGTCCTCGAGCAGGTCGACGGCATCGTCGGTGCGATGCCACCCCTCGTGGTCGAGATGCGGCGAGCGCACCCGCAAGGCCCGCTCGTCGTCGCGAGCGATCTCGATACCCGGCATCGGCCGCCACGCAAGTCCGTCGCTTTGACGCCGCCATGCAATGCCGCCGGTCTCAGTGCTCCCGAAGACCTCGGTCGGCGCCACACCGAGCGCGAGCGTATACGCTTGCGCAGCGTCCGCTGCAAGCGGGCCGCCCGAGGAAAAGAAGCGACAGGGAGGTGGCTGAAGCGCGGCGAGGTCGAGTAAGCCCGGCCAGCGTGCGAGATGCGCCGGGCTCGAGATCACGACAGCGGGCGCACCCGCTGCAGCAAGGGCATCGCGCAACAGAGCCGGTTCGCCGAGATCCTCGCGCCAGAACACCCGAGCGGCAGCCAGCGGCCAGAACACCGTGAAAAGCAGGCCGTAGATATGATGATGCGGCACGCTCGCCATGACCGTCGCACGACCGATCGAAGCACCGAATTGTGCCTCCAGTGTATGCACTTCGGCATTGAACTGCGCGAGAGTTTTGTGGATCGCCTTGGGCACACCGCTGCTGCCTGAGGTGAACAGGGTCAGGGGTGCGCCGGGATCGATCGACAACGCCGCCTCCCCACCATCACCGTGAATGGCGAATCCGTCCAGATCGGTCAACGTCGCATCGAATTCATGCGCGAGCTGGGCAAGATGCCCTGGCGTCGAGTTGGCAGGCATCACGGGGTGTTTGCCCGCGAGCAGCAAGGCAAAGAGCGCACAGACGAAATCGTAGCGATCATCGACAAGCACCGCCCAGCGCTGCGCAGGTTTGTCTCTCAAGCCTTGCGCCGTGTGCCGCACCCGCACGATAAAGTCTCCCCAGGTCTGCGTGAGCACGCCCCCATCCACCCGGTCGCCGGCACCGCCGACCGACCGCCCCGCACATACCGGTGCGGCGCTGTCTCGCACGGCATCGGGGAGTTCATGCAAGGGGGTCATCGAATCGCTTCCTCCGCTTTTCGCTGACCTTGGGATTCACTTCGAAGGTCGTCTTCGGCGCTCCGCTCCTGGATACTCTTGTGGCGAGCGACAAACAGCTTGCGATAGACCCATTCGCCCACGATCAGCGCTCCCACGAGCCCATACGAAATCAGCCCGTTGAATGCCGCCCAGACTTCGCGTGAACACGCAAACGCGGTATAGGTCGCCAGCGTACCGTTGAACAGGAACATCGCACACCACCATTGGGTCACCCGCCGAGTATGACGAATCACCTGGGGCGTCATCTCGGTGTTATGCGCACGCGCGAAGCGCTCGATCATGGTCGGGCCGCGCACGAGCGTGGCCCCGAACGACACCAGCAGGCCCAGATTGACGAGCGCCGGATAACAGCGCAGCACGATCTCACTATCGGTCACTACGGTCGAGAGCGAGCCGAGCGTCAACATCGCGAAGACCGACCAGTCGAGCACGGTCATGCCGGCAATCCAGCGCGGCACACTGCGCGCCTGCAACATGCGCTGGAGCCAGAACACCACAAGCAGGATCAGCGCAATGGCGCGCGGCGAACCGAAGTAGAGGCCCCCGAGAATCAGCGCGGGGTAGACAGGGTAAAGCGCTACCAGCGCCACCCGGCGTGCGAGGTCGAGCCCCCGCGCGCGGCGCGTGGCGCCTGCACCCGGGGACGCTCCGGTCTCGGGTGCCGCGCACGCATGCCCGCTCGTGGGGTCGGGCAACACAGGAGAATCGACGATCGGCGGCATGGAACGTTCGGCGCGTGCAGACTCGATCAGGCCGCCAGCAGCGAGTTGACCGCACCGACCACATCGGCCACCGTGCGCACCTGCTTGAATTCCTCCGGCTTGATGCGCCGGCCTGTCATCTCCTGCAGCTTGATCGCGAGATCGACCGCATCGATGCTGTCCAGGTCGAGGTCCTCGAACAGATTGGCATCGAGAGTGACGCGCTCGGGGGCGATCTCAAAGTTCTCTTCGAAGATCTCGCGAATGCGCGCGAGGATAGCGTCATCAGTCATGTCTCAACTCCGTTCTGCTTGTGCGGCCGTGCCGTCCTGGCGGGGCTCGGTGCCGCGTTGACTCTGCACCAGCTCGGCGAGCGTCGCGATCGAACGAAAATGTTCGTGGGTGCGTCCGTCATCGGCGAGCAGCGTGAGCTGATATTTCTTGCGCAGCAAAATGCCGATCTCGAGCGCATCGATCGAATCCAGGCCGACACCGTCAGTGGAGAAAAGCGGCGCATCGTCAGGGATATCGTCCGGCGTCATGCCGTCGAGATCGAGCGCTTCGATCAGAAGCTGCTTAATTTCAAGTCTTAAGGAATCCATAGGCGAACAGACGCTGCTTGATGTGCGTTTCAATACCGTGTGTTACGGCGCGGGCGGCGAGCGCGGGCGGGGTATCCGCCTGCACCCAACGGTCGGGAACCAGTGCATCGAGTACCACGATGCGCATATGAAACGGCTGCGTGGGCACGTGATACCAGCGCAGGCGTTTGGTGAAAACGGGGGGGTCGCAATCGATCAGCACGGGCACGATCGGCGTGCCGTTCTTGAGAGCGATATGCGCGAAGCCGCGCGAGAAACGATGCAGGCGGTCGCGTGAGGGGCTGCGCGTGCCTTCGGGAAACACGATCATCGAGTAGCCCGCCTCGATCTGGCGCGAGCCCGCCTCGACGAGCTCCACGGGGTCGGCATTGCTCACATATTCGGCCGCGCGCACGATGCCCCAGAAACACGGGTTGCCCCAGTGCGCGCTCTTCACGACGCAGCACGCCGACGGAATCAGCGAGAGCAGCACCATGACGTCGAGATAGGTCGGGTGATTCGCGACCACGACAATCGGCTTGCCCGCGCGCAGACCTTCGATACCCTCGACCGTCAGTTTCATGACGCCGATGATCTGGAGCATGCCGGTCAAGGCCCGAAAGAAGGCGTGCACGATGACCGTCACCATACGCCGGCGCGACCGGCGATGGCGCCACAAGAGGAAAACCGGAAACAGCAGCACCGAGAATACCAGACCCGACAGGCCGAACGCCGCGAAACTCGCGCCGGTAGCCACCAGGCGATACCCGCGATCAATGCGCGCTAACATGACAATGCCAGGACCAGCGCGCGCGGGGAGCTTGCCACGTCGAACCGGAAAGATGCTTGAGGGTGTGCAGCAACGCACGCGAGTGGGTGGGGAAAGCAGGCAGTGGCAGCGTCTCGCCGTCATGCCTCAGCTCTTCATGCCCCGTGTCTTCACGCGCCGTGCCGCTGTGCTCGCTACCGGCGCGACCCTCCGCGACAGCCTTGTCGAGCTCGCAATCCAGCATGTGCGGACCATTCGCATCGATCAGCAGCGCCAGAGCGCCCCGCTCGAGATCGTCCGCAACGGGTCCGTATCGATCGCCCGCCGGCTCATGCGCATAGACCACCAGCACGGGAACACCCGGTTCATCGCGGTATTGCGCATAGGCTTCGAGCAAGGCATAGCCAAGCGTCTGCTCACCCGCCGACAGTGCGGCAGACGCACTGCGGTCATGCCGGGCAATACTCAGCACGCCGGGCATCGCATTCAACACGGCCAGGCTGAACGCAGTGGGTGAGACAGGCTGGTCGCCGACGATATCGTCGAGAATCGCAGTGGTACGGTTGAGTTCACCGTGGCGCGAGGCAAACAGCACCTTCACTTGCGCGAGATCGCCTGCGCATTCATGGGCGACCTTCATCGCCATCTTGCTGAGCGCGCTCAGCCGGCGACGCAGCATCAGATCGACGAAGGCGAGATCGGGCACACCGTCCTCGGCGGCCGACCATGCCGCCCAGCGCGCGAGCGGCATGCTCCAGCTCAGCGGCGCGCTGGCGTGCCGCCTCTCGCCTCTCGCCTCGGACCGTCCCTGTGTTGTCAGCATGCGCCCGTTGCCCTGAAGAGCAAGGTGTGTCGTGGAGCGACCCACCTTACCCCGAATAGATATAACCAAACTAAGTTAGCGGCAGTAAAAAGCAAATATTGAGGAAATTAACCTCAAGCTTCTAAATCATCGCCACCAGCGCGAGTCCGCGATATTAATACAGAGCCTAGTTACAAAAAAGGGCAGCCCGATGATTCACGACAGCCTAAGCCAAGTTCCTTGCGTTGCGCAGTCTTTTAATGATGGAACTGCGCGTGACCTCTGACGCATCGCCGTCTATCGGCCGACAGAGAAACCGACAAAAAAACGGGCCGGCTAAGAAGCCGGCCCGCATTTCTTACGAAAACATTTCAAAACCACGCGCTACCGGGTCTTTCAACCTTTCTGCAACATGTACGTTTCGTATTCCAGCCCGGCGAACTTGCGGTCTAGCAAATAGACCGACGCCAGGACGGTGAGCAACAGTGCGCCCGCAAAGCCATAACCATAAGTACCCGGTCCATAATGCAGCGTCAATGCGGTCAACACCCCATTGAGCAACACGAACACGAAGGTCAGGTTCAACACGGTACGCCGCTGGTCGAGGTAGAAGAACACGTTGAGCGCGCCGAGAAACAAGACCTGCAAGCTCGCCGCGATCACGTCAATGCGCAGCAGCGGCGCGTACAGCGTCGAGATGCCGAGTTTTTCGAGCAGCCAGTCACCAAACGCAAAAATCAGCAGAATCACGATCGCCTGGATCTTGAGAATCTCGAACAGCCCTGCGCGCACCGTGCGGACCATCATGTCGCGCGATTCCTGAATATGCGAGAGCGTGGCGCCGCTGCGAACCGCGTCGTAAAACTCGTCGTAGAACTCGACGAAATCGGCTTCGATACGCACGAGAAATACGGCCATCCCCGGCATCACGCACAGATAGGAAATAAACACCGGAATATCGTAAATCGCCGAGGCGCGCAGCGGTCCGATCACCTGCTGACCGGTGCCCGGGCCGAACCAGAACATGAACTTGTCGAGCCAGACCCCGAGGTTGTAGAGAAAGCCGACAAAAATCAGACTCGGGTAGGCAAAGCGCCGGTTGATAACTTCGAACGACACAAAGCGGTCGCTGGGGTAGTTGCGGTAGATCAGGCCCGACAGACCCAGCAGCAGCACGAAATGGCCAATCACGAAACCAAGCAGGAGGCCTTCGAGGCCATGCCGGTTGAGCAAGAGCGCGGCCCCCACCGTAACGGTGTAACCGACAAAGAAGGTGCCGAGAATGTGCTTGTACTCCTTGACGCTCGACAGCACGATTGCGGCGACCCAGATATTGCTGAGGATCACGAAGCCCGTCAGCATCAGTGCGCGATAGCCGAGCGGCAGGTTGGCAAAATACGTGAACGCAAGGGCGATGCCTATCAGGCCAGCGGCAAGCGTTGTCATCAACACAATCGCGTTGAAGTTCGGCAAGACCAGGTCGATGCGCTTCTCGAACAGGCGGTCTGACATGAAGCGCGTAAAGGCCAGTTGCACAAATCCCGTGAGAATCAGGCTCGAGGCAATCAGGTAAGTCACCGAGACCTGGAACTGCGTGATCAGAAAGTCCGGAATGACCTTGCCGAGACTCAGCAAACCGATCAACAGCATGCCGATGATCGAGAGGATCAGCGGACCGGAGCTGATGACGCCCGCGTAGATGTAGGCTTTGGCGACACCCGTCAGGCTGTCGCGCCGCATCATCTTGCGTAGTTCAAAACCGATGCCAGCCATTTACGTCCCCTGCTTGCTGATCGATGAGGCGGGCGCACCCGTCGGCGCGGCGTTCGGCACCGTAGCGGCGGGTGCGGCATGCGCGGCCGCAGCGGCCGCCGCTGGGCGCTTGCCCGAGTGATCGACCGGACAACCGCCGGTCGGCTTGTCGCCTCCGGGCGCCGCATCAGGCATCTGCGCGAGCCGGTCGTAGATGCTGCGATAGGCGCCGATCATGGTTTCCTGCGCGTAATACGTTTCGACTCGCGCAATCGCCGCACGCTGCGCGGACTGCCACTTGGCTTCGTCGTGCAGCAGGCTACTGAGTGCGGCCGCCAGCGCGGTGGGGTTGGCAATCGGCACGATCTCGCCGGCCTTGCCCAGTGCGCGGTCGGCTTCGCCCAGGCCTTCGACGAGCTGACGGCACGACCCGACATCCGTGGAGACTACCGGCACGCCCGCGGCATACGCTTCGAGCACCACGAGCGGCAAGCCCTCGCTGATCGACGACAGCGTCACGATGCCGACCTTCGGCAAGACATCGTCGACACGCTGGAAGCCGAGAAACTTCACATTGCGCGACAAGTCGAGCGACTGGACCAGGCTGCGGCATTCCTGCGCATAAGCCGGATCTTCCGTTTCCGGTCCTGCGATCCAGCCCTCGACATTCGGAAACTCGCGGCTGACCGTGAAGATCGCGCGAATAAACGTCTTCACGTCCTTGATCGAGACTACACGACCGATCAGGGCAATGACCGGCGGCACGCCAGGTGCCCGTCGCGCCCGCAGCGCCGCGAAGCGCGCGATGTCGATCCCGTTAGGCACATTGCGGGTCCGGGCCGCCGGCGCGCCGTCGGCGATCTGGCGCAGCCGGTTACCTTCGAACAGCGACACCATCTCGCTGCCGGCCGAATAACACACGCGTCCGATCGCTTCGAAAAAGCGCACCCAAAGCTCGCGGAAATAGCTGACCTCGGAGATGTCCTTCTCGAAGATGCCGCGGTTGTCACGGATCCAGTTGCTCTGCAACAGGTCGATCTTGCGTTCTTTCGTATAGATTCCGTGCTCGGAGACAAGCAGCGGACGCCGCGTCTTGTAGTGGAGCAGAGCACCGAGAAAACCTGCGTAACCCGTCGACACCGTGTGATAGACCTTCGCCGGCGGCAACTTGTCGGCGATACGCGCCAGTTGCCACAGCGGCTTGTGCATGATCCGCACGGTCCAGAAGTAATCGGTGAACGAGGGATCCGTACAGCGTTCGTTGTACTGTTCGGTGATGTATTCCCACGCCGTCCTGCTGTACAAAAACTGGTCTTCGCCAAGCTTGCCACCCGGCTGGATCATCGGAAACACATCCGCCATCAGATGACCGATCTCGTCACGCTGGGTCGCCGAGCGCAGCGACGCATGCAGCGCAGCCGAGCGTGCAAAGGCCTCGGGGTCGCCCAGCGCCGGTTCGGCCAGCGGCGGCGGATCGAAACGATAGAGATAGTGCGTCTCGAGGTGCACGACATTGGCCGGCAGCTCATAGAGCTGGCCGTCGTAGTCCTCTTCGCGGCTGCCGATAAAGACAATCGCAAAGGTCTTCTCGGGAAACGCGCGGATCATCTGGTCGACCCAGCTCGAAACGCCTCCGCGCACATAGGGAAAGGTGCCTTCGAGCAACAAGGCAATGTCCGCCGAAGCGGCGCGACGTGTCGTCTGTGAGTTCATGTCGACCAGTATCGTACGACCGAGCGGAGCATCGGCAACGACGCTCCTTCGCCCAGTGAGGAGAGCGCGTTCACGACGCCCCGGTAGTCGCCGCGCAGATACGCGCTTTCGGCGATCCACGGCAGCAGCCGGTCACCCGGAAAACCGCGCGACAGGGCCTTCTCGAAGTATTCGTCGGCGCGCGCGACATCGTTGAGCAACAGCGACAGACGACCGCGCGTGACCCACAGGGCCGCGTTCGAATCGTCGATCTCCAGCGCACGCTGCGCGTATTTCTCGACCTGCTGCGCCGCGAAGCGCTGCATTTCTCCCTGCACGAGATTCTGATAAATCAACTCCCAGTAGAGCTCGGCGAGCATGCGGCAGGTTTCTTCGATATCGCCCGGCTCAATGTCTTCATTGAGCTTGCCGAGCAAGTCGTAGATGCGCTGGGTAATTTTCTTTTCCGCGCTGTCGAGCATCCCGTAGGCGAGCAGGCGGACGTCCTCGACCGGATCGCCGAGCAAGTCGCGCAACACGCCACCCGTGGCTCGGGTCGGCATCGACTGAATTGCAACCAGCGCTGTTACGCGGTCGTCCAGCGCAATCGCCGGGTTCGCGAGCTTGGCCTGCAGCCGCGCGCCGCTGCCGTGCGCAATCCGTGAGACGAGATACACCGCAAATCGGGGCAGCGTCACCGACCCCACGCCACCCACGTCTGCCTGACGCGGCCAGACGATGCCCCAGACAATCCCGCTTGCACAGACCAGGCTGCCGATCACCGGCACGAACATGCAAAAGGCGAACAGCAGCAGCCATGTCGCGAAAGCCGGCCGCCGGTAGCGCGGCGGCAAGACGAGACGCACGGCCGTAGCGATCAGGAGCGCGGCGATGAACTGCATCGCGATCACGGGCAGCAGCGGATCGATGGCGCTGAGCGCCTGCCAGTTCGGATGGACCAACTGCACCAGTGCGAGCACCTGAAACAGAATGCCGAGCACGGTCGCGACCACGAGCAGGAGCAGCAACAGGATCGGGGTGCCGACGGCAGTGAGGGGAGCGGACGTCGTGTTCATGGCGTCAGGCTTCGAAACCGCATCGTTGCAACAAACGCTTGAGCGCCAGACCATTTGCCCGTGGCGCAACGTGCAGCGTATGCACGCCGATGCGTGCCGCCTCGAGGCTCAGCCCGAACTGCGCGTGCAGGCTTTCCTCGATCCGCGCTAGATACCCATCGACCCCTGCCCCGTCCGTCGCCGGCATCAGGTTCAGGAAAATCGAATGATCGGGCGTCTGCAACGACCAGGTCAAATCGAGCGAACGGCGCCGGCGGTTGATGTGTTCGAGTAGCGAGTCGCCCTCGTCGTCGCGCGGAAACACGAGCGCCACCAGCGACGATTCGATACTCGCATCGCGCTGCAGGCGTTCGAGCCGGCCGAGGTCGACGGCGAACTCATACGGCACGGTCGGCACTTCGGCAACGATCGCATGGGCAACCGCCGCGTGCTCGACGCCATCCGCGTAGTAGCCCAGCAGCACCAGCAGAAACTGCAGGTTGTCGTGGTTCAGCGACAGGAACGGCATGCGCTTGATCACGAGCACGCCGAGCAGATCGCCTTCGCTCGTCGAAAGCGGCGCGCAGGCGACATATTGCGTATTGCCCTCGCGCGCTTCGTCGACATTGGTCAAGTGGGCGAGCGAGCGCGTCGTGATGCAGTGACGCACGAGCGGATCGGCCGGATCCACCGCGAACGCTTCGCCGACGTGCGCGATAGCGGCACTGTCGGTGGTGTGACTGTGATCGCCGGGCAAATTGCCCTTGCGCGCCGGCACGATCGCCGCCACTTCAAGCTGGCAGACCTGTGCGGCAAATTCGAGAAAGTCCGTCGCGTTGGGCAGGCCACCGCGCTTGACTTCGGCAGCGGCCGTCGCCGTCGTCTGGCGCAGACGCGTGATCGAGTCGCGCAGCGTCGCCGGGCGCGTAAGCAAGTCTTTCTCGAGACGCTCATGCGACAGGTGCAACAGATAGTGGCTGTTGGTCAGCGAGACCAGCCGGTCGTTCAGGTATTCGTTGAGCGCGCGTGCCCGTGCAGAGCGCATGCCCCACGTGTCGCCGAAATGACCCGCGAGCAGCGTCTGGATCGCACCGCCCACGAAGAACACGACCGGAAAGACGTCGCTCGACGGCCGACCATACAAGCCGTACCAGGCCGCCACCAGGGTGAGCACGGCGACCATGCCGAGCAGCGTGCCGTAACGCAGCGCGAGCACCAGCGGGAACAACCAGATCCACGGAAACGGGCCCGACATCCACAAGGGATCGCGCCCACCGAGCAGCGCGGCGGCGACGATCACCACGGCCATCACCACCAGCACCTCGATCACGGCGATCGGGCGGGTGGTGACCGGCGTCAGCCAGCGCCGATAGCGGCCCGGCTCGGCGAAGGTCCCGCGGCGCGTATCCTGCGCAACGTTAGACACGGCGTCTTCCTTACTATTGAGTAACGGGCGCAATCAGCGCCGAGATCAACTTCTGGCCGACCGACGACAACGACGAACGGCTCCAGCCCGTCCGGTTGCCCGTCGCGCTCCAGATAATCGCGCCGCTCTGCACGTCGATCACCTGCAGGGTCACGCCAGCGGCCGGTTCACCGTCGACGCCAACCTTGTAGCGCCATTCTTCGACCGCACCCGTCACCGCGTACTTGACGTTTTCCTTGCGTGCCCATTCAAGCGCACGATCGGTCGCGCCGCGTTCGGACGGATCGACCAGCGTCTCACGGTTAAGGTTGGCCGGATAACGCTTGACGTTCGAGAAGCCCGAGCTCGTCAGCAAACTCTGTGTGATCGCTTCCACGGCCAGGCCTGCCTGCGGTGTTTCCGTATAGTTGACGACCGGGAGGACCGCCCACGAGTCGTCGCGCGAGACCTTCGGCGCGCTGCTCGAGTCGATCGACGCGCAACCGCTCAGTGCGGCGAAAACCGCCGCTCCGGCGATCCACGTAGCCAGACCGCGCACCCAGTTGGCGCGCCCGGCGCCGGCAAAACGCTTGAACCCTTGCATGATGTAATCCCCTGATTCCTGACAAAACTTTTGTTGAACGACTGTGCCTCGGCGCGCTGGCCGCTCAGAACAGCCACCGATAACGTGCGCCAATCTCTGTCGTCGAAGTGCCCAGATGCGAGACCGCTTCGTGCTGGTAATACAGGACGGCGTGATCGTTGCCAAACACACTGCCGGCCAAGCCGACCAGGACTTGCGGACCCCAGCCGAAATTGCTGTCGTGGATCAGGCCGACGTCGAGAAACGGCCGCCACGCACGCGTATAGCGATCGAGAAGGTCCGTACCGAAGCCTGCCGCCACGCCGTACTGCGAATAACTTTGCGGAATAAAGGTACTGGCCGTCGGAATATCGCCGACCGGCACCAGGCGCTGCAGGAACGGCACGTTGATGCCGTCCGCACTGTAGTTGCCGTGCGTACCGACCAGGCGCACCGTCCAGTCCGGATATTCGATCCGGAAGCGATAGCCAATTTCACCATCCACCAGCCCGCCGCTGCCGATGCGCTCGCGCTCCTGCGTATAGAAGCGATCGCCTTCCAGCGAACCGCGTACATAGACGCGTGGCAACACATCCCATTCGAGTTCGGCGCGCATGAAGTCTTTGACGCCGCCGACCTGGATTTCCTGCGACTCGTCGGCGAGCTGGTTACGTCCCGTCTGGAACGTAAAGCGCAAGGTCGAGCCACGGCCGAATTCGGCCGACAAGGCCTCGGCGTAGAACTCGGTGAGTGCGGTGCGCCGGCCGAGCGTCACGGAGATGTCTTCATCGTTGGTCTTGTAGTGGCCGATGAAGTTGTAGGTACGGTCAGTCGACGGCACGCCCGTGAGGATCAGCGCGTTGGTCGTCTCCTGGTTGAGCTGGATGCCCTCGAGGGCGACCGAGAAGTGATCGGTCAGCGCGAGTTCGGCGCCCGCTTTCCACTCGATATAGTCGAGCGGGCTCGCCACCACGCTGCGCACGCCGGTGTAGACGGACTGGTCACGATCGGTGGCCAGGTTCGTCAGGCGTTCGTGCAAATCATCGTTCGCCGGCGCGCCATTAAGGCCGGTAAATGCCAACGCTTCGGCTTCACCCTGGCGATCAGCCATTTCGTATCCATCAACCCGATCGGCGATCTGCGCACGACTCGCGCCCTTCGAATCGAGGATGCGATTGATCGTCTTGACGTCGTGATCGGCGAGCGCGACCGACAGCTCAGCGTCGACCGGACGGGTCAGCCGATTGGCGTACTCATGCGCGAGCCAGGCCTTGGCGAGCGGATCGGACTCCTGCGAACGCGCCCATGCGACCGCGACTTCGATTGCCGCGCTCGAGATCTGCCGTTGCTCGCGCAACTGCCCAGGCGTCATGCCGGCGGTCGTGAGCGGATCGACCGACGGTGCAAGCCCAATCTTCCCGCCCGAGACCTGCGGCGAACGGCCGGCGTTTGCGTCAGGCGCATCGGCCCCCGCCACCCCACCCGCTGCGTTCGGCGTATCGACCGGCGGCAAGCCGCCGACATTGCCCAGCACACTCGCCTGCAATTCGGTCGTGTCGGACTGTTCGCCATCGGCGCGCAGCATTTCGATCAACACGCGCTTGGACGTATCGCCGTTTTCGAACAACTGGCTCAGCGCGACACGGCGCTGGCGCAGTTCGTCGCGGCGCTCGACATCGTCGTTCGACAGCGAAACCGAGAGATGCCCATGACGCGGCGCGCCGGCCGGCAGCGGACCGCTGTCGGGGTCATGCGGCATCAGGGTGGTCCAGACATAACTACGCAGCGACCATGCCGTGTCGTCGTGCCCCGCGGCTTCTTCCGCATCGGCGAGGGCCAGCACCCAGAGGGGGTCGCCCTTCGAGGAAGCCGCTTCACGGCGGAAATACGGCAGCGCGTCGTTGGGCTGATTGAGCCGCACGAGGCCGGCCGCATAGGGCCCCCACAGCGCGGCGACCTGGAGCGAACGATCGCGCCAGCGCACGATGGTGGCGCGCAGTTCGGCGTCGTCGCCAAAGTCGACCAGCGTCCACATATAGGCAGATTGCACATCGGGTGACGCACCCGGCAAGCTCGCCGCGCGGCGCAGATCGCGCAGGGCTGCATCCGGCTGATGAGTCTGGCGCTCGTATTCGGCCACCATCGACAGCGCATCCGGCGTGTCGTCGATCACAGCCCGTTCCTTTGGCGTCAACGAAGCCAGCAGGTTCGCGACGCGCTGCCAGGCGCGTGCCTGTACGTAGTAGTAGATCGCGTCCTGCAGGGCCCTTGGCACACCGGTATTGCGGTACTGGAGTTCTGCGATACGACCCGCGTCGAGCGGATGGCCATCATAGAAATAGGCCATGTCGCCGAGATCTTCATCGGTCGCGTGACCGCCCGCCAGCAATTGCCGATAGGCCTCGTGCGCCGCTTCGTCGTTCTGAAGCAGGCGCGCAAGCTGACCGTAGGTCCGCCAGAAGTCGGCATTGGCCGGCGTCGCGCCCGGCAACGCCACCTGAAGCGCGCCAAATGCGCCTTCGTAGTCGCGGTGCGCGTAATAGAGGTTCGCGAGCTGGAGCGAGTCGTCCGTATTGGGGCCGGCAATTCGCAACAGCTCGATGTAGGTCGCTTCGGCAGCGTCGTCGTGGCCCGAGCGTTCGGCTAGTGCCGCATAGCGACGCATGACCGCGACGCGCTGCAGGCCCACTGCGCGATGCTTGAGGAAGGCCATGGCGTCATCGGGACGGCCCAGCCGTTCATAGGCATCGACTACCGCGTCGATGCGCTTGAGGTCCCGCGGACTCTGGTCCGACTGGTGGAGCAGCGCGTCAACGTAGGCTTCGTCATCGTTGAGCGCCGGTGCGAGGCGCAGCACCTCTTGCCACGCGTCGGGGGCATTGGTCACTTTCGCGTCGGCGAGCCAGGCCTGCAAGGCCACCATCGGCTGGTTGCTCCATTCGGCGGCCTGGGCCAGACGGCGCTGCCAGACCGACGAACTCGGGTCCGCTGTGACACGACGCTGCGCAAGGCGCATGGCGCTCGGCACATCGTTGCCTTCGAGGAAAGCCTGGAAGGCGAGATCGTCATAGTGATCCCGATCTGCCGCACTCATCGACGCATGGATCGGCGCCGCAGCTGCCGCGCCGGACGCCACAGGGGTCGAAGCCGCCAAGGCGGAAGTGACTGGGCCCGATGCTGCCGGTGAGCCCGTCGATGAACCCGAGGGCAAGGTCGCGCTCACTCGCATGATGCGCACCGCGCCCATGTCTCGCGCCTGATGGCCGCGCATCGGGCCATCGGCGAATTGCCAGCCGCCCAAGTCGCTCGCATGCGCAATCGCCGGGTGCCACATCGTCCAGCGCGCCGCATGGCCATGGTCCGCCACCCGACGCGTGCCGCGCCGCGAGCTCGCCGCGCGCGCGTCAGCCAGGCGATCGCGGTCGTCCATCTGGCTTGGATCGAGGGCACTCGTAAGGTCTGACAGCACCTTCGCGTAGTGCCGGATCATGTCCGGACGGTTCGCCGAGCGCGCGACATTGAGCATCGCCTCGATGGTGCGGGGATCGTTACTGAGGCGACCGAGATGCTTCTCGCCTTCCGTCAGCGCCTGGTCGAGCAGACCACCCGCCTCAAAAGCCGCCAGTGCCGACATGAAGTACCGGCGCTGCTGGTCGAGGTCACCGACACTCGATTGCGCCGAAAAATACGCCTGTGCCGCGCGGTCATACGCCTGCGAGCCGAGTGCAAGCTGCGCGATGCGCATTTGCGTGTCGACGCCGCTGGTGTGATCGGCGGTCGCGAGTTCCTGATAGAACACGATGGCGGCCTGCGACGCACCGGCTGCCGTCGCGCGTTCAGCCAGGGTGCGCAATTCAGGCGCCTGCCACTTGTAGCGGGCCGCATCGTCGAACTGACTGCGCAGCCGGTTCATGGCTGCCGGGCGGTCCGGGTTGTCCTGCGTCATGCCGTAGGCAAGCGCTTCGCCGACACCGGTCTTGACCAGCACCGCCGAGCGCTGTTCGTCTTCGTCGCTCGACTGGGCCATCCGGTCAGCCAGATGTTCGGCGTCCGCAAAGCGGCCCACGCGCAGGTACTGCGCGGCCAGCACACCGATGAAATCACGGTCGTCTGGGGCCACCCGCAACCATGCCTCGAGGTAGGCGACCGACAGCGCATTCGGCTTGTCGCTCTCGAGCAGGCGCCGCTGCAAGGTATTGCGCGGGTAAGCGGCCGCGAGCACGCCGACCACCGCGAGCGCGAGCAGGATCAACAGCCAGGGCTGCAGGATCCGGGCGCGTTCGCGCGTGACGACGCGCGTGCCCTCTGGCGCGGAGCCCTGGCTTGCGTCAGGAGCCACAGTTGACCTCGACTTGGTGATATTGAATGTCCTGTCCGCCCGAGGCCGACAGATCGAGATGCAGGTCGTCTGGGCCCCGCCGCGCGACCGCCTTGCCGTCGAGACTGACGCGGCAGGCGCCGGCGTTCGCGAGATCAAGCGAAGGCTGGTAATAGCCACCCGCTTCGAAGGTCAGCGAGCGCGGGCCGCGCACCATCTTGCGGACGTAGGCACTCGCGGTCTTCACATAAGGTTGCGCACCGGCACTCGGCGCCAGCGAGAAACGCGCGCTCGAGTCCGCCATGTGGATATACGTGCCGTCCGGCGCCGGGGTGAAGCCGGCGACGTTGTTGGCTGTGCCCAGGTCAGGCGTGACAGCCGTGGGATAACGCAACTCGCGCAATGCCCCGTTGCCCCGCACCAGCCAGCCATCGCCATCGCGTGCGACTGCAAAGTCTTCCCAGTCGAGCACTTTGCGCGTGTATTCCGAGGTGTAGATGGGGAACACCGACTGCTTGAGCACGCTCTGGTAGATCTGTTCGAGCGCACGCAAGGAGGCGATCTTGGTGCCGCTATACATATGGAAATAGAGGTCGATCGGCTTGAAGCGGCGCGGCTCGTCTGTCATCGCGAACGTTTCGAGTACGCGCGTGAAGCCGTAGAACGGGCCCTGCCAGTCGTCGGTATAGACGTTCTCGTCCTGGTTCGGCGCGTAGACCTGGAACGCGTTGGATCCCTTGTCGACACCGATCGGGGCGATGTTGGTCCAGCTGTCGGCGGTCTTGGTGATCACCGTGTCGCCGCCGTTGATATTGAGCGCGCCGGCTTCGTACGTCATCCGGACAGCCACGCCCGGCGGCTCGCAATTGCCCGACCACTGGAGGATCTTGACCTTCTTCCCCGGTGGCGCGAGACGCGAATTGATGTAGTGAATCGAGCCGCCGATTTCGCGGTCGAGACTGAAGGTGTAACCCGGAATATTCAGGGAGAACGCCGAATCGCCCCCGCCTTCGTCGACGTTGTGTTTCAGGCGCTCACCCGTGCCTTCCTGCACGTCTTCCCATTCGAACGGATGCGAATACGTATGGGTGCCGATTTCGACATTGGGCAGCGCGAACATCGCGCGGGCGATCTGTTCGAGGCGCGGCGACAGTTTCGGATAGAGACCCGTGGGTCCGACTTCGCCTTCGATGACCGACAGGGTGGTCGGCACGCGATACTTGCTGAAGAGCTGTTCGTAGAGTGCCTGCCCCGAATAGTCCGGCCCCGGAAATTCGCAGCGCGAAGCAAACCCGTCGCCGTCGACGTGGACCATGAAGAAGCGGCGGCCATTTTCCGACGTCGTGTCAGGCATCGGCATCGGCTGGAGCGCCAGCGCGCGGCGCATGAAGTCGAGCGGCTGGATCGCCCAGCGCTCCTGCCCGATGGTGTTCAGCGAGGCGATCGTGTACGGCGACAGCGCGTAGCCGCCCCACCGAGTCAGTGCAACCGGGTCGTAGACGAAATCGCCGGCAGACAGGCGCAGCAGCGAAGTGTCGTCCTCGCCGATTTCAATGCCGTCGGCATCGCGCGCATCCGGTGCAGGCATCACTTCGAAGCCGACCATCGGGTCTTTGCTGACGACCGACACCGGACCACGCGGCCGGCCGTCGAACACCTTGAGGCCCAGCGTTTCCGCCGCCTCAGGATTCATCTGGAAACCGAAATCGCTAAAAAACACCGCACGCACGTTGTCGGCAATGCGGCCGAGCACCCAATGCTCCCAGACTTCGCTGCCGTCGACCGGCGTGCGTTCGAACCAGACGACAATGCCCGCATAGCGGTCAGGCGTCACATGGTCGGGAAACGGATGGCCGAGGTCGGCGTACTCGATCGTATAGCCGAGATAGTTAAGCGGCATGGCGAGATCGCGCACCCCAGCGCTCTCGTCGATCGGTTGGGTGCCGTCGCGGTCCTGAACGAGCAGGATCTTGCGCGGCATGACTTCGATGCGACCAATGCCGATGGTGTCGAAGGTCGGGTCAGTGACATAGGGAATCAAGCCAATCGGCGCACCCGCGGCGCGCACGTCCTTGGCATCGTCACGCGCGCAAACCCGATCCGTGGCCGCACAGAAGTCGATCGCTACGACGGGCACCTGGAAATCATGATGGATGCGCTGTGCGTCGGCGAGCGTCGCCGCACGCTGGGCTTCGGGCACATTGACGAAGGCCTGCCGTGCCACGTCGAAAGTGTGGCCGACCGAACCTGTCACGTAGGCATAGAGGTGAGGATGGCTCTGGGGCAGTAAATCTGCGCCGCCGTACTGGACGATCCGCGCGTTTGAGAAATGCTGTGCGACCGTGTCGATCAACGTCGCCACATTGTGTTCGCGTGTCGCGCGCACTTCCGGGCTGGTCGAGGCGGCAAACAGCTTGTCGAGGCCGTCAAACGCAAAGCCGCGGTAGCCCTGCTGCCATAGCGGCGCAAGGGTCTGGTCGACGAAACTGCCGGAGAGGTTGGTCGTATCCGCCGCCACCCCCGACAGGTCGACACGGGCGATCCAGGCCGTATGCGGCAGCGCATGGGCCGACGGCTGAAAATCGCTCGAAGGGCCCACGACGACAGCGTCATATGCCTGCAACAGCGTGACTACAGTAGTGGGATTGCTATAGAAGAAAGCGATATTCGGCGACGCATCGGGCAGCGTCGCGCCAGCGGAGGCCGCCTGGATGCCGGCCGCGTCCACGAGAGGCAAGATATTGGCAATCTGGGGAACCTGAGCCTGCACAGGCAGAGCGAGCGTCAATGCCGCGGCCCACGCCCATGCTGCAGACCGGCCGCTGCACAAGCTGCGCCCGAACCCCGAAACACGTGTCGCCCTGTAAAGCCCCCGAACAAATCCAAGCGTATTGCGATGCATAAATTCGTACGACCGTTTAATTTTTGTTGCGGGCGCAAAAACATGCCGCCCGGACCCCGTCGCCACTCGCGACGTTCAAACGGCCATTCATCACCCGATATGTGAAGGCAGCCGTGCCGACGCAGTGCAGCCTGTATCGGCTGCTTCCTGGCAGGTTTGTCGAGACAAATCGGAAAAGCGGACAATGAGGCGCTCTATGGCGCTTGCCGGTTAACGAATCTTTTACCGGACTACCGCTGAAGACCGCGATTAACGCACCTTAACCAGAGGCCAAGGACGCTAAAGGGGAGCGCTTGCGACGAGCGCGCAGTGGGTGCGGTCATACCGAGTCTTAATGGCTCAAACCCGGGAGCGATTGTGTTTTAACTTTCAGTTCAACGCAATCATTTTTTCCATATTATCGCGGCATACACGAGTTTCAGTTTCAATTTAGTGCGCTGGCGCACATATTGTTATCGACACTGACACACACGCTTGATTCCCGTGTAGGAACTGGCTCACAAGCGAGGCGCCGCGCGGGTCTTGGCCGAGCCTTTTCCAATTTCTTCTTACACGGGTTAACGGCAGACCTGTAGGAAGAATTAGTCTTTCTGATTAATACGAGGTATTGCCGACTCCCATCGTCTGCAGCCCGCCATCGGCGACCCAGGGCAGCATTCCCACTGCGCGGATTCGCGCCGCTGTGTCCTCGGCACAGGCGGTATCAACCGGATCGCAGTAGTCGATTGAGATCAAAGGCAAGCGGTAGCGCTCGCGAATCGTGCTTGCCTGGCCAAGCAGCCAGTCGCGGTCAGGCTGGGAGACCTCGACATATTGCTGCATGGTCTGATTCCAGCCGCGATACAGGGATTCAAACGCCACGGCATCGACAATGTCGTGAATCGCCGGAAGCAACTCGAATCCGCGATTGAGGATCAAGTAGGCGCCCGGAAACCGAGCGTGGATGGCGCGGATCACGGCGATGAGACCGGCTTGCTGAGCGGCGCGCGCGGCATCGGTCGTCGCGACCAGTTGATAGGAATCCAGCGTGTCGAGGAAGAACCCGCGATAGCCCTGCCGCCAGAGCGGCGCCACCACCTTGTCGACCACGAAGGCCGGCCAGCCGGGCACCGTCTGATCGACCACCGACGAATGCCACGCGTCGTTGGTGCCGTGCAGCCAGCCAGCGGGGAGGTCCGCGAAGTAGGCCCGCGACGGGTTGACCTCACCCACGCTCACGTAGGCGTACCAGGTGGGTTTTGACGGCGGCACGCTCGGTGCGGGCGGCACGAACCCGTGATCGGGCTCGATCACGGCGGCCTCGTAGTGCGAGAGCGCGTCGACGGGTGGGTGTTTGCCGTAGAAGAAAGCGATCGAGCGGAGTTCAGCGGCCGGGTCGGCGCCGTCGGTGTCGGCGAGCGCGGTGCGGCCCATTGCAAACCATGCCGAAACCACGCAGATCAGCGCACGCGCCCGTCGCCCCATGGAAAGTCGCCCCGGAAAGTGGGCGCCGGCGGCGCCTCTTGTGTTGAGCGCGCATTATGCCGGAGCCGAACGCCCGTACTGGACACTTTATTCGGCGTCTTGCTCTGCGAAGACTTTCTGCGCAAGATGGAACGCCGAATTGGCGGCCGGCACGCCGCAATAGATCGCAGTCTGCATCAGGATTTCCTTGATCTCGTCGCGCGTCACGCCGTTGTTTTTTGCGGCGCGCAGATGCAGCCCCAACTCCTCGCTGCGGTTGAGCGCCACCATCATCGCGATCGTCGCCAGGCTGCGCGTGTGACGCGGCAAACCCGGACGGGTCCAGATATCGCCCCACGCATGACGCGTGATCATGTTCTGGAATTCGCTGGTGAGCTCGGTCAGGTTCGCAAGCGAGCGCTCCACGTGGGCGTCGCCCAGAACCTCACGGCGCACCTTGAGCCCGGCTTCGTAGCGTTCGTCTTCCGTCATCACGCTTGCCCCAGGAAGTCGAGCACGGCCCCGTTGAACTCGCCGACCCGCTCAAGGTTCGAGATATGCGAGGCGTCGAGTTCGAGATAACGGGCGCCCCGGATCGATTCCGCGAGCTCCTGGCCCTGGGCGGGCGTTGCTGCCAGGTCGTGGGTGCCCGTGATCACCAGCGCGGGGGCGAGGATGTTATGCGTCTCGCCGCGCAGGTCGGCCACTCGCAGGGCATCGCAGTTCGATGCGTAGCCTTCGCCGTGGGTATGGACGAACACGTCGCGGATCTGCGCAAACATCAAAGGCTCGCGCTCGATGAAGTCCGCCGTGAACCAGCGTGGCAAGACGGCGCCCGCCAGCGCGGCCATCCCTTCGTTGCGCGCTCGATCGGCGCGCGGACCCCAGACTTCGTCCGACCCGATTTTTGCCGCCGTATTCGACAGCACCACGCGATTGACACGGTCCGGATAGCGTGCCGCGAGCGCCACACCGGTGAGGCCGCCCATCGATATCCCGCAGAAATGTGCGCGTTCGATATGCAGTTCGTCCAGCAAGCCGATCACGTCGCCCGTCAGTTGCTCAATCGTATAGCTGCCCGCGGGCGCTGCCGAATGACCATGGCCGCGCGTGTCATAGCGCAGCACGCGGTAGTGCGTGGCGAACGCGGCGAGCTGCGCTGTCCACATCGAGAGGTCGCTGCCCAGCGAATTAGACAACACGAGCCACGGCGCACCCGATGCGGTGGCCGCGGCGGCATCGACGACGGGGGCGCCGACCGCGTTATCGGCACCCGCGGGACCATCGACCCGGTAGTGGAGATCGACGCCCTTCACGCTCACATACGGCATAAGTGGTTTCCTTTCACGGCTTGAACGCTTGATGGGACGCCAGCGCCGCATCGACCATCGCGTGGGCCTGGCCTACGTAGTGTGCCGGATCGAGCAGATGTTGCAACTGCTCCCGACTCAACTGCTCGCTGACCGCGGGGGTGTCGCCGAGCACTTCCAGCAGGCTGCGGCCCTCCTTGACGGCGGTCTTCGAGGCTTGCTCGACGAGATGATGCGCATCGAGCCGGCCGATCGAATCACCGAGCGCCAGCATGACCGCTTCACCGAGAATCAGACCGCGGGTGATGTCGAGGTTGCTGGCGAGGCGCCCCGTGTTGATCTCGATGCCGGTCACGATGTCGCGGATCTGCGCGAGCGCGCCGCCTGCGAGCCTCGCAAGGTCAGGCACGGCGTCCCACTCGGCCTGCCAGCCGCCCAGCGCGCGCTCATGCTCCTGAACCATCGCCGAGAACACCGTGGCGACCAGACCCGGGGCGCGCGTCGCCGCCGTGAGCACCGCCGCGCAACCGACCGGGTTGCGCTTGTGCGGCATGGTCGACGAACCGCCCTTGCCTGCGGCGGCCGGCTCAGCCAGCTCGCCGATCTCCGTCTGCATCTGTAGGGAGATATCGCGCGCGATCTTGCCGAGCGTGCCAATCAACATACCGAACCAGGCAGCCGTCTCGGCAATACGATCGCGTTGGGTGTGCCAGGGCAACGCCGGCAGTACGAGCCCGAGGTCGTCGGCCAGCGAGTGCGCCACTGCAGGTCCGGCCTCCCGCAGGCTCGCCAGCGTGCCCGCTGCGCCGCCGAATTGCAGCGCCAGTACGCGCTCGCGCAGATCGAGCAGGCGAGCGCGATGACGCGTGAGCGCATCGAGCCACTGCGCGAACTTCAGGCCGAGGGTGATCGGGAGCGCTTGCTGAAGCCAGGTCCGTCCCACCATGGGCGTCGCGCGATGCATGCGCGCCTGCAATGCGAGCGCATCGCAGGTGTGCCGGAGATCCTGATCGAGCAAGGCGAACGTCTCACGCAACTGCAGGATGAGACCCGTGTCGATGATGTCCTGGCTCGTCGCTCCCCAGTGCACATACTTTGCCGCGTCTGGATCGACCTGCTTGACTCGCGCCGTCAGCAGCTTGACCAGGGGAATCGCGAGGTTGCCGCCAGCCGCTGCACCCGACATCAGCGCCGCACCGTCGATCCGCTCGGCGCGGCAGGCGGCTTCGATCACCGCTACGGCGCTGCGCGGGATCACGCCATGCGCGGCCGATGCCCGTGCCAACGCGGCTTCCACATCGAGCATGCCCTGCACTGTCGCGCGCGGCGACCAGACTGCATTGACGGGCCCGCTGCCGAAAATCAGGTCGGTCAGTCGGCCGCTTGCTTCGAACATCGCTTCAGGTGTCAAATTCGGTACCCACCGTCAGAAGTCGAAGAACGCGGTCTCGGCATGGTCGCCGACACCTTGCACGACGACATTCCACGTCAGCGTATCCGCCGCCTCGGCCTGCGCCACGAGGGTCGCACGTCGCGTCGGAGGCACGGCGTTGAGCAGCGGGTCACTCGCATTGGCCGGCGCATCGGGGAAGTAGACGCGCGTGTGCAAGGGCTTGAGCAGCCCGCGCATGGCGACCTGTACCGCAATGTGCGGCGCCTGGGTCTGACCGTTTGGCCCGGCGACCGCGCCCGGCACGATCGTTTTCAGCGCGAAGCCACCGTGGGCATCGGTGCAGACGCGGGCAAAGCCGCGAAAAGCCCGTGCGGGCTTGCCGTCTTTGTCGAGTGTGGGGAACACGCCGTTTGCATCTGCCTGCCAGAATTCGAGCACCGCGTCGGGCACGAGGATGCCGTTGCCGTCGATCACTTTGCCTCGGATCGTGACGCGTTTTCCGGGGATCTCCGTCGTGCTGGCGTCCTTGATGAGGTCGCCGCCATCGAGCCATTCGAGGCCGATCCGCAGATAGGGACCAACAGTTTGTGAGGGTGTGCCGAACATCTTCTTATTTCTCCATCGGCGTCGCGTCGCGACCCCGCAAGACGATATCGAACTGGAAGCCCAGCGCCCATTCGGGACGGGTATGTTCCCAGTCGAAAGTTGCAATCATTCGCTCACGTGCGATTTCATCGGCGGTGCTGTTGTAGATCGGATCGAACTTGAGCAGCGGGTCACCCGGAAAATACATCTGCGTCACGAGACGCTGCAGAAACGCATCGCCGAACACCGAAAAATGGATATGGGCCGGGCGCCACGCGTTGTGATGGTTGCCCCAGGGGTAAGCGCCGGGCCTGATCGTAATGAATTGGTAGCGGCCTTCATGATCGGTCATGGTCCGGCCCGCACCCGAGAAGTTCGGATCGAGCGGCGCGTCGTGCAGGTCGGCCTTGTGAGGATAGCGGCCCGACGCATTCGCCTGCCAGACCTCGACGAGCTGGTGGCACACCGGCCGCCCGTTTTCATCGAGCACCCGGCCCGATACGACGATTCGCTCGCCGAGCGGTTCGCCTGCATGTTGACGCGTGAGATCGGCATCGATCTCTCGCACGGTGTCATGACCGAACGCGGGCCCGGTCAGTTCGGACAAGGTTTGCGGCACGATGACCAGCGGTTCGCGGGGTGCGCGCTTGACGCTCGAACGATACTGCGCGAATTGATGTTCCGGCTGGCTATTCCAGTAAGGCCGGCGGTACTGCCCAAGCTCTGACGACATGCGGTCTCCTTCCAGATCAAGATTCCAGGCGGCATCGAGGCCGCCCTCAAGTGATATCAGGCTGCAAACGGCAGGCCGACATAGTTCTCGGCCAGCGAGCGCGCCGCGGCCTGCGATGACGAAACATATTTGAGCTCCGACATCTTCAGGCGATTGACGAATGGGGTCTCGTCGAACGACGGATGCAGCATGTTCGTCATGAAATACGAAAAGTGCTCGGCGCGCCAGACTCGTTCGAGGCAATGCGTGGAATAACCGTCAAGCAGATCCTCGCGGGCGTCACGATAGCGCGCAGCCAGCGCTTTCGAAAGTGTACGCACATCGGCGACCGCGAGGTTCATGCCTTTTGCGCCGGTCGGCGGCACGATATGCGCGGCATCGCCCGCAAGAAACAGGCGGCCGTATTGCATCGGTTCGGTCACGAAGCTGCGCATCGGCGTCACACTCTTCTGGGTGATCGGGCCACGCGCGGGCAGCCAGCCCTGGTCGTTTTCGAAGCGCGTGAAGAGCTCGTCCCAGACGCGGTCGTCCGACCATTCTGCGAGGTTCTCGTCGGGCTGACACTGAAGATAGAGGCGCGTCACGCTTGGCGAACGCATGCTGAAGAGTGCAAAGCCGCGCTCATGATGGGCATAGACCAGCTCGTCTGCCGATGGCGGCGCATCAGCCAGTATGCCGAGCCACGCATAGGGATAAACACGCTCGTAAGTCCGCAAGACGTCTGCCGGAATCGCCCCGCGTGAAATACCGTGGAAACCATCACAGCCTGCCACGTAGTCGCAGTCGATGCGATTTTCAACGCCAGCATGCGTGAAGAGGACAGTAGGATGGTCGGTCTTCAGATCATGGAGCGAGACATCGGCCACATCGAAAAACAGCGTGTGGTCGTGCTGCTGCGCCGCGGCAATCAGGTCTCGCACGACTTCGTGCTGCCCATATACGGTAATTGCCCGGCCGCCTGTGAGTTCGCTCATGTCGATCCGGTGACGGCGACGTTCGAACAGAAGCTCGATACCGTGGTGCAGCAAACCTTCGCGTTGCATGCGCTCACCGAGGCCGGCTTCATTGAGGGTATCGACAGTACCTTGCTCAAGCACCCCGGCACGCACGCGGTTCTCGCAGTAATCGCGCGAGCGGGTTTCGATGACAACGGAATGGATGCCTTGCAAACGCAAGAGGTGGGAGAGCAACAAGCCCGCTGGGCCAGCGCCAACGATCGCAACCTGGGTACGCATGAGTGTCTCCTCAAACCGCTTATGGAATTGTTGCGCCTGATTCTCCACGCAAATCCCACTATTCGACAGAGCGATTTAGGAGATATGCTTTATACGCCAAAACGATAATCACCCCAGAGATGACAACCCGTGCATGATCTCGATCTGAACCTGATCCCGTTTCTCGTCGCCCTCGACGAGAAACGCAGTGTGAGCCGCGCCGCGCGTGCTCTCGGTGTGAGCCAGCCGCGCGTGAGTACCGCACTCGGGCGATTGCGCGAGTATTTCAACGACCCGCTCTTTGTAAGAACCTCGCGCGGCATGGAGCCCACCCCGCGAGCGCTTGCCCTGGTGCCTTCCGCACGCGAAGCCCTCGACCGGATTCAAAAGGGCATGGTGGAAACCCAGCGTTTCGACCCAGCAACAACGCCCGATACATTTTCGATCGCGCTGTCCGATGTCGGCGAAATCGTCTTCCTCCCGCAGTTGCTGCGCGCCTTCGGGGAGCTCGCACCGAACGCGAGTTTGCGATCGGTCTCACTGCCGCCGGTTCAGGTCGAACGTGGACTTGAAAGTGGTGAAGTGGATCTTGCGGTGGGGTACTTTCCCGATCTCGCCGGGACGAACTTTTTCCAACAGCGCCTTTTTACGCACCGCTTTCTTGTGCTGATGCGCAGTGAGCATCCTCTCGCCTCGGGCAAGCTCACGATCGAACAGTTTGCGAGTTGCGGCCATGCTGTCGTGCGGGCCGAAGGTCGCAGCCAGGAAGTGCTGGAAAACTACCTCGACCGCAACCGGATACGTCGACGGGCAGTCCTGGAAACTTCGCATTTTATGAGTCTGCCTTTTATCCTCGCGAAAACCGACTTGATCGCCACCGTGCCACACGCCATCGGGTACGCCTATGTCGCCGAGCATGCTTCGATCACCTTCGTCGAGCCACCGTTTACGCTGCCTCGTTACGACCTCAAGCAACACTGGCATCGGAAATTTCACAACGATCCACGCACGACCTGGTTACGCCTGTTAGTGACCAGCCTATTCAACGACGAAAAGGACGAGTGGCCAAAGGAACCTGCCGATCGCGCAAAAAAATCGCCACGTCCCGCTTGAGGGAACGTGGCGATTCGGGAAGACAACTACTCCATCCAAGCCAGGCAATTGCCTCGTTTAGTGATGGCCCGTCATCCGATGCCAAGCGTCGCGGACCACACGCTTCACATGATCCCATTCTGAAGAGTCACGCGTGCGCATCACATCGCGCCCACGCGAGTCCACGAAATCCCCGTCGCCTTCATAGCGACGGTCGTCGTCATCGTAGGCATCAGCCGCGATCGGCGCACCATCATCCAGCGCCCGGCGCGGAATGCTCGACCGGTCGTCGAGCGGTGAACGCAAGCCGAGTTCGGCCCGCAGGTCCGTGGCCGGATCGACCGGCGTCTCGGTGTAAGCCGTGCTTGATGTCTGCATACCGGCCGAGTCGAGACGTTCGGCATTGAGGCGCTCGAGGTTCATCCGCTCGGCATCGACATCGCCCGCCTCGAGGGCTTCCGCTTCATAACGAGCGGTGCGTTCGTCCATGGCTCGCTCGTCCATCGAGGCGTAGTCACTGAGCGTTTCCTGGCGCACTGCTGTTTCACGTGCGGCCAGCGGGTCTGTCGTTGAACGGCTACTCGACAGATTGTCTTCGCGGGTGATGAACGCACTTTCGTCGCGCATTCCCTCTACCACGCTTGACCGCTCGCCCATGCGCGAAGCCATACGGCTATCATCACGGGGCGTTGTTGCACCGCGATTCAGCGCATCGCTTTCTGCACGCGAGGCGAAGCTGCTGTCATCCTGAGTCGCCGCGTTGCGCAGGGTGACGGGATCATCCGCTCGACGTGAGTAGATGCGTACATTGCGGCTGATCGGTGAACCCGTGGTATCGCCCGTTTTCGGGGTCGGGCTCGTGGTCGACGTTGAGACCTTCAGCGCCGGCGTGAACGCAGCGCCACTTAATTTTGAGGTCGATTGTCCCGAGGTCGATTGCAAGGCGCCCGGCGTGGCTTGGGTCGCTCTCAACCCGTGGTTGTCGCGACGCAGGGTTGCATCGCGGTCATCCACCAACACCTCGCCGCCCGAGGCCAAAAGATGGTCCGCCTCACGGCTCGACACAAGTTCGTGGTCAGCCGCATTAGCGTCAGACCAACTCGCACGTTCGAGGGAGCCGCCTGAAGTCGACGCGGACGAGACCACGCCGCTCGAGGCGGTCGGCGCGACCGTGCGTTGCGTCTGACTCTGTATTTGCCCCAACGACTGCATCCGATCCTGAGCTTGCTGTTGCACGCGTTCGCGCACACGCTGAGCCTCGATGCGCTCAGCCTCGATCCGGTCTGCGGCCCCGCGATCTGCCTGCGGACGCATTGCCTCGATGCGATCGGCTTCGTCGCGCTGGAATTCGCCTGATACCGGACTCATACGATTGAGCGCGTCACGCTCGTCTTCCATGCGATCCGCTTCAGTGGGGATCTCCGCCATCCGGCTCGCTTGCAAACGATCCGATTCCAGGTAGTCGGCCTCGCTGCGCCCAGCACTTGAATAGCGTGACGGCGCGCCGAGAGGCGGAGCATCCAAAGAGTCGACTCCTATGCGATCCGCGTGTCTGCGGCTCACCTCCATGCTGCCGGTGTCCAGCGGGCTGCGCGCGGCGCGATCGCCCGCATACCCCGTCGTATCAGCAGGGTTCATGCTCGCTACATTGCCTGGCGTGGCCACTGAACCCATCACCATACGCTGCGTCGAGCCACTCCCAAATCCATCGTCGTAGCCGGCACCTTCGTCGCCGACATGCAGTGGCCTGCGCCAGCTCGCCACACGTTCCTCGAGATCGTAGGCACCTGATCGGATGAGAATATCGGAGGCCAACGACTCCTCGAGTTCATCCTCGACATTCACCGCGACCAATGCGCCCCCCCGCCGAATCGCCTCTTCGTATTCAGCCATCTCAGCGCGTTCGTCATCCGGACTGAACAACTCCCGGAAAAAATCCGAGAGCCGATCAAGCGGACCCTCTTCGGGCAGGGCATCTCCGGCACGGCCTTCCATCGCGGAACCCAGCCCGGTGCGCCGGCCATCGAATGCTTCGCTCCCAAGGCCCGGTGCGGCCTGGTACGCCATGCCTTCATCGACACTTCGCGGTGTGCCGCCACCGCTTACGCGGACTGAGGCGGGCAGAAATTGCGCGTCCAGCAGCGCAGCTTGCGCGCGACGAGCTTCCTCGGAAGTCTCGAATACACCTACGACGGTCTGTCTCATGGTTCCCTCCAGTGAATAGCCGTGCCTACGACACACGCAAGGGGTGTACCTGCTTGCGGCAGGCCCACTGGGCATGCTCGGCACCGGAAGTCGAAAACAATGGTGCAGTGCGTTTTTCCGCAGTTTTACAAGGCGTTTGAAACGTGGGCATATCGCGAACAACGAGGCAGCGCGGGTCGTCGATATAAAGGAGTGGTCAGCGAAGCACGAGTGGGAAACGATGCGGATAGATGAGGCAGATATGACAGATAGCTTAACAACGCTTGCCGGCTCGATGCATGGCTTCATTCACGAACGCGCATCATGTTTGCCGATAAGGAGCGAGGCCCACGCAAGCGTGGAGCCCCGACTGAGACGGCTTATTTAACAGGTGCGCCGTTACGCGTAATCCGGACCGCGGCAGCGGAAACGAAGTCGGCTTCCACGCTGTCGCCGACCTTCAGGTTATCGAGGGAGATCTCCGGCGGCGCCTGGAACACCTGGGTATGCGAAGGCCCACGGAGGGTCACAAGTCGTTTCCTTCGATCGATCTTCTGGACTGTTGCGATGATCTTCACACTGCGCACCGAGGCCGTCACGCCGCCCGAGGCCGGTGTCGTTGCGTCTGAATCGATGCGCTCGCGAATACCATTCGAATCGACCTTCGCAGCATGCACCAGGAGCGCGTTGCGGTATGCCACTTCGACCACGTCGCCGACCTTGAGGTCGTGCACGTCACCAACGGCTGGATCCACATCGACGGCGAGCTGGTTGCCGCGTGGTCCTTGAAGCGTCACGCTATTCGCGTCTGTGTCGATCGCCACCACGCGGGCGTGGACGTGAATCAGTACGGCCGCGCCGACAGCGGGCTGCGTGCTGCTGTTTTCTTCGACCTGCGCGGCGGCATGCGCGGCCCCAGTGCAAGCCAACAGTGCCGCAACGACGGACACGCGTGCGATGTGCGACATGCTCTTTACTTTTGCCATTCGGCTTCTCCAGGGGGAAAGCGGACTAAAGAATTACATTATCGATGGCAATCGAGTTAATAATCCACCGCATATTTTATTGCACGCCAATGATTAGCGGAGGCATTAAATCGATTATCAAATATCAATGCATTCAGAAAGTCAGCAGTCAACGGCACGCCCACAGGACCTTTGTCTTACGAGCCTCGGACGGCTACTTCGAAGGGGATGGGTGCGCGTGGGTCACATCTGTACCGCAGGCAATTCGGTGATCTGAACGATTCACTCGGCCTGGCTTGCATTCGCCATCTGACCGAGGCGCCTGAGCCGCGCCTGATGACGCCGCGCGCTCAGACGTTTGAGGAAGGTGCCAGCGTGCGGATCGCCAAAATGAAACAGGGCAGTGCTGCGTATGCTGCGCGGCAGACAGGGCTGATTCGCGTGCAACGATCGCATGCCCCAGAAAAAGTAGATATTGCCCGGCTCCATCTTGACGACCTGCGCGCCAAAACGGCGTTGCGCCCAATGCGATTTCCAGATGCGGCAGGCGAGCGGGCTTTCGACCATCACCTTCTCGATGATATTGACAATTGCATTGCGCCGGACACGACGCAGATTCGGGAACAAGACCAGATCGCCCGGCAATTCATAGGGCGCCGATGGAATCATCAACGGAACGAGTGCCGTAACGACGTATGAGTCGTAGTGAAAAAGATAGGAATGTCTGAGGCCGACCGAGCCGGCGAGCACGCGCAGCGAGGGGGCGGCCGGCCGTAGATCCGGTGCTTCGCCTGTCGCATGTCGATAGAGGCCTTTCAGGATGGCTTCAATCGCATTGGAATGTGCGACAGCGGCGAGTGGGCTTTCTTCAATCCACTCGCGACCCGCGAGTCCGAAGTACTGGCCACCATGCTGCTTCAGTTCGTGATCGACATAGCGCCGTGATCGTTCGAGCAAAGGACGCGGGACGGCCGCTTTTAGCACCCCCACGCCGCATCGGTCGATGGCCGCGGCCAGCGCGGCGATCTCGTCACCCGCCAAGGGGGGAAGCAACGTGTCGTTCTTGTCATCGCGGCTGGGCGTTCGCATGGACAGACCCTTCTTCTTGTTAGCATGACGTAAGAATCGCGGGGCCATGACAACTACCCACTACCGGCAATAGCGACACTGAAGCGATGCTAGGACGTGAAGGAAAGCCTATCTGTACGGTAAGTAACTAATGTGTGGCGTGCATGCAGCACGACATCCAGCAGCGGGGATCAGGGATTGTGTTGTTCACCAGGCAATTCAGCCCCGTGAGCGCGCACTGCGGCGATCAATTCGGCGGCCGTGATTTCATAGCGAATATCGCGGTGAATCCCCGGTTTTTTTTCATTGATGTCCACCAGCAGCACGGCTTTTCCGTCTCCCGTTGCCTCGAGACGCACGAGCCTGAGCTCCTGCCCGGTGGCTTCATCCACCTCGATTAACAACGTCATGCTGCCTTGCGCGCCACTCATACTGCTTCTCCAATTCCCATTATCTGCATCAATTCTAATGGCTCGAGGCAATGGGCGCAGCGACTTGGAGGCACTGTATTTTCAACGTGGAATGGCAACGGGCGATTGACAGCGCCCTGCCTTCCGGGCAAGCCGGACCGCCCGGTCGGTACTTCCTCCCGTTTGGAAGAAGCCGTCCGTCAGCGTCACAAGGCGTCCGGAAGTCTTTGCCGCCTTAAGATCCGCCAGTCGGTTCAGCCGATGATTGATTTCATCTAAGCCAGAACAATAAGGTATTCATTCATCGCTATCCGCTAATGGCGCCGGCCACCGGTTCTCGTCCACGCAAGATGAAATCGAGAGGCGTTGTGCCCAGCCCTCTTCCTGCAACATCGGTTTTTCGTAGAAGCGCTCGACGTGCCCAAGGCAGAGGACGGCGACGGGCTTCGCGTCGGCGGGCATATGGAACAGACGCTGAACAGCCGCAATGTCAAACAGCGAGACCCAACCCATGCCCAATCCTTCGGCGCGCGCGGCCAGCCACATGTTCTGGATCGCGCAGGCCACCGAAGCGAGGTCCATCTCCGGCAAGGTCCGTCGACCGAAGATATGGCGCTCCCGGTTTTCCATCAGCGCAACAATCAGAACTTCGCCGCAGTCGAGAATCCCTTGCACCTTGAGCCGCATGAACTCGTCCGCGCGTTCGTTCAATGCCTCCGCTGTCGCCAGGCGTTCGGTCTCGACGATGTCGTGCAGCGCAACACGAATGGCGCGATCGGTGACGCGCACGAAACGCCACGGCTGCATGAATCCGACGCTCGGCGCGTCATGCGCAGCCCCGATCAGCCGCGCCAGTTGCTCCGCAGGCACCGGCGCGTCGGTAAAGTGACGCATGTCGCGACGTTCCCGGATCGCGCGATAGACTGCGGCGATCTCCTGATCCGAAAAGCGGTGAGACGTCGACTCGGTCATAAGTCAGAGATGAAGAACTACGTTGAGGATCTGCGTCCCCTCGAGGAGGCGCCGGCACCCCGCGGGTGATACCGGCCCTCATTATCACAGCTTCGGCGCGTACTGCATCTCACCATTGCCAAACGACCAGTCTTCCCGCTCCACGCTGACAAGGCTGATCCAGATGTCTTCCTTGCGCAGTCCAGTCTTCGCATGGATATTCTCTGCGACCGCCTTGTAAAACGCCTTCTTGACTTCAGTTGTGCGACCTGTGTTCCAGGTAATCTGAATAAACACGATGCCCGTTGAATAACTGACGCCCAGATAACCCTCCGCGGGGTACACGAGTTCGTCGCGCGCATGCCGCGTGATGACCTGGAATTTGTCATGCTGGGGCACATTGGCGATCTCACGCATCGCGTCATAGATGACTTCGCTGATCGTACGGACAACCTCAGCCGACGCATCGCTTGATAGATCGATTCGAACAAAAGGCATGACAACACTCCTTCGATAAAGGTATTGGACGGCGGCGCAAGAGCAACCCTTGGCCCATCACCACATGGCTCGGTTTGTCTGGTTGTACTCAGACCGATTCGGACCGGACGTCTAGGTCCTCGAATCGCTTCCATTTGTAGAACGCTGCCGAGAGCAGCCAGCTCACAATAAACACGGCGACGATGACGTAGCCGATCATGCCGAAATTGTCGTTGAGGCTAGCCACTGCACCCCAGAACGCGCCGCTCAGATGCATCTGGTCCGCGAGCAAGCCAAGCCCCTCAATGCCGCCGACGAGCACGGCCACGAGAACCGAGATCGAAGTGATCGTGATGTTGTAGTAGAGCTTGCGAACGGGTTTGACGAAGGCCCAGCCATAGGCACCCAGCATCAGGATGCTGTCGGTCGTGTCGATCAGTGTCATGCCCGCGGTGAACAGCACCGGAAATACCAGGATCGACCACACCGACATGCCTTGAGCGGCACCCGCCGCAGAGATCCCGAGCAGGCCGACTTCAGTCGCGGTATCGAAGCCGAGGCCAAACAGAAACCCCAGAAAATACATATGCCCGCTCTTGGTGATCAAGCGGAACAGCGGCCGGAACAAACGCGCCAGCAAACCCCGATTGGCCAGCAGCAAATCGAGATCTTCGTCGACGTACGGCTCGCCACGCCTCACGCGCCGAAACACGCGGATCACCGAACGCAGGATCACCAGGTTCATCAGCGCGATCGCAAAGAGGAACACCGTGGATACGAGCGTCCCGACCAGACCGCCGACTTCCTTGAAACCGGCCATGCGGCTTTGCATGGCAAGCGCCGTCACGGCGATGCCAGCCGAAGCGAGCACGACGATCGTCGAATGTCCGAGCGAGAACATCAGACCCACAGTAATCGGTCGCTTCCCCGCTTGCATGAGCTTGCGCGTGACATTGTCGATGGCCGCAATATGGTCGGCGTCGACAGCGTGGCGCAGCCCGAATGAGTATGCCAGCAAGCTGGTTCCCATCAGCAGCGGATAGTGATGGAAAGCAATGAACGCCCAAATCCAGGCAGCGACATTGAAAACGAGGAGCGACACGTAGAGGCCGGTGATTTTCTGCCGCAGCTCGCCGCGGTCATCGCCAAACAAAGCCCTAGCGAATCCTGTCATTGTGATATCTGGTCCGGGTCGGTATGTGACGCCCTGAAGGGCGCTTCGACCGATGTGTGCTGGAATAGGTCTGCCGGCAGAATAATACACGTCAAAACACGGGAACCGCGCTCGGGCATGCGCGCCTCCGGGCGTAGGCCCTGGACTTCGGCAAAAACCCACGGCGCAAAGCATGGGTGATCACAATTCGACACCCTTGCTCTGGTACAGTGCGCCCGCACGGGTCTCGCGACCCTGTGCCATCCGATCAAGACTGGGAGTTTGTTTCAAATGCATCCGCTCGACAATCCCGCCTGGAATGCGCTCATCGGCGTCCAGCGTGAAATGGGCCTCGGCAACGATCTGGCCCGCCGGTTTCACCCCGAGATTTCTCCCATCGCTGCCCTCGCCGACCCGAGTTCGGCCGCATGCTGGGACACACTCGCAGACCTGATCGAAGCTGAACAAACCGTGGGTGTCCTCGGCTATCCCGCAGACGCGCCCCACAGCCGCCTGACGGTCCCTTGGCACGACACGTTTGCGCAGATGACCTGCAGCCCCGAAAGCTTTCGGAATCCGGCGAGCGCGCCACCCGGCTTGCAAATGCGTCAATTGACAATTGACGACGGCCCGGCAATGGTCGCCCTGGCCCGCGCCACCGAACCGGGGCCGATGGAGATCCGCACTGTCACCCTCGGACGTTACCTCGGCATCTTCGACGAGCAAGACGGCCTGGTCGCCATGGCGGGCGAACGCATGCGTCTCGAGGGCTTCGTGGAGACCAGCGGCGTGTGCACCGACCCGCGCTACCGGGGAAGGCAATACGCTCGCGTGCTGGTCAGCGCAATCGCCGAGCAAATTATCGAACGGGGCGAGACCACCTTTCTGCACGTCCGACAAGGCAATCCCGGCGCCGCCGCAATTTACGAAAAGCTTGGATTCTCGGTACGGGCGACCTTCGAGATCGCCGGAATCACCCGCCGGTTGCCTACGGCCGAGCAGGCATAGCTCGCCAATGTGTCGACATTCGCACTACGATTGTTCCGATGTTGCGAAGAGTCTATTCACCTGCATGGCCTGTATCTAATCACGCACAAAAACTATATTCGTGACTTCTGATGTGCGCTACGGCCTCGCGTCGTGCAAGACATGCCCTCATACGAAGAACTGTTGACGAAAAAAGCGCAGCTCGATGCCGAGCTTAAAAAAGTCTTCCTCGATGAACGCAAGCTCGCGATCGATGACATGCGGCAGAAAATGGCTCGCTACCGCATTTCGATCAGCGAGCTGTTTGGAAGACGGCGCAACGCCGAGACTCGCAAGCGGCCCGCACCCAAATATCGGGACCCTGCGAGCGGTGCCACGTGGTCCGGCCGCGGCAAGCCGCCGGTCTGGATTAAGGAAGCGACTGACCGAAACGCCCTGCTGATAGTCGAGTCGGAAACCTAAGTGTGATGTCCCGCCAGGATCGGTGAGCCGAACACGATCCTCAGCGGGATCTGTAACAGGCAGTCTGCACAACCGGGTCGATTCAGTGCTAACAGCACCTCGCGAGTGATGCGGGCGATGACTTCCAGGGTCAATCTTTAAAGCGTAATAGACGTATGGCAATCTGAGGCGACCACCCCGGCCGGCGCCTTGCCGTAAGATGGAGTCCGCCCAGGCGCTCCCACCGACGCCTTCCTCCTGTTCCGACCCCTTGATCATGACCCGTCGCTTTATCCGCCTTGCCATCGTGCTGGGCCTTATCACTGCTGTCGGTCCGTTTGCGATCGACATGTACCTGCCCGCCCTCCCCTCGATCGGCGGCGCGCTCAACGCCACGCCAGCTCAGGTGCAGGCGAGCCTGATGGCGTTCTTCGTCACACTCGGACTCTGCCAGCTCGTCTACGGGCCGCTCGCTGACATGATCGGCCGCAAGACGCCGATCTATGTCGGCCTCGCGATCTTCACGGTCGGCAGCATCGGATGTGCGTTCTCGCCGACGATCAATGTCCTGATCGGCTTCCGCGCGGTCCAGGCGCTGGGGGCCTGTGCGGGCATGGTCGTGCCGCGCGCCATTGTGCGTGACCTGCATACGGGCCACGACGCCACGCGGCTCATGTCGCTGTTGATGCTGGTGGTGAGCGTGTCACCGATCCTGGCGCCCTTGACGGGGAGCTTCATCATTGCGGCGTTCGGCTGGCGCGGGGTGTTCTGGGCGCTGACAGTCGCAGCCGCGATCGCTTTCGTGCTCGCCGCCACGCAATTGAAGGAAACGCGGGAGGCACATCACCGCGCCGAGAGTTCATGGGCCAGCGCGTTCGCCGGCTATCGCAAGCTGCTGACCGACCCGACCTTTCTTGGCCTGACCTTTGTCGGCGCGTTCGGTCTGTCGTCGTTTTTCGTTTATCTCGCGAGCGCCTCGTTTGTGATCATCAATCACTATGGCCTGAGCCCCACGATGTTCAGCCTGTGCTTCGCGGTCAATGCGGCGTCATTTTTCGGGGTCAGTCAGCTCACGGCGCGCCTAGCGGCCCAACACGGCTTGCCTAAGGTCATCCGCACAGCCGTTACCGGTTTTGCGATCGCAATGAGCGCGGTCGCTTTGCTGTTCCTGGCCGGCGTCGACAGCCTGCCGCTCATGATGATTTTCTTGTTCATCGGCTATGGATGCCTGGGTCTGGTGCTGCCGACCACGGCCGTACTGTCCCTCGAAAATCACGGCGCAATCGCTGGCACGGCTTCAGCCCTCCTGGGGGCGTTGCAGTTTGTCGTCGGTGCTGCGGTGATGGCGGTGGCCGGTATCTTTACAAACGGGACACCGAAGCCGATGGTCGTGGGCATCGCGGTGTGCGCGCTTACCGCGTTCGTGATCGCCCGGTTCACCCTGCGTACCGGGGCGCCCGGTCTGGCGCACACGACGGAATAAATCACGCATAGCGCTTGCATTAATTTTGTTCGGGCCGTTAGCGCGATTCCGATTTAAATTGCGAACGTTATCGCCATTTATCCCATCATGACCCTCTTGATCAAGAATCTGGCCGCCGCGCTTTGCAGCGCGTTTTTGCTAAGCGTTGCTCACACCAGCATGGCTGCCAATGCACCGTCGGCTCCCGAACACCTCCCTCCCGGTATTGCTTGGGAACAGGGCGATGTGAACGCGGCCTTTGCCAAGGCGAAGGCGAGTAACAAGCCCTTGTTCCTCTACTGGGGCGCCGTATGGTGCCCACCGTGCAACCAGGTCAAGGCGACAATTTTTACTCAGCAAGCGTTCAAGGAACGGTCGACCTTCTTTGTGCCCGTGTTTCTCGATGGCGACAGCGAGAGCGCACAAAAACTGGGCGAGCGCTTCAAGGTGAAGGGCTACCCGACCATGATCCTGTTCCGGCCCGATGGCACGGAGATCACGCGCCTGCCGGGGGAATCCGATCCGGCGCGCTATATGGAAGCACTCTCGCTTGGCATGAACGCAACGCATTCGTTCAAACAAACGCTCGCGAGCGCGCTTCAGGACAACGCGAAGCTGAGCGCGGATGAGTGGCGCACGCTGGCGGACTATTCCTGGGATGTCGACGCTTCGCTGCCGATGGCTAACGACCAGCTCGCGACCACCTTGCAGACCCTGGCGCGACATGCACGCGCGAATCACGCTCCGAACGAGGCGCTGCGGTTTGAACTCAAGGCCGTCACGAGCATGGCGTCCGCCACGCCGCCGCAGCACGGCGCGATCGACAAGGCCCTTGCCTTGCAGGCGACGCAGACCGTACTTGCGAGCCAGTCGCTGAGCCGCAGCAACTTCGACGTGATCGCGGACTCCCCCGCGGAAGTCACCACATATCTAAGCGCACCCGGCACCTCGCAACGCACGCAGTTGGCCAAGCAATGGGACGCTGCGCTGACGACGCTGATGACCGACCCCTCGCTCTCGACGACCGACCGTCTGTCGGCACTGTATGGTCGCGTCGAACTCGCGAAGCTCGACACGCCGAAGGGCGCTCCATTGCCCCAGGCGTTGCTCGATACCGTTCAACAGCAAGTGGCATTGGCCGACAAGAACACGAGCAACCCGTATGAGCGTCAATCCGTGATCGACGAGGCCGCCGAGACGCTCACCGATGCCGGGCTGCTCGATCAATCCGACACACTGCTGAAGGCCGAACTCAAGCGTTCGCCCGCGCCGTACTACTTCATGTCCGGGCTGGCGCGCAATGCCAAGGCTCGCGGCGATAAGGCGGGCACCCTTGCCTGGTACAAGCAGGCTTACGATGCCTCAAAGGGTCCGGCGACCCGACTGCGTTGGGGTGTGACGTACATAAGCAATGTGATGGAGCTTTCTCCCGGCGACGATACCCGCGTGCAGACCATTGCAGCCGACATGCTCGACCAACTTGGTGAGACACACGACGCCTTCTACGGCAGGAATCGGAAGTCACTCGAGACCATGGTCTCGAACCTCGGGAAATGGGACCAAGGCAATGCACACCGGGCCACCGTCAACAAGGTCGTGATGCAGTTCGAAGGGGTCTGCGGCAAGCTGCCAGCGAGTGATCCGCAGCATGCGACGTGCGAAGACCTGATCAAGCCCGTGAAGGCCTAATCGACAACAGCGGCACACGCGAGGGTTAAACACGGGGGAAGTGTTGGACACAACGACACCCAGCATCGTATACATTGCACTTTTGCGAAGTATGCAATGCTGGCCATGACGATGGCGTCATGTCGTCAGTGAGCGCATTCCAGCGCCCCACCCTTCCGAAAGGACTCCGCCGTGTCGCAAGTATTCGCCAGCCCGTCTGACCCACGTCGCTTCACGAGCCACTCAGGCAAGGAACTGACGTTTTCTTCACTCGGTTTCGGCAGTGCCCCATTGGGCAATCTGTATCGCGTCGTCAGTAACGAACAGGCGCGTCATACGCTAGAGGAAGCCTGGCGGCGTGGCTTGCGCTATTACGACACCGCACCGCTCTACGGCTACGGCCTTGCCGAAACACGCGTCGGCTCGTTCCTGCGCGAGCAACCGCGTGATAGCTACGTGCTGTCGACCAAGGTTGGCCGGCTGTTGCGACGTTGCGCGCCTGAACAGCGTGACGGGATTGGCAAGTTCTTTGACGTGCCTTCGCGCGAAGTCATCTATGACTATTCGTACGATGGGGTCATGCGCTCTTTCGAGATTTCATTCGAGCGTCTTGGTGCCGACCGCATCGATATCGCGCTGTGTCACGACATCGATATTTTCTCCCATGGCAGCGCCGAAGCGAGTGCGCAACGCACACGGGAGTTCCTCGACGGCGGCGTGCGTGCCCTGAGCGATCTGCGCAGCCAAGGCGTCGTGAGCGCCATCGGGATCGGCGTCAATGAATGGCAGGTCTGCGAGACCGTCGCCCGTCATAGCGATGTCGATTTGTTCCTGCTTGCCGGGCGCTACACGTTGCTGGAACAGGAGGCACTCGACTCCTTCCTGCCGCTGTGTGAGCAAAAGAACATGGGGGTCATCATCGGCGGCCCGTTCAATTCGGGCATCCTCGCAACGGGGCCGAAGCCGGGTGCGTATTTCAACTACGAGCCCGCTTCGCCACAGATCCTCGAGCGTGTCGGCGCCATTGAACGCGTCTGCCAGTCGCACGGCGTGGCCTTGCGTGACGCCGCGCTCCAGTTTCCGCTGATGCATCCGGCCGTCGTCAGCGTCATTCCTGGCGCGATCACGCCGGCGGAAGTCGGCGGAAATGTCGACTCAATGAGCACGGCGATTCCCGCTCAATTGTGGCGTGACTTGCGCAGCGAAGGACTGCTTCGGGCGGATGCGCCGATCGCTGCCTAGGAACACGATCGCGGCTTAGGAAGGCGATCACTGCTTAGTCAAGGCGATCGAGGGGCGCCTTTGTCGACGCTTTCACCCTAGCGCGGCGGTTCGACAACGATGTACTGCACCTGGGAGCCGACGTATTGAGGTTGGTAATACGTCGAGCCACAGCGCTCATAAGTCACGCCGTTCGCGATCAGGCTCGAGCAGTTCGGCGGCAATGACGCGTACGCCGCGCCGATGACGACTGCGGTCATCCCGACCGCTACAGCTGCGGTGACTGGGTCGTAGTACCACCCGCCTCCCCAGTAAGGTGGCGGCGGCCCCGGCGGATGGGGTCCAGGTCCAGGTCCAGGTCCAGGTCCGGGTCCTGGGCCTGGGCCGGGCGGTGGGCCGGGTGGTGGACCGGGTGGATGAGGTTGAGGCCCAGGGCCGGCCTGCGGATTCGGTCCGGGGCCGGGTCCTGGCTGAGGGTTCGGCCCTGGCCCGGGACCGGGTCCCGGATGAAGCGGCGGCTCACCACTCCCGCCACCGCCCGGACGAGGTTGCTCGCCGCCACCGCCCGGATGCGGATTGGGCTGCCCGCCCCCGCCGCTCAAACGAGGGCTGCGCTCTCCGCCACCACCTGGGCCAGGCCGCGTTCCGCCCTGGAAGCCCTGGCCGCCATGCGGCATCGGATGGACACTGGTGCGCGCGCCGCCCCGAAAACCAAACGCATAAACGTCGATCGATTGGGACACGAAGATACCCGCGACGGCCACGACCGCTATCTGTTGGGCACGCTTCATCATTCCCCCAGCTCAAAGGGCGTAGTCGTTGCGCGCTGCAACTCGATGCGCTTCGCGGTGGCCGACGGCTTGTAGACGAACGCAGAAGGATCGAACGCACCGTTCAGGATCCAGCGATACGTGACTTCATGACGGGGACGCGCCGCCTGGGTTATCCGTGATGACCATCCGGCAAGGCAGCGGATGCGAGCCCTTGAGCAGCCAGATTTCCCAGCTCACATCGCTTTGCTGGTAGGCGTAGTGATTGCACCATCGTGAATCGACACGCTCGAGGCCGATAAAGAGTGCAGAGGTAATCACCGTGTCGTCTGGCTTGCCTTGCCCCCAATAGAAAAGGTCGGCAAGCGGCGCCTCGATGTTGTAGACCTCGGCCAGTTCGCGCACCAGCGCGTCGAGCGTGCCCGGCGCCGGACTCTCCGAGTAAAAGCCCGTAGCCGTGTTGAAGATGACAAAGGTCTTGCCGTCGTAGATAAGCCCTTTGTCCTTGCGACTGCCGGTGATATCGACGCGCATGCGATTGGGCCGCTGCACCTTGAGGTCGGTCTCGTGCAGGAAGCTGACCGTCTGACCGTTATCGAGGATGGCATCGGTGGAGGTTTGAGCACGGACTTCGAAGCGGTCGAGCTTGCGCAGGAAGTGTCCCATTTTCAGGAGGGCATCCAGGGCCTGAGGCTGACGTTCGGGGGCCGCTTCACTTGCAGGCGCCGATGCCTCGGTCGAGGGCGCAGTTGCGGTTTGCGCGTGAAGCTCGATCGACGTCGCCCACAATCCGCACAGCGCGAACGCCGTGCCTGCTCGCACCAGCATCACCTTAACCATTCGCATATCCGTTCCTCAATCAGACGTCGCACGGCAAAAGCGGACCACTCTCAGTTTCAGTAAGCAGGAAGGAGTTTGACTGCGAAATGTCGATTCGAGAATGATTATTTATTTATTGCGTTAATCATTAACGTGCCATTTTGATGGACTTGCGTTCATAAAAGAATCCTTTTGGACTCAATGACTTACTTCCACACCGCGCTGGCTGAGATGTATCACGGGCGAGGTCGCGAACAACGTGGCGTGCGGCGTTAGCGCGCGGCAGACGCCGCGTTATTCTGAGCCGATTGTCATCCCGACCTTTGAGGTTGCCATTCGGATCGTTGCCAATCGCAGGCGGAGGAACCGTGTGGCTGATAGCCACACGGCACATGGACTTCAGCAGTTACAGCATCCGATAGAAAAAACACAAACAGGCAAATCGCCATAGCAAGGTTAGAGAATCAGTTCAATGCCGCGGGAATCGTCAATGCCTTATCCTATTGGAATTTTTCACAAATTAGCTACTGTTTTTAATGAGGCTGCGGAGGATTGACGCAACGGAAGTAGCTAGTTTTCGCGTCCTGCCCCGCGGTTACGTCAACCACACCAATGTTCGTTTCATTGGGGATCATCAAAGCAATATAATTGATCCCCTCTTGAGGCCGTTGTTTGACCGACGCAATGGCGTCCTCCTGTAATACCTGGCGACCTCCCCCTGCTTTAAATTGCCCAACGGTCTTCGCAACATACCAGTTACGACTAGTCTCGTTGATTAACTGGCACTGCGCGTCAGGATCTGGCGACTTATACCCTGCGTAGAGGATTTTGCCATCGTCCAGCGACAACGATTGCACCACTCGCTCCATCAAGGGATTCTGGTTCATATTGAAACTGCAAGCCGCGAATAGCGGCATGACCAGAGAGACAGCGACAAAGCGTGTCTGTGTGATCTTGATAAAATATGACACGCTTCTGGATTCCTTAAAGAGCACTCGTTCGATTATTCGCCCTTGGATTGGCCGTATGCGATACCGGCTTCCACTTCTGAGATCGCCTCGGCGACGAGCTTGCGCGCCGCTGCAGCGTGACCTTCCTTATTCTGCGTGACCCTGTGTAGGTGACTTTGAGCGTCTTGCAGCGCGTTGAGCGCGCCCTCCATGTCGGGCTGGCCGGCAAACGCGATGCCGATGCCAAGGCCGGTACCGGCTGCGAGAATAGCGACAGCGATCATTCGGACTGCGCTTTTTTTAAGAAAAGACATGTCGATTTTCCTTTTATTTTTAAAAAAATTGAGATTGAACAATGAGTCGAGGCATTGTATTGTGGCGCGCTAACTACGTAAAACGAATTGCCTGAATGGGGTGGATCAACGAAATGAATGGCAAGAATCGACCCCCTAATCTCGACCTGGATCTGCTACGCAGCTTCGTCCATATCGCGGAGACCGGAAGTTTCACTCGTGCCGGGGAGATCGTCGGGCGCACCCAATCGGCAGTGTCCATGCAGGTGCAGCGGCTGGAGACCCTCACCGGTAAGCCGTTGCTGGTGCGTGGCAAGGGGGGTGCGGTTCGGCTGACACCGCACGGAAGCTATCTCCTCGGCTACGCACAGGAGATGCTGCAGCTAAACGACAGGATCTGGGCGGTGTTCCAGGGGAAAACGCCGCCAGATACGACAATGCCGGACGATTACGCGCTACCGATCAAGGCACAGCGAGAAGCCTTTACGGCGCAGGTCATGGCCACGTTGCTTACCAACGGGAAATTCAGCGAGGCAAACGCTCTGATCATGCGTTACGTCGAAAATAATACTTTAGTCAACGCCGCGGAAATAAATCAAAAGGACGATGATTTGATCATGTCCCTTCTAAGTATGCTGGAGTATATTTCAATCAATTTTCTATCCAATTCGATGGATCGAAATATTATCCTAAGACAACGGAAATCCGGGCTTTTAAGAACTTACGAAGTACTCCAGCGTTATATCGTGCATAAGCGCCAAGTCTGGGGTAGGCCCAATGCATACCGTTCGTTTGAAGAAGTGATCAAGAACTATATTTCGATCGATTTCGGGATTTCAGATCAAGTCGGCGTTACCCGGCAACAACTGGTTTCTCCCGACGTGTCATGATCGTTCCCCGCTCGGACGCACCTTACTGTGTCCAATCAGGGAACGGATCGGTGAAAGGCCACACGCATTACAGGCGGCGCGGGCCGGATCGTTCCGCCATCCTTATGGCCGCACAGTCACGATCGACACCGCTTCTGATCCTGCGGGCGCGGTCGGCGGACTGAGGGGCGTGAGCGTACCGCTCGGGCCGATCGTGTACTGCGAAACCGTGTTGTCTGCATTTGCGACATAGACAAAGCCATCAGACGGGTCGACGGTAACCGACTCGGGCTGGACTCCCGTGGACACGGTGGGTGGACTGAGGGGCGCGAGCGCGCCGCCAGGACCGATCGTGTACTGCGAAACCGTGTTGTCGTTCTGGTTTGTGATGTAAGCAAAGCGGACAGACGGGTCGACGGTGACGGCATCCGGAGAAGCTCCCGTGGTCACGGTCGGCGGGCTGAGGGGCGTGAGCGCACCGCCCGGACCGATCGCGTACTGCGAAATCGTGCTGTCGTTTGTGTTTATGACATAGGCAAACCTGCCGGATGGATCGACGGTGACGGCACTCGGAAAATCGCCCGCTGTCACGGTCGGCGTACTGAGGGGCGTGAGCGCACCGCTCGGGCCAATCGTGTACTGCGAAACCGTTCCGGAGAGCGCGTCAGTGACGTAGGCAGAGCCGCCGGACGGGTCAACTGTGACAGAAATCGGCTCGGTTCCCGTCGTCACGGTTGGCGGATTGAGGGGCGTGAGCGCGCCGCCCGGACCGATCGAGTACTGCGAAACCGTGCTGTCGCCTGCATTTGCAGCATAGGCAAAACCGCCGGACGGGTCGACGGTGACCGAAACCGGTGCGAGTCCCGTCGTCACAGTCGGCGCACTGAGGGGCGTGAGCGCACCGCCCGGGCCGATCGTGTACTGCGAAAAATCGTGTTGTCGCTTTGGTTTGCGACGTAGAGAGCGCTGTTGGAAGGATCGACGGTGACCGAGTGCGGCTCGATTCCGGTGGACACGGTCGGCGGACTGAGGGGCGTGAGCACACCGCCCGCGCCGATCGTGTACTGCGAAACCGTATTGCCAAAAACGTCTGCGACGAAGGCGAACTCTGGCTTGTTGGCGCAGCTCACGCTGACACTGCTCACATTGGCCGCCACGCGAGTGCCGGCGCCATCCGAAACGGTGCACGCCTGCCCCGCCGGTTGGGTTTGCACCGTCACCGCAAAGCTGCCATCCAGCGGCACGGTGCTCCCGAACACGAACGCGCCGTTGGCGCTCACGGTGAGCGGACTGCCACCATTGTCATTCAACGTGAGTTGCGTGCCCGCGGCCAGCCCTGACACCGTGCCACCGACCGTGAAGGCGGCGACCGGCGAAACTGCCGTGGGCGGATTGACTGCCGGGCTGTCCGACCCATCGCAGCCCGACAGGGAGAGCGTGATGCAAAGCATCGAGCCCGTCCAGCCTGCGAAGCAGGCCGACGCAAACTTTTCCTTACCGCGTACCATGAGAATCACCCGTGTGTTGTCGAAAAAGGCAGATCGAATCGCGCATCGCGATGCCGCGACGGCGCGAGCTATGCGCCGATTTCGTCGAGCGTCCTATCAGTCTCGTGACCTGGTGGATAGCGTTGAGGTCATGCGATGCGCAGGCCGAAACCCGCTGTGATACTAGTGACGGCGATCATCATTCAGCCCATGTTTCTGTTAAGAAAAGCCATATAGCCTTTCCTCTTATTTTCAGAAATCTTGTCTGAACATTAACTTTTTGATTGTATTGTTTGGGATCGGTCGGGTAAAACGAATTGCTTGAATGGGCGGGATCAACGAAATGAATGACGTAAGTCGCCCCATTAACCTCGACCTGAATCTGCTACGCAGCTTCGTACGCATGGCTGAAACGGGAAGAGGCTCGGAGTTGCCGCAGCATCCTGCTAGGAGCCTAATGAGCGCGAGGAGACCCACACTCGCGAGACGGTGCGCCGGCGGCCCCACGGCACGCCAGTCGATCCACCATCGACGACGATCTCAGCCGCCGTGATACCTGGCTGTTCCCTTCGAATCAACAAAATAGATTCTTAAGGGCATATTGAGTCTGTTATTACGCTCTTAATAGCACAGAGCCAGAATTAACGCCGCCCTCACCAGCGTCAGGATACGGCGCGCTCACGGCTCAATTCCGTGATCGTCACCACGTTCTGCGACGAGTACGCGCACGCACCCTGACTGCAGAAAACCGCCCTATTTCTTCCTGAACGCCGGCGCCCCCCACGGCGCGCCAATCGATCCACCATCGACGACAATCTCAGCCGCCGTGATACCCGATGCCGCATCGGACGCGAGGAACAACGCCGCACCTGCGACCTCCTCAGGTGTCGCAAAGCGGCCCATCGGGATCCCATGTGCCATTGCTGCTTCCGTGGCATCAACCGTTGCACCCGCCCGTGCGCCGCGCGTCCAGATCGGCGTACGCGTTCCACCCGGAATCACCGTATTCACGCGAATGCCACGCGCCACGAGTTCCGAGGCAAAAACCTTAGCCATCCCGGTCACGCCAGCCTTGGTCGCCGAATACGCGGCCGTCCCCGCTACGCCCAGCTCACGCATCACCGAACCATTCAAGACGATCGAACCACCCGCGCTCATCAGGGGCAACGCAGCCTGAACCGTGAGAAACACGCCGGTAAGATTCGTCCTTAGGATTGCCTCGAACGCAGCGGCTGTCGTGCCACCGAGCGGCGTAGGACCGGAGATGCCCGCGTTCGCAAAAACGATATCCAACGAGCCAAACACTTCGCCAATGGTCTTGAACGCCGCATCGACCGCTGCGGGATCGTCGAAGTCCGCATGAAGCGGCAGTGCCTGCTCGCCGAGTTCGGCTGCCGCGGCTTCAAGCTTGGCGCGATCTCGGCCGGTGATGGCCACGCGGGCGCCCTCAGCAATCAGCATCTTCGCCGCTGTAAAGCCGATTCCACTGCTGCCGCCCGTGACGAGTGCGGTCTTGTCGGTAAAACGCATAGTCCTTCTCCAATTCCATTCAGCTGCCCGGAGGCGATCAGGCAACGCGCCTGGCGTGGCATGTTGTTCGATGAATACGCGAAGCATGTCCCTTCTGGAGGGAACCCTTCGGTTTCTGCATGTTGCTCATCATGCTGAAAAACAGTATTATATCCATCATACACATTGTCAAGCGTCGCGAGGTCTGTGATGGGATATTCACAAGCGCAGAAGGCCGAAAGCAGAGTGAAGGTACTCGAAGCAGCGGCACAGAAAATTCGTGAAAACGGAATCGAAGCACTGGGCGTCGCAGACTGCATGCGCAGTGCCGGGCTGACGCATGGCGCTTTCTATGGACACTTTGAATCGCGCGACGCGCTGATTATCGAAGCGCTGGAGCACGCAGTCGAACTCGGCAACAAGCGCATCGACGCCCTTGCAAATAACGCTCGAAACCGTTCGAAGACGCCGTTGCAAGGGATTGTCGAGAGCTATCTTGGTGAAGCCCACGTTGCGAATCCCGGTAACGGATGCGCGCTCTGCGCGCTGGCAGGCGAAGCGCGTCATGCAAACGCCGCGACAAAAGCAGTACTGACACGCCATGTGCATAGCCTCGCATTGCGACTGGCAGAGGCAGCTGGGGGCAGCACTGAAGCAGAAGGTCTCGGAATCACGGCGACCATCATCGGTGCCATCACGCTCGCTCGCACGGTCGACGATGCGGCACTCGCACGCTCGATCCTGTCGAATTCGATTGCGCTGGTTCTCAGTCAGGACCGCAACCAGAAGGCCGCCTAGCGAACTCCGTCGGGATAGGCGGCGAAGAATCTTGCGCCGGCCGCTAAGAAAGCCAGTTGCCGCCCGCAGCCACATCCTGCGCCACAGTCAAAGTCACCATCGCCTGACCCAAGCTCGCCTAAACGTGAACCGGAATCGACCACAACGGTGGCGACCCGATAGATCCACGCAGTTCGTCGATAAAAGCCCGCAGTTTGGCGCCTGGTTCGGCAAGCGCGCGCAGCAAATGAATTCCCGTGAACATTCCCTCTGCTTCCGACAATTCCGGGAACAGTTGAACCAGTCGTCTCGCACGGATATCTTCGCCAACCACCCAATCGGGCAGGCAAGCGATGCCCATCCCCTCGAGCACTGCGCCTCGCAGTGCCTCGAAATCGTCGCAGCAAAACACAGCCTTTCCCTGCCCGTGTCCAACCGGATGTCCGAGCACATCGGCCCAGCCCAGCAAATCGGCGCCATGCAACTTATCGAGCAGGCGATGTTCGGCGAGAGACGCTGGCGCGCGAGGTCTCCCCGCGTGCGCGAGGTAGGCAGGACTCACACAGACCAGTCGCTGCTGCGTCGCGATGCGCGTGGCAATCAGCGTGCTATCAGCGAGTTCGCCGATGCGTATCACCGCGTCAAGACGCTCCGCAACCGGATCGGCCACGCGTTCAGTGAGATCGAGTTCGATGCGTAACCCCGGGTGGCGTGACGTCAACGCAGCGACGACCGGAATCACATAACGCTTGCCGAAGGTGGGGAAGCAAGCGACGCGAAGCACGCCTTGAATTTCCCCCTTCATCGAAGCGATTTCCTGCTGGGCGTCGTCGAGTTCGTCCAGTACACGGCGCGCCCGGATCAATAGTGCGTGGCCTGCATCGGTCAGGCTGAGCACGCGCGTCGAGCGCAGGAACAAGGCCGTATCGAGCTGGGCTTCGAGTGCGTCGATCTGCCGCGCAATCGACGAGGGCGTGATGCCGCGTCGGCGCGCTGCTCCGGAAAAACTCCCCTCGCGGGCAACGTCCGCGAACACGCCCAGATACTCCGCAAACTTTTCTGTCTGCATCTATGCACTCAGCGCAAAACGGTTGATGGTCGGCAACCCATTATCACACGAGAGTCCGCGTCCTATCGTTCTCTCACGCCGCAACTACTGCGGAAAACGCACAAATAGGAAGCTACCGTGAGCACCGGATACGACCCGCTTTACCTCTATATCGACGGCGAATTTCTGTCCGCTGGACAGCGTGATACGTCCCCAGTCATCAATCCCGCGACGGGCGCTGTGATCGGCCGCGTGCCGCATGCCACGCCGCAAGACCTCGAACGCGCCGTGCAGAGCACCGAACGCGCATTCAAGGTTTGGCGTAACACGGCGCCGTATGAGCGCGCGCGGATTCTCAAGGGCGCAGCCGAGTTGATCCGCGAGCGCTCGCCCCATATCGAGCGGCTCCTGACGCTCGAACAAGGCAAAGCCTTGAGCGAAAGCCACTACGAAGTGGCGAGCGCCGCAGACTACTTCGAGTGGTTCGCAGAGGAAGGCAAGCGCAGCTATGGCCGCGTGGTGCCGTCGCGCCGCGCCGAAGTCCAGCAACTGGTCAAACGGCAGCCGATCGGACCCGTGGCTGCCTTTACACCTTGGAACTTCCCGGCCATCACCCCTTCGCGCAAGCTGTCGGCTGCGCTTGCCGCAGGATGCTCAGTCATTATCAAACCAGCTGAAGAATGCCCGGCAACCACGCTCGCCATCGTGCGCTGCCTGCACGACGCCGGCCTTCCTGCGGGTGTGCTGCAGGTCGTGTTCGGTGTGCCCGACGCCATCTCGGCCTGTCTGATCGGCTCGCCCGCGATACGCAAGGTAACGTTCACCGGCTCAGTGCCCGTCGGCCGACTGCTTGCCGCGCGTGCCGCCGAAGGCGTCAAGCCGATCTCACTCGAACTCGGTGGTCACGGTCCGGTACTCGTCTTCGCGGATGCCGACATCGACCAGGCCACCCGGCTCGGCGCAGCAAACCGGTTCAGGGGCACAGGTCAGATCTGTATCTCCTCGACGCGTTTCCTTGTCCAGCACAGCGTCTATCAACAGTTCACCGAGAAATTCGTCGCTGCCACCGAAGCCCTTAAAGTCGGCGACGGCATGATGCCGGACACTCAGGTCGGCCCGCTCTCGAACGCACGACGACTCGAAAAGATCGAGGCACTCGTCGCCGATGCCGTTCAACACGGCGCTACGGTGCTGACCGGCGGCAAGCGTATCGATGGCCCAGGCTACTTCTATACCCCGACAGTGCTTGCCGACGTGCCGATGGACGCCCGCGTCATGCATGAAGAACCGTTTGGTCCGATCGCCATCCTGATGCCCTTCCACAATCTCGATGATGCGCTGGCTGAAGCAAATCGCCTGCCTTACGGCTTGTCGGCCTATGTTTTCACCAAGGATGCCCGCACGGCCATCGATGCGGGAGAACGCCTCGAAGCCGGCATGATCGGCATCAATCATTTCAGCATGGTCGTAAGCGAGTTGCCCTTCGGCGGCATGAAAGAAAGCGGTTACGGGTCAGAGGGCGGAACGGAAGGGATCGAACACTATCTGACGACCAAGTTCATCAGCCAAGTGTAAGCATCACCCTTTCTTATCCGATATCGAAACCCTCGGAGGTCAATATGAAAGCCATACAGTTCTTGGAATTCGGTGAAGCCGACGTCTTGCAAATCGCCGACGCTCCGGAACCCATCCTGCGCGAGGACGATTTGCTCGTTCGCAATCACGCCGTCGGCGTCAACCGTGCCGATCTCGCCCATCGCCGTGGCGGTTATGGTCGCCCGAACTTCGGCGATTCAGAGATCATGGGACTCGAAATGGCCGGAGAGGTGCTGGCAGTCGGCGCCAAGGTCGAAGGATTCAAGGCGGGAGATCGCGTCATGGGCATCGTCGGTGGCGGTGCCTATGCGGAAATCTCGCGCATCGACTACCGGATGGCCATGCCGATACCTGAGGGTCTGGACTTCGTCCATGCGGCGGCGATTCCGGAAGTCTTCGTTACCGCGCATGAAGCCCTTCTCCATCTCGGTCATCTTCACGCCGGCGAGACGGTGCTGATTCATGCGGGAGCGGGGGGCGTTGGCTCGGCAACCATCCAACTCGCGCATGCGGCCGGTGCAACGGTATTTGCGACTACACAGGCGAACAAACTCGACGCCGTGCGCGACTTCGGTGCCGACCATGCGATCGATTATCAGAATGAGGACTTTGCAGAGGCGGTCGCCAAAGCCACCCACGGACGGGGTGTCGACGTCATCATCGACTTCATTGGCGCACCCTACCTCGAGCGAAATATCCGTTCGCTCGCCGATGGCGGTCGACTAATTCAGGTGGGCATCATGGGCGGCGTCAAGAATGCCGCGCTACCCCTTGAACGGCTGTTATATGGCCATCTCAAGATCATCGGGACGGTCATGAAGTCGCGACCGCAGCACGTCAAGCATGCGATGGTGCGTCGCTTCGGCGACCGTTGGCTGCCTCACGTCGCGACCGGCGGTCTGACGCCGGTCGTCGACAGTGTGTTCAATCTATCACAGGCTGCGGACGCCCATCGCCGTATGGAGAGCGGCCTAAGCGTCGGCAAGATCATCCTGTCGACGCATGAGACGTCCGCCGCCGTGCTTACTTCGCGACTGCCGGCTCCGAACGCGCCGCAGTCGTTTCAAGCGGACTCACTTCCTTAAGCGCCTTCGCCACGCCCGCCCCATACGCCGGGTCGGCCTTTGTGCAATGCTCGACATGAAGGTCGCGAATCGGCTGCGACACGCCTTGCATGGCACGTGCCGTGTTCTCGAACAGCAGCTTTTGCTGAACCGGCGTCATCAGGCGGAACAGGTTGCCCGGCTGGGAGTAATAGTCCTCGTCCACGCGATGGTTCCAATGATCGGCCGCGCCTTCGATCGACAACGGCGGTTCCGCGAAGTCGGGTTGCTCTTCCCATTCGCCGCGCGTGTTCGGGTTATACGGCGTCGCGCCACCCATATTGCTGTCGACGCGCATGGTGCCGTCACGGTGATAACTGTGGACGTTCTTCGTACCGCGCGGCGAATTCACCGGAATCTGGTGGAAGTTCACGCTGAGACGATAGCGCTGTGCGTCGCCATACGAAAACAACCGACCCTGCAGCATCTTGTCCGGCGAGAAGCTAATGCCGGGCACGACATTGGCCGGCGAAAATGCGGCCTGTTCGACGTCCGCAAAATGATTCTCGGCGTTGCGGTTCAATTCGAAATAGCCCACTTCGATCAGCGGGTAGTCCTTGCGCGGCCACACCTTGGTCAGGTCAAACGGGTTCAGGTGATACGTACCCGCCGCTTTCTCCGGCATGATCTGCACGAACAGCTTCCAGCGCGGGAATTCCTTGCGCTCAATCGCCTCGTACAGATCACGATGGTGAGTCTCGCGATCATGACCGACCAGAGTCGTCGCTTCATCGTCGCTCAGGTTCTGGATACCCTGCTGAGTCTTCATCGTGAACTTGACCCAGTACCGTTCCTTCTTCGCATTGATGAAGCTGAACGTGTGGCTGCCGAAGCCGTGCATATGACGGAAGGTTTTCGGAATGCCACGATCGCTCATCACGACTGTCACCTGATGCAGGGCCTCGGGCAACTGGGTCCAGAAATCCCAGTTGCTTTCCGCACTGCGCAGACCGGTGCGCGGGTCGCGCTTGATTGCGTGATTCAGATCGGGAAACTTCAGCGGGTCACGCAGGAAGAAGACGGGCGTGTTGTTGCCGACCAGATCCCAGTTGCCTTCCTCGGTGTAGAACTTCAGCGCGAAGCCGCGGATATCGCGCTCGGCATCCGCCGCGCCACGTTCGCCGGCAACCGTCGAGAAGCGCGCGAACATTTCGGTTTTCTTGCCGATTTCCGCGAAAATTTTGGCACGAGTGTACTGCGTAATATCGTGAGTCACGGTGAACGTGCCGAATGCACCTGAGCCTTTCGCATGCATACGGCGCTCGGGGATCACTTCACGATCGAAATGCGCGAGCTTCTCGAGAAACCAGACATCCTGGAGGAGTGCCGGGCCACGCGCACCTGCTGTCTGAATATTTTGATTGTCGACAACGGGGGCGCCAAATGCGGTGGTGAGCTTTTTCATCTACGTTCCTTCGGAATGAGATTTGGCACCGACGGCCGTCCGGACTCCGCGCAGGGGACGTGCGCGCAAGCCAGGTGATTCGGGCCATCGGAACCTGACACGAGCGGGACCACGCTCGCCGGGGCGAACAAATGCAATCCGTCGCCCGATAGACTACGCGCGCCCGGCGAACTTGTCAGGGCGCGCAAACTTCGCCAAACCTTGCACGCCGTCTTTGTGCGCTGCACGATCAACGAAGATTTGTCTTCGCGAGTTCGACGATCTCGTCACCCCTTCCGTTCAGGATGGCCCGCAGCATATAAAGACTGAAGCCTTTGGCCTGGGCGAGTTCGACGCTCGGCGGCATTGCCAGCTCATACTTCGAGGTGACGACGTCGACTACGACGGGCCCCGGATGCGCGAAAGCTTCGCGCAGGGCATCGGCAACATCGCCCGACTCCTCGACGCGAATGCCGTGGATACCGGCACCTTTTGCGATCGCCGAGAAATCCGTCTTGCTCAGGTCAACGTTCGTATCGAGGTAGCCGCCCGCCTTGAGCTCCATCGACACGAATCCAAGCAGGCTATTGTTGTAAACAACCACCTTGATCGGCAGGCTGAGCTGGACGGCGGTCAGCAAGTCACCCAGCAGCATCGCCAGACCGCCATCACCCGACATCGAGATCACCTGACGCCCGGGGTTGGCCCCTTGCACGCCCAGCGCCTGCGGCATTGCATTGGCCATCGAGCCATGGTTGAACGAGCCGTGCAACTGTCGCTTGCCGTTCATCGTGAGGTAGCGCGCGGCCCAGATAGTCGGCGTGCCAACGTCGGCCGTAAAGATCGCATCGTCGTCGGCGAGTTCGTCGATGAGCTTGGTCAGGTATTGAGGATGAACCGGACGCCCTGCGGGCGACGGCGTGGCGAGGTCGTCGAGACCCTTTCTGGCCGAAACGTAATGCTGCCGGGCATTGTCGAGAAAGGTACGGTCTGCCTTGCGTTCGAGCAGAGGCAGCACGGCCGTCACAGTCTCCTTCACCGTGCCGACCAGGCCGAGCGAGAGCGGTGCGCGATGCCCAAGCTGCGAGCCCTTCCAGTCGATCTGGATGATCTTCGCGTCCTTCGGATAAAACGGACGATACGGAAAGTCGCAACCGAGCAGCAGCAGCGTGTCGCACGACTCCATCGCGTGGTAACCCGAGCTGAACCCGATCAGCCCTGTCATGCCGACATCGAAGGGGTTGTCCCATTCGACATACTGCTTGCCGCGCAGCGCGTGAACCACCGGTGCACCCAGTGCGTCGGCCAGCGCAACCACTTCGTCGTGCGCGCCCACAGTGCCGCTGCCGCACATGATGGTGACGGCATCGGACTCGTTGAGCATGTCCGCCAAACGCTGCAGGTCTGCCTCGGACGGCATGATGGTGTGCGGCTCGCTGTGCGACCAGGCCGGCTGCTCCGAAGGCCCTTCCATGAGCGCCACGTCGCCGGGTAGCACGATGACGGCCACACCGCGTTCCTCGATCGCGGTGCGAATCGCGCGGTCGAGTATGCGTGGAAACTGTGACGCATTGGACACCAGTTCAACGTAGTGACTGCAGTCCTTGAACAACGCCTGCGGATGCGTTTCCTGGAAATAGCCGAGGCCGATCTCCGTCGACGGAATGTGAGCGGCGATTGCCAGCACCGGCTGATGATTTCGATGGCAATCAAATAGACCGTTGATCAGATGCAGATTGCCCGGCCCGCAACTCCCGGCGCAGACAGCGAGCTTGCCGGAGGAGGCCGCATCGGCACCCGCGGCAAACGCGGCACTTTCCTCATGACGGGTGTGCATCCAACGGATCGAACCGACCTGGTCGAGGCTATAGGCCAGCCCGTTCAGGCTGTCTCCGGTTACGCCCCAGATCCGTTCAACCCCTACCGCCTTGAGTTTCTTCGCCAGGAACTCGGCAATCGTATGTTTCGCCATTTATCTCACCTTGTAGTACGGAAGAAATTCACGTGACATTAACCGATGCAGCGAAGATCGGCATCGCGGCTTGGGCTTCCCAATAAACATTACGGATGGAAAGATTGCTGCTCGATAGAGATGACAAAGCCGAGGTGACGCTCGTCAGCCTCGGCTTTCAATCATTTCAGTCGTCAGACGCCGAATGCGGCGTCAGCCACATCGTTTGGGCTCGGTCGCTCAGGACTGCAGGAACGCCAGCAGGTCGGCGTTGACCTGGTCCGCATGCGTCGTGCACATGCCGTGCGGTGCGCCCGGATATACTTTCAACGTGACATCCTTGATGATCTTGACGGACTTGCGACCCGAGTTGTCGAGCGGCACGATCTGGTCGTCGTCGCCTTGCAGGATCAGGGTCGGCTTGTCGATCTTCTTCAGGTCCGGCGTGTAGTCGACTTCAGAGAACTGCTTGATACATTCGTAGAGACCGAGGACGCCACCCATCATGCCTTCACGCCAGAACTCGTCGATCGTGCCTTGTTCGACCTTGGCGTTCGGGCGATTGAAACCATAGAACGGCATCGCGAGGTCCTTGAAGAACTGCGAGCGATTGCCGGCCGTGCTCGTGCGAATACCGTCGAACACCGACAGCGGCACGCCAGTCGGATTGACATCGTTCTTCACCATCAGCGGGGGCACCGCGCTGATCAGCACCATCTTCGACACGCGCGAGGTGCCATGCCGTCCGACGTAGTGCGAGATTTCGCCACCGCCGGTCGAATGGCCCACCAGCATCGCGTCCTTGAGGTCAAGCGAGTCGATCACGGTGGCGAGATCGTCGGCATAGGTGTCCATGTCATTGCCCTGGGCGGGCTGGTCCGAGCGGCCATGACCGCGCCGGTCGTGAGCGATCACGCGATAACCCTTGCTCACCAGAAACAGCATCTGCGGGTCCCACGCATCCGCATCGAGCGGCCAGCCGTGCGAGAAGACGACCGGACGGCCGCTGCCCCAGTCTTTATAGAAAATCTTGGTGCCGTCCTTCGTCGTGACTGAGTTCATTGAGTGGGTTCCTTTTTGATGGGGGGTGTGGGCACCTTGCGCCCCGGTGCCTTGGGCTGCCGTCGCGGCCACCGCGGGGATGCTGACCGCTGCGACCGTAGCGCTTGCGCCCGCCAACAAGACCTTGCGGCGGGTCAAAGAGGGCGAAACGTCGATTTTTCCATTCATGAGTCTCTCCGAAGTAAGCCAGGAAAGCGCCCCGCGTTCAAGCGCAACGACGCAAGGCAGCTAGTGCAAGCAAGGTAACGCCGAAGACGCTGAATGTCTTTGGCTCTGCCTTAAGCCTTCATAAATCACAGTGAATCCGCGGCCGGTCTGGGCGGCAGCAAGCTTGCAGTCGGTCTACTCCGGCCAGTCTGCACCAAGGACCGCCCCGCAGAAGTTGACCCGCCGATACTTGGGGTCGGCCCGTTCGAGTACATCGGCCGCGAAGGTGCCGAAAGTCGTCTCCGGGCGTGCGCGCACGCCATTGGCAAACAGTTCGAGCATCTGCTGTTTGAAACCCGTGCCACGGGGGAAGGCCTTCTGCACGGCATCACGCTGCCCAGAGGAGAAGGCGCGAAACGCCGCGCCCTGCAGGTCCATCTGGACCCCCGCGCTCAGCAGCGCGATCTCCGACGCCTTGTGTTCGGGAATACCGGGGGTCATGTGCAGGGCAATCGCATCCCACGCGGTTTCACATCGACGTTCGTCAACCCCGTGTTGCCGCAGGAACTGTCTGACTGCATTCGCTCCGTCGACCTCGAAGCGTTCCTTCGATTGCCGATGCGCCTCGGTCAGACCCAGGCTATGAAACAATGCCGCGACGTAGAGCAGCTCGGCATCGAAAGCGATGCCCAAGCGCTCGGCGGCGAGCGCCGCGAACAAATAGACACGCATCGAATGGTTGAACGCGATGTCCGGCAAGGTGCGGCGCACCAGGACGATCGCCGCATCGACCAACTCGGTCTGCGGCATCGCGACACCTGCAACACGGTGTTCCATACCCTCTCCATTCGCAAGACTTCAGAACGGCGCTTCGGAATCAGGCTTCGAGATCCTGCTTGCCGCTCAGCAAGCTAAGCAGCAAGCGACATCAGCACCTGTGTTCAATGCGCGACATCGTGAATCTCGGCGATATAGCCGCCGGGGAACTCCACCACAGCGGTCGTACCTCGCGCCGTCTCGAAAGGCGGCGAGACGATCTTCACACCGTTCGCCTGCGCCTTGTCGAGCGTCGCCTGCAGGTCGGGCACTTCATAGCCCGTCGTCTCGCGTCCAAACGGGAAAGGCAGTTGTCCGTTGGTGACGAACACGACCATCTTGCCGAATGGCGAGACCACTTCGATCCGTCGGAAAGTCTTGCCGGGCAGGCCGATTTCACCCGCGTCGGCGCTGTGCTGATCGGCAGTGACATGCCCTTTCGAGAAGCGCACCCAGCGGCGCACGAACTCGTCGGCGGTGTACTTGCTCACGTAGACCCGGTTCTCGGGCACCGTCTTCAGCGGTGCGTAGTTCGGCGCCTTCGTATGCCAATACAGCTGCATCTTCACGCCGCCCGGAAACTGGATCAGCGCATCCTTGCCGATCGGATCGTCAAACGGTTCAACAATGATTTCCGCGCCTGCCGCACGTGCCTCGCGCACGGCCTGATAGATATCCGTCACCAGATAGCCGGTGCGCTCGCTGCCGAACGGATAGGGCACAGGTGTCTGGAACGCGAACACCGACAACATCCCGACCGGTGTCTGGATATATTGACTGGCGGTCTCGCTCGGCGTCGGCGTGACCTGGAACACGCCGCGCGGCGACGGGTGCCCGTCGAAGGTCGCAACGAAGCTGTCGACGAATTTGTCGAGCGCTTCATTGGGCACATACACATGCGTCGTATCGTATTGCGGGCCAACGGCAACCCCCACCGCCTGCATCGGGGGGGCATCTGGCGCAGTCGTCGCGAACGACGTGCCTGCAATGCCTGCACAGACGAACGACCATGCGAGTACAACGGACTTCAAACCTTTCCCCGGCCTGACCTTCAACATGACCCACTCCTTGACACAGTTAAACGAACTATCAACGATCCGGCGACTGGGGCGGACTACCCGACTGGCGAAGACATGGGCATTCGCCGCCTCTGCGAGCCGGGATGCCAACTGTATGGCGCCGGTCAAAACGAAAGCGGGGCCCTTCAAGCCTGCGCGGCCGTCGCGGGTACCGAAAAGGCGAGGCCCACCAGCAACACCACCGGCACGGCCAACGCCCAGAACGACAGCGAAGCGAATGCCAGGGCTCCGGCGATCGAGCCGATCGCGAAGCCACCCACCGGCGTCAGTGTCGCGGCGATCCGCGCGCGCACCGCCGCCCTCTGGATGGGGTCGCGTTCAATGAACACCTGAATCATGTCGAGCACCGCTTGCGTGACGTTTCCCGTCATTACCGTGGTCGGCACGCCCGGCGTCGCGACCAGCCGCGGCAACGCATTCTGGATTGCCATCGCAAACGCGCCGCAGACCCCGCAGAGCATCACATGCCACGAATCGGATGACGTAATCGGCAGCGCTGCGAGTCCTGCCGCCAGGAACACGCAGAGAAAAGCCGCCTGTAGCGCAAGCAGCGTGCGCTCGAGCGTCGCCCGGGGGAGGCCTGACAGCATGACGGCGATGAGCTTCGCAAAGGCGACCCCGGCGACAAAGGCCGGGAACGCGGCAAGCTTGAGCGCAATGCCACTCCCCTTGCCGGCCACCTCGGCGCCGATCAGGATGAAGTTGCCCGTCACATGCACCGTAAACAGACCGAAGAGCGCAACGAAGCCCAATGTATCGACATATCCCGCAATCGCCGCCAGTAGCGGAGCTTGAAATTTCACGCGCATGCCGCCTTTGTCAGGCCAGCCGAGGGCATCGATGTGCTTACGGCGGCTGTTGCCAATTGAAAGACGATCTCAGGCCGACGATCGAGTGAAAACACCATAATCATGAGCTAGCGCGCCACTAAAAGTCCTTTGATTCTCCTGAATCATTCTTAAGCGTCGCGCACAAAGCCGTAGGCGCCCGCGCCACGGCGCCTTCGGAAGATTCACAAGACACAAGCCACTGTGCGCCTGCATCGCAGCTACGCTGGTCGTTCTCAAAAGGAGCGCACACCATGGGCACGATTACGACGACGGACGCCACGGAAATTTTCTTCAAGGCTTGGGGGTCACCGGGCGCCGGTGGTCTTTTCCCACGGCTGGGCGTGCAACGCCGATACGTGGGATACCCAGACGCAGTTCCTCCTGGCGAAGGGCTACCGCGTGATTGCACATGATCGCAGGGGGCATGGCCGCTCCGAACAATCGGCGCAGGGCAACGACATGGACACCTACGCCGACGACCTCGCCGCCGTGATCGAAGCACTTGATCTAAAGGAGGTGACGCTCGTCGCGCATTCGACCGGCGGCGGCGAAGTTTCGCACTATGTCGGCCGGCACGGAACCGGATGCATCGCAAAGATGGTGCTCATCAGCCCACTGACCCCGCATCTGCTGCAGACCGATACGAATCCGTCCGGGGTACCGATAGCCGTCTTCGATGGCATTCGTGTGAGTACCGCAGCCAATCGTTCAGCCTTCTTCAAGTACCTCGCGATTCCGCTATTCGTTTACAACCGTCCCAATGCCAAAATCTTGCGAGGCGCGATCGACGAGTTCTGGCGCGAGGCCATGCAGGGCTCCGTGCTCGGGCAGTATGCGTGCGTCAAGGAACTCTCGGAAGTCGACTACACGGCATCTGGGGAAGATTGATGTGCCAACCCTGATCCTTCAGGGCGATGACGACCAGGTCGTCCCCATCGAGTTATCCGGCCGCAAGTCCGCCGCACTCACGATCTGCAAGCGTTCCTGGCGGCTTGACCGAACGTGACCTGCCTGTCTCAGGGCGGCCGCATCCGAGGCCGCCCTGAAACAGAAGGTTAGGCCGGAAGACTCGCTCAGACGTCTCATTGAAAAGCCTCAAGGGGGCTAGCCAGCGACCGCATGCAGCCGCTCGCTAGTCTCACGATCCACCACTCATGCGGCAAGTTGCGTATGAAAGAAATCGACCGTCCGCTTGTTGGCCATCGCAGCCGCTGCGGCATCATAACGCGTGCCATCGTGCCGGGTGAACGCGTGCGCACATCCTGCGTAGGTATAGATTTCGACCCCGGGTTTGCCGGCTAACGCGGCCTTGATAGCCGCCTGTGCCGGCTTCGAGATGTACTCATCCTCATCGCCCACGTGCATGATCCACGGTGTCTTGATACCCGGCGCCTCCGCGAGGAACTCTTCCGTGCGACCGCCGTAGTAACTCACCGAGGCATCGACATGCGAACGGGCCGTCGTCAGATAGGTCATCAGGCCACCGAGGCAGAAACCCGTGAGGCCGACCTTGCCCGTCGAGCCGGATAGCGTGCGCCCGAACTCGAGCGTCGCCTCGATGTCCTTCACGCCCTTGTCGATGTCGTAGGCCTGGTAGAGCGCAAACGCCCGATCCCAGTCCGTCTTGTCAGACAGTTCGATATTGGGTGCCTGGCGCCAGAAGAGATCAGGGCAGATCGCAATGAACCCTGCCTCGGCAAGTTCATCGCTGCTCTTGCGCATGTCCGCATTGATGCCGAACACTTCCTGCAGAACCACGACCACCGGCGCGGGCAATGTCGCGGGACGCGCGACATATGCAGAGAAACTTCCGTCAGGGGTCGTGATGGTGAGCATTTCGCTCATAGAGTGCTCCAGATGGCCGCTCACGCGGCCAGGGTGTCGAAGCGACGCCCGCGGGCGAGCGCCACGGATACGCTTAGTTCTTGATGGCGAGTTCTACATTGTTCGTCACCGAGGTCACACCGCTGACCGACTGAGCGGCTTTTCCGGCGAGGTCGATTTGCCCTTGTTCGGGTACCGTACCCGTGAGGCTCACCACACCGTCTTTGGCAAGTACGGTGATGCCGCTCGAGACCAGCCCCTTGGTTTTGTAGAGGGCTGAACGCACGTGCTTGGCGAGCGTGTGATTGGCTGCGCGTTCCTGCTTCTTTTCGGTTTTCTCAGTGGCTGCCGGCGCGGCATCACTGCTTTGTGCGTGGGTGACACCGAACGAAACCGACAGGACCGCGGCGGCAAGAAGGTTAGCGATAGAACGTGTTTTCATGGTGTGTATCCGTCGATAGGGGTGGATTGAGCGTCATCAAATCAAGCTGCTGTGGGCCGTACCATCGAGAACCTCCTCGACGATCTCGCCATCCGCAGGCAGGTGTTCGACTGCCACGGCAAGAATCATGGCATTGCTGTTCGACGGTGCAGGGCGCAACGGGATTGGCCGGTAGACCTTACCGCCTTCGTAAATCGGCAGGCCTGTCAGCGCGCAACGTCCGTCATATCGCGCAATACCCAGACGCCAGGTCTGATCGTCATAGCGGCACGAGGTCGGGTCGTGCCACGACACGCTGATCGTCACTTCACTCAGGCGACACGACGCGGTGACGATACGTGAGGCGGTCGTGTGCTCACCGTGCTCCCGCCGCTCACGGGCTGCAGGGTTGCTGCTCGCGCATATGCCGAGCCCGGCATTCTCGCCGAGCAACGTCAACGTGCTTTGCCAGACAAAACAAGTGCGGTGGTTCTGATTCATCACAAGACCCCAGTCGATGACCTCGGTAGCGATCTGACGTCCGAGTGGATCTGTTTATCATCTGGCGTGGGAAACCGGCAGTCAACCCCGCGCACAGCCGAATAGGCCGCTACAGGCCTAAAATGGCCAAAAAGCAGCTAAGTTAAGAACAATTAAGGAGATTCAGCCTCGCATTAAAACGCCCGAAGGACGAATCGAGACATCAGACGGCAATCCTGCGCGCGCCCACGTCAAAGCTGCTTAACGCACGCCCAAGTCAATAGCATGACGAATCAAGGCGCCGTGCCCTATCGAAGCGCACGGCGTCGCCAGGATGTCCGGTCGAGCTTCGATTCTTCACACCTTCAACGCATATCGGGACCTGAATCGGTTTTTTGCTGGGCAACCGCGAGCGCTTCGCGCGTATCGCGAAGTTTGGTGGCCGCCACCCAACCCGGCACATGGCCGACCGGTGCCTGCGAGGTCTTTTGTTCCGCCGTCGCAAAGTAGGCCTTGACGGTCGGAATCGCGTGCTCGCCGCAGACGATCCCAAGCAGGCCGCACAAGGCGATCATCGGGGGCGCCGGTGAGTTCACGCGCAGCAGGAAGTACAACAAGCCGACACCGAAGCCAACCGCAAGTGAGATGACATAGCTCATATCGTCGCCCTCAGAATGCGAAGCAGCTGCAACCGAGCGCGCCCCAGAAGCCATTCGCATCCGACACCGGCACATCCCGGCCCGAGGCCCAGGGGTGGGCGTGCGCATGCACGCCGCACAGCGTCGCGCAGCTCGGCACGCAGGCGAGCGCCGCCCCCGCCACCGGCTTGTAGCGACTATAGCCCCCGTAAGCAGCAACCGGCGACCACGACGGGCTTACCGGCAGGTCCGGCGGCCCGATCGTGGTGAACTCCTCGCTGCCGTAGACAATCTTGCCGTTAACCACGGTCAGCACCGATTCGAGGTATTTGATCCCCTCTTCTTCCATAGAGAAGAAATCGTCGCTCAGCGCGGCGAAATCGGCGTAGCGCCCGACCGAGAGCGTTCCCTTCTTGTCGTCATCGCTCGAGAACCAGCTACTGCCGACGGTATAGCGCCGCAGGGCTTCCATGCGATCGAGTCGATCTTTCGGCGCATAGAGTGAGGTGCCACCCACCGTCTTGCCCGACACCATCCAATAGAGCGACACAAACGGGTTGTAACTCGCGACACGAGTCGCATCGGTGCCCGCGCCAACCGGTACACCGATTTCGAGCATCTTGCGGATTGGCGGCGTGTGCCCGGCGGCTTCGGCGCCATAGCGGGCGATAAAGTATTCGCCCTGGTAGGCCATTCGATGCTGGACAGCAATACCACCGCCGAGAACCTTGATCCGCTCGATATTGGCTTCCGTGATGGTCTCGCAGTGGTCGAAGAACCAGCGCAGGCCATCGAATGGAATCTCCCGGTCGACCTTTTCGAAGACCGTCAGGAAACGACTGATCGATTCGTTGTAGGTCGCGTGCAGCCGGAACGGCCAGCGATTCGCTGCAAGCAGGCGGACGACGGCCTCGAGTTCGGACTCAAGCGACTCCGGCAGATCAGGACGCGGCTCGAGAAAGTCTTCGAAGTCGGCCGCGGAGAACACCAGCATTTCGCCCGCGCCGTTGACCTTGAGAAAATCGTCGCCATCGCCAGGCCGGGTCATCTTGACCCACTTGGCGAAGTCGTCGATCTCCCTCTTCGCATTCTGGGTGAACAGGTTATACGCAATGCGCACGGTCAACTGCGCGTCTTTGGCGAGCTTCATGATCACCGCGTAGTCATCGGGGTAGGCCTGGTAGCCCCCGCCCGCATCGATCGCACTGGTAACCCCGAGCCGGTTCAGTTCGCGCATGAAATGGCGCGTCGAGTTGACCTGGTCATCGAGTGGGAGTTTCGGCCCCTTGGCGAGCGTGGCGTACAGCAGCCCCGCATTGGGCCGCGCGATCAGCATGCCAGTCGGGTTGCCTGCCTTGTCACGTTGAATTTCGCCGCCCGGCGGGTTGGGCGTGTCCTTGGTATAGCCGACCGCACGCAACGCAGCCGCATTGAGCAGCGCCGAGTCGTACAGGTGCAGGATAAAGACCGGGGTATCCGGCGCAATCGTATTGACTTCGTCGAGCGTCGGACCGCGCCGCTCAGCAAACTGGAATTCATTCCAGCCGCCGACCACGCGAACCCACTGCGGCGCCGGCGTGCGGGCGACCTGCTCCTTGAGCATGCGAAGCGCATCGGCAAGCGAGGGCACGCCGTCCCAGCGCAGTTCCATGTTGAAATTGAGGCCACCCCGGATGATGTGGAGGTGGGAGTCGTTAAGGCCCGGAATCACGGTACGGCCTTGCAGATCGACGACTTGGGTCCGCTCGCCGCGATAGCCGAGCACCATGCCGTCGGCACCGGCCGCACAGATTCTCCCGTCGCGAACGGCGAGCGCGGTGACGAACGAGCGCGCCTCGTCCTGGGTGGCGATCTTGCCGTTGAAGTAGATGCTGTCCGCTGGCACAGACCTGTCCTGAAGGGAATCCCGGGCGTTCATTGACGACCTCTTGCAAAAAGAATGCGTGAAGAAATAAAACGCGGACGGCAACTCCGTCCGCCTGCAAGCTGAAAATCAGCCCGCTTCGCTCGCGTGTTCACCGAGGATGTGCTTGGCATATCGCACGCCGATGCCATAGGCCGTATGCGCCTTGAAAATATCCATGCAGCCTTCATAGGTCGCGCTGCGGCCCCAGTCACGCTGAAGCTCGCACATGAACTGGATCGACGTCATCGGCACGGCGCCGGCCTGGATGACGCGCTGCACCGCGCGTTCGTGCGCTTCACTCGTGACGTCGCCGCAGGCGTCCGTCGCCACATAGATCTCATAGCCTTCTGCGATCATCTGCACGGTCGGGAATGCGACACAAACTTCCGTCCAGAGGCCTGCCAGCAGGATTTTCTTGCGGCCGGTCGCTTCAATCGCCCTGCGAAAGTTGGAGTCTTCCCATGAGTTCATCGACGTCCGGTCGATCGGCGCCATGTCTGGGAAAACAGCTTGCACTTCGGGCAGGAACGGACCGCTGAAAGATTCCGCGGCGATCGTCGTGAAGATGGTCGGCACCTTGAAGAGCTTGGCCGTCTTCGCGAGGATCTGGACGTTGTGCATCACGGTCACGCGATCGTGCGAGTGCGTGCCGAAAAACATCTGCGGCTGATAGTCGATCAGGGCGACCGCGCAGGTATCGGGCGTCAGCAGTTCATGAGGCATAGATGCTCCTTAAGCGTGAAACAATGAGGTTGGCGAAGAAACGATGGGCTGTCAGCCGACGCGACCCGCAGCGGCACCGCAGAGCAGCCAGCACATGCGGGTATGAACAGCGCGGGTTTCTACCTGAAGGTGATCGCGAGTCGATCATCGGGCAGGGACACTGCAATGGTGGCCCTCCATGCAGCTAAAAGTCCTTTGATTGTTCTGAATCATTCTTAAGCGAATACACGGGCTACCTTCGCCGACGCTTTGTGTCGCGCAGCATCGGGCACGTTCGCGATCCCTCGAAACCATAGCCAGCATCAGCGTGCTCGAATATGATCGGTTCACTTCAGCTTCCTACCGCGTTCGTCCCCTGACATGAAATTGTCTTTCGAAGTACTGCAGGCCCTTGACGCGATCGACCGCACGGGCACCTTCGCCGGTGCAGCGGAAATGCTTCACAAAGCGCCGACCTCGATGACCTATCTGGTCCAGAAGCTCGAAACCGATCTCGGCGTCGAGTTGTTCGACCGCACCGGCCGCCGGGCCCGGCTCACCCATGCGGGCCGCGTCGTGGTCGAGGATGGCCGCCGACTGCTACGCGCGGCCGACGACCTTGAGCGCAAGGCAAAACGCATTCAGGAGGGCTGGGAATCGGAATTGCGCATCGGCGTCGACGAGATCATCCCGTTCGACATGCTCTGGAATCACGTGAACGATTTCTATGAGCTGAAGATGGAAACGAAGCTCTATCTGTCGAGGGAAGTCCTTGGCGGTACATGGGATGCGCTGGTCACGCGCCGCGCGGACCTCGTGGTCGGCGCGGCCGGTGAGCCGCCCGACATCGCGCATATCGTCGCCAAACCGATCGGGTCGCTGCGGCATGTGTTCGTCGTGCATCCCCAGCATCCGCTGGCGTCGTTGCCCGAACCCCTCACGATGGACAGCGTGTCGCGCTATCGCGCCGCCGCAATCGGTGACACATCGCGCGAACTCCTGCCGCGCTCTATCGCACTTGCGGCCGGCCAGGAGGTGCTGACCGTGCCCACGCTCGACGCCAAGCTTGCGGCTCAACTCAAGGGCCTCGCGGTCGGCACCCTGCCGCAATGCGTGGCCGCAGGCGCGATCCGGCGCGGCGCCCTGGTCGAGAAGCGCGTCATCGGCATGCGCGAGACCACGCAGTTCTTTCTGGCCTGGCGGGAAGACGAAGCAGGACTCGCGCTGCGCTGGTGGGTCGACCAGCTTGACCGACCCGACCTGATTGATCAGGTCGCGCTGCAGTTGATGAGCAGAAGTTGAGTTTTTATCGGGACCGTTGCGCTGCTCAGCGCGGCGTAAGCGAACGTGATCGACGGGCGCCCGGCACCGGAGCGGCGGCAACGCCAGCGTCAACATCGCCCGTCTCAGAGCGATTGATGCTGGCCAACAGGTCCTGCGCCGCAAGGAAATCCGAGAAATCGAGGCCCTGTGAAAACTGGGCGCAGATCGGTCTGAGCAAAGGCACGATCTCATCGGCACGACCCTGCGCTTGCCACAAACGACTGAGGCTGATCGCTGCGCGAAGCTGAAACGTCAGCGAACCCTGTGTCACGGCATCGACCAGCGCCGCGGAAAAACAGCGTTCGGCGTCATCGAAGGATGAACGCTCATCGGAAGAACCCTCCGTGGCACGCATCGTCAGCAATTCCCCCTTGATGCGGAGGAGCTCGCCGCTGTACCAGGCCTCACCGGTCTCGTCACACCGGGCGAGCGTGCGTTCGACGGTCTCGATCCCCTCCTCGGTGCGCCCCGCTCGCGCCAGTGCCAGCGCATATTGCCCCTCGAGCATCGAGTGATGCGCGCGGTAGCCACGTGCGTCGACTTCGTCGAGCGATTTGCTGAATGCGCAAAGGCTCTGTGCCTCGACATTGCACATCGAATGCATGTACGTGCGAAAAACCCGACCACACGCCTGCCAGACGTTGAAACCCGCTCGTGACGATGTCTCGTCGAGCAGGGCGATGCCGCGGCTGGCGCCCTCTCGTCGCTCGGACAAGAGGGACAACGGAATCAAGGCCTCGACGAGGACATAACACGCCGCCATCGCATGCCCCTGTGCGTACGCGGCCTCCACCGCATCTTCCGCAATGGAGAGCGCCTCGTCACGCTGCCCCTTCAGCCAGAGCATGCGTGCCAGCGTGGCACGCCCCACCACGCCATGATCGACCGTGAGCCCAAGCATGGGCAGACGGTGTCGCGATCGTTCATATTGCGCGAGCATGAGCGTCAACTGCGCGCGTGCCTGGCGTTGCCGGCCAGCATAGTGAAGGGCGATGCCCCGCAGACGCCGCCCCAGAATCGATTGCGCGCCATCCTTCATGTCTTCGGCAAGGCTGCAGAAACGCTCCGCGATGGCTAGCGCTTCGTTGGCCGCGCCCGCGGATTGCGCCACGAAGAACAACCCCCACAGCGCACGTGCCTCGAAGTGACGATCCCCGAGGGCGATCGCCGTCGACATGACGACAGCCCAGACTTCGTGCGTCTCCTTTGCAGGACCCTCGACATAGGCGAGCGCGGCGCCCAGACCGGCGAGTAGTTGCATCCTGAGGTGCGCGTCGGAACGCGTAAGAGGCGTCGCGAGGCGCGGCACGGCAAGCGCGAGGCGCGCCCACGCAGCACACTCCTGAACCAAAGACACGTCGAAGAAGTAGTCGACCGCCACGGCGGCCAGCTCGATACCCGCCTGCTCATCGCCCTGCGGCCCTAACGCCCAGGCCAACGCGACGCGCATATCGGCGAGCTCGCGCTCGCGCTGGAGATGCCAGACGTCGAGATGCGCGCATTGCAAGGCAGCGCGGGTTCGATCAAAACGGCCGCGCAGATAGGCTGCGTGTCGCAGCGACACGGAGCGCAACTCGCCATGATCTTCGAGCTTTTGCAAAGCGTAGGCACGGGTGGTTTCGAGCAGACGACAACGATCGTTTCCATCGCCGGCTGCGGCGACTACCCATGACTTCGAGACCAGACAGGTCAACAGTTCGGCGACTTCGTCGGAGCTCATGGCCCCGATGCCTACCACGGCGCTCGCGGCCTCCTGCGTGAACCCTTCGACGAATACACCAAGCCGTCGCAGCAGAGTCCGTTCAGTGTCATTGAGGAGCTCATAGCTCCAGTCGAGCGTCGCCCTCAACGTCTGGTGTCGAGGCAAGGCGGTGCGGTTGCCGCCGGTGAGTAGGCGAAAGCGGTCATCCAGATGCGTGGCGATCGTATGGATGCCGAGCATCGCGGCACGCGCGGCAGCGAGTTCGATCGCAAGCGGGATGCCATCGAGACGACGACATACAGTGCCGGTCAGAAAGACGCTTTGTTCATCGGACGAGAACTTCGGATCGATGGCACGGGCACGCGCGAGGAACAATCTGACTGCGCTGCGTTGCAGCACCTCATGCCCCTCTTCACCACTATCCGGCACCTTGAGCGAGGCGACCCGATACAGGAATTCACCGGGGATACGCAAAGGTTCGCGGCTCGTCGCAAGGATGCTGGCTTCAGGGTTGCAAAGCGTCACCGCCATCGCCAGTTCGGCCGCATGCTGCTGCACATGTTCGCAATTGTCGAGCACCACGAGCACACGACGTCCCTCGAGCTCGCCGATCAACCGTGCCGAGGTGATTGGCCCACTCTCCGGCTCGGCGCCGATGGCCTTGCCAAAGACATCGACAACCGACTTCGCATCGGTCGCTGACGCAAGCTGCACCAGATAGACGCCGTCGGGAAAACGCTCAAGTACGCGCCTTGCAACGGCGATGCCCAGGCTCGTTTTGCCGATCCCGCCCGCCCCCACCAGGGTCACGTGCCGCTCGACCTGAAGCAGCCGCGCGAGGTGATCGATCGCCTCTTCGCGGCCGATCAGTTCCGCGACAGTCGACGGCAGGTTGGTCTCGATCACCGGCGCGGCGCCAATATCCATCCGCTCGCCAGACGCATTCGCCCTCAGCAGGCGGTAGCCGCGCCGGGGCACCGTCCTGATCGTCGCGGGTCCATCGCCGAGCAGCTTGCGCAGCGTGGACATATGAACCTGCAGGTTGTTTTCCGCCACCACCGTATTCGGCCACACCTGCTTGAGCAGGTCCTGCTTGGATACGAGCGCGCCATCCGCCTCGATCAGTATTTCGAGAATGTCGAACGCACGACTCCCGATTCGAACCGGTTGCCCGCCCGAAAAGACTTCTCGTGTATCGAGATGCACTCGAAGATGACCCAGCTGAATCATGTCTGTCGCGACTTAAGAAGGTGGTTTAAATGTTTCCCCAAGTCTAGAGCGGTGAATCTCCGTGATAACTGAATTAAATTGAGGCTTAACGTCGAAATATTCGGAGTGTCGGAATCGACAATACGGTTCGCTCTCGGATTTTGCGATTCCATTGACTAATAAAAAACGCTGTGTCACACGCACGATTCAATGCGTGCAATGCCCATGAGGTGAATCCGTTACCAGCCGAATTTCACTTCGGCCCCGACATAGTCGGCATTTCTGCCGCCGGCTTCTCGAAGCGTGTCGCCCACCTGGAAGTGCACGGCTTCGATCGCGGTGGTCACATTCGCGCTGACGATCCAGTCGGCACGAATTTGAGTATAGAAGCCCGTCCAGAGATTGCCGTGTCCGGCTGTGTTTGGAACGGCCTGCGAACCTTGCGCATAGACTGCGTCGCCCGTCGTCTGACGCCACTGGAGTCCGACGGCTGCCAGCAGGCTCAAGGACTTCGAGGGCTTGACCGTCAGCGACGGCTTGACATGAACCACGTTCGTATAGCCCGTGTAGCCTGCCAGCGCAAAGTAATACCCATTTGGAAACAATGGGTTAAATGTACCCAACCGTCCATCCCCCGGATGGGTGTCTCCCGATGCAGCGTCGACTTGCAAGCCCAGGCGCGGTGTCCAGGGGACACTCGCCAGGGTATAGCCCGAGAGCGTGCCAAAGGCCCATGCACCGATCGTATCGTTGCCGACATGCCCGCTCTGGTACATGGCTTCGATATCCCAGTCGATGTGGTTGACATTGCCGGCGTAGCGCGTGTCGAACACATCGCGATGCTCGTTGCCGCCCGCGTCGATAAATTTCGCGTTGTCGCGGTTGTAGCGCGAGTAGTAGGCGGACAGATCCCCCGGGCCGATATCGTGACGTTCGACCCGGACGCCGCTGAAGGTCTGGTGACCGTTCGAGACGTCGTCGAACGTCTCCCCATCGCGATACTGCACGGGCTGCGTGGCATAGCCGATGATGCGCCACGGTCCGATCTCATAGTCCGCCCACGCGGCATCGAATGCCTGGCGAACGTTCGGCCCGTCGCGCACCGAGACGAAACGCTGTAAGTCGAATGCCATCTCCTGGCGTCCGAAGCGCAGTTTCAGGGTGCCGTTGTCGAGCGGTTCCGTGAAGGCGATGAACGCTTGCCGTAGATCGAGCGGATTCTTGTCGACTGGACTTACATTGTCCTTGCCATACGGCTGAGCGTCTTCGAGCTGCACGAAGATCTGCACCGTCTTGCCAAAGCGGATATCTGCGTGCACCTCGGCGCGCTGCAGCAGATACGTGTCGTCTTTCTGCGATCCCGCGCCGAATAAAGGCGCGTCGTTGATCTCGACACGTTCACGCAGGATGGCGCCCAACGACACGTAGTTCGCCGGGTTGCCGAACAGCGGCATGTACTTGAAGGTGTCGAAGGGCCGCTTGGGAACGCACGGGTTGGCGAGCACGGACCAGTCCTCCTGCCAACGATTGAACATGATTGCCGGGCGCGCGACGGGTGTGTCGCACGACTTCGCGTCCGGCACGGCGCTTCCCGCCGCCACGGATTTTGTCTGCGCGGGAAGCGTCTCGACGGTGCTCGTCTGAGCAGCGGGCATCTGCCCAGCCGACGCCTGCGCGGCATCATCTGCGCTGCCATCGGCAAGCGCCGGTGTGCTCAGCGCGAGGCTCGCGCCGATCGTTAGCGCCCTTGCCAGCGCCCGTGCCGTGCGACGTCGCAAACCCGTGGCGCGAGGCATGTGGATTCCTGTACGGGGCCTCAAGACTGTGCAAACGCCAGCAAGTCTTCGTTCAGGCGGTCCTTGTGAGTAAAGTACAGCGAATGGGGCGCCCCTTCATAGACCTTGAGCCGGACATCGCGGATCATCGCCGCCGCCGCCTTGCCTGTCACTTCGAATGGCACAGCGCCGTCGCAATCGCCATGGATCACCAGCGTGGGCACATCGATTTTTTTTAGGTCAGCTCGAAAGTCCGTCGCCGAAAACGCTTCGACACTGTCGAGCATCCCCTTCAGGCCGGCCTGAAGGCCGAGCGCCACGGTCGCATCGAGCATCGGCTGGCTGACCGCGGGGTTCCCCTGCCCGCCCAGCATGAGCACCGGCACGAGCTTGCTGAGGAAGGCCGAACGGTCGCTCAGAATTCCCGCCCGCAAACCGTCGAACACGGCGGGAGCGATCCCCTCGGGGTGATCGTCGCGGCGGATCATCAGCGGCGTCACCGCGCTGACGAGCACCGCCTTCGCAACGCGTCTGGAACCATGGCGCCCCAGGTAGCGCGCCACCTCCCCGCCCCCCATCGAATGGCCGACGAGCACGACGTCCCGGAGTTCGAGGCCCTCGATGAGTTGGTGCAGGTCGTTCGCGAAGGTGTCGAAGTCGTAGCCCGCCCAGGGCTGGCTCGACCGGCCGAAGCCCCGGCGATCGTAGGCGATGACCCGGAAGCCCCGCGCCGCGAGGAAGTTCATCTGATATTCCCACGTGTCCGAATTGAGCGGCCACGCATGCATCAGGATAATCGGCTGCCCCGCGCCCCAATCCTTGTAATAGAGCTGGGTCCCGTCGGACGTGGTGAAGTTGGACACGGTCTGGCCTCTTGGATATGCAAGCGCTCAAGCGCGCACGACTGTCATAGCCGCGGTCATGTTTGCAGCGTATCCAAGAGAAACTAAAAAGTCCTTCGCACAATCCTTAAACAACCTGAATATCAGCCGTATTCCGAAAACCTATTGGGTGAAATGCGTCGCGCCATTCACATCGCCTGAAAATGTCCAGGGCACCCCATATTCTTCGTGCCGCGCGCCAACGTTTGCGCGTTCATCTGGATCATCGAGGTCCTGCATCGCGTAGACGCGAGTCGATTCAAGCAAGTAATACAGCTTGCGCGGGCCTTGCGAATCGAACATGAGCAGCGATTTTGAGGCAAGCCCCGCAATGGCTTCCGTCACTTCGCCCTCGGACAAATCATCGCTGCCGACGATCCGGCACGCGACTTCGAGTGGGAAATGCCCATCGCAGACACTGACCCGGCGCAGAACCATCCGCTCCTCCCGCGAGAGGAAGCGATAGCTCCAGTCGAGCGTGGCCTTGAGCGTCTGCTGCCGCAGCGGCGCGCTGCGCAGGCCGCCGGTCAAGACGCGGAAACGATCCTCGAGTTCGGATACGAGTTCCGAAATACCGAGCGTGGCAGCACGTGCCGCAGCGAGCTCGAGGGCCAGAGGTACACCATCAAGGCGGCGACACACCGTGGCGATCTGCGCAATGCTGTCGCTGTCATAAGTAAAGTGCGGGTCGAACGCACGGGCGCGCGCGATGAACATCTGCACGGCACCCCGCTGCGCGATGGCTTCGAAGCCGTCGCCTTCGACAGGCATCTCCAGGGGCGGCACCCAATAGAGCTGTTCGCAGGCCGTCCGGACCGGCTCGCGGCTGGTTGCGAGGATGCGCACACCTTTGTTTGCGCGCACCAGATGTTCGCAAAGCGTGGCGGCTTCGTTGATCACATGTTCGCAATTGTCGAGCACCAGCAGCAGTTCGCGGCCGGCGACGGCGGCCGTCACATCGCCGAGGCTTGGCTCAGTGCCGAACATCTCGATGCGCAGCGCGTTCGCTACGGCTCTCACGACATGGGCGGGCCCGTCATTCGAGCCGAGCGCGACAAAACAGACCGCCGCGGCCGAATTCAAGCTTTGCAGGCGCGCGACCTCGATGCCAAGCTGGGTCTTGCCGATTCCGCCCGCGCCGACGAGTGTCACGAGGGGCGACCTCTGCAGCGCTGCCAGGACTTCTTCAACAGCCGTCTCACGGCCTATCAGTGGCCCGTGAAAGAGCGGCAAGCCGATGGGTTGGGCACGCATCATGTCTGCCAGACAGACAGCCACGCCGGCAGTCGTTCCCGCAGTCATGCCACTTGTCACTGCTGGCTGCGCAGGACCCGTCGCAGCCTGCGTCGCATCGCGCGGCAAGACAAGACGGTAGCCGCGACCAGGCGTTGTCCTGATCAAGTCCTTGTCGTCGCCCAGCATCTTTCGCAGCGACGAGATGTGAACCTGCAGATTGTTTTCTTCGACGATAGTGTTAGGCCAGACACAGCGCAAGATGTCTTCTTTCCTGACCAGGCCGCCTTTGGCCCGAATCAGCATTTCCAGAATGTCGAAGGCCCGCGTGCCAAGACGCAGCGGTTCGTTGTCCAGGAAAATCTCCCTGAGTTCGAGGCATACGTGGATGCGACCGATTTTGATCATGGCAAGACTCACACAAAATTAGGTTGAGGCTGCGTTTTTCAGCTGCAAGGCGCTGCTCCGGGCCGCCGGGCACGACCGGCATCGGTGTGCGGACCCCGTGTTTCAGGGCCACGTCGATGGACCCGGGGAGCCGGCAAGCGCCGGCACGGACGGCCATCTTAGCCCGCATTTGTGTGAAAATTAAATCAATTGGCAGCGCACTATCCTGTGTCAGCGCCTGTATCAGACTCTCGGTAAGCCGCTGGGTCAAGTACAAAAAGACAGAAATTCCGACTCGCGCACATCGACGATCAGTCGAGCAAAGACGCCAGTAAATCGGCAGCGGCGCGCAAGTCCACCGTGCCGAACCCGTCGCTGAAGCGCTCGTACACCGGTGCGAGCAGCGCTTTGGCAGCGCCTGGTTTTCCCTGTTGAGACCAGAGTCTGCCGAGGCTCGTCGCGGCCCGTAGCTCCCAAGCGCGTGCGTCGATCGAACGTGCGGCCTCAAGTGAATCCGTGAACCTCTGCTCGGCCTTGACCTCATCATCAGGGGCGCCTTCCAGCAGGATCAGTTCGCCCTGCACGCGCAGATGTTCGGCGAGCGACGCATCGTCGCCCATCTGCCGGGCGCGCTCGACCGCGATGCCGATCACGCGAAGCGCCTCGGCCTGGGCGCCGTGCCGGGCGAGTTGTTCGCATAGCGCGGAGGAAAAGCCGGTCAAATAGGACGCGTGCCGGACTTCCCCCAGCTCGCGCAAGGCCGGCGTCACACGGGTCGCATAAGCCTGGGCGTCGCCTTGCGCGAGCAAAGTCAGCCCTTGCCAGAACTGCCCCCGCGATTCCCATCCTGGCATGCCGTGAGCACGCGCCACATCGATCACCGCCGCAGCGGGCGGCACCAGACTCTCGACACCATCCATCAGCAAGCTCATCGGGCAGGTACACATCATGAGCACGTACCACCGGGTGGCGGCATGATCGATCTCGTCGGCACGCTGCGCGGCGTCTAGCGCCACGCGCGCAGACTCACCGGGACAGCCCTGAAGCCAGAGCACAAAGGCCAGGGCGCACAGGGCCGCGGCCTTCTGATCGAAGGCAAAACGAATCAAATGCGAACGGGTCACCGGCGCCTCATACCGCACGATCATGCTTTCCAACCGTATTCGCGCCTGATTCAGTTCGCCTGTATTCAGGTACGACATACCCAGCATCCGGTCGGCAATCGACTGGTCCGCGCGATCCTGCCTTGCGGCGGCAATCGCTGAAAAGCGATGGGCAAGTTCCAGCGACCTTCCATAGGGGCCGTTCAGGTAGGTGAACGCCCACAAGCCCCAGATCGCGGTGAGCTGGTGTTCGTCATCACCGAGCGCATCCGCGATCTCCAGTGCGTGATTGAACGCCCGTTCTGTCTCGACCACTGCGCCTTCATAGAGCAGGGACTTTCCGCGCGCGGCGTACAGTTTCATGGCACTGCGCTGATGACCGGCGCCATCTGTTTCAACATGCAACAGCGCACGCGATACGCTCGCCAGACACTCGCCGACCAGCGAACGCTCGAGCCAGTAAGGCAAGGCTGCCGCGGTGAGATCGACGCCAAGGCCCACGTCGCCGTCTGGCGCAAAGCTCCAGCTCAGGGCAACGCGAAGATCTTCGAGATGGGCTTCAAAGCGTGCAATCCAGTCAACCGTCAGCGCCGTCTGCCAGTCTGCCTCAGCCGCCTGAAAGCGCGCGCAGAAGTGCTCGGCATGACGCCGCGAAAAGTGCTGCACTTCGGCGCGTTCGGCCAGTTTCTGCCGCGCGTAGGCGCGCGTCATTTCCAGCATCCGGTACGTCGCCCGCAGGCCGCCGGTGTTGGAAGCGATCAGGGACTTAGACACCAGGTTGAGCACGCAATCAAACACGACCGACGGCGGGAGATCGGGCGTGCCCGCCACGGCCTGCGCCGAGTCCAGCGAAAACACATCGGCAAACACGCTGAGCCTGGCAAAGATCGTCTGCTCCTCTGGTGACAGCAAGGCATAGCTCCAGTCCAGCATGGCCCCCAGCGTCTCTTGCCGCGGCTCGCCGACAGCCGCACCGCGCGGCTGCGCCTCGAACAGGAGTTCAAGACGCTCGGCCACACCGGCGATGCCGAACACGGGTACGCGCGCCGCCGCGAGCTCGATGGCCAGCGGTATACCATCCAGGCGACGGCCGATCCCCGCTTTGAGCGCTACGCTCGATGCATCGAGCGATGCGGCCAGATCTTCAGGGTCGAGGCGTGCGTCGAAGAGTCGCAATGCGCCGCTTGCCATCAACGCCGTGACCGACTCGGTTGCCGGATCGGGCGCATCGAGCGATGCCACCCGGAAGACCTGCTCGCCCTCCGTGCGCAAGGCTTCGCGACTGGTCGCGATGATCTGGATCGAGGACGCCGCGCGCAGAAGTGTGTCGATGACAGCAGCACATTCGTCGATCAAGTGTTCGCAGTTGTCGACTACCAGCAAGACGCGCCGGGAGTTCAGCACCTCGGCGATGCGGGTCGTCGACCAGTTGCCGTCGGCCGGCACCAGGCCCAGCGCGGTGGCGATGGTCACCGATACAAAGGTCGCCTGCGATACCGGCGCGAGTTCGGCCATACAGACACGATCGGGAAAGCGGTCCGCCAGGCGTCGGGCGATCTCGACGGCCAACCGAGTCTTGCCGATACCGCCCGCCCCGACGAGCGTGATCAGGCGACAGGTGCGCGCCATATCTTCGAGTTCATCGAGCGCGGTTTCGCGGCCGATCAGGGGGGTGCGGCTCGCAGGCAACGCCACGCCCCGCGCTGCCGCCGGGGCATCTGGGGCAGCCGTCCGTGTGATGAACTGATAGCCTCGCCCGGCCACTGTCCGGATCGCATCGCGGTCGGCTCCGAGCGCGCGGCGCAGAATGGAGATCAGCGATTCCAGCGTGCTTTCCTCGACCAGACGCCCCGGCCAGACACGCTCCATCAATTCGTCTTTACTCACAACGCGTCCCGCGCAGGAGGCCAACGAAAGGAGGATGTCGAACGCACGCGAGCTGAGCGCGACGGGCTGGCCATTGCGCTTTAACTCTCGACGTATCACCGAGACTTCGGAACTTCCGAACGAAAAGCTTTGGGACACGGGCTCACTCATCGGGATCCTGGGGGTGGTCGTTAGCGAGATCCTTCGTGTCCTCCGCAACAAATGCGCGACTGACAATTACAGTTTCCCTGAAATGATAACGCACACTTCACTGCAAATATTCCGTGTCCGTCGGCGGCTTGAGCGGATCGGCCTGCGTCCTGTAGGGGAGCGACGGGGCGTGTGGATCGGTCGTGGTGTCGTCGATGACCTTGTCGACGTCTGCCGTCTGGCTGAGCTCGAACAGAAACTTCGCCTTGTCGAAATCGGGCGAGACACAACCTTGTACAAAGACCAGCCTGCGCTGTAGCACCAGCCACAAGGAGGAATCATCGCGCCAGTGCGAGATACGCGTGTCGATAAAGCGAAGCCGCCGCTGGACGGTATCGGCGATCTCCGCGTCGTAGAGGTAGCCATTGAACAGACGGCACCGCCCTTCGATCCAACAGCTATTGCCGCGCTCGATACGGTGATGGGATTCTCCCAGCCACTCCTGCTCCGTTTCGAGCGGCCCCAAGGGGATGGGGCACTGAGCGATGCCGGACGAGATCTGGAAGAAGGGATCGTTGCCCCGGTTACTGAAAGAATCGTCAGCCAAGGCAGTGCCACTGATCAGGGCCATCAGGATGAGCACTATGCCGCGTCGGGCGCGTTGTTTCATCGGCGATCCCTCCGGAACAGGTTAGCGGCCGGTATACGCCACGCGCCACAGCGTGCCATTCCCGTCTTCACTGACGAGCAACGCGCCGTCATGGGCCACCGCCACCCCGACGGGTCGGCCCCAGACGCTGCGGGGGTCGACCACGAAGCCCGTCAGGAAATCTTCGTATTCGCCCGTCGCGACACCGTGTTCGAGACGCACGCGCACCACCTTATAGCCGGTGCGTGTACTCCGATTCCATGAACCGTGGAGCGCCGCGAAAATATCGCCGTGATATTCAGCGGGAAAAGCTGCGACACCGCTCGTCGCCGTATAGAAGCTCATCTCCAGTGAAGCCGAATGCGCCTGCAACAACACGTCCGGAACGATCGCCTTGCCAGCCAGGTCAGGTCGCTCGCCTGCGTGACGCGGATCTTCGTGATTGCCGAGGTAGTACCAGGGCCAGCCGTAGAAACCGCCCTCTTTCACGTGCGTGATGTAGTCGGGCACCAGATCATCACCGAGGCCATCGCGCTCGTTCGTCGAGGTCCACAACTCGCCCGTGCCCGGATCGACCGCAATGCCCACACCATTGCGAATGCCGGTGGCGAACGCGCGCAGCGGCGCGTGGCCTTCGGGATCCGTCACGAGGATATCAGCCCGATTGGCTTCGGCATCCCAAGCCGCACCCTGCCCATGTTCCGCCTCCCAGCGGGCCACGGCTTCCGTGCCCTTCTTGCTCATGCTCTCGGCGACATTGGAACCCGATCCCACTGAAATGAACATCTGCTTGCCGTCGGTCGAAAAAGCGACGTCGCGTGTGCTGTGGCCACCGCGGCCGTCCGTCAGAAGCGGCACGATGACCTCGGGCTTGCCGCGTGCCTCGAAATCGCCGCTGCGATATGGGAAACGGACCACGGAGTTGTTGTTGGCCACGTAGACCCATTGCGGATCGTTGCCGGGCGGATAGAACGCGATGCCGAACGGCCGGTTGAGCCCGTCGGAAAAAATCTGGTTGGCGGAAGGGATCTCGGCGCCATCGGCAGCACGCAACACCCGGATACGATCGGCTGACGTCTCAGCGACGAAGATATCGCCGTTCGGTGCGACCCGGACGATGCGCGGATTGGACAGGCCCGCGGCGAACAGGCGAACGGTGAAGCCGGGCGGTACCGAGAGGGTCGCGTGTGAGGGTTGCCGGACGACTTGCGGCCCGTTCCCCGACGAAGACGTACTGTAAGGCGCGGGTAAGTCAGAGAGCGTGAGAAGATGGGCCACGCCCGGGGCAACGCGATCCCAGTCGCTCAGATGGCCCGCTGGGACGCTCGGGGGTGCCGGTGCGGCAGATTCCTCGGAGACCGCCTGGGAGGGGCGCTTGAGGGTCGAGAGATAGGCAATCAGTTGAGACCGGTCGCCTGCATCGGGAACGGAGACTGGCATCGTCGTACCGGGGACGGCTGCGGCGGGATTCGCGAGAAAACGGTCCAGCGTCGCTGTGTCCCAACTCAGGCCTGCCTGGCTGAGTGCGTGGGTGTAGTTGAAACCGGGCACCGTGCCGGCAAGCCGACCCAGAACCCCGACGAGGCTCGGACCCTGACGCGTAATCAGCGTGTTTCCGGGCCCCATGACGGCGGCGTGACAGACCGCGCAGTTTTGCTCGAAGACGAGCTTGCCCCGGCCAATGTCACCCGCTTGCGGCACCTGGGCCGCGGCCCCATCGAACGCGCCTGCAGCGAAGAAGAGTCCCGCAACCCACGCGCGTGCAAACCGATACATGACGAGCCTCGCTTGCCTCGTGAAACAAGGCCCGCAGGGCCATGCCGTTGGCATGACCCGGCCTGTTTTCAATCGGCGGGATGGTGTCCCGCGATTCTAGCCCGGTCCTGCAATCGACATCTAGCGGTCGAGAAACGACCTCAGCTTCTCACCACGGCTCGGATGCATGAGCTTGCGCATCGCCTTGCTTTCGATCTGGCGAATCCGCTCGCGGGTCACGTCGAACTGCCGACCCACTTCTTCGAGGGTATGTTCGGCAACCGTGTCGATGCCGAAACGCGTGCGCAAGACCTTGGCTTCACGCGGTGACAGTGAATCGAGCGCTTCCTTGATCGCAAGGCGCAAGTCCATCTGCATAGCCGCGTCCGCAGGCGACTCGGCTGTCGAGTCTTCGACCATATCGCCAAGCGTCGTATCACCGTCTTCGCCCACAGGCGTATCGAAAGACACCGGCTGACGGGCAATCTTCAGGATGTCGCGCACCTTCTCTTCCGACAGGTCCAGGCGTGCCGCGAGCACGGCCGGATGGGCTTCTTCACCCGTCTTCTGAAGGATCTCGCGCGATACGCGGTTCACCTTGTTGATAGTCTCAACCATATGAACCGGCACGCGGATCGTGCGACCCTGATCGGCGAGCGAACGCGTGACGGCCTGGCGAACCCACCAGGTGGCATAGGTCGAAAACTTCCAACCGCGACGGTATTCGAATTTATCCACCGCCTTCATCAAGCCGATATTGCCTTCCTGGATCAGATCGAGGAAGTGCATGCCGCGGTTGACGTATTTCTTGGCGATGGAGATGACCAGACGCAGATTCGCCTCTGTCATTTCGCGTTTCGCCTGGCGCATCTTGACCTCGGCGCTCGTCATCTGGCGGTTCAAAGCCTTGAGTTGCGGCAACGCGAGCATCAGCGTGGCTTCGATTTCAACCAGCTTGCGCTGCTCGGCCTGGATAGCCGGCTCACTGCGCGCGAGCGCCTTGCCGAAGGGCAGGGGCGTATCGGCATTGTGGGCAGTCCAGCCCAGATCCGTCTCGTGGCCCGGGAACGTCGCGATAAAGCTTTCACGCGGCATGCCGGCCAGATCGACGGCGAGCTTCAGGATATTGCGTTCGAACACGCGAACCTGCTCCACCTGGTGGTGGACCACGGCGCACAGACGATCGATGGTCTGGGCGGAGAAGCGAATCGGCGCGAGTTCGCGCTGGATATCCGCCTCTACGGCTTGCCATGCGGCCCCGACCGCCTTGTCGGCAGCGCGGTCGGCGTTGAGAAACGCGTCGAAGTGCAGTCGCACCGCTGCAAAAATGGGCAGACAGTCGCCCAGCAGGCTTTTCAGGCGGGCGGCGTTGGCGCGCGTAGCTTGCTCGTCGCCGTCTTCGCCTTCTTCATCAGCGTCGTCGTTGCCAGCGGCGAGTTCGGTTGTGCTGGGTTCCTGCGCGGCTTCGGTCAGTTTGACGTCGTCCGGGCTACCGGTTTCCTTGAAGCCGTCGACCAGTTCGTCGATGCTCACTTCACCGGCCACCACGCGGTCGACCGTCTCGAGCAGCATCGCCACGGTCGCCGGGCATTGGACGGCAGCCTGGATCATTTCGCCGAGGCCGTCTTCGATGCGCTTGGCGATCTCGATTTCGCCCGCACGCGTCAGCAGCTCGGTCGTGCCCATTTCGCGCATGTACATGCTTACCGGGTCGGTCGTGCGACCGTACTCGGAGTCCACCGTGGCCAGCGCGACTTCGGCTTCTTCGTCAGCCTGCTCGTCGGAGGCCGCGCCGGGCGCGGACTCGTTCATCAGCAGCGTATCGGCGTCGGGTGCTTCTTCATACACTGCCACGCCCATGTCGCGGAAGGTGCTGACAATGGCTTCGATGGCAGACGTCTGGGTAAAGTTGCCCGGCAGGTGGTCGTTGATCTGCGCGTGCGTGACGTAGCCTTGTTGCTTGCCCAGTTGGATGAGCGCACGCATCTGACGCTGGCGCTCGTCAGTTTCCTCGGGCGAAACCACCACGTCTTGCGTGGCGGGGTCAAGCAGGTTCTTTTCTGTGGATGCGCGACGGGACTTCGCTTTCTTGACAGGCACAGCATTGCCGGTCACGGACGGGTTCTGATCAACACTCGCCATACATCTCCTCAACAGGTTCACGCTACGGTGGCAAGCCAGCGCAACAGGCAGCTAGACACGCACACCGATAACCCGGAGGACCATTCCCTGGATGTAGGCTTGACGCGTTGCTGCGAGTCTTCAGCAGCAATCGGCCAGTTCCAACGGTGAGACGAGCTAAAAGACGCGCGAAATTCGCGCGGCCGCGTAGTCTATAGGAAGTTTGAACTTCTAGGGGGAACTTGCTTGATCGGCCAGCCGTGCTGAAGGCCGAAGACGAGCTTTCAAAACCACGACGATCGGCCGGGAACCCTTGCCAGCACTGGGATACAAGGCAAGGCCCGGGTCGCACCCGGGCCTTTGAGGAGCACAGTTTGGCGCGTTCGAAAGCCTGCCAAAACGCGCCACATCGGGCCGGACCCTTGGCAAAAATCGCCCCGCGAGCGATTTTTGCCGCTCACCCGACGCGTTCAGTGAGCCTGGTCGCCCAGCGGAATGGTCGAGAATTCGAGATCGGCTTTGATCTCGTCGATCACCCGGCGACCCGACGATTTGCGCAGCACCGTGAACCACAGCACCCCGATCAGCACGTAGGCGGCAAAGAAGTACGGGAACTTGTCGGCCGGGGGCGCGGGCATCGGATACACCGTGGCGATGATCGGCGGCACCATGAACAGCACCGAGACGACAGACAAGGCCATGCTGCCGACTGTCAGCTTGCCCACGTGCTTGAGATAGACCGGTGCGGCGACCGAAATCAGCACATAGACGACCAGGAAACCGAATGTCGCGATCGTGCTCAGGTCATTGAAGATATCAAGCACGGCCAGGTGGGCGCTCAGGCAGATCAGCGGACCAGCCAGTACCACCGCGGAGGCGACCATGGCAGCAAAGTGCGGCGTCTGGTTGACGCTGTGTGCCTTGCTTAGATGGTTGTGGAAAATGCCGTGGCGCCCCATTGCGAACAGAATCCGCGACCCCGCGTTGATGCTGGCAAGCGTGCAGGCGAACAGGCTGATCACCGCGCCCGCCGAGATCAGAATGCCGAACCACGCGGCGCCTACGCTGTCCGCCAGGTCGTTGAACGGCGCGGAGCTCGAGCCGAGCGGCGTCTTGAGGCCCTTGAAACCCAGCACAGCGATATACGAGGTGAGCATGAAGAAGATGCCGCTGATGGCCGCACTCAGAATCACCGCGCGCGGGATGCTCTTGAGCGGATTGCGAGCCTCCTCGCCCAGCGTTGTTGCGCTTTCGTACCCGACGTAGCTGAAGATCGCGAGAATCAGGCCGGCTTTGACGCCGCTAAAGTCCATCGCCGCCACATTGAACTGCGCCGGGTCATAGGCCGTCTTGTGATGAATCACGACCATCGCGCCCAGCACCAGAATCAGCAGCATGGACACAGCTTCAAGCGTAAGCATCAGCTTGGTCGACAGCTTGACGTCGCGATACGCCACATAGCCGGCAATCGCCACCCCGAGCGCAAACAGCACGGAGGGCCAGGCGTGGATCCCCACCATATCCAGCAAGATCGACGCGTAGTTGACGGCCCCCGCGAGCACCGCCATGCCGGTAAACAGATAGGCGACCAGCAGGCACCACCCCGCGATGAAGCCGGCCGGCGCACCGAGCCCCCTGCCTATATAGGAATACAGCGAGCCCGGAGACGCGGAACGTTTGGCAAACTGATTGATGTTCATGCCGACCAGGATCAGACCGATCGTCGCAAACAGATACGACAGCCAAGTGCCGCCGCCAGCCGATGCAAATACCAACGGCACGATGACGACCGGTGTAAGGGTCGGCGAAATATTGGCAACTGATTGCGAAAGTGTCTCTGGAAACGACAGACACTTGGATTTCAATCCATAGCTTTTAATACCGGTCGAGGACGTCATGCCAACTCCTTTCACGTAGGCTGAAAATAAATGCAGCAGGTCGCTACCCGGCAATAAGCCGTGGCAGTGCGTCAACAGGGAAAGCCATGTAGTGCAAAAAGGAAAACGGCATGCTGGGGCACCCGGCGAGACCACGCGGCAAACGTGCCGTACGGTCACCGGGCGCCCTTTCAGGCGGTGCCGCTCAGTAGCGCCCCTGTCCAGGAATCCACGAGGTGCCGGCAAGCGGCACGCGCGCCATGGCAGCGGCCTCGACAGTCAGAGCGACGAGATCCTCTGGTTCGAGGTGGTGCACGTTCTGTTTGCCGCAGGCTCGGGCGATCGTGGTCAGCTCCATGTTTAGGGTCTTCAGGTAATTGCGGACGCGTCGTGCCCCCTCCTCGGGCTCTAGCCGTTGTTCAAGAATGGGATCTTGGGTGGTCACGCCAACCGGGCACTTGCCGGTATGGCAGTGATGACAGAAGCCCGGCGAAGTCGTGAGTGCGGCATAGTCGGCCTCAGCCGAATGAAGCTCGCCGCGCTGGTAGTAGCTGTTGCTGTTGCAACCAAGGGCCATCAGCATGCCCTGCCCGATCGAGACGGCATCGGCGCCCAGCGCCATCGCCTTGGCCACGTCGGCTCCCGTGCGGATGCCGCCGGAAACGATCAGTTGAACTTTGCCTTTCATATTGAGGTCTTCGAGCGCATCGACGGCTTGCCGGACCGCCGCAAGCGTCGGAATGCCCACGTTCTCGATAAAGCAGGTCTGCGTGGCGGCCGTGCCACCCTGCATTCCATCGACAACGACGACGTCCGCGCCCGCATGCACGGCCAGCTTGACGTCATTGAAGGTGCGCGTTGCGCCGACCTTCACATAGATCGGGGTGTTCCAGTCGGTGATCTCGCGCAGCTCGTGGATCTTGATCGCGAGGTCGTCGGGGCCGGTCCAGTCCGGGTGGCGGCTCGCCGACCGCTGGTCGACACCGGGCGGCAAGGTCCGCATCGCGGCAACACGCGGGTTGACCTTCTGGCCCAGCAGCATGCCGCCCCCGCCGGGCTTGGCTCCCTGCCCGATGACGATCTCAATCGCATTGGCACGGCGGACGTCGTCAGGATTGAATCCATAGCGTGAAGGCAGGCACTGATAAACGAGGGTCTTCGACGAACGTCGCTCTTCCTCGGTCATGCCGCCGTCGCCGGTTGTGGTCGAGGTCCCGGCCGCGGTGGCCGCACGTCCGAGCGCCTCTTTCACGTTGGCGGACAGCGCACCGAAACTCATGCCGGCAATTGTGATCGGGATCTCGAGCTCAATGGGCTTGTTGGCGAAGCGGGTGCCGAGCACGGTCCGGGTCGAGCATTTCTCGCGGTAGCCTTCGAGCGGATAGCGCGAGAGCGAGGCGCCCAGAAACAGCAGGTCGTCGAAATGCGGGACGGGCCGTTTCGCACCGAGGCCGCGGATCTCATAGAGGCCGCGTTGCGCCGCTGCGTGGATATAGTCGATCGTCTTGCGGTCGTAGCCGGATGACTCTTCCTGCTGCAGCCGGATGAACTGAATAGTCTTGGCTTCCATAGTGCCCTTCTCGATGAACACGGGGTTCAATATTCCTGGTCCGCGTCGGCGTTCCAGTGGTAGAGCGTGCGTGCAGAGGCGACGCGCCTGAAAGCAGCCGGGTCGTAGTCGAGACCGGCCGCTGCGAGGAGCTCACCGACCGCGGTCAGATCGGCTTCGGCCATCGGCTCGATCTGCGCGTCCGCGCCAAGCGACTTGATCTCGCCGCGCACGTACAGCACAGCCTCATACAACGAGTCGCCGAGCGCGTCCCCTGCATTGCCGCAGATCACCATTCGGCCGGCCTGGGCCATGAAGGCCGAGAAACTGCCGACCGAACCCCCGACCACGATGTCGCCGCCCTTGAGGGAGATGCCGCAGCGCAGCCCGGCATCTCCATCGATCACGAGCAGGCCGCCGTGCGCCGAGGCGCCCGCGCCATTCGAGGCAAAGCCTTTGACGTGGACCCTCCCGCTCATCATATTTTCGGCGACACCGGTACCCGCGCTGCCCTCGACGACGATCGTCGCGAGCTGGTTCATGCCGCCCGCGTAGTACCCCGCATGGCCGTCGATCGTGATGCTGACCGGCGCGTCGACGCCTACCGCGATGTTGTGTGCACCGTTGGGCGAAGCCACCATCACGTGGCAGCCCTCGAGCGTCCCGACGCTGCCGTGCAGGAACTGGTTCACTTCGCGCACGGTCGAGTGCTGCAGGTCGAAGGTCACGCTTTCCATACGTACATCTCCTCGGGAGCGGGTTCGAACACGTGCGCATGCTTGACATCCGGCAGATGCGCCAGCGAACGAAACTCCGATGCAATGGCGACGTAGTCGTCGTTCTCGGCCACGACTGCAGGCTTGCAGGCGAACGGGTCGCGGATCAGTGCGAGCTCGGTCCCAGTGCCCATCAGAAAGGTGTAGAAGCCGTCGAGCTCCTCGAAGCCTTTCTGTAACGCCACCGGTAACGGATCACCCTCGCGCAGTCGCCATTCGAGAAACCTGCAGGCGGCCTCGGTGTCGTTATCCGTATCGAACTTGATGCCCTGCGGCTCGAGCATGCGGCGCACGCCATACGGGTTCGACAACGAGCCGTTATGGACGAGGCAGAAGTCCTCGCCCGCGGTGAACGGGTGCGCACGGTCCGGCGTGACGGCCGACTCGGTCGCCATGCGGGTATGGCCCACCAGATGCGAGCCGCTCAGATGCGAGAAGCCGTAGCGCTGCGAGACTTCGGCGGGTGTGCCGATGTCCTTGTACAAATCGATCGAGCGTCCAGCGGAGAGCAGGTAGATAGCGGGATGGGCGTCGTGCAGCCAGGCCTTGACCGCTTCGAGATCGCCGCGCACGGTCAGGATGGCGTGATTGCCCCGCGCCTGAATCTGCGCATTCGCATCGAGCGACACGTTCAATGCCGTTGCGAGATGCACCCAGTCAAAGCGTTCGGCCTGATCGGTAAAGCCCGAATAGAGACTCAGCTTGCGCAGCCCGTCGACCAGTTGCGTGCCGAACACGGCGAGGCCGGCCGAATCCGGGCCGCGCTCGGTCATGCCGAGCAGCATCGGCACCATGAGTTCACCCAGCCGCTCTCGCAGCGCAGGCGTCTTGACCAGCAATCCCACGATTCCACACATCGCCAGTCTCCTCAGAAAAATTCCAGATAGTTTTTGAGTTCCCAGTCGGACACATGACGCATGTATTCGAGCCACTCCATGCGTTTGAGCTTGAGAAATTCGTCGACGACCGGACCCAGTGCATCGCAGATCAGACGATCGCTTTCGAGCGCGTCGAGCGCCTGTTCGAGGGTCTGCGGAAGCACGCCAATCTGGCGTTCCTTGAGCTGCGCGGGGGACCACGCATAGAGGTTGTCGTTAGCCGGTTCACCGGGCGTCAGTTCGCGGTCGATACCGTCGAGCCCCGCCGCGATCACAGCGGCAGTCGCCAGATAGGGGTTGCATGAGCCATCGGGTAGGCGCAGTTCGATGCGTTCGCCCGGCACGCGGATCATCGTCGAGCGGTTGTTATCGCCGTAGCTGATATACGCGGGCGCCCAGGTCGAGCCAGTCAGCGAACGTCCCACGACCAGCCGCTTGTAGGAGTTGACGGTCGGGTTGCAGAGCGCCGTTAGCGCGGGGGCATGAGCAAGCAGGCCGGCCGTGAAGTGGTAAGCCAGCTTCGAGAGCCCCATCGCCTGTGGATCGCTCTTGTCAGCGAACAGGTTGCGTTCGCCGTTGCCAATCGAGATATGCATATGCATGCCATTGCCCGGCAGGTTGGCAAAGGGCTTGGGCATGAACGAACAGATCAGCCCCATCTCGTTGGCGATCTCCGAGGCCGCCATCTTGAAGAACACGTAGTGATCGCACGAGGTCAGGCAATCGGTGTACGTGTAGTTGATTTCGAACTGACCGTTGGCGTCCTCGTGGTCGATCTGATAAACGTCGATACCCACCGCGCGCATCGACTCGGTGAGCTTCTCGAGAAAGGCGCGCGTGCGCGACAGGCCCTTGTAGTCGTAGCACGGCTTGGCGAGCGTGTCGCTTGCGTCGCAAGGTTCAATCGCGCCGCTGACGGTTCGCTTGAGTAGTGAGAACTCCGGCTCGAGGCCGGTGAACAGCGTCCATTGACGTTCGGTCAGACGCGCGATCTGCTGCTTGAGGGTGACCCGCGAGTCGTATGTCCAGGGCAAGCCGCGCACATGGCCCTCGCAGACGATGCGTGCCATGCCGGGCTGCCACGGCACCGGTGTGAGCGTCGCCAGGTCGCCGACCGCCATGAAGTCGGGCCCGTTCGGTTCGATCCCCACGCCCCAGATCGCAAAGCCGGCAAAACCCGCACCGTCTTTCAACACGCTCTTCAGGTGCGCCAGCGGGACCGACTTCGCCTTAGCCACGCCATGAATATCGACGAACTGTGCCAGCACGTATTTCACGCCCTGCTGGCTCAGGTAAGCCTGCGCATCGTCGGCTGAGCCGAACCGCGGCACTTGCCCGAGATCCGCACCAGACAGCGAACTCGCATCATTCAGATTCATCGTCACTCCTTGCAACAACGTCGATTGCAGGTTGGAAAAACCACCCCGGTGATTCGGCCCTTGCCGAAGTGTGGATCCATCAGATTTATCAATAAGCAATAAAAATTCATGCCAGGAAACTCTCCAGGCAAAAAAACACCCTTCAATCTGCTAACCTTTTGCTTTTCCACGAGGCCCGGCGATGCAAAACGGCGACGACCCCAAGAATCCGCTCGAGCACTACCTCGGCGCGACGATTCGAGAACTACGCCATCGCCACGGCCTGACGATCGCCCAGGTTGCCCAGCAGGCCGGCATCAGCCGCGGCATGTTGTCGAAGATCGAAAACGCCCAGACCTCGACCGGCCTCGATGTGCTCAACCGCATCGCCAAGGCACTCGGTGTGTCGCTCTCCACCCTCTTTCGCAACTACGACGTACCCGGCGGCGGCGCCCAACTAGTCAAGAAGGGCGCGGGCATGGAGGTGGTCCGCAAAGGCACCAAGCGCGGCCACACCTACCACCTGCTCGCCTACGACCAGGGTCCGCGCAAGCTCTTCGAGCCGTTCCTCATCACGATGGACGACGAGGCCGAGCGCTTTCCCGTCTTCGAACATCCCGGCACCGAGTTCATTCATATGCTTAAGGGCATCATCGAATACCGCCACGGACAGCAAACCTATGTGCTTCATCCCGGCGATACCCTGACCTTCCAGGGCGACATTCCGCACGGTCCGGAAACGCTGATCAAGACTCCGATACAGTTCCTGTCAATCATTCTGTATCCGCAAGCAGTTGCTGAGTAGGACGGCCCTGCGGCCATCGCCCACCCTGCCGTCCTGCTTCGCTGCGACCTGCCGCAGACGAACGCAATGACCGTGCCATGTTTCTTTCAGTGAATCAAAAATTCCTGTCACGAAACTATGGCGCGGCATTGCGCCCCTTGGCAAATTGAGCCACCACGGATGTCGAGTGGTGTGATTCCGTACCCCCGGTGCATCGGTTGCCGCATCTGGTGCGGTACTGCACCGAAAGCGTCGGGGTGCTTCAACAACTCTATTAGTGCCGCTTATGAAGAGGCGGCACGCCATGCTCAGCGCAGAACGTCTTCAGGCAAATGCGGTAGCGCACGCGCCAGCGCAGGATGGATGCCGTGGTCGAGCACACGGCGCGTGAGCGTCACGATCTCGTCGGCAAAGTCGTCCCATTCGCCTTGCCGATGCAGCAGGAAGAAGTCGCGCCGCCCGAGCCCGCTCGTCGGCAAGGGCAGCACCGCGATATCCCCCAGGTAATGTCGCGCTTGCCACAGACAGAGCGGTGTCGAAATCGCGAACCCCAATTTGGCGGCGACCAGACTCAACAGGGGGTCAGTCGCATCGAACTCGTAGCGGCGCGGGCTCTCGATGCCGAGGTGGCGGGCAAAGCGTTCGATCTGTTGCCCGATCACCGACCGCGCGGTATAGCGAATCAGCGGCAGCTCCTGGACCAGCGTGCGCCAGTCGGCATCCTCGCGGCCGTTCAGATAACTGCGAGCGACCACCACTACGAATGCCTCGGAACAGAGCGGGATCTCGACGATGCGCGCGTCATCGAGGACGACCTGCGTGCAGACGGCCATATCGATTTCGCGGTCATGCAATTGTTTGGCAAGGCCAGGCGTGAGACCCGACCAGAGGGCGATCTGCCGGGCCGAGCCCGACACGGCGCGAATCAGTTCAGGGCCGACCGTCGCGGCAAATGAGTCGACACAGCCCAGGCGAACCGGCAAGGTGCCGGTGTGAGAGGCATCCCCGATCCGCGTGCTGACCATCTGGGCATGCTCGAGCAGCGGCCCGGCGAGTTCCAGCAGGGCGCGCCCGGCGATATTGAGCCGCGGCGGGCGGCTGTCGCGATCGAACAAGCTGGTGCCCTGTTCGCGCTCGAGCGACGACACGGACTGGCTGATCGCGCTCTGGCTGACCCCAAGCTGCTTGGCCGCGGCCGTCATCGAGCCCGTTTCACACACCGCAACGAAGGCCTGAAGCGCGCGCAAGTCGATCGGAGGCTGCGTTCGTCTCATCAAAACTCCATGGTCGTTGAGCGAACCCAGGCGGATCGCTGACCCTCGCACAGGGTGCCTGTCATCACGTCGCTCACACCTAAGTTGAGCGTTTCGACGGAACCGTCATAAGTTTGCCTAATACAAAATAGTTGTGCGGTGTCCGTTCATAAAATCGGCTCATCGTTTCTTCAGGGGGTTCCATGAGCCACTACGACTACATCGTGATCGGCGCGGGCGTGATCGGCGCCTCGGTCGCCCACCATCTCGCCTCGCTCGGTGCCCCCAGTGTATTGGTTGTCGAACGGCTCACGATCGGGGCAGGCACGACGGCCCAGTCGTCGGGCCTGCTTCGCACGCACTATTCGGTACGTCAGAACGTGGAACTCGCTCGGTCGTCCTGGTCGGCGTTCAATGATTTCGCGGCCTACGTCGGCGATGAGGAAGCCTCGTGCGGTCTCGTCAAGTGCGGCTATATGATCTGCGCTCCCGAAGGCGACAAACTCGATGCGCTGCGTTCGTCGCTCGATGCGCAACGCGACATGGGTATCGACGTGCAATTGCCGACCCGAGAGGAGGCACGCGAGCGGATGCCGATCGCACATTTCGACGACGCCGCCTTGATCGGCTATGAGCCCGAGGCCGGTTTCGCCGACGCGTATCTGGTTGCCACCAGCTTTGCGCGTTCGGCACGCCGCCGGGGCGTCAAGCTCATGGAAGGCGTGACGGTCACCGGTCTCGTGCGCGAGGGTCGCAAGGTCGTCGGCGTGCATACGACGGCGGGCACTTTCCATTGCGACACCCTGATCAGCACCCAGAACATCTGGACACCCGAACTCGCGCAATGGATCGGCGTGCCGTTGCCAGTGAAGGCCGAACGCCATACCGTACTCGCGCTCGAATGCGAGGATGCCGCCTATTCCTTCGGAATGCCGGCTTTCAAGGACCTGGGCTCACCCGGCATGCTCTATTACCGCAGCTATGGCGGCAGTCAGATGCTGGTCTCCGAGGGGGTCGTCGGCGAGACACTCAACGCACCCGAGACCGAGCAGGGCGATATCTCACTCGACTATGTCGCCGAGGTCGGGGCCCAGGTTGCCGAGCGCTTTCCCGCCTACGAAATGGCGGGCCTGGCATCGTCATGGACCGGCGTCTACGACGTGACCCCGGACTGGAACCCTGTGCTCGGCCCGGTGGGAGACGTGGAGGGGCTGGTCGTCGGCTTTGGCTTTTCCGGGCATGGTTTCAAGCTGTCTCCCGGTATCGGCAAGATCCTCGCGCAACACGCGCTCGGCATGCCGACCGATGTTTCCCTCACGCCCTACTCCCTTGACCGGTTTGCGAGCGGCGCGTTGCTTGTCGGCAAGTACGGTTCGGGCGCCGTGTCCTGATCGAACGAAGGTCTCTCCATGACGATGAACATTCTGGTCCCGGTCAAACGCGTGGTCGACGCCAATGTGCGCGTTCGCGTCAGTACGAACGGTGCAATCGATACGACGGGCTTGAAGATGTCGCTCAATCCGTTTGACGAATGTGCGGTCGAGAAAGCGTTGCAACTGAAGGAGGCTGGGTACGCCTCGCAAGTCACCGTGGTGAGCTGTGGTCTCAGCGCCGCTCAGGACGTCTTGCGCACGACACTGGCAATGGGTGCGGACGACGCCGTGCTGATCGACCTGGGTACGGCCGGACAGACGAACCCCGCACTCGATTCGCTCGCCGTCGCGCGGCTGCTGCGTGCCTTTATGGACAGCGAAGACTATGGCCTCGTGCTGTGCGGCAAGCAGGCGATTGACGACGACATCGGTGGCGTTGCCGCGATGCTGGCAGCGCTGCTCGGTTGGCCGCAGGCGCTCAATGCGAGCACCCTCGATGCCGAACCGGACGGCTGGCGTGTGACCTGCGGCGATGACACGGGCACGGCAATCTGGAAGCTCCGCGGTGCGAGCGTGGTGAGCGCTGATCTGCGCCTGGCCGAGCCGCGTCGCGTGACGCTGCCCAACATCGTCAAGGCCAGACAGAAGCCCTTGAAGATCTTCGATGCGTTGAGTCTCGGCGTGAACCTCACGCCTCATACCCGCATTGTCGAACTCGCCGAACCTGCTGTACGTCAGCCTGGCGTCAAAGTAGCCCATACCGCGGCATTGCTGGCTGCACTCGGCGCCGAGCGTCTGTTCGACGTCGCCCTCACAGGAGCACCAGCATGAGGAGTCTGATCGTAGGCGAATACGAAGAACACGGCATCACCGACGCAACCCTGCGCGCGCTCACTGCGGCCTCGCAACGCGGTGTTGCCTTCGATGTGCTGGTCGCAACGCGGCAAGCCGCAGACTCGGCCTCGCGCATCGCCGGCGTGAGCCGTGTCTTGCTTGTGAATACCGGCGACGCCGACGCCCTGCTTCCCGAAACGCTTGCGCTTCAACTGGCCGCGCTGGCCGCCGACTACTCGCTGATTGCAGCAAGCCATCGCACGGCTGGCCGTGCTGCTTTGCCGCGAGCGGCCGCGCTTGCCGACGGGGCCTTCCTTGCAGATGTAACGGCCGTGCTCGATTCGCAACGCTTTGTTCGAAGCCTCTACGCGGGGAGAGTGACGGCCACGGTCGAAAGCACGGCCACGGTGACGTTCGTGACCTTTCGTGCCTCCTCTTTCGTACCCGCGGCGGCTGCAGGAGGAACGGCCCCGGTCATCGAACTTGCCCCGCTCGCGCCTTTTGCCGCGACCACGCTGGTCGAACGTCAGGCGCCCGTGCAAACCAGCCGCGATCTCGCCAGCGCGCGCGTCGTCGTGTCGGGCGGCCGCGGACTCGGTTCCGGAGAAAACATGACGCGACTCGGTTCGCTCGCCGAGCGTATGGGCGCCGCGCTCGGGTCATCGCGCGCGGCGGTCGACGCAGGCTATGCGCCCAACGCGACGCAGGTCGGTCAGACCGGCAAGACGGTGGCACCCGAGGTCTACCTCGCGTTCGGCATCTCGGGGGCGATCCAGCATCTTGCCGGCATGAAAGATTCGCAGATCATCGTCGCGGTCAACAACGACCCCGATGCACCGATATTTTCGGTCGCGGACTATGGGATTGTGGGTGATCTGTTCGAGGTGATGGGTGAGCTGGAACGCCAGGTGAGGCAGGGTTAGTTACGTCTGGCTGCTCATCTCTGAGGACGCCGCTTGCACGCGCCTCGGTCAGGACGCCGCCCCTCATTCGAAAAACGGATCAATCCGTATCAGGCGAATGCTCAGATCACTCAGCGCCGCAATCACACTACGGCCATCAGCCGGGGCGAGGAGTGCCGTCACTCCACCCGATTCGGGCGTGATTTTGGAAACGAACTCGCGGGATTGCCCTCGCCATACCCCGATCGCGCCATTCGCATAGCCAGCGGCAATCAGGCTGCCGTCCGGAGAGACCGCCACGCACGTCGCATCCGGCCATGATGCCGGCAGCAACGAGATCGCCTGTCCCAAGGGGTTCCACACCATGGCTCCCTCCGAGGTGCCGATCACCATCAGATCGAACGCATCCGAGCAGGCTAAGGACGTGATGGGTGTGGCCGCATTGACGACGGCCAGTTCGCTCCAGTCCGCGAGGGAAATGACGCGTGCCGTTCCGTCGGCCGACGCGGTCGCCATACGCGTGCCGTCAGCCGAGACCCGGACCGCGATGACGGGACCGGTATGCGCGCTGATCAATTCAATCAACGCACCCGATGCTGCATCGTGGACCGCAACCGTCGAGTCGTCGGAGGCGGAGAGGATCCAGCGACCGTCCGGCGTGATCGCGACCGACCGAACGGCGTCGACGTGTGCCTCGAGTGTATTCGCCAGCGCGGCACTGGCGTTGTCCATGATTCGAACACGTCCGTCCTGCGTACCGGTCACATAGAACGCTGCGCTCCTCGCCACCGCCACACACTGCCCGCCGCCGTTGTCTGGGGTGAGGCTGAGGATGGGGGTCGCGGCGACCAGATCAAAAGCGATCATCCCGTCTTCCGCACTCGCCGCCAGGAGGGACGCTCCATTCGGCCACATATGCAGGTCGCATACCGCGGCCTCATGACTGCCGATTACGGTGGTCGGCAAAATCGTAACCGGCGCCGGAATGATGCCCTCGTCCATGCTGACGAGAAAGGGCTTACGACGCGGTTGGTCGGCAACGTAAACGATGGCAGGATAGTTGCCGGCAGGCAGCGCATAGAGTTCGTTGCTGGTGAAACAGTCAACCAGTTCCCGACTCAGGTTTTGTGTGTGGACCACGCCGGACGTTCCGCGCTGGACGTTTTCAACATAGGTCGAGCGATAGCGTTTGGGCAGCACATGGATGAAGTGCCGTGCCGTATTGCCGACCAGCGATCCGAGATAGATCTGCGTGCCGACGTTTTCGAGGATCTCGTAAATTTTTTTCTCGTCGCCGATCTGATCGAGCGACTGGTACACAATGACGCACCCGGCCTTCGCCTCGCGCGCGAATGTGATGTAGCGATTGGCCTCGAACCCCCGGATCCGACGTGTCTCATCGAGCAACATCAGGATCGGCCGCGGTTGCTTGAGCGGCATACGGTCGAACAACAGGTGTTGCAGCCGCGTAATGGTGATCGACAACAAGGTCTCAGCGTTGATCTGATCCTGATCGCGCGCGGAAAGCAAAATGGTGACCGGCTCCTCGGGCGGTTCGGTTCCCAGATCCTCCAGCCTGAACAAGCGCCCGGAGCCGTTGTCTTTCACGCGGCCATGCAGGACGCCGTGCTTCGCGAAAGGCTCGAGAGCCTGCTTGAGGCCGGCTGTGTAAAGTGCATAGGACTCAGTAGCCGGGCGCTGTCCATCACCGGGGAATTTATCGGGGCCCAGCATCAGCGCGATTTCGCGCACCCAATAATCGACACCACACTCCGGCATCAACACGTCCGGCTTCTTTCGTGCCACCGCTTCGGCCTTGCGCACCTGCTGGACTACCCCGCACAGCAGGGGTTCGGAGACGATCAATTCATAGAGATCACCCAGATCGACCGTGCGCTCGCACATGCCGGCCGTGCATCGTTCACGCGACGCCTCCGTCGGATGGGGACGGCAGGCCTTGTTGACGCGCTTACAGTCCTTGAACGCCCAGGGGTAATAGATCTGTTTCAGCAAAAGGATATGAAGCAGTGCGGTCAGCCAGATCACGCGATTGCGATAAAAGAACTCGTCCTTGCCTCCCTCGCCCGTCCAGCCTTCACTGGGCAACAGCGCCGTAACGAGCTGACGGATACGCTCGGTGGTCTGCGGCGTAATGCCATAGGGCTCCTCGATATAGCCCGCCAGAAAGTTGATGCGGTCGCTCGGCGGCTCGCCCTTCGGCTGGCGAGGGTTCGTGGTCAAGTGGTAAATGCGCCCCTTCCAGCCTTGCTCGATCAGCTTGTCGTACAGATTGCCCTTGACGTCGACGATGAATTGGTTAAAACGTGCTGTATTCGCGGCCTTGGCCCAGCGCAGCACCAGTTGCGTCTTGCCGGAGTTCTGCGGAGCGCAAACCAGGACGCCGTTGTAGAGCATCGGCGCGCCGTTTCGATAGCCGCCGAGGTAAAGCGCTTTCCCATAGATCGTGTTGCCCGCCCGAGGGGTGAACGCATGGACGCCGAGCGGCAGCTTGCCCTGCTCGAAGTCGGCAAGTTCGGCGGCGCTCGCACAGAAGGAGTAGTCGCGCAGATTGCCGTTGAACCTGCCATCGAACGATTCCCCCGGACCGATGAGCGGGTCGCTCGGTACCGGATCGGGCTCGGGCGCGCCATACACCGTAAAGCGAAGCGTCTGGCCGAATTCCGCGGCGGCGCGTTCATTGCTCGCACCGCGTTGCCCCATCGAAAAATCGAACACCGACCACTCGACGCGCGTCCAGTTTTCAGCGAGTTCGTTCCAGCGTACGACCACCTGGACGGTCTCTCGCCTCACGACGGCACCCGGCTGCTGGGTATCACGCGTGGCCGCCGCACTCCGGCCATCGGGGCTATTGACCACATCGCGGTACCGCGCCCGTGCCATCAGCATCGGCACCAACTCGTGAAACCAACTGGCCGAGACTGGAAACTCATCGCCATAGGCGAACTCTTCCTGCATCGCGCTCACAGGGTGGGCTCCTTAAACGGGTCCGAATCCGCCCGGGTTCGAGGCGGGTGGGGTGGGCGGAGGCATCGCGGGGAGCGTGGCCGGCGATGCCGGAGACGCCGGCTCGGGCGCCACAGTATGGTCAGCACTCGCAGGTTCAGGCTGGGGGAGTGCAAGCCGTTCAAGATTCGAGCCCGTTTCTACCGCAGGCCGGAGTGACTGTGTCGACTCCGCGACCGACGCCTCGGCGTGTTCGATCAACTCTGCCGCCATCTTGCCGCTGTCGACCACCCGGGACGTCAGCTCACCGATGCGCTCGACAATGGCTGCCTTTAGGTCGGGTGCGTCCATCTTTACACCCCATGCCTCCGGGCTTTCCGGAACCTCAGCCTCGATCAGTTGCTTAACCTCGCTGATCCGGTCGGTGGGCGCTGCGACTTTCGTCTTGTCGGCTAGCTCGGTCTTCAGTTCCTCGACGCCCGCATTTTCCTTGACGTCCCTGGGCCATGCCTTCGCACCTTGAATCGTCTTGGCCACTGCGACGATCGCCTTGGCGGCCTGCTCGCGCGCGACGAGGATCTTGCTCGACGCCCATTCGACCGGCGCCTGGATGTCCCGCAAGTGATCGACAATCGCCTGCGCGCTCAGGTAGCCTTTGACAGACTCGAAGCCTTGCTCGGAACACAGATCCACCATGGGGAAGTTGTGCCGCTCGACCACCTCGTTCAGATTGACCGAACTCGCGCCTTCCTGCGTCAGTTGCTCCATGCGGGAGCGCTCGGCCAGTTCACCCTGTGCAACGATGCCCGTACTTTTCGCCATGTCCGTTCCTTTCAGAATCGCTCTACCTGGATGAACTGTCCGCTCGAGGTACGGAACGTCTGGTCCTTGGTCCAGCTCCCCTCCATGCACACCCAAGGTACCTTCTCACCGTTCCATTGCCGGACCGCCTGCGCGATCGCGTAAAGCGCCACCGCTGCCATGCCCTCCGATTGCTCGTCGAGCCACATCGGCATCCCGTTGTCGGAGAAGGTCAGGTTCAGCATGGTGATACCGTTTTCCCGATACGCCACGCTGGATCCCATCACCACACCTTGAGTGTTGATCGAGCCGCGGTAGGTCTGCGAGATCGCGAATTCCCAGCCTTCCGGCAGATCACCGCGCGACTCCATCTGACCGCTGATCTTCCAGCTATGCGCGAACGTACGGGCCACGCGTTCGAGCACTTCAGTGGGTGACGCATCCGTGCCGATTCGCGCAGCGAATTGCTTGGGCCCGAATCGGCCGCCGTTACTGCTGCTGGGGAGCACCCATCCGGTGGCGGGATTGGGTCGGTTGTTATCGCGGGTGTCGTTGTTCCTGATGGTGGGCTTCGACGCGTCGGCCTTGATGACACCATCGCCGACATTGCGATGGCACGCGTTGTTTTCGATAAGTGGCCGCGCGCGGTCGAGCGTCGCGATGCCGTAGGTCTCGTTATGATGGGATTGGTTACCGGCGGCCCGGCCGGCCGCATCCTCACGAAACACGATCCCGCCTTTGTTGCCCTCACACGTATTGTTCTCAATGTCGGGTTGCGCCGTGCCCGTCGCCAGCACCCCTGCATGAGCATTGCCACGGCAGACATTGGACGTAATCTTCGGCCGGGAGTTCGAGCGAGCGGCAACCCCGGAATCGACGTTGTCCTCGCAGTAGTTGCCCGAGATCGTCGGCGTGCTCTCCCCCTCGCAGGAAATGCCGTCCCATTTGTTTCCATAGCATTGATTGCCGCGCACGATTGAAGCGGCCCGGACGCCCACGCGGATCCCATGGACCGCATTTTGCAAGCAGGTATTCTCCGTCAGGGTCACCGCATTGTCTGAGCCGATAAAAATCCCGTCGTCGCCGTTCTCCAGGCAGTCGTTCTGCTGAAGCTCAGCCTTGACATGCTCGCCGACGACGATGCCTTCCTTCGTGTTCTGCTTGCAATGGTTGATCCGCATGTCGACCGTGGCCTGCCCCCAGCAGCCAATGCCCTGAAAAGCGCTCAGCACACAGATATTGCCCTCAAGCACGGCCTGAGTTTTACCTTCGCATCGAATGCCACAGTTCCCGTTGCTGCCGAAGGTGTTCTGGCTGGCGACAACATGGGCCGTACCCATGCACGACAGGCCACTCCCGCCATTCTCCGTGGCCCGGTTGTTGCGCAATTCCACCCTCGCCTCGCCCACGACTAGGATGCCCGGGCCCTTGTTGAGGTTGCTGTCGTTGTTTGTCGCGGCACTCTCGCTGTTCTCGCTAAACTGAATCCCGGCCGCTTCGTTACGCAAACAGGCGTTGCCCTCGAGGGTCGCTCTGGCCCGATCCCACACTGCGATGCCATCGACGCCATTCGCGACGCATGCATTGGTGCTCGCCTGCCCTGAGGCATCGTCGAAGAAGGCAATGCCGTGGAAGGTGTTTTCCTCCAAAGTATTCGACACTAACGAGGCCGATGACCCGTCGTACAGACAGAGGCCGTTATCCTGGTTGCCCTTACAGTGATTCGCCGTCGCTATCCCGCCAGCACGCCCTTGGTAACGGATGCCGCTCACCCCGTTTGCTTCGCACAGGTTCGCCTCGAGTGTCGGCTGGGCCTCATCGCCCACGGCAATGCCGGTGCCCCGGTTGCCACTGCATCGGTTACGCCGGGCCAGGCCCGCGGCATTATGCAAATAGAGTATGCCGTCACCCTCGTTATCCGATGCAACGTTGTCCTCAAGCGTAGGGGCTGCGTTCTGAAACAGGCGGATGCCGGCAACCGTGTTCTGAATGCACTCGTTCTTGCGGGTCGTTCCGGCAGCGCCGGCTTCGAAACAGATTCCATGCGCGTTGCCCTTGCAAATATTTTCCTCAATCTGAAAGGACGCGCTAATCAGGGCGATGCCAGCGTACTCGGCGCCCGTGCAGGTGTTGCGACGAAGCGTGCCCGACGCACTGCTTGCGACGATGCCGGCCAAGGCGTTGTCGGTACATTTATTGGCCTGGAGCGTCACGTCGGCTTGCCCGTCAATCATAGTGCCGAGATAGTTGCCCACCATTTCGCAGGACATGACCCGCCCCACGCTCCCACTGCCGATGTTGAGTCCCGCGCCCGCCTCGTGGGTGTAGTCGCCCTTGCCGCCCGTGAAACGGCACATGCGGAAATCGAGCGTTACACCGACGCACAACACCACATTGGCAAACGCCTCGCCCTCGTAGGCAAAGGTGAGGCCGCGCGCAGCGGCCTGCCCCAAGGTGTCGGACCGGAACGCGATGGTCCAGCCGGGGTTCGTGCCGACGACTCGGGTCGCGTCCATGCCCGCACCGATCAAGGTGATCGGTCGGTCGATGATCAAAGGCTCGCTCAGCACGTGGACGCCCGCACCCAGCACGATCTCTGCGCCGTGCGGCACCGAGGAAACGGCGGCCTCAAGACGATCGAAATCACCCGTACCATCCACCGTGACACTGAACCTTGCCATCGGCACCCCCGAAAGACCGTCAGACACATTGTCGAGATCTGGCGTTCGGGCACGTCCGTTCTGGCGGACATCGCGCGAGGCCACACGAAAACATGATGATCTATCGGCGCGTCGATTCGCTATGTTCGATAGCGCTCATTCGTGGCCTTGTCATCGATCGGACACCGTTCGAAGCCGCCACCCGGCCGGGCGTCAGGCGCTTGCCTGTAGAATGGTGCGGCCGATCCGGCCAGCCCTACTGAACGACCGCCTCATGCTGACTCTCCCCACCTACCTGGACGTCGCTGCCGCGGCGGAACGCATCGCAGGCAAGGCGCACAAGACGCCTGTGATGACCTCGCGGACCGCCGACGAGGAACTGGGCGCGAAGATTTTCTTCAAATGCGAAAACTTCCAGCGCATGGGCGCCTTCAAGTTTCGCGGCGCCATGAACGCCCTCAGCCAGTTCGACGACAAGCAGCGTCGCGGGGGGGTAGTGGCCTTCTCCTCCGGCAACCATGCGCAGGCGATTGCGCTGTCGGCGAAACTGCTCGGCATGCCCGCCACCATCGTCATGCCGCTCGACGCCCCTGCGGTCAAGATCGCCGCGACCAAGGGTTACGGCGGGAATGTCGTGATGTATGACCGCTACACCGTGGATCGCGAACAGATCGGACGTGAGCTCGCCGAAAAACACGGCATGACCCTGATCCCGCCCTACGACCACCCCCATGTAATCGCCGGGCAAGGAACTGCCGTCAAAGAACTGATTGAAGAGGTCGGCGAACTCGACGCGCTCTTCGTCTGCCTCGGCGGCGGCGGTTTGCTGGCGGGTTCTGCACTCGCGGCGCGCCAACTCTCGCCCCATTGCAAGATCTACGGTGTGGAACCGCGAGCGGGCAACGACGGCCAGCAGTCGTTCCGTTCCGGCTCGATCGTGCATATCGACACCCCGGCGACGATCGCCGACGGCGCCCAGACGCAGCATCTCGGACAGCACACCTTCCCGATCATTCAACGCGACGTCGACGATATTTTCACGGCCACGGACACGGAGCTCGTCGCGTGCATGCGTTTCTTCGCCGAGCGCATGAAGATGGTCGTCGAGCCCACCGGCTGCCTCGCATTCGCGGCCGCGCGTGCAATGCCCGACATGCTGAAAGGCAAACGCGTCGGCGTGATCATCAGCGGCGGCAACGTCGACATCCAGCGCTTCGGCCAGTTCCTCACCGGCGATTGATGGGCTCTCGACGAGGCGCTTCGTCGAACGCAGTCGGGCTGTTCTGCACACTCGGCGAAGTCGACCGACCGAGCACGACGAGCGCTTAGTCACGCATCTGCATGGCGCCTCATCGCGTAGCCGGCATCGCGCCCGATTGCACGGCCAGAAGATGCCAGGTGCCGCCGCGACGATGCCAGACCGCCAGTGCACGCGAGTCGAATGCCTTGTATTCGCCGCGTATCGTGATACGGATCGAAAGTTTGCCGAACACGAGTGCGACGTCGCCGTCGATCTCGGTGCGAAGATCCGAACGGTCGACCTGGTGGTAGTCCCACACCCCCGTCTGAAGGCCTTTGAGATAGCTCGCCTTCGTATCGGCTACGCCGCTCGAATGCATATAGATCAGTTTCTCGTCCAGCAATTCGTCGAGCGTCGCCACGTCCTTGGCCACCATCGCCGCATAGCGACGATCTTCGAGCGCCGCGATTTCTTCGACTACATCGGTCGTTTCAGTCATTCCTCAGGCTCCCAGATAGACGGCGCGCACCGCTTCGTCGCCGCCGAAGGTTTGCATGTCGTCACCCGACATGACGATTTCCCCATGAGCAATCACATAGGCGCGATCCGCGATGGCCGTCGCCTGGTGAAAGCTCTGTTCTGCGATCAGCACCGTGAGGCCCCGATTCTCTTTCAGTTCGCGGATCTGCTGGATGGTCTGTTTGACGATCGCGGGCGCGAGACCGACCGACGGTTCATCGATTAGCAAAAGCGACGGCTCGATCATCAGCGCGCGCGCAATGGCCACCATCTGCTGCTGACCGCCACTCATGGTGCCCACCAGTTGCGAGGCGCGCTCGCCGAGTATCGGAAACGTCGCATAGACATAATCGAGATTGCGCGCCAGCACCGCCCTCGCCGCCTTGCGGTAGGCACCGAGCAGGAGGTTCTCGCGCACGCTCAGGTTGCCGAACAGACGCCGGCCCTCCGGCACGACGCCAATGCCGATGTCGACAATTGCCTCGGTCGGCATCTCGTGCAGCGGCCACTCGACGCCGTCGTGCGTCAGCACGATGGTGCCCGAGCGCACCCGCACGATACCGAGGATGGCCTTGATCAATGTCGATTTGCCGTTGCCATTGGTGCCGAGCAAGGCGGCCATATGGCCCGACGGTACGTCGAGCGACACTTTATGCAGGACGCTCACGGTGCCGTACCCGGCCACCACGTCGCGAATCGTCAGGCTAGTCACCGATGTAGGCCCTCTGGACTTCGGGATGCTGGACGATATCGGCAGGGGCGCCGCTCGCGATCAGCTTTCCCGACACAATACACAGCACGCGCTCCGAAAATCGCATGATCGCGCGCATGATGTGCTCGATCATGATGACCGTAATACCTCTCGCGGCCAGTGCAAACAAGATCTCGAGCACCTCGTCCACTTCGTCGGACGACAGGCCGGCCATGGCCTCGTCCGATACGAGCAACCGAGGGTTGACCGCCAGCGCGCGGGCCAGTTCGAGCTTGCGCAGCTCGATCTGCGACAGCGCCCGGCACCCATCGTCCGCCTTCGCCCCCAGGCCGAGGCTTACGAGGATACGCATCGCGGCGTCACGCAGCGGTTCGTCGCTCTGTTCGTTTCGGGGCGCGCTCTGTCTCGACCCATATTCAAGCGGCACATACAGGTTCTCGATCACCGTCATGCCGTGAAAGGGCTGCGGAATCTGAAAGGTCCGCGCCAGCCCTCGACGCGCGCGCTGATGCGGCGCGAGCCGCGTCACGTCTTCTCCGCCGAACACGATCTGGCCCGTCTCGGGCCTGAGTCGTCCCGCAATGCAATTGATCAGCGTGGTCTTGCCCGAGCCGTTCGGGCCGATGATCCCGATCCGTTCACCGGCCGCGATATCGAGCGAGATATCGGAAAGTGCGACAAAGTTGCCAAAGCGCTTGCTCACGTTCTGCACACGAAGCAGGGATTCGCTCATACGGTCCTCCGTCTGCTGGCGGCCTGCACTTCCTTACGCGGCCGTCGGCGCCGGATCAGGAGCCGATAGAGTCCACCGGGCAGAAAGACCACGCCGCCAACGAGAATCAGGCCGACCACGAGCAGGTTCACCTCCGGCGAGGCCGTTACCGTCAGCCCCTGTTCGATCAGCGACAGCAGGAAGGCGCCGATCACCGGGCCCGGCCACGAGATCGTGCCACCCAGCAAAGGCATGGCAAGCGCCAACAAGCTGTAGTTCATATTGAAGGCGGCACTAGGATCGATGTACGACGCATAGAGCGCATACGGTGCGCCCACGGCCGCCATCATCGCGCCCGATACGGCCGTTGCCAGGCATTTGGTACGCAAGGTCGGCACACCGCACGCTTCGGCCACGGCCTCGTTGTCGCGAATCGCGCCGAAGGCACGGCCGAATCGCGAACGTTCGAAACCGCGGGCGATGGCGACCGCGCCCACTGCGAGCACCGCCATCACCACGAAGAGAAACCCGTTGTAGTTCGCGAAACCCGTCGGCGGTCCGGGCCGCACGATCGACAAGCCTTGTGCGCCGCCGACATAAGGCCAGTTGACCACCACCGACTCGAGGATGACCGCCACGGCGATTGTCGCGATCGAATAGTAGATGCCCCTGAGCCGCACCGACAGGTACCCGACCCCAAGTCCGAGCGCTCCCCCGACGAAGGTTGCACAGAGGATCTGAACGGCGATCGGCGCACCCCACGCCTGCGAAACTGCGACCGCTATATAGGCGCCGATACCGAAGAACCCCGCCGTGCCGAAGTTGACGTAGCCCGCATAGCCACCCGCGATATTCCAGGCGGTGGCCAGCGCGATGAACTGCAGGACCACTTCACCCGTAAAGAACACAAAGGGATTGGTAATGACGCGCGTCGACACATAAGCCAGCACCAGAAGTGCGACGCAGATAATCCAGAACCACGACGGGCGTTTCATCGCACTCTCCCGAACAAGCCAGCGGGCCGTACGGCCAGCACCACCAGCACGAGCCCGAAAGACACCGCCGTCGCCCAGGAGGCGCCGAACAGCGCCAGAACGACACTTTCCGCGATGCCGAGCAGCATGCCCGCGAGATAGGTCCCGGTGACGGAGCCCATGCCCGCGAGCACGACGACCGCGAATGCGCGACCGATATAGACGCGATCCGCCGACGGCTGCACCGGCCCGATGACGATCATCAACGACCCGGCCACGGCGGCCGTCGCGAGCGACAAGCCAAACGCGAGCTGGCGGATGCGGCCGGGATTGATCGACAGCATCGGCAACGCGTCCTGATCGAAGCCTGCGGCCCGGATCGCACGGCCCGACATGGTGCGGCTCAGATACTGCTGCAAGGCCAGCAAGAGAATCGTGCCGCACACGAACGAAGCCAGCATCCGGTAAGGCACGCGAAATGTCCCTAACGCCAGCGCCTTGCCGATATACGGTGCCTCGACACTCTGAAAATCGATGCCATACACCATGATCAGTGCAATCTCGATCAGAAATGCGATGCCAAAGAACAACGAGAAGCTACGCAGGGGATCGACGGTCCCCCGTGATTCAAAGGCAAAGCGATAAAGCTTATAGAAACCGATGCCCGCGACGAAAAACACCGGCGCGAGCATCAGGCCCGATAGCAAGGGATCGATGCCCCACGAGTTGAGCGTATGCACCAGCAGGGCGCCGGCCACGACGACCGCTGGATGCGCGAGATTCGGGATCTCGAGCACGCCGAAGACGAGCGCGAGACCGCTCGCGATCGCGGCGTAGAAAGCACCGAGCAGAACGCCCGACAACAGCGAACCGATCAGCAGATGCACCGAAAATCCCATGATCGAATGACTCCGGCTAGGCGCGCGCGGCGGCGAACGGATGCTTGAACGGTGCTGAGCGATAACGATCGGGCGCAACGATCTTGAGCTTGCCCGGCTTGCGGAACTGGTCGACATCGTTGTTCGCAACTCCCTCGAACTGCGACATCAAGACGCGGTTCTCAGTCCATTCGCCCTTGGGGCCGAACCGGATGGGGCCGACGATGGTCTGCACTTCATTCGCATGCAGCCAAGCGGCGAGCGCCTTGTCGTCGGTACCCCCGGTCGCCTCGACCGAGGCCTGGATGACCTGGCCGGCGACATACCAGTAAGGCTGGACGAAATGGCCGAGCGGGTCTACCTTGGCTGCTGCAGCTTTCTGCGCATACGCCGCCAGGAACTCGGCACTCCCGGGCTGCTGCATTTTCGGTTCGATCGAAAACAGGTCGTAGTTGACGATCCCGTTAAGGCGCGACCCCAGTGATTCGAGCAGATTGGCGTTCTGTACGCCGACCATGCCGCCACCAAACAACTGGACCGTGTCGGGCAAGCCCACCTCATCGATACCGCGCACGATCGCTGCAGACTCCGCCGGATACGAGCACACATAGACCACATCGGGCTGCGCCTGCTGAAGCGCTTGCAACAACCCGCTGAAGTCGGTGGTGTTCGCCGGGTATTGCTGGTCGAACACCACCTGCATGCCATTGTCCTTGGCGAGCCGGCGGCCGCCATTCGCGGCGGTCTGCTGGAACTCGGCCGAAGCGGCGAGGATCGCGACGCGCTTCAGGCCGTTTTCCTTTGCCAGCTGGAAGAAGGACTGATAGGTCAGTTGCGGATCGGGTCCCCAGGGGCCGATCGAGAAGTACCGGTCGTAGCCGATCTTCTCGTTCATCGCAATCGCGGCCATGCCGAACAGCACCCGTCCGCGCTCTTTCGCGAACGGGACAACCGGGCCTGCGACATTCGTGCCGTACGGCGAGAGCAACAAGTCGACCTTGTCGACGTCGACCAGCTTCGAGTAGATCGCGGGCGCAAGCGCGGCGTTCGACTGGTCGTCGTAAGAAACGAGTTCGACGGGGCGCCCGAGCACGCCGCCCTTAGCATTGACTGTGTCGCGCCAGACCTCCATTGCGACGAGGCCCGACTTGCCGCCCGGCCCCAGCCCGCCGGTCTGGGCGATGCTGAAGCCGATACGCAGCGGTTTCTTGTCTTGCGCGAAGACTCTGACACCCGGCAACGACGCCGCACCCAGGGTCACGATCGCACGGGTAAAGTCTCTCCTGTTCAACATGGCGCTCCTCCAGTTTTTATAGGGCACTCACTACGGCAAAAACCCATCGCGGGCCGTCTGGCCGCACGAGGTTCAGATCGTCAATCCCGCCAGCCCTGCGACGACTTTCGCGCAGGCCAAATAATCTTCGTCGGCATAGCCGCGCGCATCTGCCGCAACCATCAGTTGTTCGACAGCCGCGCCGAGCAGCACGGGCACGCTCAGATCGCGGGCCCCTTGGGTGATCAACTGCATGTCCTTGCGCATCTGCGCGACCGTGAACGTCGGTGTGAAATCGCCCCGCTCGAGGTAGTCGGCCTTGAAACGCAGATGCGGAGAGCCAATCGCGCTCGCACCAATCGCATCGAGCGCGACCTTCGGCGTGATGCCGCCCTTCCTGCACAGCGCGTATGCCTCGCACAGACTCCCGACAAGCGTGGAGACCATCAGGTTGACGGCGAGCTTCATGACGCGGGCCTGGTCGGCATCGCCCACCGTCACGACATTCGACGCATACGCACCGATCACCGTTTTGGCGCGCGCGAGGGCTTCGTCGGTGCCGGAAACGAAGGTCGTCAAGGTGCCCCCATGTGCGGCGGTAATCGAACCCGACACCGGCGCGCTCACGTAGGCGAGCTTTTTGGCCTGGGTATGCCGGGCGATCGCTGACGATGCGGCGACCGAGATCGTGCTCGTCTCGATCACCAGGGTGCCGGGCTTCGCGTGGGCGAGCACGCCAGACTCGTCGGCCAGCAAAGCGAGCGCGGCGGCATCGTTCGGCAGGGACGTCGCGATGACTTCGGCTTTCGCGACTGTCTCAGGCGACGCGTCGACGATATCGAAGCCCTGCGTTCGGGCAGCCTCGCGCCGCTCCGGGCTCAGATCACTCACGGACACCGCATGCCCCGCCGCGGCCACCCGCCCTGCCATCGGCTCGCCCATCTTGCCGAATCCAATCCAGAGTACGTTCATCGTTTTCCCGCTTCAGTTCGGTTTATCGGCCGTCGCGTCCGTGCTATCCGCGAGATACGGATTGCCTCGGCGCCACACCCACGGATGCACTTCGACATGCGCGAAAATGCCGGCCTCCACATAGGGGTCCGTCTGCATGAACGCTTCGATCTGCGCCTGCGACGCGGCCTCGAGGATCAGCAGCGAGCCGGCTTCCTCGCCCGCCCCATCCAGCCAGGGCCCGGTTTGCAGCACATGCACGCCATCAGGCGGATGATCGAGATGATCGCGGTGCCGCGCCTTCGTCTGCGCGCGCAGCGCGGCCTTACCCGGCTGGTCGGTCGCGAACACAACGAAGTACATGGCGTCACGCTCCGCGTGCGAGTACGAAATCGTTCTCAAGCTCCCAGAACGGTGCCTCCGTCTGCCAGTGCTGGGCATCTTCATGCGACTCGTTGAGCTTGAACGCGCGAATCAGCGAGGACTTGACGGCAAACACGACGTCGGAATCGAGGTAGGGGTCCTCCTCGTCAAACAGATGCGTCGTGAGTTTTTGATAGCCGGGGGCCGACACCATCGCGTGTACATGGGCTGGCCGATAGGGATGGCGTTCGGTCGCACGCAGCAACTCGCCGACCGGACCGTCGACCGGAATCGGATACGACGTCGGCCGGATTGTCTTGAGAAGGAAACTGCCATCCGGGCGAGTGCGATACCAGCCACGCAGATTGTCAGCAGGCTGCGTGCTGTCCTGGATGTCGTACATGCCATTCGAGTCCGTCTGCCAGATTTCGATCGCCGCATCTGGGATCGCCTCGCCATCCGGTCCGATCACGCGCCCATGGACCACGAGCGGTACCTCATCACCCTCGCGCCGGAGGACAGACTCGCCCCATTGCTGTTCGGGTGAACCGGGCACATAGAAGGGACCGATCACGGTCGTCTCTGTCGCGCCCTCGGGCACGCCTGCGCTGACCATATTCACGAGCGCCGAAATGCCGAGGTTGTCCGACAGCAAGATCATTTCCTGACGCTTGTCGTCGCTGATCTGACCGGTGCGCGTGAGAAAATGAATGCCCGCCATCCATTCGTCTTCGGTGAGCTTCACCTCGCGAACGAAAGCGTGCATATGCCGGATCAGGGACTGCAGCACCGCGCGCAGGCGAGGGTCGGGCGTGTTCGAATAGCGTTCGATGACGACACCCGTCAATTCGTTTTCAGTCATGTTTCTCATAGCGGCTCCGTTTCTTGAGCAAGGGTTTAGAGGGCGTGTCGCGGAGGGGGCGGCATCGAAGAGGGATCATGATCGTCAGGGTGACACGCCCATCTCCCGGTCGACCAGATCCCAGATCGCACGGCCCGATGGCGTACGCTGCTCCTCGGCGATATGGGCGATCAGACCGGCGGCGCGCGACAGCACGGCGAAGCCGCGCATCAGCGGGGCAGGGAAGCCCATGTCGGATAGCACCGCGGCGATCGCACCCGTGGCGTTGATGGTGATATGTCGGCCAGCGTGAAGGTCGAGCGTGCGACTCAGTTCATCGAGCGCCAGGACATGGGCGTCGGCAATGCCGTCGCGCCGCGCGATTTCCAGCAAGGCAATCGCTCGTGGATCGTCGGGGCGATGCAGGTGATGGCCGAAGCCCGGCAACGCCGCGCGACGCGCACGGAAGTCACTGACGATCGCGACGATGCGCGCGCGCTGCGCGGCCGGCTCGCCGCAGGCAACGATGTCGACGAGCAGGTCAGCGGCCTCTTCCATGGTGCCGACGAAGCGACTACCGACCGCGAGCAGGCCCGCTGCGACGCCTGATTGCAGGTTTTCCGGCGAACTCGAATAGACCATGCGCGTGGCGATCGCGCTTGGCGTCATGCCATGCTCCATCAGGACCACCAGCACCGTGTCGAGCATGTTGCGCTCGGCGGCATCGAGCGTCCGGTCGAAGACCTGCCGGACGAAGACATCGACAAAGCTTGCCTGCCCCATCAACTCGGTCACAAGATTGCGGTCGCGGTAGTGCACCGAATCGGTCGTATAGCGGCACAGTTGCGTGCCCGGCATCGCATGGGGCTGCCGTGAAGTCTGTGCCTGCGAGGTCTCGGTCATTTTGCGATCCTCCGGCGCAGGATTTCATTGCGCACAGCCGGCTTGAGGACCTTGCCCACCGTGCTATGCGGCAACGCGTCGAAAATATGGACCTGTTTGGGCGCCTTGACCGACCCGAGCTCACGCTTGACGAGTGCGATGAGTTCGCTTTCGTCGACCGACATTCCCTCACGCACTTCGATCGCAACGTGCACCGCCTCACCCCATTTTTCGTCGGGGATGCCGACCACCGAGCAATTCGCCACGGCCGGGTGTTCGGCCACGACGACCTCGACATCGCTCGGGTAGACGTTGAAGCCGCCCGTGATGATCACGTCGCGAATACGGTCACGCAGGAAGAGATAGCCACGTTCGTCGAACACGCCTGCGTCGCCCGTGCGAAGCCAGCCGTCGACGAGCGTCTTGCGGGTTTCGTCTTCAGCCTTGAAATAGCCAGACATCACAAGATCGCCGCGCACCGCGATTTCGCCCTCCTCGCCTACGGGCAGCGAGACGCCGTCCGGTGAGAGGATTGCCACCTGCGTGAAGAGCGATGGACGCCCGACCGACACCACATTCCCCCCCGTCATCTCGTGCGGCGACATATACGTGATGATCTGCGGCGCTTCGGTCTGCCCATACGAAGTGCACAGCACCGGGCCAAACACCGCTTGCGTGTCGCGAATCTGCTCGGGCCGCATCGGCGCGCCGCCATAGACGAGATACCGCAACGCGCTCAGGTTGCGGAGCGAACGGCGCTGTTCGTCGGCGAGCGCCATGATCAGGGTGGGCGGTGCGAACACCACCGAAACATGATCCCGTTCGGCAGCATCGAGCAGCGAGGACGGCTTCGGATCTGCAGGGAACACCAGCGCCCCGCCGCTCCCGAGAACAGGCAACATATACGTCGAGGTGCCATGCGTCAGTGGGGCGGCCACCAGATAGCGATCTTCGGGCCCAAACTTGAACTCGTGCATCTGCGTGACGATGTTGGTGTTCCACGCCCGGTAGGGTTGCATCACGCCCTTGGGTGCGCCGGTGGAACCCCCTGTGAATTTGATCGCTTGCGTCGCACTCAACGGAACGGCCGTGGACGGGTGCGGCCCCATTGCGACACGCGTGTGCGGCGGTGCCTTGCCGCGAACCTCGTCGAGCAGTCGGTAAGCCGGTGCAAACGGCGCAATTCGCGCGAGCATCGCTTCGTCGCCCAGCACGAGACGCGGGCTGATGAACTCGATGGCGCGCCTCAATTCGGGGTCGCCATTGCGCGGATTGAGCGGCACCCAGATCTTCCCGGCAGCGAGCACCGCCAGGATCGTGACGAGATGGTCGTAGCTGTTCGCGGCCCCCACGGCGACGGGTACACCTAAGTCTGGCTCAAGCTCGGTGAGGGCGGCGGCCCGCTCAAAGACCTCGCGTGCAAGGTCGTAAAACGTCGTCTCGCGGTCGCCGCAGACAACAGCGGTCCTTTGCGGGAAGCGCTGCGCGGCCCGCCAGAAGAAATCGATTGGATACATGGCTCAGGCCCTTCGGATTCGTCTCTTCATGCCGGTCTCCATATGACGCATCGGCGGCAAGTGGATCCCAGGAAAACGCTCGAGCGCTGTGCAGATCGATCGGACGATCTCGACACGCCGTGGCGGCTGCATGCGGCTTGCGATGGCCGCGACACTGACGGAAGCGACAGCGATATCGCCCATGAGGATGGGCACGCCGACGCCGAACACGCCTTCGATAATGCGAGCTTCGTTGACACTGAAACCGGTCTTGCGCGCGTCGTCGGTCATCTCGACGACGTCCCCCGGCGTCAGGCTGTACGACTTGTAGCCCGATGCGTTGTGGGCGATTATCGCCGCGCGCTCCGCGTCGGGCAGGAAGGCAAGGATCGCGGCACTCCCGGAGCCGGCGCCGAGTGGCCGCCGCGAGCCCGCATCGAGCGTCATGACCCGGATCGGAAAATTGCCTTCGCGCCGGGCGAGGCACACCGACTCGTTTCCGCTGCGCACCGAGAACATGGTCGTATCGCCGGTCTGCAGCGCGATATCCTCAAGTGCGGCGTTGAACATGTCGCGCCGCAAATACCACGGGTTCCCCATCACGGCGAACGAGAAAATCGCCGGGCCCACCGAGTAGCGTTTCGACTCCACGTCGAATGCGAGTAGCCCATCGACGACGAGTGCTTGCATGATCCGGCGCGCGGTCGCCACATGGAGCGAGGTCTGCTGCGCGATATGCGAAAGTGACGCGCCCGCTTCGCCGCTCTGGGCGACGGCGGACAACAGCCCGACTGCGCGGGAAATGCTCTGGCTCCCTTCGGGCCGCGACGCGGGCGTGTTCGGGCGAGCCATGATCAAGCCGCCGTGCGCAGATTCATCGCGCGTGCGATGCGTCGGCCCGATTCAGCCAGACGATCGAGCTTACGGTCGATATCGCTGGCCAGCAGCTGGCCAGCACGCTTCTTCCATTCGCCTGCGATCATCACGCTCTCGATATTGGCGAGGCTCGTTTGCATAACGACGGTCGAGACCGGGTCATGGAGCGGCCGCATATTGATTGCACGTGCATCGATTACGACGAGGTCGGCCTGCTTGCCCGGCGTCAGGCTGCCGATGCGGTCGGTCAAACCCAGCATGCGAGCGCCAGCGGTGGTAATCCACGAGAGGGCCTCGCGCGTCGAGATCGTCGAGGTCTCCGGTATCTGGCCATGCGACTGGCGGCTGGCGGCATTGTCGAAGGCACGCTGCATGCCGAGTGCCATGCGGACCACACTGAACATGTCGCCCGACATGATCGATTCGAGATCGACACCCACTGTCGGAGCGGCATTGAGCGCGCGCAGGCGACCGACGATCGGGAAGCCATGTCCCTGCGTCATCTCACCCTCTGGAGCAATCGAGAAGCTCACGCCAAGCGCGACCAGCCGCGCAAGCCGCTCGTCGCTGAGGTCGTTGCCATGCACGATGTTGATCCACGGGCCAATTAGTCCATCTTCATCGAGTGCTTCCCAGCCGCGCGGTGCTTTTTCTGTGCCCCCGCCTTGATGCATCGAGGCAATCAACCCATGCTCGCGGGCCAGGCGGATATCGTGGCGCGCGACCTCGAGTGTCGAGTAGTGGGGGCCGAGAATCGCTAGGCCGAGATCGACCCTGCCCGTGTTCTTGCCGAGCCGATCGCGCAACAGGCGTTCGACTTCGGCGCGCGGATGCGGAATTTCGGAGAAGTGCGGTTGACCCGGTTTCGGATCGGGCTTCGGCGAGCCATGCATGAACCTCGCGCGGATCCCGGCGTCAAGCAGGCCGTCGAGGGCGGCGTCGGTATGCGTGGGTGTCGGGTTGTTATGGCACCAGTCAACGAGCGTCGTGGTGCCGCTGTTGATCTGGTTCAGCGCGCCGACCTGCGTCGCACAGAACAGGTCATCCGGCGTAAAGCAGGTCGCCAGGCCCGCGTGCATCCAGCGGAAGTATTCGAGTAGCGTCCAGTTCGCCGCGATGCCGCGCAGACCGGTTTGCCACGTGTGGAGATGTGCATTGATCAGACCAGGGATGACAATGCGGCCCCGCAGGTCGACGACCTCGGCATCCGGCACCTCGAGCCTCACACCGATTGCGACGATCCTGTCGCCTTCGATGAGGATATCGCCTTCGTCGAGGTCCCCCGCGACGTCGTCCATCGACACGATCGTGGCGCCTTTCAGTAAAACCTGGCCGACCTTCATGCTGTCTCCGTCCTGATGTGCGCTTCGGCATCGAGTCCGAAGTCGTCCTGTCAGTAACGATAGTCCGCCCGTGCATTTCAGGCGTCAACATGCGATAGCTTTTTATCAAGGCGTGATAAGCGGCGTGCCGCGGCTTACCTCCCTTTGCGGCGATGCGTCACGGCTGGCGAGGGCCTGCACCAAGCCGCAAGCAAAAAACGTCCGCACAAAAACACGTCGATCGTGCAATCATTGTCTTCAGCCAAATCTTTGCCAGGAGACTTCCATGCCCTCGAACGCGTCGAGGCTTGATCGCATCGACATCAGCATCCTGAATCATCTTCAGCACAATGCGCGCATCACGAATGCCGAGCTGGCGCGTGCCGTGAACCTGTCGACCACGCCCTGTTTCAACCGCGTTCGCAACATCGAGAACCTCGGGATCATCCGGCAACAGGTTACGCTGCTTGATCCAGAACCGCTCGGCCTGCGACTCAACGTATTTATCAGCGTAAGTCTCGAACGCCAGGTGGAAGACGCGCTCAAGCACTTCGAAAAGGCGATCTCTGAACGCCCCGAAGTCATGGAGTGCTATCTGATGACCGGCGACGCCGACTACCTGTTGCGGGTGGTCGTGCCGGATACAAAAGCACTCGAGCACTTTATCCTCGATCATCTGACGAAGGTGCGCGGCATCTCCAACATCCGCTCGAGTTTTGCGCTCAAGCAGGTTCGTTACAAGACGGCGCTGCCGCTGCCCGTCAACGGCATGACCATTCAAAAAGGTGATGAACCGCCGACCGAGTGGCTATAAACCGGTTTGTCGCACGCAGGCCTGTGACGGTCAGCTCACCGGAAAACCCACTCGCTGCGGCCATGCGTTTATGAAATGCCGCACATCCGTCGATTGATAGACGTTCGCCAACGTGAACGGCTCATCGTCGATCCATGCATGAGCATCGGCGAGGCTCGAAAACTCCGCAACGATCAGGCTGCCGATGACCTTGCCACTCTCCGGCTCGAGCATGGGGCCGGCGAGAGCGATCTGGCTTTCGATCCCTTTTACGTGGGCTTTATGGTCCGGCAGCAGACGGGCCCGTAACTCGGGTGAGGTCTCGGGTCGGTCGGTTCGGTAAATGATGAAGAGCATCGCGTGGGTCCTTCCACAATGAGAGAGAGGGGTTGAGGTTGGCGCGCCGCAGACGGGCGCGTGCCATGAGTTTCACGCGAACGTCTGCTTGCTTTACCGTGCCGCCCCTGCGATGCCCCCCAGTTCTTCCATATAGGGCACGGTCGAGATGTAGTCCTGCTGGCCGCGCCCGCGCGCGATCATCGACGAATAGAGCTGCATCGTCTGCGCCGCCAACGGCAACGGCATGTGATGCGTCAGGCCCTCCTGAAGAATCAGCGACAAATCCTTCGCGACGACATCCGTGGTGGCCTGCGGTTTGTAATCACGTGCGCGCAACAGCGGCATTTTGAATTTGTACATCGGCGAAGCGGCCGCGCTCGACTCGATAACATTGAGCATCGCCTGCCAGTCGAGACCCGCCTTTTCCCCGAGCACGAGCGCTTCCGCGAGCGCGCCCGCCGACACGGCGATCAACAGGTTGACGACCAGCTTCATCAGCCGGGCTTCCTCGCCCTCGCCGAGATAGAACTGCTTGGTGCCGAGCTGATCGAGGATCGGTTTGTGACGCTCATACGCTTCGCGAGGGCCGGATACCATCAAGGTCAGTGCGCCCGCTTCGGCGGTGACACCTGTGCCTGACACCGCACATCGCACGTAGTCGATGCCACGAGCCTTCGCACCCTGCGCCACCTCTTCGGATGCAGATGGCGATACGGTGCTCGTATCGATAAATGTGGCCCCCCTGCTAACGTATCCGAAGATACCGGCTTCGCCAAGCGTGATGCGCTTCAACACGTGGTCCCCCGGAATGGACGACACCACCACCGAAGCCGACGTGACCGCATCGGCCAGCGAGGCGGCGCTCGAAGCACCCCGCGAGGTGGCCCTCGCGAGTGCCGCGGGATCCGGGTCATAGGCATTGACCTCATAGCCCGCAGACAGGAGCCGCCCGCACATCGGCAGCCCCATCGCGCCCAGGCCGATCCAGGCAAGTGGCGCCTTAGTGTGATTCAGAGTATTCACAGCATCTCCCCCTTTCAGGCCGCGCTGGCAACCGGGCATTGCCATGACGGTGACCGGCCAGGTCCGAGCGCGGACGGATGCGATGGTAAGAAAAGGCCATGAGGGGCGTCCAATATCAAATCCGTCTGAACGTCATGCCGCGAAGTTATCGGACGACAGGCCGGGCTGACCTGCGCGAAGCAGCAGAGGAAGCGGCAAGAGGTGGGGTCCGCAGTTGCGAGCTACGGGTTTAGGAGCCAAAGCCGGCTGCGTCGGGTCAGACGATGAAGGGCGCTTCGATACAGACCGATTGCGGCAAGGAGGCGCCGGGCCAGCGGCCGGTGGTTACCAGATCCTCGGTAATCTCGCTGATCAGCCTGATCAGCGCCGTGGTCGCGCGCGAAGGGGGCCGCTGTACGGCATAGGCCAGTTGGCGGTCAAGCGAAAGACCCGTGATGGGCACGGCACGCAAGAGCCCCGCGTCAATCTCGCGACGCACCGCTGCGGCAAAGTGGATCATCCAGCCAAGCCCGGCTGACACGATCTCCGCCGCGACCAGCGCGGACTCGACCGTCATACGTTCGTCGAAGACGACATCGGCGCGTGCCGCGGCCCGCTCGAGGGCGAGCCCGACCCCCGCGTTCGGCTGCCCGGTCAGGATCAAAGGGATGTTGCGCAGCCGTCGAATATCGAAGCTCTCGACCTCGAGGCGGGGATCGCCAAGGGGTCCGATCACGCAGATCTGCTCCGAGACGAGTGCCTTTGTATGAACAAGCGCAGTCGGCTCATGATGACCACTCAGGACAGCTAGATCGACGAGGCCTTGTTGAAGCGCATCCGGCAACCCCGGCCAGAATCTTTCTGTCAGGCGCAACCTTATCTCGGGGTACCGCTCGCTGATGCGCTGCCCCAGGGGCAGGCCGAACAGCGTGGTAAGCGAAGGCGGGAGGCCAAGCACGACTGGGCCGCGCGGTGCGCCTTGCAAGTCCTTGATGTCGATCTTGACCTGATCGGAATAGCGCAGCAGGAAGGAGGCGCGATCGAGCAGCAGTTCGCCTTCAGGCGTCAGCGAGGCGCCGCGTGGATGACGTTCGACGAGCCGCACGCCGAGTTCCGTTTCGAGCAGCTGGATCTGCCTGCTCAGCGCGGGCTGCGCGATGGCCAACACTGCGGCCGCGCGGCCGAAGTGCTGGTGGGTCGCCAGCACTTTGAAATACCTGAGTTGACGCAGGTCCATCTGACGTCCCGTTGGTTAGGCTTGCGTCATACGAGCACGGATGACGAACCAGAATACTCTGAAAGCCGCGATACCCCCAATTAGGGATGGTGGGTACGGCGCGCCAGGGCCGGAGAATGGTCCCGTTGAGGAAAGCCAGCGCATCGCTCCAGCCAAGCCGCGGTTTTAAAGAATAAATGCACTGCGGCGGCCCCATTCTGCGGTTCAAAACAGATGCACATTCTGCGGGCCGCTGCGTAAGCTGAGGTCATTACCCCGATCGACTTGGCGCCCGTTTTTGCCCTGCCTCAGCACCGCTTACCGGCGGAAGACGCAGTAGAACATGCCCACCACGCATAGACGCCCCTCTTGGAGCTTGGACCTGGCGCTACCTCGCCGGGTCCAGGCCGAGTCATCCACACGCACGAACATCCGACCCTTCCCGACGCGGCTCTGTGCAGCCCCACGTAGTGAGTTCCGACATGAAAGCTGAAGACTTCAAGTTGTTGAACACCCTGTCCGACAAATCCAGGGACATCGACAACGATCCCGAGGAAACCCGTGAATGGCTGAACGCACTCGAAGGCGTCGCGCACGTCGCGGGCCTGCACCGCGCCACGTTCCTGCTTCAGCGGCTGGCGGAACACGCCAACCACCTCGGCATCTCCCCTTCGTCGAACCCCTACTCGCTCTATCAGAACACGATCGCCGTCGAAGACCAGTCGCCCTACCCGGGCAACCTCGCGCTCGAAGAACGGATCACTTCGATCATCCGCTGGAACGCTCTCGCGATGGTCGCGCGCGCAAACAAGGCGTACGGCGAACTCGGTGGACATATCGCAAGCTACGCATCGGCAGCCGAAATCTTTGAGGTGGGATTCAACCATTTCTTTCGGGCCGATAGCGACACGTCCCGAGGCGATCTGGTGTATTTTCAGCCGCATTCGGCACCGGGCGTCTATGCGCGCGCCTATCTTGAAGGCCGGCTGAGCGAAGCGAATCTCGAACGCTACCGCCAGGAAGTCGACGGCGGCGGTCTAAGTTCCTACCCCCACCCGTGGCTGATGCCCGATTTCTGGCAGTTCCCGACCGGTTCGATGGGAATCGGCCCGATCAGCTCGGTCTATCAGGCGCGCTTTCTCCGCTATCTCGAACATCGTGGCATCGCCGATACCGCGCACCGTCATGTGTGGGGGGTGTTCGGCGACGGCGAGATGGACGAACCCGAATCGATCGCGGCACTCTCACTCGCGGCACGTGAACAGCTCGACAACCTGACCTTCATCGTCAACTGCAATCTTCAACGTCTCGACGGTCCGGTGCGTGGCAACGGGCAGATAATTCAGGAACTCGAGTCCGTCTTCACTGGCGCAGGCTGGAACGTGATCAAGGTTGTTTGGAGCTCGGACTGGGATGCGCTGTTTGCGCGCGATCACAACCATGTGCTGCTGCGCCGCTTCGCCGATACGGTCGACGGGCAGTACCAGACGCTCGGTGCGAATGACAGCGAGTACAACCGCGCACACTTCTTCGATCTCGATCCGGAACTGCAAGCGCTCGTGTCACATATGTCACCGGCGGAGATCGATGGCTTGCGCCGTGGTGGACACGACTTCAAGAAGCTTCATGCCGCGTTCGATGCAGCTCGCCAGCATCGCGGCCGTCCCACCGTGATTCTCGCCAAGACAAAAAAAGGATACGGCATGGGCGATGCGGGCGAGTCGCGCAATACGGCGCATCAGCAGAAGAAGCTCGACGTCGATGCGCTCAAAGCCTTCCGCGATCGGTTCGCATTGCCGATGGACGATGCCGCCGTGGAATCGATGGCCTTCTTCAAACCCGCTGACGACAGCCCCGAGCAGCGCTATCTGCATGCGCGGCGGGCGGCGCTCAACGGGTATATGCCGAAGCGCACGACCGACGCTCCCACCGTGGCGATTCCGCCGCTGCCGTCGTATGCGCGCTTCGCGCTGGAACCCGATGACCGTGAAGTTTCAACGACCACGGCCATCGTACGGCTCTTTACCAACCTGCTCAAGGACAAGGCGCTGGGGCCGCGCATCGTGCCGATCGTCGCCGACGAGGCGCGTACCTTCGGTATGGCCAACCTGTTCCGTCAAATCGGCATCTATTCGCCGCTCGGTCAACTCTACGAACCTGAAGACGCAGGCTCAATGCTGTATTACAAGGAGTCGACCAGCGGTCAGTTGCTCGAGGAAGGCATCACCGAGGCAGGCGCGATCTCATCGTGGACCGCGGCGGCCACATCATATAGCGTCAGTGGTGTTGCCATGCTGCCCTTCTATATCTACTACTCGATGTTCGGCTTTCAGCGAGTGGGCGACCTGATTTGGGCGGCGGCGGATCAACGCCCGCGGGGTTTTCTGATCGGCGCGACCGCAGGGCGTACGACGCTGTCGGGTGAAGGCCTCCAGCACCAGGACGGTACCAGCCATCTGATTGCGTCGACCGTACCCAACTGCCGCGCGTACGATCCGGCTTTCGCGAGTGAGGTGGCGGTCATCGTCGATCACGGCAGCCGGCGCATGCTCGAAGAGCAGCACGACGAGTTCTACTACCTCACGGTAACGAATGAGAACTATGCGCAGGCCGCGCTTGAGGCAAATGCTTATGACGATGTGATCAAGGGTATGCGTCTGTTCGGTCGACGGGGGGATGAGGGGACCAGCGTGGGGGCTGCCGAACCCGCCGTTCGCCTGCTCGGTTCCGGCGCGATTCTGCGCGAAGTGATTGCCGCCGCCGACCTGCTCGCGAACGACTGGGGCGTGACGTCGGAAATCTGGAGCGTCACGAGCTTTTCCGAGCTCGCAAGGGACGCGCGTGAGGCGGAACGCCATCGTCTTTTCGGTGGGGGAAGCGAGGCTACGCAGGCTCACGGGAAAGCGTCGAGTCATCTCGCGCGCTGCCTGCCAGGCAAGGCTCCGGTCGTGGCGACAAGCGACTATGTGCGCGGTTATGCGCAACTGATCGCTTCTTATGTCGAAGCGCCGTTCATCGCGCTCGGCACCGACGGCTTCGGCCGCAGTGACAAGCGCTCGCAATTGCGTCAGTTCTTCGAGATCGATCGGCATCACATCGCGCTGGCCGCGTTGGCATCGATCAACCCTGAGAAGCACGCCCAGGCACTCGAAAAGTATGACCTCGCGTTTTCGTCTGCCGCACCGTGGACACGCTAAGCCGAAAACGGGTCCGCTAAACCGGCAGCGGCTCTGCCGCCCAGCTTCAAACCGCCAGCGAAGCGACAGACCGGACTCGCCCCCGAAGCCTGCCCCGTCGGCTACCCTCTTGCACCTGCCCGATCGCCGCCGCCAACAGGCGCGGGGACCGGGGGCGTGGAAGGGGCTGCCGGCCAATGCTTTTCAGGCATACCACCCGGCCTACAAAGTCTTGTTCGTTTCTCCGCCAGTCCACTAGATTACACACCGAGGCAGCCACGCGGCGTCGGTGTCGGAAACACAGCGCACCGGCGTCCCGCTCCTCACTTCTATCGTTTCTGAGGGGTTCAAAGTGGACAAGCCGACTGTTTTGATCACGGGTGCGCTGACCGGAATTGGCCGCGCCACCGCATTCGCCTACGCAGGCCAGAAAGCCCGCATTGTCGTTTCCGGTCGTCGCGCCGAACCAGGCGCGCTGCTTGCCGACGAACTGCGCGCGTTAGGCGTGGAAGCCGAATTCATCCAGACCGACGTCCGTTTCGACCATGAGGTTCAGCATCTGATCGATGCGACCGTCGCACGCTTCGGCCGTATCGACATCGCCGTCAACTCCGCGGGCACCGAAGGTCAGTTCGGCCCGGTGGTGGAGCAGACCACCGAAACTTACGCAGCCGTCTTCGACAGCAATGTGCTGGGCACCTTGCTCAGCCTCAAGCACGAACTGCGCGTGATGACCGCACAAGGCAGCGGCAGCATCGTCAACGTCTCGTCGACCATGGGCTCACGCGGCGCACCGAACGTATCGCTCTATGTGGCCAGCAAGCACGCAGTCGAAGGGCTGACCAAGTCCGCGGCGCTCGAAGCGGCGCCCTTCGGTGTACGCGTCAACGCGGTGGCACCGGGTCCGGTCGAGACCGGGATGCTGAGCCGGTTGACGGTCAATGCTGAACGCAAGGCTGCATTCCTTTCGAACGTTCCGCTCAAGCGTGCGGGCACGCCGGAAGAAATCGCGAATGCCATCGTCTTTGTCGCGTCGGAGCAATCGAGCTTCATGACCGGCGAAATCCTTCGGGTGAACGGCGGCAAGACCGCCTCCTGACCCATCCCACGCGAACCGCACACCGGTATCGCTCATTGATTGTGGAGTCTCCCATGTCCTCTCTGTTTTCCACCGTCCGTCTCGGACCTCATACACTCTCGCATCGCATCGTGATGGCGCCCCTGACACGGATGCGAGCCGCCACCGATGACATCCCTGGCGAGCTGATGGTCGAGTACTACTCGCAACGTGCCAGCCAGGGTGGTCTGATCATCGCCGAAGCCACGCCGGTCTCAGTGCGGGGCAATGGCTACCAGGGCGCGCCTGGCGTCTATGACGACAGGCAGATCGCCGGCTGGAAAAAGGTGGTCGATGCGGTTCACGCCAAGGGCGCTCGGATCTTCCTGCAACTGTTCCATGCGGGCCGGCAGTCACATCAGGATCTGCAGCCCGGCGGCGGCGCGCCGCTCGCCCCTTCGGCCCTGCCGTTCGACGGACGCTCTTACACGCGTGAGGGATGGCAAGTCGCCTCGCCTGCGCGCGCCATGACACTTGAAGACATTTCGGTCGCGATTGAAGAGTTTCGGGAAGCGGCACGGCGCGCGCTTGCAGCGGGCTTTGACGGGGTGGAAATCCACGGCGCCAACGGTTATCTCGTCGACCAGTTCCTGCAAGACGGCTCGAACCAGCGGACGGATAACTATGGCGGCTCGGTCGAGAATCGCGCGCGCTTCCTGCTCGAAGTAACCGCTGCGGCGGCCTCCGTCGTAGGCACCGACCGCGTAGGCGTGCGTCTCGCGCCAAGCGGTGGATTTGGCGGCATGTTCGACAGCGACCCGAACGCGACCTTCAGCTATGCGGTCAGCCAGCTCGACACGCTGGGTCTTGCCTATCTACACGTGATCGAACCGCGTGTAGCCGGTGGCCAGACCGTCAAAGAAGACGGTGGCGTGGTCGCGGCACGACATTTCCGCACGATCTTCAAAGGTCCGATCATTGCGGCCGGCGGCTTTACGGCCGCGTCGGCGGCCACTGTCATTGCCGATGGTGACGCGGACCTGGTCGCGTTCGGACGCGACTTCATTGCCAACCCGGATCTTCCGCATCGCGTGAAGCACCAGCTTCCGCTCAACCCGTATAACCGCGATACGTTCTACGGCGGCGATCATCGTGGATATATCGACTATCCGTTCGTGACGAAAGCGACCACAGTGGCCTGAGCTGTTCCTAAGCAATGCCCCGACACGTGCCCCGATTCTAGTCGGGGCACGTGTCGTTCGAGCATCCAGGGGGGCCCTCGTCAAGGGCCGTGTGTCAAAGCGTCTTAAGCGACTCGAATTCCGGCAGCGTAAGCTTGGTATCGAATTCGACAATGTCGTATTCACCCACGTCCGCCTTGATGTACGAGTCTTCAGCCAGGATGCGGTCGAGCGCTTCGCGCTCGATGCTCTTGACCGCGAGCACGCCGCCGGTGCCGCCCTTCTTGACACCAGCAAATACAAAGACGCCTTCGCCGAGGTAGCGACGCACCCACTCGCCGTGTGCTTTGTTTTCGGGTTCCACCTGGGTGGCAGGCTTGGTGAAGCTCAGTTCAAGCATGAACATTTCGTTCTTCCTTAAAGTCAAAAACCAATTCAGACGTTGACCACGATGCGGCCAAAGTGCTGGTTCTTCTCAAGTGTCCGGTGCGCATTCACGATGTCGCCGAAATCAAACTCGGCGGCCAGCACTGGCTTGAGCGAACCGTTGGCCAACCCGTCCGAGATGAACTTCACCGCTGCGTTCCGCAGTGCAGGCGTCGTGGTGGTCGCAAACAGGTTGTAGCCGTGGATGGTGATGCGTTTGGCTACCATCTCGAGCATTGGCAGCGGTGTCACTTCCTTGCTCAAATCGCCATAGATCAGCACGGTGCCGCCCGCGGCTGTCGCTGAAATCAGTTTGGGGAATGAGGCGCCTCCGACCGGATCGAACGCGACGTTCGCGCCCTTGCCATCGGTGATGCGCAATACCTCGGCAACCAGATCTTGCTCTTCCGTCGCAATCACGTGTGCTGCGCCGGCATTAAGCAACTGGGCCCGCTTGGCGCTGGTACGGGTCAAGGCAATCGGAATTGCGCCGATCATGTTGGCGATCTGGATTGCACCAATACCGACTGCACCTGTAGCTGCAGGGATCAGTACCGTGTCGCCCGCTTTGACACGGCCGCCTTCCACAAACGCCGCATACGAGGTGATGAACGGGTTCCAGATCGCTGTGGCTTGCTGAAACGAGAGTGAGCTAGGGTGCTTGACGACCGCATGAGCGGGGGCCAGCACCAATTCGCCGTACATGCCGTAGTCGTTCTGCGAGAACGCGGGAATCGTGCTGACGATGTCACCCACCGCCACATGGGTCACATCGGAACCGACTGCCTCAACCGTGCCGGAGACTTCATAACCGAGGCGCCCCGGCAAGTTCACCGGTTCGACATAAATCCCGGTGCGCCACATCGATTCGGCACGATTCAGGCCAATGGCCTTGACCTGGATACGTACTTCCGTTGCGGCCGGTGCGGGAACGTCGATATCGACAATCTCGAGCACTTCAGGACCACCGTATTCGGTGAAGCGGACAATGCGTGACATAAGACACCTCAAGAAAAAGAAACGGGTACCTGCTCGCCTGGTACCCAGGTCCGCGGTCTGATGCAGCCTTCGTCGCGATACGCGGTGAGGTGCATGTGTTTCGGTGTGTGAATTCTGGTCGTCGATGCAGCGGAGATAAATCGCCATAACCATGAACACTGTTAGGCGTTTTCCAACAATCGACGTAGGGAAGGCGGGGGAGATTTGATCGGGCCGAGTGCAAAGAGACATACCTTCGTCTGCCATGAGGTCGGGCGGCTATGCGCTCGCCCTGCCTGGCAGGCTGCCGCCCGCATTTCATTTGTACGGCGCCTTGCTTAGAATAGCGATGGCAGGCTGCGCATCTGCCGTCCACGATGGCTCCGATCGCTTGCAGGGCATACCCCAAAGGAAAGGATGATGGACCGCGTTCAGGCTATGACCGTGTTCACCCGCGTTGTCGAAACAGGAAGCTTTTCGCGTGCGGCCGATGCACTCGACCTGCCACGGCCCTCGGTGACCGTGATCATCAAGCAGCTGGAAGCCCATCTGAAAGTGCGCCTGCTGCAACGGACCACGCGGCGGCTTAGCCTCACTCCGAACGGCGCTGCCTACTATGAGCGTTGCGTACGGATCCTCGCAGAGATTGAAGAAACCGAAAGTTCGCTGACGGATTCGAGCCGTGGGCCCGCTGGCAAGCTACGCGTGGATATCCCGGGTGGGATCGGCCGCATGATTCTGATGCCGAAGCTCTATGACTTCCACGCCCAGTTTCCTGATATCGAGCTGATGGTGGGCTTCGGCGACAGGCCGATCGACCTGATCCAGGAAGGGGTTGACTGTGTGATCCGGGTTGGCGCACTACGCGACTCGAGTCTCGTCGCACGGCGTCTCGGCCTCTATCAGGGCGTGACGGTCGCGAGCCCCGATTACATTCGGCGCAATGGCGAGCCCAGGTCGATTGACGACCTCAAAGCGCACACCGCCGTTAACTATTTTTGGGGACGCAATGGCCGCGTGATGGAAATGACGTTCATGGTGGACGGGGAAGCCGTCAACATCAGAATGCGCGGCAATATCGCCGTCAACGACGCGGAGGCCTATCTCTCGGGTGCCCTTAAAGGTATCGGTATCGTCCAGGCGCCGCGTGCGATGGCATGGCCCTACTTGCAGTCGGGTGAACTGATCGAATTGCTTCCTCAATGGAAGCCTCAGTCGATGCCCATTTCGGCCGTCTACCCACATAACCGCCATCTCTCGCCTACCGTGCGCGTGTTTATCGACTGGGTGGCCGATATGTTCGACGGTCATCCCCAGTTCGCCTCGCAGGATGTACACGGTGAGACTACGCCGCTCTCGAAGCTAACACCCCCTCTGGGCGACGATGCCGCGATGACTGCCTGGGACACGCCCGACGTGGTCGACTAACGGTTCGTACCTGTCTGATCGCTCGCCCGCGAGGCTTCGCGGCGGATTCGTCCGTCATCGTCGGCGGGGACGCTGTGCACATACTCGCCAGGCATGTCGGCAAGACCTACAAAGTCTTGGGCACAGGTGTCGCCGCGTCCTAACCTGACAGCCGTCATACCACGCCACTGCAGGCCCGTGCTTGCTGACGGCATCAATTTTTGCGTGTGCTCTCATGTCTTCAAGCTTTCCGGACACCGACGCCATCTATAAGGCGCTCGCCCATCCCGTACGTCGGGACATCCTCCGTTGGTTGAAATCGCCCGAGACGTACTTCCCCGGTCAGACGTCGTTCTCCCAACACGGGATTGCCGCGGGCGTCATTGAAGCGCGCAGCAGCCTGTCGCAATCGACGGTCTCGCTTCACCTGAGCAAACTGCAGGAAGCCGGTTTGCTGGTCTCGACCCGGCTTGGCCGCAACATCTGCTACAAGCGTTGTGAGCCGGCCATCAGTACTTTCGTGGATCGAATCGTTCGCTCGATCTGAGTGCGCGCATCGAGCGACAGTCCGTGCTGGTTCTTCGCTCTTTCGATCGACGGCCCGGTTCCGCGTCGACGGGCGCCTGTCCGCGCCCCCTTTGTCCCATGCTTTCGGGATATGAGCCCCAGCTTACAAAGTCTTTTCCACCCCGACCGGAACGCCGTAGATTTCGCTTAACCAACCAGCGAGGTCAATCATGTCCAGCACGACAACCCCAGCAACGAAGACAGTGAAGGTTCCGGGTCCCGAACACCCGATCACCATCGAACGCAACTCAGCGCGCGTCGTGGTCACGATCGCAGGCCGTGTCATTGCCGACACCCGTGACGCATTGACGTTGCGTGAAGCCAAGTACCCGGAGGTCCAGTACATCCCGCGCAAGGATGTAGACATGTCGCTCCTCGAGCGTACCGATCACGCGACGTACTGCCCGTACAAAGGTGACTGTGCGTACTTCTCGATTCCTCTTGGTGGCGACGCTTCAGCCAACGCGGTCTGGACTTACGAAGCACCCTTCCCTGCTGTGGAAGCCATCAAGGACCACGTCGCGTTCTATCCGGATCGGGTCGACGCCATCGAAGAACGCTAGGACACCTGCGTCGAGCGAGGCGCCCCGTACCGCCCCGGGCCCTTTTGGGCCGGCCCCCATGGCGGCACGCCGGCGCACGCCGTCCTGCACGCAGTCGACAACCGACAGAAGGACAACGTCATGCCAAACCTCACGGGTAAAACCGCGCTGGTCACCGGAGGTTCTCGCGGGATCGGCCGTGCTATCGCGCTTTCGCTCGCGCGGGGAGGTGCCCAGGTACTCGTTCACTACACCAGCTGCGAGACCGAGGCCGAAGCCGTCGTTGCCGAAATCCGCAAGGGCGGTGGCCGCGCCGCGATCGTTGCGGCTGACCTTGCCGACGCAATGGGCCCGCACAAGCTCGCAGCAGAAGTGCGTTCGATCATCGGCGCCCGGCTCGACATCATGGTGGCCAACGCGGGCGAGTCGAAGTCCATGAGCCTTGACGAAACCTCCGTTGAGGACTTCAACCATCTGTTCGCAGTGAATGTGCGCGCACCGTTCTTTCTCGTGCAGCAACTGATGTCCGTGATGTGCAAGAACAGCAGCGTCGTGATGTTGTCGTCGCTCGCCGCTCACTCGTCGGTCGGATCCCAGTCGGCCTATGCCGCTACCAAGGGCGCGATCGATACAATGGTGAAGCACTTTGCCTCGGTGCTCGGTGAGCACGGCATTCGCGTGAATGCCGTCGCGCCGGGCGCGGTGGAGACCGATAAGTCGAGTTTTACGAAAACCGATGCCGGCCGCCAGTTCACCCTTTCGATGCAGGCGCTCAAGCGTGTCGCCCAACCCGACGATATCGGGACTGTCGTTGCCTTTCTTTCGTCCAACGACGCGCGCTGGATCACCGGCGAGACGGTGCATGTCGACGGGGGCTCACAGTTGTGAGCAGCCGACGCGCATCGCCAACAGGGCTTATCATCCACTCGACGCGTCGCACGACTTCAACAGCATCTTTGCGGACGGATCTTCGCATCGCCGAGAGCGACATATAAGCCTGCGTGTGCGCCCCAACTCCGGCTCAGAAGGTCGGGGCAAGCCCTTTGCCCGTCGCAACGCCAAATTCACTGTTTCGTTGCGTCGCGAACAACCCTGCCTCGCGTTCGGGAGATATTCAGTAAACTCCGCGCAACGCTTAACCTTCGGTCGTTCCCTATTTGATGTCCTGGAGTTGTCATGTCAGCAGACTCACCCACGCTCTCGAGCCACGAGAGCCCCACCCGGCTCACGAGCGGGCTGATTGCGCTGTTTGCCTTTTGCTGTGGCGCGATCGTTGCAAACCTGTATTACGCGCAGCCGATCACCGAACTGATCGCGCCGTCGCTGCATATGTCTGCCGGCACGGCCAGCCTGATCGTGTCGCTGACCCAAATCGGCTATGCATTCGGACTGTTCTTCCTGGTCCCTCTGGGCGACCTGCTCGAAAATCGCAAGCTGATGATCACGACCGCGCTGGTCTCGATCGTGAGCCTTGCTACAGCCTCTATCACGCACCAGCCCGGCTGGTTTCTCGCAATCTCACTGTTGGTCGGATTCAGTTCGGTTGCGGTGCAGATCCTGATTCCGCTGGCCGCACACCTCGCACCCGATGAATCGCGAGGCAAAGTGGTCGGCACGATCATGAGCGGGCTGTTACTCGGCATTCTGCTGTCGCGGCCGATTTCGAGCATCGTTGCGGAACATTTCGGCTGGCGTGCCGTGTTCGGCGCCGCCTCCGTGCTGATGGCGATCGTCACGACCGTGCTTGCATTCACGATTCCGCGTCGCCAGCCCGCGCATCAGGCGACCTACTTCGAGTTGATCGGCTCCCTGGGGCATCTGATCCGGACCATGCCTACGCTACGTCACCGCTCGCTTTACCAGGGGCTGATGTTTGCGTCGTTCAGTTTATTCTGGACCGCGGTGCCTATCGAACTGACGCGGCACTACGGACTCTCGCAAACGGGCATCGGTCTCTTCGCGCTGGTCGGTGCCATCGGCGCCACCTCGGCACCGATCGCCGGACGTCTGGCCGATGCGGGCCACACGGTCCGCGCGACCTTGATTGCCCTCGTGGTCGGCGTATTCGCCTATACCCCGGTCCTGATTCATCCTGCCTGGGGTGTGGGGGGGCTGGTCGTCACGGGCGTCGTGCTGGACTTTGCGGTGCAGATGAACATGGTGCTCGGCCAGCGCGAGATCTATGGTCTGCATGCGGCAAGCCGCAATCGCCTCAACGCGGTGTACATGACCAGCATTTTCGTCGGGGGCGCCTTCGGTTCGGCACTTGCCAGCACACTGTACGAACACGGTGGCTGGACCCTCGTCGCGACGGTCGCGACAGTCTTTCCGATCCTCGCGTTGCTCCACTATCTGACCGTAGGCATGGCCGCGAGCAAGAAGATCGCGTAATGCCGGCATAGCATCTTCTTCGACCTGCTATATTTCCAATGTTATTAATCATCCGATCAGGGAACGAAGATGCCACGGCAGAAGCGTTCAACCGCCGAGGCAGATGAGCCCGTCGACAAGATAGACATGGCGTTGCCAGAAATTGTGGGAACCGGCAAACGCATGGCGCCCGAAGAGCGCGAACAGCAGATCGTCGAAAAGGCAATTGAACACTTTGCGACCCATGGTTTCTCGGGCAGCACGCGTGAGCTTGCCAAACAAATCGGCGTGACACAGCCCCTGCTTTACCGTTATTTCCCGAGCAAGGAAGCGCTGATCGACCGTGTGTACAACGAGGTCTACCGATGGGACCCGGCGTGGGAAGGCCTGATTGCCGACCACAGCATTCCCCTGCAGGAACGCCTGCGCACCCTCTATACAGCGTATTCGCACGTTATCCTGCGGCGCGAATGGATTCGCACGTTCATCTTCGCCGGGCTGACACGCGAAGGCATCAACACCCGCTATCTCGACAAATTGCGCGAGCGCATATTCCGTCCCGTGATGCGTGAAATCCGTGCGAGCTATGACATTCCGGCTCCGGCCACACGCGCCGCGCAGGAAGCGGAACTCGAACTAATCTGGAGTCTGCACGCAAGCATTTTCTATATTGGCATGCGCAAATGGGTCTACGGGCTTCCCGTGCCCAAGGATCTCGATGCCCATATCGAGCGTCAAATCGATGCCTTCCTAAACGGGACACCCGCGGTCCTGAAGAAGCTCGCCCCGGCCGCCGCCGGTAAGCGCAGCGCTGCCAGCCGGTAATTCTCTGGAACGCGGTTCCGGCTGCCGAATCGGCAGCCGGCCTCCGGCTCCTTTCCAGTCCCACCCCTCCATACCCTCGTCGCGCTTACGGGTAAACACCGGCGCCCGAGGGCTTTGTCACGATCCGGCCTTCGCCTACAATTTATCTATCGATCATTAATCGAATGATAAATAGCAGGAGTCATTCATGCCACTGTCCAAGCTCGCTCACTACTCGATCCGCACCACCGACCTTGATGAGTCATGCCGTTTCTATGAACGGGTTCTCGGTCTCAAATCCGGCTACCGGCCACCCTTCGATTTCCCTGGGGCATGGCTCTACAAAGGGGGTGATGAAGCGGATTTTGGCACCGTTCATATCATCGGCATCGACCCGGACAACCCGCAGAGCCTCACCGCCTACCTCGGTGACAAGGCGACGTCGGCGCCCGGCACGGGGACCGTCGATCACATTGCCTTTCTCGCGACCGGCGTCGAAGCCATGTGGCAGACATTGGAAGCGGAAGGTATTCCGTGGCGCGACCGCACCGTTCCCAGCCTGGGCCTGCATCAGGTCTTCATCGAGGACCCGTCAGGCGTGACGATCGAACTGAATTATCCCGCCGCGGAAGTGGCAAATCGAGTCATCCCGCACGCGGCGGTGGCTCAAGAATCAGTACAAGCAGGAGACTGAAGATGACGTATGTTTTCGCTCGCCCCAAGGCCATTATCGTTGGCGGTTCGCTCGGCGGGCTCTTTGCCGCCAACCTGCTCGTACGCAGCGGCTGGGCTGTCGATGTATTCGAGCGCGTGCCGGATGAACTGGCCGGTCGCGGCGCGGGCATCGTGACGCATCCGGAACTGTTCGAGGCCCTGGCTGCTGCCGGGGTGGAGATCGACGACACGATCGGCGTCAAGGTGCAGTCCCGCGTGACACTCAATCAGCATGGCGGCGTGCTGTCCGAACGTGCACTACCTCAAACGCTCACGGCATGGGGCAAGATGTATCACGTCTTGCGCAGCACCTTGCCTGACAGTCACTATCACGCGGGTGGCAGCGTCGCCTCGGTCGAAGACGGCCCCGACCAGGCGATGGTCACACTTTGCGATGGCACAGTCCATCGGGCCGACATCGTCATCGCCGCAGACGGATTCAAGTCAGCGGTTCGCGAGCGGTTCCTGCCCAATGTGAAGCTCGAATACGCCGGCTATATCGCATGGCGGGGGCTCGTCGATGAAATGTCGCTGTCGCAATCCACGCGCGACACGCTCTTTGAGAAGTTCGCGTTTTGCCTGCCCCCGCGCGAGCAGATCCTCGGTTATCCGGTCGCCGGCCAAGGCAACAGTACGGTTGCGGGCCAACGTCGCTACAACTTCGTCTGGTACCGGGCCACCGACGAGGCGGTCGATCTGCCGAACCTCATGACCGATGAGACCGGCAAACAATGGGCCGGCGGCATCCCGCCGACCCTGATTCGACGCGATGTGCTCGACGATATGGAGGAGGCCGCTCACACGCTGCTTGCCCCCCAGTTCGCCGAGGTCGTGACCAAGGCGACGCAACCGCTATTCCAGCCGATCTTCGATCTCGAGGTCCCCGAAATGGCGTTCGGGCGGGTCGCGCTGCTCGGCGACGCGGCGTTCGTGGCACGTCCGCACTGCGGCATGGGCGTCACCAAAGCAGCGGGCGACGCCATGGCACTCGTTGCAACGCTGAAACACGAGCCCGATGTCCGTCGTGCCCTGAAGACGTACAGCGCCATCCGGACCCAAGTCGGTTCGGCGATCGTGGAGCATGCCCGTCATCTGGGTGCCTATATGCAGGCGCAACTGAAAAACGACACCGACCGTCAGATGGCCGAGCGCTATCGCACACCTGAGGCCGTCATGCGCGAAACGGCCGTGCCCGCGCGATTCTGACCCGCCCTTCGCACGGGCTCGCGTTCGAACCGGCTCGTGCATCGATACCCACCCAGGGCACCCCCAGGGAGACACCATGGAACAAGCCATTCCCACCTACCAGGCGAGCGCGCAGCATATCGCCGTCGACGGACAGATCACGTTCAACCCTCTGCTTGACGACCCGCAATTTCTCGCGCTGGTGCACTCGCGTCGGACGTTCTCGTGGTCGCTGACGATCGTGATGCTGCTCGTCTACTTTGCCTTCATTCTCACCCTGGCCTTCTCACCCGCGCTCCTCGGCCGGCCACTTGTCGAGGGCTATCCGATGACCCTTGGCATCCCCGTGGGCTTCGGCATGTTCGTCTTCACTTTCATGCTGGTTCTCGTGTACGTCGTTCGTGCCAACACGGCCTACGACCGCGCCATCAGCCAGATCAGGATGGGAGCTTCACAATGAAACGCTTCCTCGCATTGGTGGCGCTCTTCGCTGCCGCCTTCCCTGCCTGGGCTGCAGCGCCTGCTGCACTCGTCGCCGTCGCACCGCAACATAGCCCGATCGCGCTCGGCATGTTCCTGATCTTCGTCGCCTCGACGCTTCTGATCACCCGATGGGCGGCACGGCGAAACAACAGCGTCTCCGATCACTACACCGCAGGCGGCAGGATCACCGCGTTTCAGAACGGCTGGGCGATTGCAGGCGACTATATGTCCGCCGCCTCGCTGCTCGGCATCTCGGCCCTTGTCTTTACCAGCGGCTACGACGGTCTGATCTATTCGATCGGCTTTCTCGCGAGCTGGCCGATCATCCTGTTCCTGATCGCCGAGCCTTTACGTAATCTCGGCCGATACACACTAGCCGACGTGGTTTCATACCGACTTCAACAGCGTCCGATCCGCGCCTTCGCCGCATCGAGTTCGATCGTGATTGTCCTGCTCTACCTGGTCTCGCAGATGGTGGGTGCCGGCAAACTGGTCGAGTTGCTGTTCGGCTTCAACTATATCGCCGCCGTCGTGATCGTCGGTGTCCTGATGGTGGTCTATGTGTTCTTCGGCGGCATGCTCGCCACGACGTGGATTCAGATCATCAAGGCCATCCTCCTGTTGGCCGGCGCCGCTTTCATGGCCTTTATGGTGCTCGATCGCTTCGGCTTCAGCCTGAACGCCCTCTTCACCCAGGCCATTCTCGCGCATCCGAAACACCTCGCCATCATGACCCCCGGCGGCCTCGTGTCCGATCCGGTCTCTGCGGTATCGCTCGGTCTTGCCCTGATCTTCGGCACCGCTGGCTTGCCACACATCCTGATGCGGTTCTTCACGGTCAGCGATGTCAAGGCGGCCCGCAAAAGCATCCTGTATGCGACCGGCATTGTGGGCATCGGCTACGCCATGATCATCATCATCGGCTTCGGCACCATCGCGCTGGTGGCGACGGACCCGGCTTATCACACAGCCTCAGGCACCGTGATTGGCGGCGTCAACATGGTCGCGATTCATCTCGCGCATGCGGTGGGGGGCAATCTGTTTCTCGGTTTTATTTGCGCGGTGGCCTTCTCGACCATTCTGGCGGTGGTGGCCGGTCTGACGCTCGCCGGATCGTCGGCGATTTCCCATGACCTTTACGCCAACGTCATTCGACGCGGCAAGGCGACAGAACGTGAGGAAATGAAGGTCTCCCGGCGAACCACCCTGGTGCTCGGCGTGCTGGCCATCTTGCTTGGCATCGCTTTCGAAAAGCAGAACATCGCGTTCATCGTCAGCCTGACGTTCTCGATCGCAGCGAGTTCGAACTTCCCAGTGCTTCTGCTCTCGATTTACTGGCGAGGCCTCACCACACGTGGCGCCGTCATCGGCGGCTCACTCGGGTTGATCACGGCGGTGGTGCTGACCATTCTGAGCCCGACGGTCTGGGTCCAGGTACTCGGCCACGCCCATGCCGTCTATCCCTATGAGTATCCCGCGCTGTTTTCGATGATCGTTGCGTTCGCCGGTATCCTGTTTTTCTCACTCACGGACCGGTCGGCACACGGCACGCAGGAGCGCGCATTGTTCGGCAATCAGACGGTCGACTGCGAACTCGGGATGATGCAGTAAGCCTTGGGTGGTCAGTCACGAAGCTGCATGATCCGGTCGCCCAGGGAAATGCCCAGTTCGGACATGCCGATACCGAGGCGGCGCTGCTGCACTTCCCAACGCGAGAGCGCGGCCACCAGCGGATGGCCGTCGTTGAACATTAGGACGTGTGCCAGGGCCACTGCGTTTGCCGCGGCCTTGGCAGTACTGCCCGCCGTATGAGGGCTGGGGACATAAGCCGCGTCACCGAGCAGAACGGCGCGGTCAAACACCATCTGCTCGACCCGAAGGTCCTGAATCGCTTGCACGAACGGCTCGGGCGTCTGCTCGACGAGGACCTGAAGCGTCGGCGCAAGGCATGCCTTCGCGGCAGAACGCAGCTCGGCAATATCTTCATCCTTTGTCGTGCCGGGTGGCAACGACCTACTTCGCTGCGTGCCATTCCTGTCGAGCATCAGTGACTTGAGGCTCTCATCCGACAAAGCCCGATACCAGACCCAGTTCCAGCGCCGCTTGCCGACTCCGGCTGCGTCATCTTCCCCGGGAACCAAATAGACCAGGATCAGATGTGCTTCGCCCTGCTGGAAAGTAAATCGATCACGAAGGACCTCTGCGGCGTTGAGGTCGAGGTCGTTTTCCTCGAGCCGGCCACGCCATGCGACGTAGCCCGCATAGGTCGGTTGCAGACCTGGAATCAACTGCGCGCGCACTGCAGACCGCGGTCCATCGGCGCCCACCAGCAACTCTGCTTCTTCGACGCGGCCGCTCTCGAAGTGGGCCGTGACCGTTTGCGCATTCTGCTCGAGATGCGTGACGCGTTCGCCAGGGTGAATGATCTCGGCTGGTAATCCGCGCCTCATTGCGCTGTAGATCAGGCTCCATGACGTTTGTGTCTGCGGCATGGGGAATTGCTCGATGATGCGGTCGTCGCGGTCGAGATAGATTCGATCGCCAGAGTCGGCACCGGGGGGAGAAGGCAGCTTCACGCCACCGAACCGGAAGGCTTCAATCACATCGGGTTGCAGCACGATGCCACCGCCCCGGCTATCGAGTTCATTGGGTGACTGCTCGAACAGTCGCCGTGAAGAGGCCGCTGAGGGAACCTCCGATAATGGTAGCGCGCCTTCGCTTGACATCACCCATGAACGGCTCCTGACAGGACGGCGTCGCGTGGCTGCCGGGCGCCGATGTTCAGTGTAGTCGCTCAGACGCGCACCAGGCCGGTCAATGCCGGGCCCGTCGCGCTTTGTGGGAACAAGGTCGCCCTGACGTGCGCGGGGTCGAGGCCAAAGGTCTCTCCTGCAACCGAGGCGATCAAACTGTCAAGACCCAGGGTCGGCCGAAGATCGCGCCCCTGGTAAAGACTTGAAGGCCCGAGACCCGGCCAGTCGGCCAGCACCCGGCCGCCCTCGACATGACCACCGAACACCATCGCTGCCGACGCCGTGCCGTGATCCGTGCCGCCGGTCCCGTTCGCCGCCGCCATCCGGCCGAACTCCGTCGCCACCACCACCGTGGTGTTCTCCCAGTGCTCACCCAGCCCGTCACGCATTGCCGCAGTCATCGTGTCGAGTGCCTTGAGCTGAGCGCCCAGTCGCCCGTTTTGCGCGCTGTGTGTATCCCAGCCGCCGGTCTCGATCATCGCGATCCGCGGCCCGTCGCTCTTGACAAGAAAACTTGCCGCCAGCTTGCCCAGGCTCGCCGGGTCCTGGCGCGCACCGGCATCGGCAGCCAGTTCGCGCGCGTCCATCGCCGACGTCCACAAGCCGTGAAGCTGCGGATCGTCCGCGTAGAGCTGCGAGACGCGTGCCAGTAAATCATCGGGTGCTTGCGGTAGCGCAGAGGGCGCATACGAAGTCACCTGCGCGCGCCCTCGCAGCGCGAGTGGAATGGTCGGGGCAAAGGCAATCGCGTTGGCCCTGGACGCCGGCAGCATCGATACAAGCCGGTTCAACCAGCCGTCCTTGGTCTGATAAGGCGCGAGGCCCCCTGTCTCAAGAACGTTTTGCCCGTCGAAGTGCGAGCGATCACGATATGGCGAGGCCACGGCGTGCACGAAGAGCGCCTGACCTGCCGCATACATCCTGGCCGTTTCGACCAGTGACGGATGCAAGGCGAAGGTGCCATCGAGCCGGATCGCCGACGCAGGATCGATCGCCAATGCCCCCCGCAAGCTCGCATACGCTGGGTCGGCATAGGGCACGACGGTATTAAGGCCATCCGCCGCGCCCCGCTGAATCACGAAGACAAAGCGTTGATCCGACTCGACCGACGCAAACACCATACGCGGCGCGATCAGCATGGCGCCCAGGCCGGCACCTGTGCAGATCATGAAGTTCCGACGAGTGAGCATCGTGTTATCTCCTTTGAAAATCGGGCGACACAAGTAACAAGGCAAGCGCAGTCGGTGCGCTCTCGGCACGCGACAATTCAGTCTCGGTCGACTCGCTGAGCGAACCAGCCAGCAGTTGCTGACCCAGCGTGCGCGCATCGAGCGCGTCGCCGACCCGCGACGCAAATCGTTGGGCGAGTTCGACGCGACGCACGAGCGCATCCGGCGCGGCCCAGCTCGCAGCGATATCGTCATAGCCGGCAGGCGAGCCAGGTCGCCAGACCGGCTGACCCAGTTGAGTCATCATGGGTGCAACGCTGAGCTTGCCGACATCAGCGCGGCCGAGACCCCGTAGCGAAGACAGCGCCCAGTCCCACGGCGTCTTGAATTTGGCATCGACGGGCGACCACGCTTCCGGTGAATCAATCAGTGTGAGATAGACACTCGTCAGATCGCCATGTGTCGCCGAGAAAATGCTCGCGAGACGATCGACCAGAGCCGGTGGGGGGGTGTCGGCGACGAAGTGGCGCGCAAGCTTCTCGGCGATGTGCTGCGCCGTCGCCGGCGACTCCGCAAAATCATGCAGGACGGCCAACGGTTGTCCGACACCCTGTTGGTCGTATTGGCGGCCGAGAATGGTGCGCGCGCCTGGTTCGTGCAGCCGGTCGCGGAACACGAACTGACCGGGGGCAACCAGGTCGGCGCGTTTTCCTGCCGCCCCCAGGCCACCGATGCTCCAGCCCGTCAGCGCCCGCGCGAACTCCGCGACATCGGCTTGCCCATACCCGCTGCGCACACCGAGCGTGTGCAATTCCATGATCTCGCGTGCGAGGTTCTCATTGAGTCCCGGCTTCTGCTCGGGATGACGCTGGGCCTGCCGTTCGGCGGCGGGACTATCGGGGCCGACCGAGCGCGCCTGATCGAGAAAAATTTGCATGGCCGGATGCTGTTCGACGGCGACAAGCAGATCTTCGAAACGTCCGAGCACATGCGGACGAATCGCCTCGACCTCGAATGATCCCGCCAACATCGCTACCGCGGGCTTCTCCGTCGATACCGCAAAATGGTTCGACCAGAAATGAACAAGACGCTCGATAAACGGTGTCGATGTTTGCAAGGCACTTAGAAAGCGCGCGTCGACCGCGGCGCGATAGGTGTCGCGCAAGTCTTCGTTGGACGACTTACGAACGGCTTGCTTGTCGTCTGGCGCGGCGTCACGGATCGCGGTCTCACGTTGCGCGAATGCCGCTGCAAGCGTGGTGCTGGTCGGCTGATCAGCCCACACTGGCGGAAGCGCTTCATAACGTCCATTGCCGAGCTGGCCCTTGAGCCATTGCACGGGATCGGCAGGCGCCGCTTCACCGGCGCGGGCGCCCAGTCCAAAGCGATTCAGGGCAATGGCTGCCGGAGTGGATTGCGGCCGGATGGCCATGACGATCTCCCGATGGGTGCGTTGTGATCTTTAACGGCAGATGGCGCCGAATCCGTCGCTCTGAATTCACTATTTTTTTGCGGGCTCGGCGACATGCAGTGGGCCATGACGCTCCATCGCATCGACGAGCTTCAGCCGTTCCTCCGGCGTGAGCGCGGCAGCGAAATCGGCGACAGTTGTCTCGACGCGTGCACGCCAAGCGATATCGGCCTCGCGCGTGCGCGCCAGCGCCGCATCGAGCGCGGCACGATCGAACTCCGGTGCAGCCAGCACTTGGGCGACCTCGAGCCGTCCGTTGCGGGCGTCGGCGATCAGCGGGAGGCTCTCCATGCGAGTTTGACGAATGGCGCGCCGCAATTCCTTGCGACGGTCTTTCGACAACTCCGCTGCTGCGAAACGCAGGCCACGTTGCTGGGTAACCACGTCGGCCTTTTGCTTGGCGATCCATTGATACGTGCCACCGGCCACCGTTCCCAGCAGGAACACGTTGAACACCAACGAGACAATCAGCAGCATCTTGAGTCGGTTCGGCGCCATGCTCATTTCTCGTTCAGGTCAAACGTCACATTGCCGAACGCCGTATCTGCGTCGGTCTGGTCAAACGCGGTCGGCGGGCCGACCGGTCGCGCCGCCGGCACGATCAGCGAGAGCGCCACGACCCCTGCCGCGATGCCCGCCACCCCCACCCCAACAATCCCGGCCCCAGACAGCCACCAGCGCGGCTGCTGCCACGCCGGTCTGCCTGCACGTCGTGACGAGGGCGCGGACGCCACCACGCGCCGCACGAGGCTTCCATCGGGCTCGACCACAGCATGCATCGTCAGATAGACGTCGAGTGCACGCGCCTCGTCCAAGGCGGCCAGCGCATCCGGATCGCCCCGCGCCAACAAGGCTTCGGCCGCGGCGCGCTCGGCGGCCGGCCAGTGGTCGGGCAGCGCGCCGTAGGCTTCGGTGAGACGGCGAAAGCGTTCGGGAGTCATCGGCGTTCCTTCACATTGAGGTGCTCGCCGCACGCTCCGGCGAGAAGACCCCGCAGGTTGCGGCGCGCGCGTGAAAGCAGGCTTTCCAGCGCATCAACACTGATCCCCATCAAGGCGGCGGCCTCGATGTTCGAGAGTTCCTGGTAGTACTGCAGCACCAGCGCTTCGCGTTGCCGCGCCGGCAACGCCGCGAGCGCGGCACTGATACGTTCCCGACGCTCGCCTTCGTCGATCTGCTCGTCGGGAAGCGGCAAGGGGTCGATGGGCTCTGCGACGTCATCGACAGACAAGGTCTCCTGACGACGGCGCAGTCGGTCATAGCACAAATTGAGTGCGACACGATGCAGCCAGGTGTCAAAGCGCGCCTGCCCCCAGCGCCAGCGTGAAGCGTGTTTCCAGATGCGCACGAAGGTTTCCTGTGCGATGTCGCTGGCCTCGTCACGGTCGCCCAGCATCCGGGTGGCAAGCGCGAGCAGACGCGGCAACTTTCGCGCGACCATCTCGCGCACCGCTGCGGGGTCTTGATTGCCGACGCGTTCGAGCAACTCCGCGTCCGGATCCTCTTCGCTCAATGTGTGTCGTCCCAGAGCCCATGATCAATGACCGGGCTTCTGCGCTCACGCGCGGACTGCCCAGTCAACGTTGAGGTCATTCAATACACGACGACCGGTGCCCGGTAATAGGCGAGGTGCCCGGGGTAGACGACACACCCGGACAGCGCGGCCGCCGCGACCAGAAGGGTAACGAGGGTCTTTAACATGATTGGGATCCTGGAGTCGAGGGGATGTAAGCCGGACGCAAGCGCATCAGGGTGCCCAGTGACCTTCGACCCAGACCCAGTTGGGGCCGCGGCGCCCCCAGTGGCCCGGCGCCCAGTGATATCCCACGCGGACCGCGCGCCAGTGACCCGGCTCCCAGGCATAGCCGTGACCGGCCCAGCGCCAGTGACCACCGTCCCAGACGTAGCCCGGGCGGACACCCGGGGCGACTTCCACCCGCGGTGCAGGTGGCGCGGATGGCGCGATGATCACTTCCTGCGCGAAAGCAGAGGCGGCAGATGCGGCTGCCAGTGCAGCCGCGATGACAACTTTTCGAATGGCTTTCATGATGTTTCCTTGAGGTCGGGAGGCACGATTCAGGCGCCTCGTGCTGACTTGAACGTGACCTTCGGTGGAAATCCGTCGCTACTTTGGAAAAAATGTTTTTCGCGCCGAGACTCGTGAGGGCTATCGGCATGTCACCCTGCTGCTGCGTGATGCAGATCACGAGTCTGGTGCGGTTGCGCCCCTATTTCGCAATATCGGCGTGTGGGGATCGCGCAATTGAACCGGGCGGTTGCACAGAGGGCGCTCGTTTCGCCTCTTCAGAGCACTGCAGCCTTGCCTGCTCGACGGTAGAGTACAGATTCGGCATCAAAGAATCTGGGCCGGGTTGTACCCAACAAGAACTCGCCATCGAGGAGACGACAATGAACAAGAAATGGATTGCCGCGTCCGTGCTGAGCGTCACCGCTGTCGGCGCCCAGGCGCAAAGCAGCGTGACGCTGTATGGCCGCATCGACGGCGGCATCGAATACGTCAACGGACTCAAGAACGGGTCGCGCATCCGCGCCGAATCGGGCGACTGGGGCACAAGCCTCTGGGGCATCAAGGGCAGCGAAGACCTCGGCGGCGGAACGCAGGCCATCTTCAAGCTCGAGGAAGGCTTTCAGATCATGACCGGACAGATGGGTTCGCCGGGCGACCTGTTCAATCGCTATGCGCTTGTCGGCCTGAGCAACCCGACCTACGGGACCTTCGAGATGGGTCGCTCGCTGTTTATCTCGAACGGCGTCTGGGACTTCGACCCCTTCGTACAGGAAAGCTTCTCATCGGCGTCGCTCGTGCGCGGCCGCAACTGGCCGCAGATCAGCAACTCGTTCAACTATCAGTCGCCCAGTCTGGCGGGCTTCGATTTCGCGGGGCAGTATGCCTTGTCGAACAGTACGAACTTTAACGGCGCCAACAACGCGGGGACTCCCGCGGCACTGTCGACCACCGGCCGCGCTGGCGGGGCGCAAATCACTTACACGCACACCCTTATCGAGGTGCGTGGCATTTATGACGAAATTCGCGATGGCAATGGCCAATTTTCGAACCTGTTCGCTTTCAGCCGTGAGTACTCGGCCGCCGTCAACCTGACGTTTGGTCCGGTCAAGGTGCAGGCCGCCTATCAGCATCTGAACGCCAATGCAGTGACCGATGGCGGCCCGACCTCGGCAGACCACGAGTGGCTCGGCGTGACCTATCAGTTCACGAAAGTCGCCGCGCTGACGGTCGGGGGCTTCCATATCAACACCAACAAGGGCGGCGGCAATGCGACGCTCTATGAAATGACGGGCACCTACAACCTGTCAAAGCGGACCTTCCTCTTCCTCACGGCGGCGACCGTGCAAAATAGTTCGACTGCGAACTTCTCGCTGTTCGCTGAACCGCCCGACAACAGCGCGGCGTTCAATACGACCTCGACGCAAGCCATTCAGAACAGCCAGAATCCGTATCCGGGGCATAGCCAGACAGGCGGCTTTGCAGGCATCCTGCATTCGTTCTGACAATGGCACTTACATTAGGTCGGCAAGTCAGGCCATCGAAGCACGAACCAGAAGAATTCCGAGGGTTTCCCCGCGGCGGCTTGCCGCCACGGGGCAGCACCTTCCCCTTTGTTTTTGCGCGATAATCCGATTGTCGATTGCGCACAAGATCGGCCTCACGGGGCACGCTCGCGCAGTACGCCCTCGGTACGAGGCATCGATATCCGGGGTGGCTCCGATTGAGCCAGGGTTTTAATTTTGCGGCGTATTTTCCATGTCCGGTCGTTTCTTCGCGCTCAGTGCGTTTCTCCTGACTCCTGCGTTGTCGATCGCCTCTCCCGTGGACATCACGAGCGTGCCGGTCACGTTGTCGATCCAGCAAAGCTGCCTGGTTCATTCGAGCGCCAATGACGAGACGGCCGCGCTGCCCGCAGTGGATTGCCTGCACGGCGAGCCGTACGCCATTTCTCAAGTCGACCGCGATCCAACGCACGTACCGTCTCCCGTGTTGCACGAGGGCGGCGCCGCATCGAACGGCATCTGGATGGTGGCGTTTTAAGCCGACTCTCACGCGTTACGAGGCCACGCACGTGGCAAGTCAAAAACTGATGGTGGCGGTAATCGTGTCGCTATACGTGCCCGGCGCCGGGGTCCCCTGCACCGGTACCACGCCGTAGACAGGGATGATCTGCGCCGCTCCCGATCCGGTGCCTGTCACCATCGTCGTGCCGGCCGATCCGTCGCCCCAGGCGGTCTTGTCCTGCGAATCGAGATACAGCTGATACCCAACCGCCCCCCCTCCGCCTGATCGTTGCATGGTCCTTGCGCCCACGTTCGTGCTGCTTCCTCCGTCCAGCGAAATGCGATACGCGTCGCCGTTGGTACATTGAACGCTAAGTGCTCCCACCGCACTCAGGGCGTTGCTCAATAGCCCTGTCGAGGCGAACGCCACATTGGTGGCGGTGATGTTGCAGTTGTTGGTGACTGTCGCGTTGGCTTCAAACGGGAAACTACCTGTGGTAGCGGTCACAGAGCCGCAGCTCGGGGCAAACAGCAGATAGAAACCCGGGTTAAGCAAGGTCTGCGCCGCCGTGAAATCCTGTTTGTAGACCGTATCGCTATTGGCGACACTCGGGGTGGTCGGCTGGTTGGCCGTGATTCTTCCGTAAACGGGGACGGTGGTACTGACAGTGACATCGCCGCTGATCACGGGTTTGTCCAGCGAGACGACGATGGGCGTGGTATTCGCCGTTGTCGACCCCCACTGCACTGAGTAAGCCGTGTCCTGGTACAAGTCATATTGAATGGCGTTGGTGCCATTGGTAAGCGTGCGCGGGCTGGGCGCCGCGAGGTTCAGACACACGATGACATGAGGCGTAATCGTGGTTGCCAGCCAGCTGCATGAGACCGACAGCGTTCCGCCGTTCTGGACTGCGAGTTTGTTGATGGGGCTGATCGAACCGAAACTCACGGTCGACATAGATGCGGTGCAGCCATCCGCACGTGCAGCGTTGGCGCCCCCGAGCAGCATGATGAACAAGAGCAGTGCAAACGCATGGCGTTTCATTGACGCTCGCCTCCTTGCATCTCGGGAGAGGTGTGAGTCCCGGACGCGCCGGGGCTCTGCGGATGGGACGTCTCCTTACGTGTGATCGCGGTGCAAACCAGCGGCCCCAACGTCGCCAAGGTGCCGTTTGCCTGCCCCACATAGGCGAACTGTACGGAACAATGCAGCGTGCCGCTATCGATCTCGAGGTGGTTGTCCGGCTGCAACTCGTCAATGAAAGCAACGCCGTCGTAGCCGACGATCGTGTCCGTGCCACTTTCGACGTGATGCACCGGTGCGCCGGGCGGCAAGAGTTTGCCGTCGGGGCCCTGGAGAATCACCGAGGCCGCGCGGTAGTGCTGCACCGGAAAATGCGCGAGCACACCCGACTCCGATTGCGGCACGACGTCCATCGAGGTCGTCATGATGCGTGCGTCCGCAGGCAAGCCCAGGCTGTCGATCCCGAGCTGGTTGATCTGGTAGGCATTGAGATCGGACACGAGCAGGTGACCGCCGCTGTCGGTCTTGCCGATGGTCCGGTTTTCATGAACGACCGGAATGCCAGCCACGCCGTCGGTGGACACTAGCGCAAAGCCGTCATAGATCCGGCGCGCGGCCTCGACGCTCCCATCCATGAAAACGATCGCGCCGTTGAGATCGAGCGAGGCGGAACTCACGCCCCCGAGATCCTGCCCAACCGCGGTCGCTTCGCCGAAGCGGCCGAGGTATTGCACTTGCGCCTGCCCGTATCGGACTACGCCGTTGCCGCCCGCCTGCACGCCCCAACCCCAGCCACCATCGTAATCGGGAGGCCGACTTGCGTTGACGTTATAGCTCGCCTCGCCGTTCTGCTCGCCAACATCCGCGCTCACCGATACGTTGTGGCCGAAACCAATGCTCACGTTCAGGAATACGCCGCTCGAGCCCGTGTGACTCAGGTCCTTGTAGGCGCTGAGATTGACCGACACGAGATTGCTGAGATTCATCGAGTACGAAACCGAAGCGATATGCGATGCCGGCGAGCCCGGGTACTTGAAGCCAATATAACTTAGCCCCACAGTCTGATTACGGAACACCGGCGCAGAGGCCGTGACGCGATCGCTGATCGATGGCACCGGAGAACCGTCGCTCGCGGCAAGGTCGCCATAGGTACCGAACGTGCGTACGGTTTGCGCATCGATTGAAAACCAGGGCTGAATCCACTGATAGCCGAAGCTGACCTGAGTGCCTGCCAGATGTCCCGTGCTCGCCGCCAGCGCTCCGCTGATCACCCCGCTCGTTCCCAGCCGTACCAGCGCGCCCGCCCCTGCGTTATAGACGCCGCTGGTGGCTTCGGCGTGGCTTTCTAGCGTCACCGCATCGCTGACGCCGTAGCGCGCCGACCCGCTCGCCGCGGGGTGAGGATCATAGTCGAACGATTCGAGCCCGTAGGCGCGCCGCAAGAAACCCACCTCAACCGAATAGCTCGACAACCCTGCGGCAAGCAGTCGTGCGTCGATATACAAGGGGACCGACGTGGACAAGGTGCGCCCCAGCGCATCGCGCGTGACGAGCGTCGCTTCCCCGCCCCCCGTGATACCCGGCACGTCGTTGACGACAAAGGGGCCGCTCGGCACGCTGCCACTGAACTGGCGGACCTGGTTGATATACAGGTCGACGGATGAGGGAACCACAGCCGTGCCATACAGCGAAGGGACCGGGAAGGTCACAAGATCGGGCCGCAGCGCGAAGTTGCTGCGCCACTGGAAGCCACCCATCCGGATGGAGCGCGACCACTCGAGTGACGAAGAAATCATGTCGCCGTACTGCGTGGTGGTGAGGGCCTCGGGGTTGAGTGAATCCACGACGAGTCGTATCGAAGATAGCCTTGCTGGTAACGATACAGATAGCCGATGCCCGTCGTGCTGAACACTCCCGCAGGATCAAAATAGCGTAGTTCGCTATAGATGGCGAGCCGCGCATCGACGTTGCTCTGAAAGAACGCGTCATAGTTGAGCAAGAGCCCGCGCGACGCGCTGGCGGCCGGTGCCTGGACAAGCGCGCGCGAGTCAAACGTGAAGGGCTTGCGAATCGAGTCGGCAGCGTGCAGTTCTACACTCTGACGCGCCGCGTCATAGGTGTACTGGAGCCCCTTGATCGTATCGAGCGAGACCTCGGCATCTTCGCCAATACCTAGTCGCTCGGTAGCGAGACCCATCGTGTTCAGGTCCTTGCCGTTGCCTGACAGATGTCCGTTGTTTTCCCGAAAAGGCATGATCAGTGAAGTGGGCTGGCCATTGAGATCGACTTCGAGATAGACCTCATGGACCTGCGCCGCCGGGTTGCCGGCATCGGTATCGGCGCATGCCTCGATCCGCGCACCGGCCAGCACCAGCATTCCCGCGGTGGCGAGCGAGAAATGAAGTCTGGACCGGCGACGATGCGAGAGGCGTCTGGAGCTCATGTGGCGACGTGTGCCGGTGCGCGTACGCGACGCGTGACAGCGCGCGACTGGCCCCCCACCCCAAGGGGCTAGGGTTGGGGCTGGACGCGAATGCTCGTACTGACCGGCGAGGCATTGACGGCGGCACGCACCGTCATTTCACCGCCGATCTCAGCGTCGCTCGGCAAAGTGATCGGCCATTGGCGGTGCTGCCCCGCCAGTGCATAGCCGAGCAGCCCCTTATTCAGGACATAGGCCTTGCCACTCGCGTCGACAAGTTCGATGGCGCTGATCTGCGCGCGATGGGCACCGGCATTTTCGACACCCAGCTGCCACCCCTGCGCGGCACGGGAAATCGACCATATCAGCTCGGGCAAGCGGGGCGGGCCGGCCGGTTCGACAAAGACCGGCACCGAGTAGCGCAGCCGGATCGTGACACCGTCGGCTAGCTTCGCATCGGGCTCAGGCAGTTCGTCGATCAAGAGGCGATAGCTCTGCTCGGCGTTCGCAGGCTGCATCGACGGACGCACCAGCCGCACGAGTTGCTCCGCCTGCGCAGGAATCTGTATCAGCGGCGGACTCGCGACGATGTCCTGCGTTGGCGCGAGGATTTCTTCCCCGTTGGCCTGGGACCACTTGAACACACGCACCTGACCGTAAAGCGGCTTGTCCCCCGGGTTTCTCAGGGTCAGCCCCGAGGCGTTATCGCCGGCGGCAAGCTCGACCATCACCGGCGAGATTTGCAATGTCGCTGCGCAGACCACCCCACCGGACGCGACGAGCAGGGCGAACACCATCGCCATCGCGCACAAGGACAGGCTCGCGGTACGGGCCGTGACCCGCGCACACACGAGAGTCAAACAGCGGCGATACGAGGTGGTCAAAAGTAAACAGTCGCGGTTATCGTGGTTTGATAGACATCCGGCTTTGGCGTCGCCTGCACGGCCACTTCGCCGTAGACGGTGATCGACTGTGCCGAACCCGAACCCGTTCCCGGCACGGTGTTGGTGCCCTGCGTATTGCCCCAGACCGTTCCATGCGCGGCGTCCTGGTACAACTGGAAGGCAACGGTCGTCGTGGTATTGCCCGTCGTCGTCCCGGCGAGCAGACGGGCCGCCACGGTCGAACCCGTCACGTTGCCGCCATCGAGACCCACGTTGTAGGGTGTGGTGTTCGTGCATGTCACAGCGACCGTGGTACTTCGATCGATCACGCTCGTCAGCACGCCGTTGCTACCGAAATTCAGGGGATTGGCAACGATCGTACAGTTGGCGGTCAACGTGAGCGTGACATTGAACGTCGCCGTCCCGGTGCCATTTAAATACGTTGCGGCTTGGGCGCCGTTTAACCCCGTACTTAAAGCGAACGCGGCAGCGAGTGCCGACGCGAGTAATTTTTTATTCATACCCTGTCCCCCCGGACATTCGTGCTTCTTGAAACGACTTTTTGCCGCGTTGCCGAAACGATATAAAACGGACCTCAGCTCCCGAACATCGCTGTCGCGTTTTGCACAACAACCTGAATCGGCAATATTTTCACGCACATATAATCGCGCGATTAATCAGCTTGATAACCGTTTTACGATTTTCCACATTTTGCAAGCAATCAGTAGAAACCATGACTCAAGATCACCGCCGCAGGGGCAGGGCTATAGCCATCACGAACGAGCGAAAGGTTAATCGTTTGCGCAAAGAGAGATTTAGATTTGGGGAGCGAGCAGAAAACAACGCCGGCAATCGGAATTTAATAATTATGTTTGAATCGACCCGCAAATGCCGTTGATCGGTATATTTTTCGTTTTCCAGCAGCATCGAATCATATTGAATGAGCCGTACTCTTTCAGAAGTACGAAGGGGGGGGCGCCCCCTGCTTTCACGGGCTCAAGCCAAGCGCTGGATAAAACAGTCTTTATCCGCCATTCAGCGACTTCCCCAACCGTGACGCGCCATGCGTATCAAGGTTGCATTCGCTGCATAGCGATCAAACAACTCCGGGTCAAAATCCGGCCCAATACGATCGAGATACCGCGTCGCTTCGTCGAGCCCCGCTTCGCTCTTCAAGCGGACGAGGAAAGAGGCGTACCCGAGCGGACCACCGATATCTTCAGGCGGGCAAGCCCGCTCTCCCGCCGTAACACTGGCACAGACCACCAGATGCGCGACGGATTCAATACGCTCGACAACGATCCGATGTTCCCAGTCGTCGCCAAAATCGTATCGGTATCCCAAGGCGTCTCCCACCTCGGTCGCAACGCCTTCGATCGCTTGCTTGCTTTCATCCTCCGCATCGTCCGGCGGCGCTTCGCCAGTCGCACTCACACTCACAAACCGTTGCGCGCCGACTTCGAATTCGTGGAGATGGGCATCCTCCCATCCGAACGCGGCCTGGATCGTGTGATGCAGATAGCCTAGGCTCGCATCGCCGGCAATCTGGATCCGTCTCCAGATAAGCGGTTCGATGTTCAGCAACTCAAGGCGCAGGGTGTACAGCTTCAGCTTCTTTGGCATTGAAGTACCGATACCAGGTCGTTGATGGGGCTGAGCGGACTGCCCGGAAGCTTGGAATAATAAGGCACGGGCGCCCGAACGGACGCTCCGTCTTATGCAAAACAGCGTCTCGCACCACCGCTTCGGGAAAGCGACTGTTCGCGAATTCGATTTTCCCTGTACGATACTGTACATTCATACAGGTTTCAATTTCATCGAACGCAGATTCGATGCCGGGAGTCGAGAACATGCGTGTACAAGTAACGACGATGCGTCACAACGGACGGTTGCTTTCCGAGAGCGACGCCGGGCGGCAGAATACGGCTTCCGGTGAATTGACGATCGAATCCGAGCTGGTCAGTGAGCTTGCCGCGCAAGTGACGGTGGCGAGACTGCGCACCGACGGCAAGGTGGCATCGGGCGAACTGCTCTCTCCGCTCGTCGATGCCAAGCTCACTGAGCTATCGGACGATACATTTGCACTGACCGGGGTCGAAGTGCGAGGAGCGTCACGGTTTGCGCAGGCGTGGTACTGCAAGGTCCATGTGTGGAAGCCGATCATTGCCGGCGTCGACGCGTCCTCGCTCAGCGCCGGCGATCGAGATGCCAACCCGGTCACGCATCCCATGGAGCTGCCAGGCGACGTCATCGCATCGTCCGCTTCGGCATCGTAGTGCCCCTCAAGCTACGCGCGTAACGAAGCGTAGCGTGAATCTTTTCGTCTTTCCGTCAATGGAATCGAACGGGTAAGTCCGCAGTAAGTCTGCGGATCTTACAGTCCCTCCCGTTCCATCCCTCCCTTGAAGGAAAGACTGTGAGAAAGATTTTTCGCCGTGGACGTCCCCTGTTTCTGACGCTCGCGTCAGTCGTGCTCTCTACGGGCACGGCTCGGGCAGAAGGCGCAGGCGGGAGCGCACCGGTCACTGACGATAGTGGGTTCGCCGTGCTCAGCAACGCGACCAATGTCACCCACTGGGGCCTCGGCGTGGGTGTTGGCATCCAGCAAGCGCCATACAAAGGTTATGGATCCAAGTACACACCGATCCCGCTGTTCTACTTCGAGGACAAGTGGATCCATGCATTCGGCACCACGATCGACCTGAAGATCGGCCAGTGGAACAGCGTGGTCTTCAGCCTGCGCGGCAAATACGAAATCGGCGATGGCTACAAGGGCTCGGATGCGCCGATTCTCAACGGGATGGAAACGCGTGCGGGTGCCTTCTGGGTCGGACCCGCATTGGCCTGGCATACGGCATTTGGCACCTTGTCCGGCGACTTCCTGAGCGGCGGTAACAAGGGGCAGAAAGCGAACCTCGACTTCGGCAAGTCATTCGACTACGGCAGCCTGTCCATCGAACCCCACATCGGCGCGCAATGGTTCAGCAATAAATACGTCGACTACTATTACGGCGTCAGAGAATCTGAAGTTCGGGCCGGGCGCCCTGCGTATTCGGGAGAATCCACCATCGATGAGTCGGTCGGGGCCAAATTCGATTATCGTGTCACGCCTCATCAACTCGTCACGGTCGACCTCGGCGTAACCCATCTGGGCAGTGGAATCACGGATAGCCCATTGATCGGCAAGCGCTTCACGCCCACGGCGAGAATCGGCTACCTCTATCAATTCAACTGATCGAACCCCATTATGTCGCGAGTCGCCCTGATCGAAGACCATGAACGTTTGGCCTCGATGATTCGGCAGGCCCTATCGGGCGCAGGGGTCGAGACGGATATTTTCTCGGATCTGTCGGAAGCGGCCTATGGCATCGGCAAAGCCCGCTATGAAGTCCTGATCATGGACCGCGGGCTGCCCGACGGCGATGGCCTGGCATTTCTGCAAAGCCTGCGTGCGACCGGACAGATGACGCCTTGTCTGATGCTGACCGCGCGCGACGCCTTGCACGACCGGATCGACGGACTCGAGAGCGGCGCCGACGACTATGTCACCAAACCTTTTGCGATGAGTGAACTGGTCGCCCGCGTGCGAACCCTGATGCGACGTCCGCCGATCTTGACAACTCTGGTGCAAAGCTTCGCCGATCTCACTGTCGATCCGCAGCAGCACTCGATGCACTGCGACGGCAAGACGACCGGACTGGCGCCGGCCGAGTTGCAGATCATGCTGGCCCTAGTCAAGGCGGAAGGGCAGACGGTCAGACACGCGGCGCTCGAACACGCAGCCTGGGGTCTGGCCGACGCCGTGACCCCCAATGCGCTCGAAGTCACGATTCACCGACTTCGCAAGAAATTGCAGGCCATCAGTTCAACGACCGTGCTCGCCAATATTCGCAGCGCGGGGTTTGTGCTGCAGGCGCACTAGGTCATCGGCAGCAGGACTGCGTCAACGAGCAAACGAAACAAAAGGCCGCTCATGTTCAACTATTGGATTCGCAGCCTATCTGTCCGATTGTGGGTCACCACTGTGGGTGCCCTGGCGTTGAGCCTGACCGTGCTCGCCGCGATCGTCGTCTATACCTTTGGCCACTCACCGCCGGAGCGGTTCCAGGTCAAGTCGGATATGAGGACAGTGGGCCGCGTTGCCGCGGGCTTGCAGTTCGACGCTTCGGACCACCCCGTCTCTGTGAACCTCGCTGGACAGACACGCTGGCTCTTTCAGGTCGTGCCGACTGAGCTAATGTACCAAGTGTTCGACGATGCCGGCCATATCGTGCTCACCTCGGCAGACCCCCATAGCCGTGCGCCTTGGGATGCAGGGAACCCTGCCGCAGCGGCCGGTTCGATCCGCTATCTGAGCATCGATCACCGCCCCTTCGATGTGGCCACACTGCGCATCGAACACGACGGGATGCATTTTGTGGTCAAGAGCGCGATCAGTGAAGCGTTCAACAGAGCCGTGCTTGGCGAACGAGTCGACCGGCTTCCCGGCACCGTCGCCGTCACCGTGCTGATCGCGACGATTGTCTTCGCGCTGACCCTCACCCTCACGGTGCGTCGCGTGTTGCGTCCTTTACGCGAGGCTTCGCGCGCCGCCGCATCGATCACGCCCCAGAACCTCAGGACGCGCTTGTCCGAGAAGGGTGTTCCAAGCGAGATCAAACCGCTTCTCGCGGCGTTCAACGCTGCGCTGGCAAGATTGGAAAATGGCTTTACCGTGCAACAGCAGTTTCTCGCTTCCGCCGCCCATGAACTCCAGACGCCGCTGACCCTCATGCGAGGTCAGATCGAACTTCAGTCCGACCTGGAGAACAAGGAGCTGTTGTTCCGGGAGATCGACATGATGGCGCGGCAAGTGCGCCAGCTCTTGCATCTCGCGGAAGTCAGCGAAGCGCAAAATTTCAACTTCATCGAGGTAGACCGGCTCGACGTCGCACAGGATGTCGTGGGTTATCTCGCGCGCAAGGCCGACCAGAAGCAGGTCAAGCTGCAGGTCGATGCGGCTGCTGAAATGCCCACTATCAACGCCGATAGAAGCGGCTTGTTCATCCTCTTGAAGAATCTCGTCGAAAACGCAATCAACGCGACGTCCCCTGGCGGATCAGTCTTTGTTTCAATCGACCCTCACTCGATTCAGGTTCGTGACGAAGGGCCGGGCATCCGTGCGGACTATCTGCCATTCTTGTTCGAACGATTCTGGCGCGCCCCGGATGTACAACACGATGGCGCCGGGCTGGGCTTGGCCATTTGTCGGGAGATCGCGGTGGCGCATCACTGGCGGCTCAGCGTCGAACCGTTGAGCAAGGGAACGCGATTCGTGCTGTCCTTTTAGACCAGGGTCAAGGCTTCGCGCTCTCGGTTTCAGACGGCTCCCGTTCCTCGAGGTCCGACACGGGGCGCTGACAGGTATGTCAAAGTACGGCATTTCCACGAGTGGAGCGATACCCTCATGAGCAGCTTGCCGATTGCCGACCGCTGGTTTG